>NZ_JBQEMW010000001.1:1667536-1741066 GCF_052044325.1 Luteimonas sp. 22616
CCCCCCCCCCCCCCCCCCCCCCCCCCCCCCCCCCCCCCCCCCCCCCCCCCCCCCCCCCCCGCTCCTACGGGCTTTTCGGATCTGCGCTCAGCGCCGGAACCAGCCCGCAATGCTGTATCGGTCGTCACGCGCCCACGGCGTGACCAGGCCCACCTGGTGCATCTGCGGCACGTGGAACAGGCTCAGCGAGTTCCAGTGCGGCACGAATGTCTCGACGATGTCGCCGCCCTCGCCGAAGAACTGCAGTTGCCCGCCCCAGTCCGCCTGCCAGCCGCGGCCGAGGTTGATGACGTAGGCGAACGCGCGGTCCTCGTCCTTCGCGCTGTCGTTGTGCATGTTGAGGAAATGGCCCTGCCGGTAGCGCGCGGCCATCGCGCTGACCATGCGGATGCGGGTGTCGCCGGTGAGTTCATGCGTGAACGCGATGAACTGCGGGCTGTTGAGGAAGTCCAGCACCACGTGCAGGAGCAGACCGGGGTCCCGGCCGTCGCGCATCGCCTCGACCATGCGGTAGCGGTCGAACACGAATTCGAAGCCTTCGCGCGCCCGCGCATACGCTGCGCGCAGCAGTTCGTCGTCCTCGCGCGGAGCCGGAGGCGGCCCATCCAGTACCAGGTCGGCGCGCTGCGACACCTCCCACGGCACCTCGCGTTCGAGGCATTCGCGGATGCGCTCGGCGGCCGACGCCTGCAGGAAGTCGCGGATCTGCACGCGGCCGCGTTGCAGCAGCCGCGTGCGCCAGGGTTCGATTTCGAGTTCGTTGCTGATCATCGTCGCAAATCGCCATCCCGGTTGCCGCGCGTCCGGCAACTTGCCGGACGCACGCGACACCCGCTGCGGATCACATGGTGTGGGTCGGCTTGTCCGCGCCCAGCGCGCCGGCGAGCAGGGTCTCGATGCGGCCCTTGACCGTCTCGCCTTCGGGCGTGTCGGCGAACTGCACGCCGACGCCGGCGGTGCGGTTGCCCTGGGCGCCGGTCGGCGTGGCCCAGACCACCTTGCCGGCCACAGGCAGGCGTTCGCTGGATTCGGGCAGGGTCAGCAGCAGGAAGACCTCGTCACCGAGGAAGTAACGCTTGGGCGTGGGCACGAAGATGCCGCCATGTTTCAGGTACGGCATGTAGGCCGCGTAGAGCTGCGCCTTGTCCTTCACCGCCAGCGACAGGATGCCCTGTCGTGCGCCGCCCGCTGTTGCACTCATGCCTTCGCTCCCCTACTGCAATGATGCCGTCCATGGTGCGCCCAATCGGCTGGCGGATCGTTCGACCCGGCCATCCATGCCCAGGCGTTCAGGCCCGCGCGTTCAGGCCCGCGCGTTCAGGCCCGCGGCCGACGCCGACAGGACATCGGCCAGGCACGGCCCCTCACCCGCGCCATGCGAGCAACAGCTCGGTAACCGCGAGGTCCGCACGCACCGTGGTCTGCAGCAGTTCACGGGTGCGGTTGGCCGCGTCGAACCAGGCGGCCAGCTTCCGCATTCGCGCAGGCGTGGTCAAGCTCGCGGCCTCGGCGAGGGCGAGGTCGGCCGCGTGACGCAGGCGCATCGCCGCGTCGTCGCCGGCGGTCCAGCGCTGGGCGGCCTCGACCGCGCCCAGTTCGCCGCGCGCGAGCTTGCCAAGGTCGGCGGCCACTTCGCGCCGCAGCGCGATGCCGCCATCGTGCAGCCACGCGTCGGCCAGCCCCGGATGGCCGCGCGCGGCATCCAGCGCCTCGTCGGCGGCTTTCTGCGGGTGCCCCTGCGCCTGCAGCCAGGCCCGTGCCTCGTCGCGCGGCGGCAGGCGGAATTCGAGCCGCTGGCAGCGGCTGCGGATGGTCGCCGACAGCTTTTCCGGACGCGCGGCGACCAGCCACAGGTGGCGCCCCGGCACCGGCTCCTCAAGCGTCTTGAGCAAGGCATTGCTGGCAGCGTGGTTGATCATGTCGGCCGGGTCGATGATCGCGACCTGGGCGCCGCCGAACTGCGGTGTCAAGGTCAGCTGCTCCGACAGCGCGCGGATCTGTTCGATCACGATCTCGGTGCGCAGCTTCGAACCATCCTTTGTCGGGACGAACGAGATGTCCATGAAGTCGGGGTGGGTGCCGGCCACCATCAGCTCGCAGCCGCGGCATTTGCCGCAGGGCGCACCGCCGGCGACGGGCTGCGTGCACATCAGGCGTCGCGCCAGCTGCAGCGCGACGGCGTGCTTGCCCAGGTGCGCCGGGCCGCAGAACAGCTGCGCATGCCCGAGCCGGCCGGCGTCGAGCGCCGTGGCCGCATGGTCGTGGACGCGACGCTGCCAGGGCGCGAGGACGGAATTCGCCGCGCTCATGTCGCGCCGTCCCGCCACGCACGCAGTTGCGCGACCGCGTCAGCGGCCACCGCCAGCGCCGGTTGCGACGCGTCGATCACGCGTAAGCGCCGTGGTTCGGCAGCGGCGCGCGCGCGATAGGTGGCGCGCACGCGCTCGAAGAACTCGTCGCGCTCACGTTCGATCCGGTCAGGGCCATTCGCTCCGGGCGCCAGGTCGCGGCCGCGAGTGCGTTCGCGGCCCTGGGCGACATCCACGTCCAGCAGCAGGGTCAGGCCCGGCTGCAAGCCGACCACGCGGCGTTCAAGTTCGGCGATGAAGCCGACGTCCAGCCCGCGCCCGCCGCCCTGGTAGGCATAGCTGGAATCGGTGAAGCGGTCGCTGATCACCCATGCGCCGCGGTCGAGCGCCGGCAGGATCGTTTCGCGCACGTTCTGGGCACGGGCGGCGAACATCAGCAGCAGCTCTGTTTCGGCCGCCGGTGGTTCATGCGCAGGATCGAGCAGTAGATCGCGGATCATTTCCGCCAGCTGCGTACCGCCCGGTTCGCGCGTGTTGACCACTTCCGCGCCCTCGCCCTGCAGCGCATCGCGCAGCGCGTGCAGCACGGTGGTCTTGCCGGCGCCCTCGCCGCCTTCCAGCGAGACGAAACGTGGATGGGATCGCAGCGCCGTCATTTCGGGCCGTACTGCGCGCGGTAGCGGCGGATGTATTCGCGCACCGCCGCCTGGTGCTCGGCCAGCGTCTTCGAGAACACGTGCTTGCCGCTGCCGTCGCCGACCGCGACGAAGTACAGCGCGTCGCCGTCGGCGGGGTTGGTGACCGCCCGCAGCGCGTCGGCGCCGACCATGGCGATCGGCGTCGGCGGCAGGCCGTCGCGGGTGTAGGTGTTGTACGGCGTGTCGGTAAGCAGGTCCGCCTTGCGCAGGTTGCCGGCGTAGCTGCTACCCATGCCGTAGATCACGGTGGGATCGGTCTGCAGGCGCATGCCGAGCCTGAGGCGGCGCAGGAACACGCCGGCGATCTGCGGCCGTTCGCTGGCGATACCGGTTTCCTTCTCGACGATGGACGCGAGCACCAGCGCTTCGTCCTTCGACGCCAGCGGCAGGTCCGCGACACGCGACTGCCATGCCGCGTCGAGCGCCTTGTCGAGCGCGGCGTGGGCACGCTTGAGCAGGTCGAGGTCGCTGTCGTTGCGGGTGTAGGCGTAGGTCTCCGGCAGGAAGCGCCCCTCGGGGTGCTGGCCGGGATGGCCGAGCGTCTTCATCAGCGCCGCGTCGTCGAGGTCGGCGGTCTCCTGTCGCAGCGGTGTCGCCTTCGCCAGGGCCGCGCGCAGCTGGCGGACGCTCCAGCCCTCGACGATGGTGAACCGGTACGACAGCACCTTGCCATCGCGCATCCGGACCAGCAGCGCGTGCGGCGTTGTGCCGGGGTCCAGCGGGTATTCGCCGACCTGGATCTTGCCCGCCGCCTTGAGCTGCTTCGCCAACAGCTGCCATTCGAGGTCGTGGCCCTGGCTGACGCCGCTGGCACGCAATCGCTGCAGGACTTTCGCGAACGAGTCGCCGCGCTCGACCATGACGCTGTCGCCCGCCTGCAGCCCGGACAGCGGCGTGTCGACGAAACCGGTGTAGCGGTCGTAAGCCCAATAGACGAACGCGCCGACCAGCAGCGCGGACAGCACGAAGAAGGCGCGCAGGCCGTGCCTGCGCTTGCGGGGGGCGCTCACGGCGCGAAACCCGTGGAAACGGTGATCGGATGCATGGGGTCAGGATACCGTCCCGGGCCTTCCCGTAGGAGCGCCCCATGGGCGCGATCTTTCCCGCCCGGAGAACGGATTGCGCCCATGGGGCGCTCCTACAGGCCGAGCGCGCGCAGCATCCCGCGCGCCTTGTCGCGGGTTTCGTCGAGTTCACGCTGCGGTTCGGAGTCGGCAACGATGCCCGCGCCGGTGCGGAAACGCAGCCGGCTTCCACCCGATTCGCCAGCCTCGATCTCGGCGCTACGGATCAGGATGTTCAGGTCCAGGTCGCCGTCGCGGTTCAACCAGCCCAGTGCGCCGGTATAGGCGCCGCGGCCGATGCCTTCGAGCTCGGCGATCACCTGCATGCAGCGTACCTTCGGGCAACCAGTGATGGTGCCGCCGGGGAACACCGCGCGGATCACGCTGCCGGGCGTGGCGTCGTCGCGCAGGCGGCCGCGCACGTTGCTGACGATGTGATGCACGTGGGCGTAGCTTTCCACCGCCATCAGTTCGTCGACCTCGACGCTGCCGGGCACGCACACGCGGCCCAGGTCGTTGCGCTCCAGGTCGACCAGCATCACGTGTTCGGCGCGCTCCTTGGGGTGGCCGACCAGTTCGCGGATGCTCGCGCTGTCGTCGTCGCCGGCAAAGCGCGGGCGCGTGCCCGCGATCGGGCGCGTCTCCACCACGTCGCCGCGCACCGAGACCAGGCGTTCGGGCGAAGCGCTGACCACGGCCCATCCGTCGCCGGCGAACAGGCCGGCGAACGGCGCGGGATTGGCTTCGCGCAGGCGCGCATGGAGTTGTCCGGGTTCGAGTGGCGCGTCCAATTCGACCTGCCAACCACGCGACAGGTTGGCCTGGAAGACATCGCCGGCGGCGAGGTAGTCGAGGATGCGGACAACGCCGTCGGTGAAGGCACCTGGCGGGTCTTCGACGCAACTTTGCGGAGCCCGCCATGGCGGCAGCGCGGGCATCGCGCTTGTCGCCCCGATGTCGCCGGCGATGCGATCAAGCATCGCGCCACGACCCGCCTCGGCCACCAGCACGCACTCGCCGGTGGTGTGGTCGCGCAGCACGGCGGCGGGGCATCGCAGCGCCAGCGCGACCGGCAAGGTGCCGGGCGCCGCGGGCAGGTCCAGCACCGGCTCGACCTGCGCGGCCAGTTCGTAGGCGAGGAACAGGGCCCAGCCGCCGCGGAACGGCCAGCGTGGCTCCTCGCGCGGCAGCCGCAGGCGCTGCCATTGACCGTCGAGCACGGACAGGAAGTCGCCCACGACTTCCGCACCGGCGGCATCGCGCACCACGCCGTCCGTGCGCAGCGACAGCGCATCGCCGTCGGTCGCGAGCAGCATGTCCCAGCGCCCCTGTGCGGTGCCGGGGGCCGCCGATTCGAGCAGCAGCGGATAGCGCGACGGCGCGAGCCGGTGCAGGGCCAGCAGGTCGGTGTCGGGGGGAAGCGTTCGGGTGACGAGCATCAGCGGATCGGCCTGCCTTGCGTGCGCCCCACCGAAGGGTCGACGCGCTACGTGGTTTCTCGTGCCGTCATTCCCGCGCAGGCGGGAGGCGCTTTACAACAGCCGAAGGGCTGGTCATCCATGGACGCCGTGCGCGGAGCGGTACGCCTCCACGATGGATACATCCCCGACTTTCAGGAAGGGCAACCGCCCTGGACGCCGGCCTGCGCGGGGATGACGAACGGTGTGGTGCCGGGCGTGCCCGGATGGGCCGCCGCGCGCCTCACACCCGCCGAAATACCAGCGTGCCGTTGGTGCCACCGAAGCCGAACGAGTTCGACATCGCGATCTCGACCTGCTTCTCGCGCGCGGTATGCGGCACGTAGTCCAGGTCGCAGCCTTCCGACGGATTGTCGAGGTTGATCGTCGGCGGGATCACGCCGGTGTGCAGCGCCATCGCCGAGAACACCGCTTCCACGCCGCCGGCCGCGCCGAGCAGGTGGCCGGTCATCGACTTGGTGGAGCTGACCATGGTCTTGTAGGCGTGGTCGCCGAGCACGCTCTTGATGCCCATGGTTTCGGCGAGGTCGCCGGCCGGGGTCGAGGTGCCGTGGGCGTTGATGTAGCCGATCTCGGAAACATCGATGCCGGCGTCGCGGATCGCGTTGCGCATGCAGCGCGCGCCGCCCTCGCCGTTCTCGCTGGGCGCGGTCATGTGGAAGGCGTCGCCGCTCATGCCGAAGCCGGCGAGCTCGGCGTAGATGCGCGCGCCGCGCGCCTTGGCGCGTTCGTATTCCTCGATCACCAGGATGCCGGCGCCATCGCCCATGACGAAGCCGTCACGGCCCTCATCCCAGGGGCGCGATGCACGCTCCGGATCGTCGTTGCGGGTCGAGAGCGCCTTCATCGCGCAGAAGCCGCCGACGGACGTCGGCGTGGTCGCGTACTCGGCGCCGCCGGCGATCATCGCTTCGGCCTCGCCGTACTGGATCATGCGCATCGCCAGGCCGATGTTGTGGGTGGCCGTGGTGCAGGCGGTGACCGCGGCGATGTTCGGGCCCTTGGCGCCGGTCATGATCGACACCTGCCCTGCGATCATGTTGATGATGGTGCTGGGCACGTAGAACGGCGAGACCTTGCGCGGGCCGCCCTCGTGGTACTTGATCGTGGTTTCCTCGATGCCCTTCAGGCCGCCGATGCCGGCGCCGATCGCCACGCCGATGTTCTCGGGGTCGGCGGCGATGTCGAGCCCGGCGTCCTGGATCGCCATCAGCGAGGCGGCGACGCCGTAGTGCACGAAGGGATCCATCTTCTTGATGTCCTTCGGCGCGATCCATGCAGTGGGGTCGAAGCCCTTCACCTCGCCGGAGATGCGCGTGGCGAAGGCGGAGGCGTCGAAGTGGGTGATCGGGCCGATCCCGGAACGGCCGCTGGTGATGCCGTCCCAGCTCGAGGCCAGGTCGTTGCCGACCGGCGACAGGATGCCGAGACCCGTGATGACGACGCGACGCTTGGACATTGCGGACTCCGGTTGCGGATTCTTCGATTGCGATGCGCGTCCCGCGTCGCGGCGGGTTCGCGCCCAAAACGCCCGAGGCCGCATTCGCGGCCCCGGTCAGTCACGGCACGGCGGCAGGAAGCGCATGCTCCTTGCCGCCGTGCAGGCCCGGCGCAGGCGCCGGGCATGGTCCCAAGGACGTCAGGCCTTGACGTGGGCCTTGATGTAGTCGATCGCCTGCTGCACCGAAGTGATCTTCTCGGCTTCTTCGTCGGGGATCTCGCACTCGAACTCTTCTTCGAGCGCCATCACCAGTTCGACGGTGTCCAGCGAGTCGGCACCGAGATCGTCGACGAAGGAAGCGCTGTTGCTGACTTCTTCTTCCTTGACACCCAGTTGTTCGACGACGATTTTCTTGACGCGTTCTTCGATGCTGCTCATTGGCTGTTGGCTCCGGTGGAGGCTGTTACAAGGGATAGTGTAAGGGAAAGCCGGGCAATGGACACTGCGCCGCCGCTCCCTTTTCGTTCAAGGGCTTGCGCCCCATTTCCTGCAGTGGATTCGGTTGATTGGCCGCCCCTGGCGGGTCACGGCATGTACATGCCGCCGTTGACATGGAGGGTTTCGCCGGTGATGTAGGCCGCCGCCGGGCTGGCGAGGAAGGCCACTGCCTGGGCGATGTCCGCCGGCTCGCCGAGGCGGCCCAGCGCGATCTGCTGCACCAGCGCCTGCTTCGAGGCTTCGGGCAGGTCGCGGGTCATGTCCGTCGCGATGAAGCCGGGTGCGACCACGTTCACGGTGACGCCGCGCGAACCGATCTCCTTGGCCATCGACTTGCTGAAGCCGATGATGCCGGCCTTGGCCGCGGCGTAGTTGGCCTGGCCGGCGTTGCCGGTGACGCCGACCACCGAGGCGATGTTGATGATGCGGCCGTGGCGCGCCTTCATCATGCCGCGCATGGCGGCCTTGCAGCTGCGATAGACGCTGGTCAGGTTGGTGTCGAGGATCGCCTGCCATTCCTCGTCCTTCATCCGCAGCAACAGGTTGTCGCGGGTGATGCCGGCGTTGTTGACGAGGATGGAGATGCCGCCAATGTCCTTGCCGACGGCCTCGATCAGGGACTCGATCGCGCCGGCTTCGTTCACGTCGAGCTTGCGGCCCTGCCCGCCCGAAGCCGCGAGGCGTTCACCGATGGCAGTCGCGCCGGCGTCGCTGGTCGCGGTACCGATGACGGTCGCACCGCGCGCCGCGAGTTCGTCGGCGATCGCCGCGCCAATGCCGCGGCTGGCACCGGTCACAAGTGCGATTTCGCCGGTCAGTGTCTTGTCCATGAAGGGATTCCTCGAATTGCCTTGCTTGCCGCGGGCATGCGCGGACCGATGCGGATGTGAAAGGAGTACCCGGCGCCGCGTCGGCACCGATGCAGGGCCCGGGATCAGGCCTTCCAGTCGGCGATGGCGGCCTCGAAGTCGCCTAGGGTACCCAGCGTACGCGCGTCGAGCGACTTGTCGATGCGCCTGGCCAGTCCGGTGAGCACCTTGCCGGGGCCGCATTCGGCCAGGCGCGTGACGCCCATGGCGGCGAGCGCCTGCACCACGCCGGTCCACTGCACCGGCAAGTACAGCTGCCGCACCAGCGCGTCGCGGATCGACTGCTGGCCCTCGTGCACCTCGGCGTCGACGTTCTGCACGATCGGCAACTGCGGTTCGCGCCACGACAGCCCGGCCATGGTCTCGGACAGGCGATTGGCCGCCTCGCGCATCAGCGGCGTATGCGAGGGCACGCTGACGGCCAGTTTCACGGTCTTGCGAACGCCCTTTTCCGCCAGCAGCGCCAGCGCGCGGTCGACCGCGGCCGCATGGCCGCCGATGACGACCTGGCCCGGCGAGTTGTAATTGGCAGGCACCACGACCTCGCTGCCCGACGCCTCGTTGCAGGCGCTGCGCACGAGTTCGTCGTCGGCGCCGATCACCGCGGCCATCGCGCCGCTGCCGGCAGGCGCGGCTTCCTGCATCAGCTGGCCGCGGATGCGCACCAGGTGCGCGGCATCGCGCAGCGACAGCATCCCGGCCGCGACCAGCGCGGTGTACTCGCCAAGGCTGTGGCCGGCCAGCGCAACCGGCGTGGCCCCGCCCTGCTGCTGCCACAGGCGCCATACCGCGACACCGGCGGCAAGCAAGGCCGGCTGCGTGTACTCGGTGCGATTGAGCTGTTCCTCCGGGCCCTGCTGCGACAGCGCCCACAGGTCGACGCCGGCGCCGTCGGAGGCTTCGGCGAAGGTTTCGCGCACCAGCGGGTGCAGCTCCGAGAGCTCGGCCAGCATCGACAGCGACTGCGAGCCCTGGCCGGGAAACACGAATGCGAGCGTGGAAGCGGTCAAGCGCCGGTCCTGCGGAAAAAGCGAGCCGCGATGATACGGGCGAACCGGCGCCGATGTCTGTACTCGGGCGTATTGACGGGGAGCCGGATTGGGGTGTCGAAAAAGCAAAAGGCCGCGATCGCTCGCGGCCCTTGTCCCGGGGATCGGTTCTTGCGAATCCCCCGCATCCCGGATCCCGGCTGTCAGTAGCGCAGCAGCGCCGAGCCCCAGGTGAAGCCGCCACCGAAGGCTTCCAGCAGCAGCAGTTGGCCGCGCTGCACCCTGCCGGAGCGGATCGCCTCGTCGAGCGCCAGCGGTACCGAGCCCGACGAGGTGTTGCCGTGCCGGTCGACGGTGACGATGACGCGGTCCATCGGCATGTCCAGGCGCTTGGCCGTCGCCTCGATGATGCGCAGGTTGGCCTGGTGCGGGATCAGCCAGTCGAGCGCGTGGCGATCCAGGCCGTTGGCCTCCAGCGTCTCGTCGACGATGGCGTCCAGCGCCTTCACCGCGTACTTGAAGACTTCGCTGCCGGCCATGCGGATGCGCACGCCTGCATTCTTCTCGTTTTCATTGAAGCCGACCGAAACGCCGACTGGGTTCCACAACAGTTCCTTCTTGCCGCCGTCGGCGTGCAGGTGGGTGCTGAGGATGCCGGTTTCGTCGTCGGCCTTGAGCACCACCGCGCCGGCGCCGTCGCCGAACAGCACGCAGGTGGTGCGCTCGGTCCAGTCGACCATGCGGGTGAGCGTTTCCGAACCGACCACCAGCACCGTCTTCGCGCTGCCGGTGCGGATGAACTTGTCGGCCACCGACAGTGCGTAGACGAAGCCCGAGCACGCGGCGTTGACGTCGAACGCCGCGCAGCCGTTGGCGCCGAGGCGGTGCTGCAGCAGGCAGGCGGTGGACGGGAAGATGAGGTCGGGCGTGGTGGTGCCCAGCACGATCAGGTCGAGCTCGGACGCGTCGACGCCGGCGGCCTCCAGCGCACGCACCGAGGCGTGGTAGGCCAGGTCGCCGGTGGTCTCGCCTTCGGCCGCGATGTGGCGCTCGCGGATGCCGGTGCGCGACGCGATCCACTCGTCGCTGGTATCGACGAACTTCGCCAGGTCGTCGTTGGTCAGCACTTTCTCCGGCAGGTAGCTGCCGGTGCCGGCAATCCGCGAATAAATGCGCTGGTTCGAGGCTTGCTCGCTCATCTTGGGTGCTGCCCTCAAGTGGTGCCTGCCGGCACGTGCCGGCGGACGATCAGCACGCCGGGACCACTGCGGGGCAATGCTGCAAAACTCGACCGTACCCCGCCGCCTGCGACGGGGCGGGGATCAGTCTTCCTCGACGACCTGTGCCTTCGGCACGATCACCTGCTTGCCGCGGTAGTAGCCGTCGGCGGTGACGTGGTGGCGCAGGTGGGTCTCGCCCGAGGTCGGGTCGGTCGACAACTGCTTGGCGGTCAGCGAATCGTGCGAACGACGCTGGCCACGACGGGCGGGGGAAACGCGGGACTTCTGCACAGCCATGGGATTGCTCCAGAACGGATTTGTCTGACTACGAACTTGTTCAACTACGGGTTTGTCCTGCCAGGAATCTCACGGGCGCGCCCTGGCAGGTTCAACGATATTGCGTGGGTGTTGCGGGTGCCTCTGGTTCGATTGCCGCTAGTGTTTCTTCAGGTCCTTCAGCGCCGCGAACGGGTTGGCGCGCAGTTCCTCGTCCGCCTGCACCGGCCAGTCGCGTTCGACCGCCTCGGAGCCCGGCTTCACCGGCACCACCGGGATGGCGAGGATCAACTCGTCCTCGACCAGCTCCGCCGGCCGCAGCATCCCGTCCTCGGGAACCTGCAGTGCCTCGTAACCCTCCGGCAGCGCGGCCTCCTCGACTTCATCGTCGCTTCCGGCGGCGATCAGGCCGAGCCGCTGCACGATCGCCACCGGGAACTCGAAGCGTTGCAGCGTGCGCTGGCATTGCAGCGGCAGCGCGGCATCGATCCGCAGTTCCACGTACGGCACCTGCAGCGCATCGCGGTCGAACTGCAACGCGAACGCCACCTCGCCTTCGCAATCGAGCAACGCATCTCGCAGGCGCGGCATCGACGACAACGGCAGGCGCCCCGTGAAACCGCGCCGGGCCGCGACCATGCGCCAAGCGTCCAGGCTCTCGGGGACATCTGTGGACATAAGCCGGAGAATGTTAAGGATCGCCCTCCCGGGTGTCAAACGGCGCCGATGCCGGCCGGCGCCCGAAGCGGCGGGGAATTTGCCGGTCGCGACCGCCCCGGGCAGACTGCGGCCTCGCCCGCCCGGATGCCCGCCTCCTTGACCCCGATCCTCGTGCTGCTGGCCGCCCTCGCCGCGGCCCTCGCCCTGGTCCTGTTGTTGCGCCGCCGCCGGGGCGGCGAGCGCCAGCGCGCGCTGGGGCAGCTGCTGGACGCGGCCGACGGCCTGGAAGCCCGGCTGCGGGACGCGCGGACCGAGATCGAGGCGATCGCCGGCAGCGACGGCAATCCCGTGCGTGAGGCCATGGCAGAGATGCTGCGCCAGCGCCTGTGGCTGCAGCAACACGGCGGCGACGCCTCGCTGGGCCAGCTGTACTCGGTCCGCGACTCGATCGAGGCCGCGCGCCGGCGCATCGACCAGCAGCTCGTCCAGATCGAACGGGCCCGCGCGCCCCTGCCCTGATGCCGCTGATCCTGGCCTCGACCTCCCCGTACCGCCGCGAACTGCTCGCGCGCCTGCGGCTGTCGTTCGACACGCAGCGCCCGGAGGTCGACGAAACGCCGCTTCCCGGCGAGTCCCCGACGGCCCTGGTCGCCCGCCTGGCGCTGGCCAAAGCGATGGCGGTCGCCGGCGGCAGGCCGGGCGACTGGGTGATCGGCTCCGACCAGGTCGCCGAACTCGACGGCAGGCCGCTGGGCAAGCCCGGCGATCGCGAGCGGGCCATGGCCCAGCTTGCCGCGATGTCGGGCCGCACGGTCGCCTTCCGCACCGCGGTCGCGCTGGTGGGGCCGGAAGGCCGGCAACTCGCCGCGCTCGATACCACCACGGTGCGCTTCCGGATGCTGGCGCGCGACGAGATCGCCCGCTATGTCGACAACGAACAGCCCTTCGACTGCGCCGGCAGCTTCAAGTCCGAGGGGCTTGGCATCGCCCTGTTTGCGGCCATCGAATCACGGGATCCGACTGCGTTGATCGGGCTGCCGCTGATCGCAACCGCGGGCCTGCTGCGCGAGGCGGGATTCGCATTGCCGTAGCGCTGGATGCGCAAAGCGCGACGGGGCGGCAAGATCGGGGGTCTGCAGGCGCGGCGGAAGCCGCGAGCTTTTGATGTTGCCCGCCCGCCTTCGAAAAGCTCGCGGCTTCCGCCGCTCCTACCGTTGTCGCGTCGCTGCCATGCGGTTGCCCGGAAGCCGGAAGCCATGCCCCGCGCCCGGATCAATCCGGGGCAGGCCTTACGGGATCGTGACGGGCTGCTCGCTCCACTCCTCGACGCTGCCGTCGCGGCCGTGCAGGCGCAGGCCCAGCCAGTGGCGGCCGGGCGCGAATTTGCCGGCATCGACGCGGGCGCGGAACCCGACCTTCGGATGCTGCGGGTCGGTGGAGATCTTCCAGTACGCGGCGGCGCCGGGATTCACCAGGCCGTATTCGGCCTTTGCCACCATCTTGCCGTCGAGAAGAATCTCGACCGCGGACAGGCCAATGCCGTCCTTGAACGCCCAGCCGGCCACATCGAATGTCCGGCCCACCTGCGCACCCGACACCGGCGCATCGATCCAGGCCATCGCCGGCGTCGTGCACGGTGCGCCGGCTTTCGCCGGCTTGCCGTCGAACTCGAACAGCACGTAGCGCTGGGCGCCGTGGTCGATGTTCAGCGCGTGCGGCTTCGGCAGCGGCCCGAGCTGCGCGCACAACACGTGGTAGCGCTGCAGCAGGTGCTTGTATTCCACGTCGCTGGCGCCGGCGACCAGCAGCGTTGGCCGTTCGAACGGGTGCTCGCGCTGCAGGCCCCACAGCCGCAGCTGCGGTGCGCGGCCGTGTTCGCGGTTGAGCGGGTGTTCGAGCACCGGAATGTCCGGCTCGCCCAGCGCGAAGCCCAGTTCGGCGCCGATCTTGAAGTTGCCGGCAACGATCTGCGTACCCTCCGGCATCCGCGCACGTCGTTCGCGCACCTCGGCGGCGAGCGTATCCCAGCCGGCGAAATTCGATGGATACCATTTCAATGCCGCCGACTGCTCGCGCAGCGAAGGCATCGACACGGCGGCGTAGTAGCCCAGCACGACGACCAGGCCGCAGGCGGCGATCGCCCAGGTCAGGCGTCGCAGCCACGGCGCCCATGCGGCGAGCACGACGGGCAGCAGCGGCAGCAGCGCGAGATACCCCGGCAGCGGCCAGTGGAAGCTCACGCGCCGGGTGTCGGCGAAAAATCCGAGCACGAAAAAGCCCAACACCACCAGCCCGCCGAGCCAGGCGAGATAGCGCTGGCTGTCGGTCGTCCATCCACGGCGGCAGGCAGCCGACATCAGCGCAACGAACAGCGGCGGCGTCACCAGCAGGCCCTGGATGGCGAGGAACAGCAGGCCATCGGCATGGAACGCCCATGGGTGGCGATCGACCAGCTGGAAGCGCAGGCCGGCCTCGGCGTTCTCCATGTTCCACGCCATGAGCGGCGTCCACGCGGCGGCGCCGAAGGCGATCGCGATCCAGACCCGCGGGTCGGCCAGCGCGCGACGACCGGCCGGCATCGACAGCAGCACCAGGAAACCGACGCCGATCACGGCGATGAAGCGGTAATGGCTGAGCGCGCCGATCGCAAGGCCCGCGCCGAGCAGCAGCGCGGCGCCATCGCTGACGTTGCGCAGCAGGCGCGCGCCGGCGTCGATGCACAGCAGCGTCGCCAGCGCCATCGGCACGTCGGGCAACGCCAGCAATCCGAGCGAACCGGCCAACGGCAGCAACACCGCGGCGATGCCTGCGAGCCAGGCGTGGCGCTGGTCGAACTCGCGCGCGGTGATCCGCACCACCAGCCAGGGCAGCGCCGCGGCGATCAGCAGGAACGGCGCGCGCAGCGCGAGCCTGCCTTCGCCGAACACGAAATCGCCGAGCCGGATCAGCCAGGCGGTAAGTCCCGGCAGGTCCGAATACGCCCATGACAGGTGCCGGCTTTCCTGCCAGTAGAAGGCTTCGTCGACGAACAGCGGCAAGCGCGCGGCCATCGCCACCTTGAGCAGCGAGACCCCTGCCCAAAGCGCGATGAAGAGCACGCGCATGTCCATCCGCTCCTCGATCCGCTCCCGCATCACGTCACGACCTCGCTACACTCGGTTTCTTCCACAGGGAGCGACGACGCATGACCGCAATCCCCGCACAGCGGCACATGCTAACCGACGGCCTTCGCGATGCAGTGAAGCGCGCGCAGGCGCAGGTCAACACGCTGGTGCTCGGAAAGCCGCACGAGGTGCGGCTGGCCTTCGTCGCGTTGCTCTCGGGCGGACACCTGCTGATCGAGGACCTGCCCGGCCTGGGCAAGACCACGCTGGCGCACGCCATGGCCGCCACGCTGGGACTCGGCTTCCAACGCGTGCAATTCACCTCCGACCTGCTGCCGTCGGACATCGTCGGCGTGTCGGTGTTCGATGCCCAGGCGCAGCGCTTCGAATTCCATCCCGGCCCGGTATTCGCGCACGTTTTGCTGGCCGACGAGATCAACCGCGCGCCGCCGCGCACGCAAAGCGCGCTGCTCGAGGCGATGGCCGAACACCAGGTCACCGTCGACGGCACCACCCATGCGTTGCCCGACCCGTTCTTCGTGATCGCCACCCAGAACCCGGTCGACCTCGCCGGCACCTACCCGCTGCCCGACTCGCAGCTCGACCGCTTCCTGCTGCGGCTCACCCTGGGCTATCCGGACGAAGGCGCCGAACGCGCCCTGCTCGCCGGCACTGACCGCCGCGACCTGATCGCGCAGACCCTCCCGGTGCTCGGCGCCGACGACGTGCAGGCGCTGCGCGACGCCGTCGCCCAGGTTCATGCCAGCGAAGCATTGGTCACCTACGTGCAATCGCTGCTGGCGCGCAGCCGCCACCATCCCGGGGTGCGGGTCGGGCTATCGCCGCGGGCCGGCATCGCCCTGCTGCGCGCAGCGCGCGCTTATGCGCTGCTGCTGGGGCGCACGCACGTGCTGCCGGAAGACGTGCAGGCGCTGTTCCCGGCGGTCGCCGCGCACCGCCTCGTCGCCGATGCCGACGCCGGCGACGGGTACGCGCTGGCGAAGGCGATCCTGCACGGCGTCCGGGTCGACTAGGAGCCCGTACACCATGGGCACGACCGCGGCGTCGAAACCGGGCTGGCGCCGACGCATCGAATCGCTGGCGCGGCCGCGGCATCCCGAACCGCTGCCGGTCGCGCTCGATCGCCACCGCGTCTACATCCTGCCGACCGCGTTCGGCTGGTTCTTCCTGCTGCTGTTGCTGGCGATGCTGGTGGGCGCGCTCAACTACAACAACAACCCGGCGCTGCTGCTGGCGTTGCTGCTCGCGGGCGCGGCCAACACCAGCCTGTTCGCCGCTCACCTGCAGTTGAGCGGCCTGCAAGTCATTGCGATCGACGCCGAGCCGGTCGCGGCCGGCAAGCCGCTGCAACTGGGCGTGCACGCGCGAGCGCAGCCCGGCCGCTCGCGTCGCGGGCTGCGCGTCGAATGCCTGGGCACGGCCGGCGTCCTCACGCTGGACAACGGTGCCGGCAGCACGACGCTGGAGATCCCGACCACGCGCCGCGGCTGGCTCGATCCCGGACGCCTGCGCATCTCGACCACCCGCCCGCTCGGCCTCGCCCGCGCCTGGGCCTGGGTGTGGCCGGAAGCACCACTGCTGGTCTATCCCGCACCCGAAGTCCACGGCCCGCCCCTGCCCGAAGGCGGCGGCGACAGCGCACAGGCGCGCTTGCATCCGGCCGGCGACGACGTCCACCACCTGCGCGCGTATCGCCGCGGCGACGCCCGCCGTGCGATCGCGTGGAAGCCCTCCGCCCGCCACGGCGCGCTGCTGGTACGCGAGTACGAACAACCGCTCGGCGCCGACCTCGTGCTCGACTGGCACGCGCTGCATGCGCTGGCCTGGGAAGACCGCATCCACCGCCTGGCGCGCTGGGTCGACGAGGCCGAGCGCGAAGGCCGCCGCTGGCGGCTGCAACTGCCCGGGCAGCCAGCGCTGGGTCCGGCGCGCGGCGCCGACCATCGCCATGCCTGCCTGCGCGCGCTGGCACTGCTGCCCGAAGCAGGAGGCGGCGATGTCGGTACGCGCTGAATCCGGCCCCGCCCCGACGGCGAAGGCCAAGCCGGCGCGTTCGATGGCGCTCGATCCACAGAGCCGCCTGTGGACACTCGCGGCCGCAGCCACCTGCCTGATGCCGCTGCTGCTGCAACTGCCCGCCTCCATGGCCATCGCCATCGCGGCAATCGGCATCGCCATCGCGGCGACAACCTGGCGTCGGCGCCTGCCCGCGTGGCTGCGGCTGGTGCTGGCGATGGCGCTGCTCGGCTATGTGCTGGCCAGCTCGCGCTTCGCCTTGGGCCGCGACACGGGCTGTGCACTGCTCGCGGCCATGCTGGCGATCAAGCCGGTCGAGCTGTCCAGCGTGCGCGATGCCCGCAGCCTGCTGGGCTTCGCCCTGTTCGCGCCGTTTTCCACCTTCCTGCTCGACCAGGGGCCCCTGTCGCTGGTGCTCGCGCTGCTCGGCGCAACGCTGGCGCTGGCCGCGCTGCTGCGCCTGGCCGACCTGGAATCGGGCGATGCCGCGCGCACGCTGCCGCCATGGCGCCGGCTGCTGGGCGTGTGGCGGCTGATCGCGATCGGAGTGCCGCTGGCGCTGGCGGCGTTCTGGCTGTTTCCGCGCATCGCGACGCCCTTGTGGGGCGTGCCGGAACGCGTACTCGCGCGCCCCGGCCTGTCGGACCACATGTCGCCGGGCGAATGGATCGACTTCATGGGCGACGACAGCCCGGCGCTGCGGGCGACGTTCTTCGGCCCCGCGCCAGCACCGTCGCAGATGTACTGGCGCGGCCCGGTGCTGTGGAATTTCGACGGCCGCACCTGGACCAGCGCGCAGTGGCTTCGGGGCCTGCCGCCGGCGCCGGTGACGCATGCCGCGCGCAGTTGGGATTACGAGATGGCGCTGGAGCCCACCGACCGGCGGCAGATGGTCGCGCTCGAACTGCCCACGCAGGCGCCGGACGGCACCCGGCTCAGCGTCGACTACAGCCTCCATGCACCGCGCCCGCTCGATACGCTGACCCGCTGGCGCATGCGCTCGGCCGCGCCGGTCGCATTCGAGGCGCAGCTGCGGCCGCTGTTGCGCAACATGGCGCTGCGCCTGCCCGACGGCTACAACCCGCGCACGCTGGCGCTGGCCCGGCAGTGGCGGCGCGAGGCCGGCGCGAACGATGTCGCGATCGTCGAACGCGCGCTGTCGTGGATCCGTGCCGACTTCGCCTACACCCTGACCACGCCGCTGCTCGGCCGCCATTCGGTCGACGAGTTCCTGTTCGAGCAGCAGGCCGGGTTCTGCGAGCACTTCAGTTCGGCGTTCGTGGTGCTGATGCGCGCGGCCGGGATCCCGGCGCGCGTGGTCACCGGTTACGTCGGCGGCTACCACAACCGCTACGGCGACTACTGGCTGGTGCGTCGTTCCGACGCGCATGCCTGGGCGGAAGTCTGGCTGGAGGGCCGCGGCTGGGTGCGCGTGGATCCGACCGCCGCGGTCGCACCCGAACGCATCTACGACACCCTCGACGACCTTGCCGCCGGCGACTTCGGCAGTCGCCTCGCGCCGATGCGGGACATGGGCGACTGGCTGCGCCGCGGCTGGAACGATTTCGTGCTCGGCTTCGACGCCGCGCGCCAGCAGCGGTTGCTGCAGCCGCTGGGCATCGACCGCCTCGACCAGCGCGGCCTGATCGCCCTGTTCGCCGCCGCGGCGGTGTTGGCAATCGGCTGGATGCTGTGGCTCACCGCCCGCGCCGAACGCGAACGCGACCGACTGCTGCGCGCCTGGCACCGGCTCAGCGCACGCTATGCCCGGCTGGGCCTCGGCCGCGCGCCGCACGAACCGGCCGGCGACTGGGCCGCGCGCGTCATCGCCACCCGCCCCCGCGCGGCGGAGCTGGAATCGCTCAGCGCGCGTTTCGCCCAATGGCGTTACGCTCACCATGACGGGCGTACCCAGGGGCGGCGCGAGCTGGACGAACTGGTCCGCGCACTGCGCCGGCATCGTCCCTGATCCGCGCCGGATTCGATCACATCCGAATTCGATCAAACGTTACCGGAGAGAACCGCATGAACGTCCGACTGTTCGCCGTGGCCTGCATCGCAAGCGCCGTGCTCGCCGCCTGCGCCACCCAGCCCAAGCCGCTGCAGGGTGAGTTCAACCCGATCACGCCGCGCGACGCCGCCACGCAGGAGAGCACCGGCGCCGTGGTGCGCTGGGGCGGGCGCATCGTGCAGGTCGAACCGAAGGAAAACCGCACCTGCTTCGAAATGATCTCCACCCGCCTGACCGCCAGCGGCCGCCCCTACTGGGCCGAGGACGACACCGGCGGCCGGTTCATCGCCTGCCGCGACGGCTTCTACGATCCGGCGATCTTCGAGAAGAACCGCGAGGTCAGCTTCACCGGCCGCATCGACGGCTACGAGAACCGCCGCATCGGCGGCTACGACTACCGCTTCCCGCATGTCGCCGCTGACGTGGTCTACCTGTGGCCGATCCGCGAACGCGTGAACGTGGTAACGCGCCCGGCCCCGTGGCCGTGGTGGGGCTGGTGGTGAGCCATCCGCGACCTGCGTGATCTCGCAGGAGCGGCTTCAGCCGCGAGTTTTTTTTTCGCGTGCGCAGATGCGAAAGGCTCGCGGCTGAGCCGCTCCTACACCAGCGTTTCCGCAATGGCTGCTTTACGCCGTGGTGCCGAAACGGCCGAGCGGCGCGCCAGCCAAAAGGTGCAGGTGGATCTGGAACACGGTCTGCCCCCCGTGGTCGTTGCAGTTCATCACGATGCGGTAGCCGTCCTCGGCGAAGCCCTGCTCTTTCGCGTACCGTGCGGCGGCGAAGGCAAGACGTCCGACGACCTCGGCCTGGCTGACCTGCAACTCGTTGAGCGTGGCCACGTCGGTCTTCGGCACGAACAGCACGTGCACCGGCGCCTGCGGCGCGATGTCGCGGAACGCGATCAGGTCGTCGTCCTCGTAGACGATGTCGGCCGGGATCTCGCGGCGGATGATCTTGTGGAAGATGGTGTCCATTGAAAGCCGGGGAGCGGAATCGGGGATTCGGGATTCGATGGTACCGCCGCTCTTGCGAATCCCGAATCCCCGATTCGGATTCCCGGCCCTTACGGCATCTCGCTGCGCGACCCGAACGCATGCGACAGCGTTCCGCGATCGACATATTCCAGCTCCCCGCCCAGCGGCACGCCGTGGGCCAGGCGGCTGGGACGCACGCCGTGGTTGCGCGCGAGCTGGGCAAGATAATGCGCGGTGGCCTCGCCTTCGACGGTCGGATTGGTGGCGATGATCAGCTCCTGCACCTCACCGGTCGCCAGTCGCGACGCCAGCTGCTCGAGGCCGAGCTCGCGCGGGCCGATACCGTCGAGCGGGCTCAGCCGCCCCTGCAGCACGAAGTACAGGCCGCGATAGCCGGTCGCCTGTTCGATCACCAGGCGGTCCGCGGGCGACTCCACCGCACACAGCTGCTGCGCATCGCGCGAAGCGCTGGCGCAGGTGGCGCAGGTTTCGGTTTCGCTGAAATCACGGCAGCGCACGCAATGGCCGATGCGCTCGATCGACGATGCCAGCACCTCGGCCAGCCGCCGTCCGCCGTCGCGTTCGCGTTCGAGCACGTGGTAGGCCATGCGCTGCGCGGTCTTCTGGCCGACGCCGGGCAGGATGCGGAAGGCTTCGATCAGTTGTTCGAGCAGCGGGGCGGTCATCGGGATCCGGTCGGGTTGGTCGCCGCGCGGTACGGCAGCGCGGTCAGAGCATGCGCGAGAACTGCGCAGCCCAGGCGTAGGCGGGTTCGCGCACCAGCAGCAGCGCGCCGACCACGATGCCCAGCACGAACCCGGCGAGGCGATTCTGCCACGGCCCGATCACCAGCAGGATCAGCGCCACGGCGCCCGACAGCGCGGCAAGGATCGCGGTCGCGGCCCAGAGCCAGCGGATCGGTTCGGGCAACGGCAGGAATGCGCGCAGCAGCAACAACAGCACCAGCAGCATCGGACACAGGAAGCCGAGCAGCTTCGCCAGCCCCGCGCCCGCATAGCCGTAGCGTGGCCGGAACACGTCAGCGGGCCCGGCGTTCGCAGGCCATGCGCAGGGGCGTCCGCGCCATCTTCAGAACGGCAGCTTCATGCCCGGCGGCAGCGGCACGCCGGCAGTGGCCGCGCCCATTTTTTCCTGCGAGGCGGCATTGGCCTTGTTGACCGCATCGTTGAAGGCGGCGGCGATCAGGTCCTCGGCCATTTCCGGGTCCGACAGCGCTGCCGGATCGATGCGCACCTTGCGGCACTCCATGCGGCCGCTGAGCGTCACCGACACCATCCCGCCGCCGGCGTTGCCGGTGACTTCGAGGTTGGCGAGCTCTTCCTGCACGCGCTGCATGTTCTCCTGCATCTTCTGCGCCTGCTGCATCAGCTGGGCGATGTTTCCACGCATGTCGTTCTCTCTATTCGTCGTAGGGGCGGATCGAATCGGGCACCAGCTTGGCGCCGTGCTGCGACATCAGCCGCTGCACCTGCGGGTCGGCCAGGAAGGCGCTTTCGGCCGAGGCCTGGCGCTCGTCGCGCTGGCGTTCGTTGCGCGCATGCAGGGTCTCCGCGGCGGCCTGCGCGGCGTCGAAGCGGAGCTGCGGCTGGGTCCCGAACGGCACCGCCAGCGCAGAGGCCAGCTGCGACACCAGGAACGGCGCCTTGAGGTGGTCGTCGGCCGGTGGCAGCGACAGCCGCAGCACGCCGTCGGACCAGGCAATGAAGCCGGCGCTGGCGGCGAGTTCCTTCACCGGGCCGCGCAGGTCGAGCGCGGCGACGAAATCGGGCCAGGATGCGGCATCGAGGTCGATCGCTGCGATGGGGCTGGCCGGCGCGTCGGGGCGCGACGGCGCTTCCGGTTCCGGCGTGGCTTGCGGAGCGGGCCGTGGCGGTTCCGGGGCAACGGCAGCCGATGGCATGGCCACCGGCGATGCGACTTCCTGCTCCGACGCACGCTGCGGCTTCGACGGCGCGGCCATCGGTTCCGGCGCGCGTGGCGACCTCGGCGGCGCGCCCCCCTCCAGGGCCGCGCGGGCTCCAGCAGGCCCCGTGCCGCGCTGCATCGTGGCCGGCGCGCTTGCCGATACCGTTCCGCCCTCGGCCGGCCGGAACGCCAGCATCCGCAGCAGGCACATCTCGAAGCCCGCACGCGCGCTGGGCGCCAGGTGCAGGTCGCGGCGGCCGCCCAGCGCCATCTGGTACCACAGCTGCACCACTTCCGGCCGCAGGCCCGATGCCAGCGCTTCCACGTCCACCCCGCCGGCTTCGACGTCGTTCTCCGGCACCAGCTGCTTCACCTGCACCCGGTGCAGCGCCTCGGCCAGCGCGTCGAGCACGCCCGCCCAGTCCGGCGAGAACTCGGCCAGCGTCGCCACTTCATCCAGCAGCGCCTTGCCGTCGCCGGCGGCCAGCGCACCGAGCAGCGCGCCAACGCGAGTACGGTCGACGGTGCCGAGCATGGTCGCCAGTGCGGCATCGGTCAGCGCGCTGTCGGCATTGGCGCCGGTGTAGGCGATTGCCTGGTCGAGCAGCGACAGCCCGTCGCGCAGGCTGCCGTCGGCGGCCTTGGCGAGCTGGTGCACAGCGCCCGGCTCGGCGGCGATGCCTTCGGCCTCCAGGATCTTCGTGATCTGGCCCCCGATCTGCGCCTCGTCCAGGCGCTTGAGGTTGAACTGCAGGCAGCGCGACAGCACGGTCACCAGCAGCTTTTCCGGGTCGGTGGTGGCGAACAGGAACTTGACGTGCTCCGGCGGCTCCTCGAGCGTCTTGAGCAGCGCGTTGAACGCCGCCTTCGACAGCATGTGCACTTCGTCGATCAGGTAAACCTTGTAGCGGCCGCGCGAGGGCATGTACTGCGCGTTCTCGATCAGCTCGCGGACGTTGTCGACGCCCGTGTTGGAGGCGGCGTCGATCTCCAGCAGGTCGATGTAGCGGCCGGCATCGATCGCAAGGCACGTCTCGCATTCGCCGCAGGGGTCGGCGCCGGTGCCGCGCTCGCAGTTCAGGCTCTTGGCGAAGATCCGCGCGATCGTGGTCTTGCCGACCCCGCGGGTGCCGGTGAACAGGTAGGCGTGGTGGACGCGGCCCGAATCGAGCGCATTGGACAGCGCGCGGACGACGTGTTCCTGCCCGACCAGTTCGGCGAAACGCTTGGGGCGCCACTTGCGGGCGAGGACGAGGTAGGACATGGCGCCATTCTGCCGCGCCCCGGCGAACCTTGCCTACCCTGATGTCGAACGCGCCGCAGCGCGCCCGGATATGTGGCTACGGGCCTTTGTTGTGATACCCGCCGGTCAAGGCTAGAATCTGCGCCCCTGAGCGTGGCCGGAATGCCGTCTTCAGGTTCCAGCGGAGAGGTGTCCGAGCGGTTGAAGGAGCACGCCTGGAAAGTGTGTAAGCGTCTAAACCGCGCTTCGGGGGTTCGAATCCCCCTCTCTCCGCCACATACGTGAAGCGCCCCGCAAGGGGCGTTTTGCGTATGTGGCGGAGAGAGGGGACTTGGTGCGAGCCCCAACGGGTTCGACAAATCGGCAGGATTGCCGATTTGCACGGTGCGGCCGCCCGAAGGGCGAGGCACATGGATGTGCCGAGTGCATCCCCCGGCCGGACATCGACGCTCGCGATACTGGTAGAATCCCGCGCTCGCTTCGCGCCGTTCCACCGCGCGCAGTCTCTATGGTGGCCCTGTCGGCCCCTCGCGACGCTAGGTCGAAAACCCCGCCAGGGCCGGAAGGCAGCAACGGTATCGATCGACGCGGGTGCCGAGGTCAGCCGGCAGGGTCATCGCCTTTTCTTCTCTGAAACTCCTGCGCCGACAGGCGGCTGTTCATTTTCGCAAGCCGTGGCGACGGCATTCATCTGCATCGCACCGGACACATTCGTCCGGCGCGGCAGCAACGGTATCGATCGACGCGGGTGCCGAGGTCAGCCGGCGGGGCCATCGCCTTTTCTTCTCTGGAACTCCTGCGCGGACAGGCGGCTGTTCATTTTCGCAAGCCGTGGCGACGGCATTTATCCGCATCGCACCTGACACATTCGTCCGGCGCGGCAGCAACGGTATCGATCGACGCAGGTGCCGAGGTCAGCCGGCAGGGTCATCGCCATTTCAATGTTCCGCATTGAAATTCCAAGATTTGCGTCGAAGACACCCAGGCGGCCATGCATCCCATGATCGCGGCAGTGGGAGGCGACGTTGGCGTCGGAGGCGTAGCCCCGACCTACGGATGCCGCCAGTCCTCGTCGCCTTCGGCGTAGCGCTCGCGCTTCCAGATCGGGACTCGCGCCTTGACCTCGTCGATGACGTAGCGACAGGCGGCGAATGCGGCGTCGCGGTGGGCGGCGGTGACGCCGACCCAGACGGCAAGGTCGCCGATCGCGAGGTCGCCGGTGCGATGCACGCAGCGCGCATCGAGGATGTCGAACCGCTCGATCGCCTCGTCCAACACGCGTTCGCCTTCGGTTTCGGCCAGTGCCACGTAGGCTTCGTAATGCAGGCCGTCCACCGATCGGCCGTCATTGTGGTTGCGCACGCGGCCTTCGAACGCCGCGAATGCGCCGGCCCGGGCATCGCCCAGGGCGTCACGCAACGGTGCGATCTCGAATGCTTCCGGTGACAGCGAAAAGCGCGGCATGCCGGTACTCATCCGCCACTCACCGGCGGGATGAAGGCGACCTCGCTGCCCTCCGACAGCGCGTCGTCCCATGCGGCGAATGCGCCTCCCACCGCCACGCGCAACCGCTCGGCCGGCAATGCGAACCCGTGGCGTTCGCGCAGTTCGCCGTAAAGCGCGCGCAGGCTGGCGGCGGCGGAATCGACCGTTTCGTCGGCCACGCCCGCCGCGTCGCGCAGGCTGGCGAAGTACAGCACGGTGACCCGCGTCATCAGCCTGTCCTCCCGAAATCGTGCCGGCCACCGCGCTTGCCCAGCAGCCTCGCCGGCCCAAGCACGATCGCGTGCGACAGCGCCTTGCACATGTCGTAGACGGTCAACGCGGCGACCGTCGCGCCGGTCAGCGCTTCCATTTCGACGCCGGTGCGGTGGGTGGTCTTCACCGCGCACTCGATGCGCAGTTCGCGTTCGCCATGCCAGTCGATGCCGATGCGCACGCCGTCGATCGGCAGCGGGTGGCAGAAGGGAATCAGCTCGTGTGTCCGCTTGACTGCCATGGTGCCGGCGATCACCGCGGTCTCGACAATGCCGCCCTTGGCGCTCCGCAGCCCGCTCGCGCGCAACTGCGCGGCGACGGCAGGCGGGAACTTCACCCGGCATTCGGCGACGGCCTCGCGCGCGGTGACGGCCTTGTCCGAGACGTCGACCATCGCCGGGCGGCCGCTGGCATCAAGGTGGCTGAGTTTGCGGGTGGGCTTCGGTGTCATGGTGGCGGAAGGCGAAGATCGGTCATGGCGATTGTAAGTCGTTGTCCGGGTCGCCCACGTTCTTGTGGGAGCGGCTTCAGCCGCGAGCGTTCCCCGGTGCAATGGCTCGCAAAAACCAGTGCGTCACCTTCCAGAAGCATTCGCGATCCGGATGACGGATCCGCGGCCCCAAAAGCTCGCGGCTGAAGCCGCTCCCACAAAAAGACTTGGCTCGCCGGGCCGATTCTGCGCACTGTTGCAGGGCGCCTTTCACGGCGCGGCAGCCTGGCCAGCGGCTATCCGCCAACCAGGAACATCTCCACATGCCGCCGCGACGCGCCGGCGCGTCCGCGCAGCTCGCTGTAGCGGTCGCCGCGCCCTGTCCACAGCCCGGCGACATGGCCGGCCAGCGCGGCATCGCCACCGCGCAGCCACGGCCGCAGGTCGGCGCCTTCGGCCGCGAACAGGCAGGTGTACAGGCGACCGTCGGCGGACACGCGCGCGCGGTGGCAGTCGCCGCAGAACGGCGCGCTGATCGAACTGACGAAACCGACTTCTCCCGCGCCGTCGTCGAAACCGTAGCGCGACGCGACTTCGCCGCGGTAGTTGGCGTCCAGCGGGTGCAGCGGCCAGCGGGCGTGGATGCGGTCGCGCAGCTGTGCCGACGGCAGCACGCGCCCGGCATCCCAGCCGTTGCAGGTGCCGACGTCCATGTATTCGATGAAGCGCACGATGTGGCCGCTGCTGCGGAAGCGTTCGACCAGCGGCAGCACCTGGTCGTCGTTGACGCCGCGCTGCACGACGCAGTTGAACTTGATGCGCTCGAAGCCTGCGTCCTCCGCAGCGGCGATTCCGGCCAGCACATCGGACAACTGGCCGCGGTCGCCGGACAGCGTGCGGAACAACGCGGGGTCGAGTGCATCGAGGCTGATCGTGATCCTCCGCAGCCCGGCATCGCGCAGCGCGCGCGCCTGTCGGGCCAGCAGCGCACCGTTGGTGGTCAGGGCCAGGTCGTCGATGCCGTCAACCGCCGCCAGTCGCGCCACCAGCTCCGGCAGGCGCTTGCGCAGCAGCGGCTCGCCACCGGTCAGGCGCAGCTTGTGCACGCCCAGTCGTGCGAAGCCGCGCACCAGCGTCTCGATCTCGTCGAACGACAGCCGCGACGCCGCATCCATGCCGTAATCGTCGGGCACGCGATCGGCGGGCATGCAGTAGCCGCAGCGGAAGTTGCAGGCTTCGATCACCGACAGGCGCAGGTCGCGCAGCGGCCGGCCAAGGCGGTCGAGCGGCATCGCCGGTGCGTCCAGAACGGCGTTCATGCCGGCAGTCCCCGCTCCGCTGTCGGCTCGGCCAGTACGACCACTTCGCCCGGCGTGGCGATGCGATGCCCACGCCCCGCCAGCGCCTGGCCGTCGGCGACGCCAGCATAGTGATAGAGGATGCAGCGTTCGAGCAGTTCGTCGGGATACTCGCGCTCGAGGTCGTCGATGCCGCTGTGTGAAGGATTGCCGTGCAGCGCGCAATCGTGCGCGACCAGCTCGCCGGCGTCGGCATGTTTCGCGAGCATTTCCGGGATCGGCCGGGTGTCGCCGCTCCAGACCAGGCTGCCGCGCAGGCGCAGGCCGTAGGCGGTGTCGGGCCAGTGGTGGCGCACCGGGAACACCTCCAGCCGCACGCCGTCGTGCCAGAACGCATCACTTACGGGAACCAGCTGGAACGCGTCCCAGAAGTTCGCGCCGCCCTCGGCGAGCACGTTCGGGTAGTCGCCCACGCGACGGTGCAGCAGCGGCACCACGGTTGCGGGCACGTAGAGCTTCGTCTTGCCGCGGCGTGCAGCGTCGAAATAATCGGACACGAACAGCCGCTCGAAGCCGGCGACGTGGTCCAGGTGCACGTGGGTGACGAACAGCGCGCGCGGCGCCTCGCCGTAGTGTTCGAGATACGCGGTCAGGCCCTCGGCGCCGCAGTCGATGCCGAGCCACGGCGCGCCATCGCGCTCGATGGTGGCCATCGGCGATCCCAGCGCCACCGCCGAGGCATTGCCGACTCCATGGAAGCGCAGCGACCAGGCCATCAGCGCACGTCCATCAGGTCATACCCATGAGATCAGGTCCATCGATCAGATACCGCGATCCCAGTGCTCGTCGTAACCCTTGCGCAGGCGGGCGAAGTCCTCCTCCACCTCCGCCACGCTGCGGTGCCCGCGCTGCTTGAGCAGCGAGCGCTTCAGCCGCGCCAGGTTGCCTTCGCGCCAGCCGGTGGCAGGGATGCGCAGCGTGCTGCGGTCGAAGTCGATCATCCAGCCTTTTCCATCCGCATCGAACAGCAGGTTGTGGGCATTGAGGTCGGCGTGGTCGAGCCCGGCGCGATGGAAGCGCGCGACCAGGCGCCCGGATTCGTCCCAGGGCGCGCTGTGGCCATCGAGCGCAGCCAGGTCGGCCAGCGAGCGCACGTCGAGCAGGCGTTCCATCAGGATCGAGGCGCGATAGAACGAACCCTCGCGCATGTAGCTGGCGGCGATCGGGCGCGGCACGGGCAGGTCCTGCTTGAGCAGGTCGCGCAGCAGCCGGAACTCTGCAAAGCTGCGCACCCGGTCGGCACCGCGCCAGACGTACTTGTCGCGGCTGAACTTCGCCGCCAGGCCACCGCGCAGGTAATGGCGCAGCACGCAGGGCCCGTGGGAGGCATCGATGTACCACGCGCCGCCGCGGCCGCCGTCGCTGACCGGCTGCGCTCGTTCGCCCCAGCCCTTGGGATCGAACCAGCGCGGATCGGCTTGCCGCAGCTGCGTCGCGTCGAACAGAATCGACCCCACACCGCGATCTCCGCGGCCGGCGCGGAACGGCGTCAGGCTTTCGGTAGCATCGAACGCGGCCATCTGGTGAGTCTAACAAGCGCATGCCTTCCGATCCCGTTATTCCGGCCGTTTCCGTTGCGGCCGGCCCCCGCACGATCTGCCTGCTGCGCCTGTCGGCGCTTGGCGACGCCACCCACGTCGTGCCGCTGGTGCGCACCCTGCGCCGCGCCTGGCCGGGTGCGGCGCTGACCTGGGTGATCGGCAAGGCCGAGCATCGGCTGCTGGACGGGCTCGAAGGCGTGGACTTCGTCGTCTACGACAAGCAGACCGGGCTGGCGGGAATGCGCGCGCTGCGCCGGCAGTTCGACGGCCGGCGCTTCGATGCGCTGCTGCAGATGCAGGTGGCCGCGCGCGCCAACCTGCTGTCGGCGTTCATTCCGGCGGCGCGCCGCATCGGCTACGACCGCACGCGTTCGAAGGACCTGCACGGGCTGTTCGTCAACGAACGCATCCCCGACCGCCCGGGAATCCACGTGCTCGACGCCATCGGCAGCTTCTGCGAGCCGCTCGGGCTGAAGCAGGACGCGGTCACCTGGGACCTGCCGGTACCGGACGAAGCGCGTGCTTGGGCGCGGGCGCAATGGCCGGAGGACGGTACCCCGACGCTGCTCATCTCGCCCTGTTCCAGCCATGCCCTGCGCAACTGGCGCGCCGACCGCCATGCCGCCGTCGCCGACCACGCCGCGTCGCGTGGCTGGCGCATCGTGCTGTGCGGCGGCCGCAGCCGGCTTGAACGCGACACCGCCGACGCGATCCTTGCCGCGATGCAGGCGCCGGCACTGGACCTGGTCGGCAAGGACACCCTCAAGCAGCTGCCCGCCCTGCTGGAACGCGCCGACCTGGTGATGACCCCGGACTCCGGGCCCATGCACATCGCCAACGCCATGGGGACCAAGGTGCTGGGCCTACACGCGGCCAGCAACCCGGCGCGCAGCGGCCCCTATTCGGATCGGCGCTACTGCGTGGACCGCTACGACGACGCCGCGCGCAAGTACCTGGGCAAGCCGGCAAGCGCGCTGAAGTGGGGAACGAAGATCGAGCATGACGGAGTGATGGATCTGGTGACTGTCGACGACGGCATTGCCGCGTTCGAACGCTTCGCTGCGACGCGTTAGACCGAGCCAGGTCGGAGTCGCTGGCCGGGCGGCTGGCTGTGGCTGTGGCTGTGGCTGTGGCTGTGGCTGTGGCTGTGGCCGTTGCCGTTGCCGTTGCCGTTGCCGTTGATCTTGACCTTCGGGGCCCCTCCGAAGCGGCGGAGACGGCGGGCAAAACCCCGCAAGGGGCGCCGCACAAGGATGTGCGGCGTTTTTCGCAGGGGCAGGATGCCCCTTCGAAAAATTCCCGCCGGCTCCGCGAACCCGGTGCGCAGCGCCGGGCGCGCAGGCGGGGTGTGTTTCTTTGGGTCACGTTTCTTTGCACAAGCAAAGAAAGGTGACTCGCGCCATCACGGCGCGAAACGCTCTTGATCTTTGACCGCAAAGGCAACTCGCTTCGCTTGCCCCCTTATCCGTCCCCCAATAAAGCACTCGGGGGTAGGTCTTCGGGCGTCTTCCCCTGCAAGCTAGAGAAGGGCTTCCACGAGAACTGCTTCGCGGGCCCCCGCAATGCGCACTGGCATACTCGCGCAACCCCCAGCGTCCCCGAGGAGTTCCACCCGATGGCAGCCTGGTTCACCGTCGTCGCGCCATTCCTGCCCGACATCATCCAGATGGCCAAGCCGATGTTCACGCGCGACAAGGGCGCGGACAAGATCCCGCAGCAGATCAAGGAACTGCAGGACGCGGCGACGCAGAACGCGGACGCGATCAAGCAGCTGGCCGGCGAAATGCAGCGCACGCTGGCGTCCCTGCAACAGGGCGCGACCCAGCTCGAAGCCACCCTGGCGACACTGCAGCAGCGCAATGGCACGCTCGAACGCGAGCTGCGGCACGCGAACCGGCTGTCGCTGGTCGCGGTCACCGTGGCGGTGCTGGCGTTCGCGCTGTCGGCCTACGCGCTGGCCGCCTGAAGCCGGCCGACCTGACGCCCCGGCACGTCCCTTCCCTCACCGAGGAGCGGGCTCAGGCCCGCCGCCCCGCCGTCTTCAAGCCGCGCCGCCGGCCCCGTAGTCCTCGTAGGACTTCTCCTCGACGTAGCTCGAGCCCAGCGCCAGGTTGATTTCCTTCTTGATCCGCGCACGGGTGTCGTTCTCGACGTAGACGCTGCGGGCCAGGCGGATGAACTCGTCGTCGAAGGCCTGCGCCTTCTCCTTGATGCGGATGTCGTCCTCGATCACCCACAGGCGCTCGTTGACCGCCTTCAGGTCGGCGCGCATCCGGGCGATATCGTGGCTGGCCGCCGGATGCGCCATCCAGGTCTTTTCCAGGGCATCCAGCTCGTTGCGGACGTTGGCCAGCTTGGCCGGGTCGGACATGCGCTCGGACTTGATCTGCAGGATGGCGATCTTGTCGAGCAGCTCGCCGAACGACACGGGGACGGAAATCTCGGACATGGGCCCTTCGCGGCTGGGAAAACAGCGCCCAGTGTACCGTCCTCGCCTTGTCCGCCACCGCGGCGGCCCGTATCATTGCGCCCCCGGTCACGGCCCTGCCGTCGGGAAAGTTCCGGAGAGGTGGCAGAGCGGTTGAATGTACCTGACTCGAAATCAGGCAGGCGTTTATAGCGCCTCGGGGGTTCGAATCCCCCCCTCTCCGCCAGATTGCGCAAAGGCCCCCGCATGGGGGCCTTTTCGTGACCGGGGCCGGAAGGCCATGGGATTTCCGAGGAGCCTCAATCCCCGGAATGATCCCGGACCAGGTATTTTTCGCATGCCCCGTGCATCGAAGCCGGAACTGCGGCCCTGTACCCTTCATGGCCATCGGACCAGGCCCCGCCTCCACGCCAGCATCATGTATTTCTTCCTATTTTCCCCGCGGGGGGCCTGCCTCCGTCCTGTTCAGCCTCATCTTCACGTTGTCCGGGACGAGAAGGTTCCCGCCCGCCGCTGCCCGCAGAGCTGCCCATGATCGAGTTCGGACACCTGACCCATGTCGGCCTGCGGCGCGAGCTGAACGAGGACACGTACTACGGCGACAGCGAACTGGGCCTGTGGCTGGTGGCCGATGGCATGGGGGGACACGAGTACGGCGAGGTCGCCAGCGCGCTGGCGCGCGAGGCGATCGTCCGCGAGATCCGCCAGGGCACGCCGCTGCAGCAGGCGATCCGGATCGCCGACGAGGAGATCATCCGCGCCTCGCGCAAGCGCAGCGATTCGCTGCCGATGGGCACCACCGTGGTGGCCGTGCGCATCGCCGGCAACCACTTCGAGGTGGCCTGGGTCGGCGACAGCCGCATCTACCTGTGGCACGAGCGCAAGCTGGCGCAGTTGTCGCAGGACCACAGCTACGTGCAGGAACTGATCTCGCAGGGCACGATCACCGTCGACCAGGCGCGCACCCATCCGCATCGCAACGTGGTGACCCAGGCGCTGGGGGTGACCGATCCGCAGAACCTCAACGTCGAGACCCTCTCGGGCGACCTGCTGCCGGGCATGCAGTTGCTGTTGTGCAGCGACGGCCTCACCGAGGAGGTCGACGACCGCGGCATCTCGCAGGTGCTGGCGCATACCGAATGCAGCGCGCAGGAGTGCGTCGACGGACTGGTGGCGGCGGCGCTCGATGGCGGCGGCTCGGACAACGTCACCGTCGTCCTGGTGCGCCGCCACTGATCTGCTCCCGATGTGGGAGCGGTCATGGACGCGAAGCGTTCGCGGCGTGACGGCGCGGGTGCGTTGTCAGCGGGATGAGGTCAACCAGGGACGCGGCAGGCCTTTGCTACCGGTCCCACACTGCGCTGCCCGCCCTTTTCCGGATCGCCTCCAGCCGTGCCGCATGCGCGGCCAGGTCGGCCTCATCGACGATGACCTCCGGCCGCGGGCCGCGTGCAACCGCACCCAGCGACACGGTGGCATTGCGCGTTTCCACCACGTCCGCACTGCCGAAACCGATCTCGCTCTGCCCGGCGGTCAGGGCCAGGTAGGCCTCGGCCAGCAGTTGCGCATCGAGCAGCGCCCCGTGCAGCTGGCGATGCGAGTTGTCCACGCCCAGCCGCCGGCACAGCGCGTCGAGCGAATTGCGCTGGCCCGGGTAGCGCTGGCGCGCGAGTTCCAGCGAATCGAGCACCTGGAAACGATCGCGGATGCGGCCGTAGTGGTCGCCCAGGCGCGACAGTTCGTGATCGAGGAAGCCGACGTCGAACGCGGCGTTGTGGATCACCAGTTCGGCGCCATCGATGAAGGCCAGGAACTCGTCCGCGATCGCGGCGAACTTCGGCTTGTCAGCAAGGAACTCCAGGGTCAGGCCGGTGACTTCCTGCGCCCCGGGCTCGAACTGGCGCTCCGGATGGATGTACTGGTGGTACGTGCGCCCGGTGGGCCTGCGTTCGAGCAACTCCACGCAGCCGATCTCGACGACGCGGTTGCCCTTCTTCCATTCCAGGCCGGTGGTTTCGGTGTCGAGGACGATCTGGCGCATGCGCGGGAAAGGGAATCCTGAAGTCGGAAAGAAGGCTACAGCATGGTGTTCGCGACGGCCTTGAGCTTGATGGCCTCGTCACGGGCAAGCACGTCGACGCGCTCGTTGTCCGGATCGCCGGAATGGCCCTTCACCCAGCGCCAGTCGATGCGATGGCGCGCAGTCGCGGCGTGCAGGCGTTCCCACAGGTCGCGGTTCTTGACCGGCGCGCCGCCGGCAGTTTTCCAGTTGCGGCGCAGCCAGTTCGGCATCCACTCGGTGATGCCCTGGCGCACGTACTGCGAATCGGTGTGCAGGATCACGCTGCACGGCTCGGTGAGCGTTTCCAGCGCCATGATCGCGGCCATCAGCTCCATGCGGTTGTTGGTGGTCTGCGCTTCGCCGCCGGCCAGTTCGCGCTCGCGGGCGCCGTAGCGCAGCAACGCGGCCCAGCCGCCGGGGCCGGGGTTGCCCAGGCAGGCCCCGTCGGTATGGATCTCTACATGCTTCATGCAGCGGGGATTCCTTCGGGCATCGGCAGCCGTTGGCGCTGGCGCACGGGCGTCAGCGGCCAGGCGCGCTTCTCGGCGCGGATCGCGTAGGCCGCGCGCATCCCCGGCCCGTTCTGTGGCTCGTGCGCCACGCGCACCTGCCAGCGCGGGCCGAGGCCCTGCGAGACCGGCTCCGGCGCGAGCCCGGCCTCGCGCATTCGGCGGCGCCAGGTCAGCGGCTCGGAGGCGCCCAGGCCGGCGCCGCGCCAGTGCCAGCGGTACGGCGCCAGGGGATTGAGTGCGAATACCCACAGCCGCCCGCCCGGCGCGAGCACGCGGGCGCATTCGGCGAACAACCCGCGTCCGGCGCGGCCGCGCGCGGCCACGTGCTGCAGCACGACCACGCCGATCGACTCGCTGGCCAGCGGCAGCGGCAGGCCGCAATGCGCATCGCCGGACCAACCGCCGCCCGAAGCCACCAGATGCAGCCCGTCGCCGTCGACCCGGGTCACCTGTTCGATCGGGCCCAGCCACAGCCACGGCAGCGCCGGGCGCTCGGCCAGGGCGCGCAGGACCGCGGGCCGCTCGCTCTCGAGCAGCGCCAGGCCGGCGTCGGTTCCGAACCAGGCGCGGGGGTTGTCGGGTTGACCGGTGGCGGAAAGCGGGGGCATGGTCGCCATTCTAACGGCCCCGGGAACCTCCCCCCGATGCACCTGCTGCCGCTGCCCGCGTTCGACGACAACTACATCTGGACGCTGCGCGACGAGGCCGGGAATGCCCTGGTCGTCGATCCCGGCGAGGCCGGGCCGGTGCTGTCCGCCGCCGCCGACGGCTTGAAGCCGGTGGGGATCCTGCTGACCCACCACCACCACGACCACATCGGTGGCGTGGACGAACTGCTTGAACGCTGGCCGTCGCTGCCGGTGATCGCGCCGGACGACGAACGGATCACCGTCGCCAGCCGGCGGGTGGGCGGCGGCGATCGGGTCCAGGTGGGCGAATGGGGCTTCGACACCCTCGCCGTGCCCGGCCATACCGTGAGCCACATCGCATTCCACGGCCATGGGCTCTTGTTTTGCGGCGACACGCTGTTCAGTCTCGGTTGCGGGCGCCTGTTCGAGGGTACCCCGGCGCAGATGCTGGACTCGCTCGAAAAGCTGTCTGCCCTGCCCGGCAACACCCGCGTCTGCTGCGGTCACGAATACACGCTGTCCAACGCCGCCTTCGCGCGCGTGGTCGAACCCGACAACCCGGCGCTCATGCGCCGTATCGAGGAAGCCCAGGCGATGCGCCAATCCGGTCGTCCCACCCTGCCCAGTTCCCTCGCCGCCGAATGCGAGGCCAATCCGTTCCTGCGCATCGACGCGCCCGCCGTCCGTGCGGCGATCGTCGGCCAGACCGGCCATCCGATCCACAGCCGGGTCGAAGCGTTCGCCGCGCTGCGGCGCTGGAAGGACGGATTCCGCGCATGACGCGGCCCGCTCCCGCCGCCCGGCGGCTGTCGACCGCACTGGCGGGCCTGCTCGCGCTGGCGGGCGCCCAGACCGCGGGATCCGCGACCCCGCAACCGGCAACGACGGCCGTGGCAACACCGGCCGTGGAATCCGCCGCAACGGCCGCGCCCCCCGCCACCCGCAACGGCCGCGAGATCTATGCCAGCTTCCGTGAGGGCCTGGCCGACCCGTCCTGCGGGCCCGACACCAGCCAGCGCTGGCAGCGGCATTTCGCCGCCGCGCCGAAGCGACTGGCCGAGCGCAACGACGACGTGCTGCCGCTGTTCGGCTACGTGGTCGACGCGCTGCGCGAGGCGCACCTGCCGACCGAATACGCCTTGATTCCGTTCGTCGAGAGCGGCTACAAGCCCGGCGCCCGCAGCGGCTCCGGGCCGGCCGGGCTGTGGCAGTTCATCGCCCTGACCGCGCGCAACCATAAGATCGCGATCCGTCCGGGCTACGACGGCCGCCTGTCGCCGGTCGAATCGACCCAGGCCGCAGTGCGCTACCTCAAGACCCTGCATGGCATGTTCGCCGGCGACTGGCGGCTGGCGGTGATGGCCTACAACGCCGGCGAATACCGCGTGCTCGGCGCACTCAAGCACAGCGGCCAGCGCGCGATGGATGCCGATCCGGAAAAACTGGTCGGCTTGTCCGGGATCACCCGGGCCTACGTGCGCAAATTGCACGCGCTGTCCTGCGTGCTGGACCAGGCCGACGACCGGGAGGAATGGCTGCAGGCCCTCGACCGGCCGGTGGCGGTGCTGGCACCGAAGCCACTGCCCGCAGGGACGTCCAGCCTCGACGCCTGGGCGCGGCAGCACGACCTTGACCCGGCCAATGTACGGCGCATCAATCCGGCCTTCGCGGGTGGCCGCATCGCGAAGGGCAACCGCCCGATGCAGGTCCTCGTCCCGCTCGCGCCGGGCCGCGCGCCTGCCGCGGATCAGGCGACTCAGACCACTACCCTCGCCGACGCCTCCGACGCCATCGTCATCAACCCGCCCGCAGCGGACGCCGATGCAAGAACGGAAACGGCTTCGTCGTCCTCGACCCGCTCGCACACCGTGCAGCGCGGCGACTCGATCTGGCGCCTGGCCAAGCGCTACGGCGTGAGCCGCGCCGAGTTGCTCGAACGCAACGGTCTGTCCGCCGACGACATGCTGCGACCCGGCATGGTGCTGGAGATCGACGCGCCGGTTGCGGCCGCTCCCGCTCCCGAGAGCCTGTCGGCCGTGCCAGAATAGAGCCATTGCTCAACCAGCGAGAACACCATGGGTTTCCTGCAAGGCAAACGCGCCCTGATCACGGGCATCGCCAGCCAGCGCTCGATCGCCACCGGAATCGCCGAGGCGATGCACCGCCAAGGCGCCGAACTGGCCCTCACCTACCAGACCGACAAGCTGCGCTCGCGCGTGGAAGATGCGGCGAAGGAGTACGGTTCCAACATCGTGCTGCCGCTGGACGTGGCCTCCGACGAACAGATCGACGCCTGCTTCACCGAACTGGGCAAGCACTGGAGCGACGGCTTCGACATCCTCGTCCACTGCATCGCCTATGCGCCGCGCGAGGCGATCGGTGGCGATTTCCTTGACGGCCTGACCCGCGAGAACTTCGCCATCGCCCAGGACATTTCGGCCTATTCGCTGGCAGCGCTGGCGAAGGCCGCGCGGCCGCAGATGAAGGGCCGCAATGGCGCGATCCTGACCCTGAGCTACCTCGGCTCGATTCGCGCGCTGCAGAACTACAACGTCATGGGCGTGGCCAAGGCCAGCCTTGAATCCACGGTGCGCTACCTGGCGCTCAACCTCGGCCCCGAGGGCACCCGCGTCAACGCGATCTCCGCCGGCCCGATCAAGACCCTGGCCGCATCGGGCGTGGGCAACTTCCGCAAGATGCTCAGCACCTTCGAGGCCACCGCACCGCTGCGCCGCAACGTCACCATCGAGGACGTCGGCAACGCCGCCGCGTTCCTGTGCTCGGACCTGGCCGCCGGCATCACCGGCGAGGTGACCTACGTCGATGCCGGGTTCAGCGTCGTCGGCATGGCCGGGATCGACTGAAGCTCCGACCGGTCACGGCCGCCAGCAAGGGATACGAAAAAGCCCGGCGATGCCGGGCTTTTTCATTGCCGCGCGAAGCTGGTCAGAGCCGTGATTCGGCGACCGTGATCTTCATCCGCTTGCGCAGCGACTTGAGCATGCCACTGGCATCCTCGTTGCCCGCAAGCTGCGCCAGCTGCTGCTGCAGGGCCGTCCGCTCCTGCTCCGACGCTTCCTTCGGATCGCCGGGCGTGACCTTGGTCACCGCAAACACCACCGCGCTGCCGTTATCCAGTACCACCCGGCCGGGCGACACCTTGCCTGTCGCGGGCACCGGCACCTCGAAATAGGCCTCGGTCGCGGCCGGATCCGGCACCGGTACGCCGCGCGGCACGTTCGGCACGTCCTGCGCGGTCAGACCGTTCGCCGACGCCAATGCGGACAGCGCTTCTCCGCCCTTGAGCTTGGCGACCATCGCGTCGGCCGCTGCCTGCGTGGCCTTGCGCATGCGGTCGCCGCGGATCTCGGCGGCCACCCTGTCCTTCACTTCCGTCAGCGCCAGCGCGCGTTCCGGCGTGTGCTGGGTGACGCGGATCACCACGCTGTGGCCGGGCGCGATTTCGATCGGGTCGCTCACCGTCCCGTCCTGGATCAGCGATTCGGAGAACGCCGCGCGGACCACCGCCTGGCTGGCGGCAACGCCGGTGCCCTGCCCGCGCGCAAACGGCCCGAGCTTCTGCACCGGAAGGTTCACCGCGCGTGCTGCGGGCGCGAGCGCACTGGGATTCTTCAGCACCTGGTCGACCAGCTTGCCGGTCAACTCGTTGAATGCACGCTCGCGGTCGACATCGGCCTGTTCCCGCGCGAGTTCGTCGCGCGCGTCCTCGAACGAGGTCTGCTTGCCGCTCCTGACTTCGCGCAGCTGGATCACATGCCAGCCGAACTCGGTCTTGACCGGCTCGCTCACGTCGCCGGCCTGCATCGCGAACAGCGCGTCCTCGAACGGCTTGACCATGCCGCCGTCGTGCGCCACCCAGCCGAGGTCGCCGCCGTTTTCCTTCGAACCGGCATCGTCGGATTCCGCGCGGGCGAGCGCGGCGAAATCCGCGCCCGGCTTGCGTGCTTCCGCGGCGACCCTGGCAGCCTTTTCTTCCGCTGCCTTCTGCGCCTTGGCGTCCGCCCCCGGGGCGACGTTGACCAGGATATGCGAGGCAAGCCGCTGCTCGGGATCGACGAAACGCGCCTTTTCCTGCTCATAGCGTGCACGCAGGGCGGCTTCGTCGGCCACGGCCGCGACGGGCAGCGCGGTCGAATCGATGTCCACGTACTCGATCGAAACGGTCTCCGGCGCGCGGTACTCGGCCTTGTGGGCGTCGTACCAGCGGCTGGCTTCCTCATCGGTGACCGGGGCGGTGTCCTCGGCCGGCGCCGGCAGCACGACGAACGACACGTCGCGACGCTCGCCGATCAGCTTCATCAGCCGATCCATCTGCGATGGGGTGACGAACGCGGAGGCCGCCACCTGGCTGGCCACCAGCGACTGTTGCAGGCCCTCGCGGACGTTCTGTTCGAAGCCGCGCGGCGACATCGCCGGCACCTGCGACGCCAGCGCGAGTTGGTAGCGTTGCGGATCGAACTTGCCGTCGACCTGGAACGCGGGGATCGACTGGATCACGTCGCGAACCTGCGCATCGCTCACTGCAATGCCGGCGCGCTTGGCGGACATCCGCATCACCAGCTGGTCGACCAGCCCGTCAAGCACCTTGCGCTTGTTGTCGATGCTTTCGAACTCGCGCGGATCGAAGTTGTCGCCCAGCGCCTGGCGCTGCTGCTGGCGCGCCTGCTCGAATGCGTCGCGGAACTCGTTCTGGTCGATCTCGTCGCGCTGCCACAGCATCGTCGCCGGCCACCAGGACGGCGCCGACTGCCACCACTTCGGCGGCGCCTCGACCTTGGCCGCGAACGTCTGGTTGCTCTGGAACAGGTACTGCTCCATGCCGAAGAAGGCAAACGGAATGCACAGCAGGCCAAGGATCACCATGGCGATCCAGCCCGAGGTTTTTTCGCGGAGTTTCTGCAGCATCGGTCGGGAATGTCGGGACGAAGCGGGCCAGTTTACCTGCAATGGGCCCGCCAGGCCCCACTTGGGCGACGGCACAAAAAAAGAGGGCACCGTTTCCGGTGCCCTCTTCAGATGATTGGCGGAGTGGACGGGACTCGAACCCGCGACCTCCGGCGTGACAGGCCAGCATTCTAACCAACTGAACTACCACTCCGCTTTTCTTGAACTTCGCGCCTCGCCCGACTGGTGGGTGCTGAGGGTTTCGAACCCCCGACCCTCTCCGTGTAAAGGAGACGCTCTACCGCTGAGCTAAGCACCCGGTGCCTGGCTTGGCCGGGACAACTCACCCGGCCGGCGGGCTGATCAGTTTACGGCATCCTTGAGCGCCTTGCCAGCCTTGAATGCAGGATTTTTTGCGGCGGCGATCTGGATCTCCTCGCCGGTCCGCGGGTTGCGGCCGGTGCGGGCTGCCCGGTCGCGCACGTCGAAGGTGCCGAAGCCGATCAGGTTGACGCTCTCGCCCGCCTTCAGCGCACCGGTGATCGAGCCGACCACGGCATCGACCGCACGGCCGGCGTCGGCCTTGGACAGGCCGGAATGGGCGGCGACGGCATCGATCAATTCGTTCTTGTTCATTGGATTGGAAACTCCCTGTGCGGACAATCGCCCGCTGATGGTGGTGGCCGGATTGCCCTGCGCACAGCACAGGCCTACCGGACCTTGTTGACCCGATGCACGTACGTTTACTGCTTCGTGGTTGTGGCCGTTATACCAGTGGGGTATGGGGTGCGCAACACGAAAAAAGCGCGGAAAACGCCGGGCTTCCGTGCATTTTCATGGCAAACGGAAAAACGTCAATGCTTGACATCCGCAGGCCTGGACGCCTTGCCCGATTCCCGCCGCACCTCTTCCACGCCTTCGGCGACCACCTTGGGCGCAAGCGGCCGTTCGAGCGCGAGGTCGAGCACCTCGTCGATCCACTTCACCGGCACGATCTTCATCGTCTGGGTGACGTTCTTCGGAATGTCGGCCAGGTCCTTGCGGTTCTCCTCCGGGATGATCACGGTGCGGATCCCGCCGCGCAATGCGGCGAGCAGTTTTTCCTTCAGTCCGCCGATCGCCGTGACCTTGCCGCGCAGGGTGATTTCGCCGGTCATCGCCACGTCCGCGCGCACCGGGATCTTGGTCAGGGTCGAGACCAGCGATGTCGCCATGGCGATGCCGGCACTCGGCCCGTCCTTCGGGGTCGCGCCGTCGGGCACGTGCACGTGCACGTCGAGCTTCTGCAGGAAATCGAGTTCGATGCCGAGCCGGTCGGTGCGCGCGCGCACCACCGACAACGCCGCCGAAGCCGACTCCTTCATCACGTCGCCGAGCTGGCCGGTGAGGATCAGGTTGCCCTTGCCCGGCACCAGGGTCGATTCGATTTGCAGCAGGTCGCCGCCGACTTCGGTCCACGCAAGGCCGGTGACCAGGCCGATCTCGTTGTCCTGCTCCGCGCGGCCATAGTCGAAGCGCTGCACGCCTAGGTACTTCTCGAGATTCTTCGAAGTCACGCTGAGCGCGCGCGGCTTCTTCTTCCGCGCCCCCGCCGGCGCCGGTCCCTGCAGCGCGATCTCCTTGACCACCTTGCGGCAGATCTTGGCGATCTCGCGCTCGAGGTTGCGCACGCCGGATTCACGCGTGTAGTAGCGCACGATGTCCTGGATCGCGCTCTCCGCGATCTTCAACTCGCCGTCGCGCAGGCCGTTGGCCTTCATCTGCTTGGGCACCAAGTAACGCATCGCGATGTTGATCTTCTCGTCCTCGGTGTAACCGGGGATGCGGATGACTTCCATGCGGTCGAGCAGCGGACCGGGGATGTTGAGCGAGTTGGAGGTCGCCACGAACATCACTTCGGACAGGTCGAGATCGACTTCCAGGTAATGGTCGTTGAAGGAATTGTTCTGCTCCGGATCAAGCACTTCCAGCAGCGCCGAGGACGGATCGCCACGGAAGTCCATCGACATCTTGTCGATCTCGTCGAGCATGAACAGCGGGTTCTTCGTGCCGACCTTGGTGAGGTTCTGCACGATGCGGCCCGGCATCGAGCCGACATAGGTGCGGCGGTGGCCACGGATCTCGGCCTCGTCGCGCACGCCGCCGAGCGACATGCGCACGAACTTGCGGTTGGTGGCCTTGGCGATCGACTGCCCGAGCGAGGTCTTGCCCACGCCCGGCGGGCCGACCAGACACAGGATCGCGCCCTTCATCTGCTTCACGCGGGTCTGCACCGCGAGGTACTCGAGGATGCGCTCCTTGACCTTCTCCAGCCCGTAATGGTCGGCGTCGAGCACTTCCTGCGCGGCGGCGAGGTCCTTGCGCACCTTGCTGCGCTTCTTCCACGGCACGCCAAGCACCCAATCCAGGTAATTGCGCACCACGGCGGCCTCGGCCGACATCGGCGACATCTGCTTGAGCTTGTTGAACTCCGAGCGCGCCTTCGCCTCGACCGCCTTGGGCATGCCCGCCTCGGCGATCTTGCGCGCGATCTCCTCGATGTCATTCGGCGCGTCGTCGATCTCGCCGAGCTCCTTCTGGATCGCCTTCATCTGCTCGTTGAGGTAGTACTCGCGCTGGCTCTTCTCCATCTGCGACTTCACCCGGCCGCGGATGCGCTTCTCCATCTGCTGCACGTCGATCTCGCCGTCGACGAAGCCGACCAGCAGCTCGAGCCGGTCGGCGACGTCGATGGTGTCGAGCAAGCGCTGCTTGTCGGCCAGGCGCACGCCCAGGTGCGCGGCGATGGTGTCGGCCAGGCGGCCCGGTTCATCGATGCCAGACAGCGTCTGCAGCAGTTCCGGCGGCAGCTTGCGGTTGGTCTTGACGTACTGCTCGAACAGGCTCATCAGCGAGCGAGCGACGGCCTCGACCTCGCGCGGGTCACGCGTGGCGGTCGATTCCACCGCGACGCCGCGGCCCGACAGGCAACCGTCGCGTTCACCGACGTTGCCCACGCGCACGCGCGCCACGCCCTCGACCAGCACCTTGATCGTGCCGTCGGGAAGCTTGAGCAGCTGCAGCACCTGCGCCAGGGTGCCGATCTCATACAGATCCCCGGCATCGGGATCGTCGGTTTCGGCCGACTTCTGCGCGACCAGCAGGATGCGCTTGTCGGCTTCCATCGCCAGGTCCAGCGCACGGATCGACTTCTCGCGACCCACGAACAGCGGGATCACCATGTGCGGGAAAACGACCACGTCGCGCAGCGGCAGGACGGGCAGGTCCTGTCCCGGACCGGATCCGGGGTCGAGCGTTTCGTGTTCGGCGGGACTGGTCATCGGGACTCCGGAATAGGCTGCGTGCGCGGACACGGCCGCGATGGCTTCGTTATGGGGCGCACGGGCGGAGGATGCAAGCAGGAAGGGCCGCTGGATCGCAGCGGCCCTTCATAATCACTGTTGAATCAAAGGCTTGGCAGGGATTCCCGCGCCACCCCGATGCGCGCGGCCGGTTATTCGGCCGCGGCCACTTTCGGCGCCGCCGGCGGCGTCTGGTAGATCAGGTACGGGTCGGACTTGTGCTCGATCACCGACTCGTCGACGACCACCTTGCTGACGTTCTCCAGCGACGGCAGGTCGTACATCGTGTCCAGCAGCACCGATTCGACGATCGTGCGCAGGCCCCGCGCACCGGTCTTGCGCTTGAGCGCCTTGCGGGCGATGGCCGCGAGCGCGTCCTGGCGGAATTCAAGCTCCACGCCTTCCATGTCGAACAGCTTCTTGAACTGCTTGGTGATGGCGTTCTTCGGCTCGGTCAGGATCTTCACCAGCGCCGCCTCGTCGAGTTCCTCGAGCGTGGCGACCACCGGCAGGCGGCCGACGAATTCCGGGATCAGGCCGAACTTGATCAGGTCCTCGGGCTCGACGTCGGCCAGCACCTTGCCGACCTCGACCTTGCGCTCGGCACTCTTGAGCTTGGCGCCGAAGCCGATGCCGCTGGCGTCGGTGCTGCGCTGCTGGATGATCTTGTCGAGACCGGCGAATGCGCCGCCGACGATGAACAGGATATTGCGGGTATCGACCTGTAGGAATTCCTGCTGCGGGTGCTTGCGCCCGCCCTGCGGCGGCACGCTGGCGACGGTGCCTTCGATCAGCTTCAGCAGCGCCTGCTGCACGCCCTCGCCGGACACGTCGCGGGTGATCGACGGGTTTTCGCTCTTGCGCGAGATCTTGTCGATCTCGTCGATGTAGACGATGCCCTGCTGCGCCTTGTCGACGTCGTAGTCGCACTTCTGCAGCAGCTTCTGGATGATGTTCTCCACGTCCTCGCCGACATAGCCGGCTTCGGTCAGCGTGGTGGCATCGGCCATGGTGAACGGCACGTTGAGCATGCGGGCCAGGGTTTCGGCCAGCAGGGTCTTGCCCGAGCCGGTCGGGCCGACCAGCAGGATGTTGGACTTGGCCAGCTCGACGTCGTCGTTCTTCTGCCGGCTCTCGATGCGCTTGTAGTGGTTGTACACGGCGACCGCCAGCGTGCGCTTGGCGCGGGACTGGCCGATCACGTACTGGTCGAGGACCTCGAGGATCTCCTTCGGCTTGGGCAGCGAGCTGCGCGCCGACTGCGCCTTCTCCTCGAGCTCCTCGCGGATGATGTCGTTGCACAGCTCGACGCATTCGTCGCAGATGAACACGCTCGGGCCCGCAATGAGCTTGCGCACCTCGTGCTGGCTCTTCCCGCAAAACGAGCAATACAGGATCTTGCTGTTGTCGCCGGAACGGCCTTGTCGGTCTTCGGTCATGCCTTTGGTCGATCTTTGCGGATTACGGTTCGAGAATAGCATAGCGTCCGCTCCCGCAAGCGCGGGGGCGGAACGCTCGATGCTTCAATGAAATCAGCCAGTTACGCCGGCTGGATGGAGTCTTCCGGACGCCGCTCGAGGACCTCGTCGACCAGCCCGTATTCCCGGGCCGCCTCGGCGCTCTTGAAGTTGTCGCGCTCGGTGTCGTTGGCGATGGTCTCGAAAGACTGCCCGGTGTGGCGGGCAAGGATCTCGTTCAGACGCTGGCGCAGGGTCAGGATCTCGCGGGCCTGGATCTCGATGTCGGTCGCCTGGCCCTGCGAGCCGCCGGACGGCTGGTGGATCATCACCCGCGAGTTGGGCAGCGCGTAGCGCTTGCCCTTGGCGCCGGCTGCCAGCAGCAGCGCGCCCATGCTCGCCGCCTGGCCGATGCAGATCGTGCTCACGTCGGGCTTGATGAACTGCATCGTGTCGTAGATCGACATGCCGGCCGTGACCACGCCGCCGGGCGAGTTGATGTACAGGCTGATGTCCTTCTCGGGGTTTTCCGCCTCGAGGAATAGCATCTGCGCCACGATCACGTTGGCCATGTGGTCGTCGATGGCGCCGACGAGGAAGATCACCCGCTCCTTCAACAGGCGCGAGTAGATGTCGTAGGCGCGTTCGCCACGGCTGGTCTGTTCGACCACCATGGGGACGAGGTTCAAGGCTTTGGTTTCGTGGCTCACTCGATTCAACTCCCGATCGCTTCCTGGAAGGTCATGGCCTGCTCGGTGTGCTGGGCGCGCTCGGCGATCCAGTCGATCACCTGCTCTTCCATCACCCGGTTCTGCAGTCCCGACATGAGTTGGGGGTCGTTGCGGTACAACTCAACGACCTGATCGGGTTCCTCGTAGGTCGAGGCGATCAGGCGCAGCGTCTCGTTCAGGCGCTTGGGGTCCAGGCGCAGTTCATTGCGGCGGGCAACCTCGCCCACCACCAGGCCAACCAAGACGCGCTTGCGGGCCGCGTCCATGAAGCCTTCATGCGCGTTGTCCGGCACTTCGGCCTGTTGGCCCTGGCGACGCGCCTGCTCGACCGCCTGCTGGAGCATCGCACGCGCTTCGTTCTCGACCAGCTTCGGCGGCATCTCGACGTCCGCATACGCGGTGACCAGGTTCTCGCCGACCTCGCGGCGCAGGCGGTTCATCAGCGCCCCCTTGAGCTCGCGCTCGAGGTTGGTGCGGATGTCGGCCCGGAACTGGTCCAGCTCGCCGCTCTTGACCCCGAAGCTGCGGATGAAGGCGGCATCGGCTTCCGGCAGCACCTGCTCGGACACCTGCTCGATCTTCACGTGCACCTGCGCGGCCTTGCCGGCCAGCTGCGGCACGCGCCAGTCCGCCGGGAAGGTGACGTCGACGGTCTTCTCGTCGCCCTTGGCCATGCCGACCAGCGCGTTCTCGATCTCGGGGTACATGCCGCCGGTGCCGATCACGGTCACGCCGCGCTCGGCGCCCTCGGCCGGCAGGCGCTCGTCGCCGACCTGCGACCAGGTCTCCACGTCGACGGCATCCTCGGCCTGGGCCGGGCGCGTCACCGCGGTCCAGCTGCGGCGCTGCATGCGCAGGTTCTCGATCATGCGGTCGATGTCGGCCTCGGTCACCTCCGCCGTGTGGCGGGCGACGTTGAGCTTGGAGACGTCGATCTCGCCGAAGTCCGGCACCACTTCGAACGTGGCCACGTAGGCCAGTTCCTTGTCGCCGCCGTCCTCGCTGCGCTCGATCTTCGGGCTGCCGGCCAGGCGCAGGGCGTTGTCGCGCACGGCCTCGTCGAAGCCTTCGCGCAGCAGGCCGTCCAGGACCTCGTCGCGCACCTGCTTGCCGAAGCGCTGCTCGATGACCTTCGCCGGTATCTTGCCGGGACGGAAACCCTTGATGCGGGCCGTGCGCGCGATCTCGCGCAGGCGACCGCCCACCTGGTCCTCGAGGCGCTCCGCCGGCAGGCGGAACGTCATGCGGCGCTCGAGATTGCCCAGGGATTCAACCGAAACTTGCATACCCTCTCCTGCGATCCGCGAGGCCTTCGCGGGATGATGTTGGAAACCATGTGCCGGGCGGCGAAAGGCCCGCAATGAGCCCGCCGGACAGCGGAACGGTCTAGTTTCGCTGATTCCGGGCCCGGCCGCCAGCCGGAATCCGCGCGCGCGCGTTGACAGCGGATCGTACGCTCCGGACAATGGCCGGCCTTCCGCGGACGTGGCATCGCCGGGGAACCCGAACCAACCGTGCGGCACCGGCGGGGTATAGCGCAGTCTGGTAGCGCGCCTGCTTTGGGAGCAGGATGTCGGGGGTTCGAATCCCTCTACCCCGACCATCCGCCGACCGCCCTCTCCGGCCCGCTATCATGCGCCCAGGCGCCCGTAGCTCAACCGGATAGAGCACCGGCCTTCTAAGCCGGTGGTTGCAGGTTCGAGTCCTGCCGGGCGCGCCACGCCGGACCGGGTATTCCCGGTGGATTCACGTTGGGCCGTACGCCCGACGCGTCGCGACAACGCACTACCGGCTTCCGGCAATTCTGGATGTCGGCGGGAAGCCCGGGGAAACGGGCTTTCCGGAATGCTCCAATGGTGGCTGTAGCTCAGTTGGTTAGAGTCCTGGATTGTGATTCCAGATGTCGGGGGTTCGAGTCCCCTCAGCCACCCCACCCTTGCAGCGAGCCCGGAAGCAGGATGCACCGGGACCGCGATCGGCCACGATGATCAGGTCGGCAAAAAGAATTGTCGCGCGATGCGCGGCTGCGTTATTATTCGAGTTCGGGGCCGTTAGCTCAGTTGGTAGAGCAGTTGACTCTTAATCAATAGGTCCAAGGTTCGAATCCTTGACGGCCCACCAAACTTCAGGCGCCCGGGCAACCGGGCGCTTTTTTTGTTGCCGGGTTCATGCCGGCGCGTAAGATGCGCCTGCGCCGCCTGGCGCCCGGTATCGCGAAAGTGGCGGAATTGGTAGACGCCCTGGTTTTAGGTACCAGTGCCGCAAGGCGTGGGGGTTCGAGTCCCCCCTTTCGCACCAGCCCGATCTCCATCCCATCGGCATTCACGCCAGGGCGACCTTGAAACCGGCTGCCCTGTATCCTCATATCTGGCCTGAACAGACACTCCTTGCGAGGACTCCAATGCGTAGCGGCAACCCGGCTTTGAAGGAATCCACCTTCCTCGACCTTGGCAGCGGTACCGTCGTCTCGCGCGCCAGCGGCGCGATGACCCTGAACGGCACGGTCAACAAGACCGGGCTCCTGCTCGTGCTGGCCGTGATCACCGCGGCGTTCGCCTGGAACCAGGTCGAGGTCACCGCGGAAGGCATGACCGGCGGCCTCTATGTCTGGGGCGGCCTGATCGGCGGCTTCATCCTCGCCATGGTCACGGTGTTCAAGAAGGAATGGGCGCCGGTCACCGCGCCGATGTACGCACTGGTGGAAGGCCTCTTCCTCGGCGGCATCTCCGCAGTCTTCGAGGCCAGGTATCCCGGCATCGCGTTCCAGGCCGTGCTGCTGACCTTCGGCACGCTGTTCGCGCTGCTGTTCGCCTATCGCTCGGGCCTGATCAAGGCCACCGAGAACTTCAAGATGGGCGTGGTTGCGGCGACCGGCGGCATCGCGCTGGTCTACCTGGCGACGATCGTGCTGGGCTTCTTCGGAGTCGATATCCCGATGATCCACGGCAACGGCATCGTCGGCATCGGCTTCAGCCTGTTCGTGGTGGTGATCGCCGCGCTCAACCTGGTGCTGGACTTCGACTTCATCGAGACCGGCGTCGAGCGCGGCGCGCCGAAGTACATGGAGTGGTACGGCGCGTTCGGCCTGATGGTCACGCTGGTGTGGCTGTACATCGAGTTCCTGCGGCTGCTGTCGAAGCTGCAGTCGCGCAACTGACACTGTCAGCCGCGGACGGAAGAAGGCGCTTCGGCGCCTTTTTTCGTTCCCTGCTCCATGTCGGAGGCGCGTAGCCGAATCGAGCACTGCAGGAGCGGCTTCAGCCGCGAGCTTTCGCAGGACGCATCGCGCCCAACAAAGCTCGCGGCTGAAGCCGCTCCTGCAAGAGCACTAGCGCACAAGCGCGCTCGCCCGGCCTAAACGGCATCGGGCAACGTAACAGTCGACCTGCTGCGCGCGGGCCAGAGCATGAAGCCGATCGCCACCGCAGCCAGGATCCAGCAGTAGTACACCTTGCCGGCCAGCGCCAGCGGCGACACCGCGGCCAGCGAGCCGGCCAGCAGGATCTGCGCGCCGTAGGGCAGCACGCCCTGGACCACGCAGGCAAAGATGTCGAGCAGGCTGGCCGAACGCTTCGGCGTGATGCCGTGGCGCTGCGCGATGTCCTTCGCCACCCCGCCGCCGACCAGGATGGCCACGGTGTTGTTGGCGGTGAAGGCATCGCCCAGCGCCGCGAGCGCAGCGATGCTGAATTCTCCCGTCCGTCGCCCCGTGTGTCCCCGCGCGAAGCGGGCGATCGCATCGGCCAGCCACTGCAGGCCGCCGCTCGCCTTGGCCAACGCCGCAAGGCCGCCGATCAACAGCGACAGCAGGGTGATCTCGACCATGCTTTCGTAGCCGCCGTAGATGTCGCCGGCGAAGGCCTGCCAGTCGTAGCCGGGCGACAGCAAGAAACCGAACGCGCCGGCCAGCGCGATGCCGATCCCCAGCACCACGATCACGTTGAGTCCGCTCAGCGCCAGCACCAGCACCGCCAGGTACGGCACCACCAGCCACTTCGAGGCCGCGTCGGACGCCTCGACCGGCGCCGCGTCGCCAAGGAAGCCGAGCAGCACGGCCGTCGCAAGCGCGGCAGGCAGCGCGATCTTGAAGTTCTCGCGGAACTTGTCGCGCATCTCGCAGCCTTGGCTGCGGGTGGCGGCGATGGTGGTGTCGGAGATCACCGACAGGTTGTCACCGAACATCGCGCCGCCGATCACCGCGCCCACGACCAGCGCGCGATCCAGCCCGGCGGCATCGGCAACGCCAAGCGCGATGGGCACCGTCGCCGCGATCGTGCCCATCGAGGTGCCGATCGACAGCGACACGAAACCGGCCACCACGAACAGCCCCGGCAAGATCAGTGCCGGCGGCAGCGCGCCCAGTCCCAGCGCGACCACGGCATCGACCGCACCGATCGCCTTGGAGACCATCGCGAACGCGCCCGCGAGCAGGAAGATCAGGCACATCATCACGACGTTGCTGTCGCCCATCCCCGCCAGCAACGTGTCGAGCGCCTTGATGCCGCGCCGGTGCGCCAGCCACGCGGCGAGCGCCAGCGCCGGCAGGATCGCCACCGGTGCGCGCAGCTGGTAGAAGCCCATGGCTTCGCCCTGCAGCGTGAACCAGATGCCGGCGCCGAAGAACAGCGCCAGGAACAGCAGCAGCGGGGTCAGAGCGATGGGGCTCGGGCGTGCTTTCATCGCTTTATCCGGATAAAGGGATTGGCGATTGTGCGGCGCAGCACCGACGCTGTCCACGGCCGGAAATGGAAAAGCGGCGTTCCAGCAACGGGGCGAATCCGTGGTTTTACGGATGCCGGCAGCCAATGAAGGCGCGGTGCGCCCTTTCGAGCCGGAACTGGTCAGTCATCCCCGGCGCGCTTGTTTTCAGGCGTTCAGAGTTGCGGACCACTGTCGTCATCCCCCGCGAAGGCGGGGATCCAGGGACTTTCCGACGTTACGGCGAGAGCAAATCCCCTCGCCCCTCTTCGAATGGAAAGACCGGCAGGGACACTGATCAGGAAGGCCCCGGAAACGGAACGGGGCGCCGAAGCGCCCCGTCGAGGAACCCATGCAGCCTGGATCAGGCAGCCGCGCGGCTGGCGATCGCCTTGGCGAACGACATCGTGGTGCCGGTGCCGCCCAGGTCCGGCGTCAGCGAATCCTTCGCCTCCAGCGTGGCGACGATGGCCGCGCGCAGCTTCGTGGCCTGCTCCGGCATGCCCAAGTGGTCGAGCATCTGCGCCGCACCCAGCAGCAGCGCGCAGGGGTTGGCGACGCCCTTGCCGGCGATGTCGGGGGCCGAGCCATGCACCGCCTCGAACACCGCAACGTCGGTGCCGATGTTGGCGCCCGGGGCCAGGCCGAGGCCGCCGACGAGGCCGGCGCACAGGTCGGAGATGATGTCGCCGAACAGGTTGGTGGTGACGATGATGTCGAACTGCTCCGGCCGCATCACCAGCTGCATGCAGGTGTTGTCGACGATCAGCTCGTTGCACTCGATCTCCGGATACTGCGCCGCCACTTCGCGCGCGACCTTCAGGAACAGGCCCGAGGTCGACTTCAGGATGTTGGCCTTGTGCACCACCGTGACCTTCTTGCGGCCGGTACGGCGCGCGAGGTCGAAGGCGTAGCGGACGATGCGCTCGGAGCCCTTGCGGGTGGTGCGGGTGATCGAGGTCGCGGTGTCGCCGTCGGCCGACACTTCCTGGCCTTCGGCGCTGTACGCGCCCTCGGTGTTCTCGCGCACGGTGATCAGGTCCACGCCGCTGGGGAAGCGCGACTTGGTGTTCGGGAAGGAGATCGCCGGGCGCACGTTGGCGTACAGGTCGAAGCGCTTGCGCAACTCGACGTTGATCGAGGAGAAGCCCTCGCCGACCGGCGTGGTCAGCGGGCTCTTGAGCGCGACCTTGTTCTTGCGGATCGAGTCCATGGTCGCCTGCGGCAGCAGCTCGCCATGCTTGTCGAGCGCGGCCATCCCGGCGTCGGCGGGTTCATACACGAGCCCGAGGCCCATGGCGTCGAGCACGTGCAGGGTGGCGTCCATGATTTCCGGGCCGATGCCATCGCCGCGGATGACGGTAATCGTGTGGGACATGCGTATGGGGTCCATGCAGAAGGACGCCGGGGCGGGGGTGCCGGGCGTCGGAGGCGAAAAACAGCCGCTTATTATGCCGGATGGCGCGCAAGCCCGCCCGTGCGCGCGTTCATACGAACGTCGTAGCAGCCCCCGCCGTCACGTTGCGGCGCGGCTCAGCCGTGGTCGTGCGCGTCCGGTGCGGTGGCCCCGCCCTGCTCCAGCCGATCCAGGAAATCCACCGCCCGGCGCAGGTGCGGGATCACGATGCTCCCACCGACCACCAGCCCCACGGAGAACGCCTCGAACATCTCGTCGCGGTTGACCCCGGCATCGCGGCACTGGGCCACGTGGTAGCTGATGCAGTCGTCGCAACGCAGCACCAGCGAGGCCACCAGGCCCAGCAGTTCCTTGGTTTTCACGTCGAGCGCGCCGGCCTGGTAGGCCTGGGTGTCGAGCGCGAAGAAACGGCGCACCACCTGGTTGGGCTCGGCCAGGATGCGGTCGTTCATGCGCTGGCGGAATTCGGTGAACTCGGCGATGCGGTCGCCCTCGCCCTTTCCTTCAGCGCCACTCACGGGGTTTCTCCCGCCAGCAACGGCTCGAGCTTGCCGGCGCGGTGCAGCGCCATCAGGTCGTCATAGCCGCCCACGTGGGTGTCGCCGATGAAGATCTGCGGCACGCTGGTGCGGCGGGCGAGCGCGACCATTTTTTCGCGCTCGGCCGGATCGGTGTCGATCCGCACTTCGTTCCAGCCCAGGCCGCGGCTCTTGAGGAAGTTCTTCGCGGCCATGCAGTAGCCGCAGACGGCGCTGGTGTAGAGGGTGATCTGCGGGTCGGACGGGGCATTCAAGGCGGGCTCCTGAAACTCGGCGGGCGGGACATGGTCGAATGATGCGGCCCGGATGCCAACCTGCAACCTCCGCGCATGGAACGCTGAATGATCGCGCGTGCCGGGTTAACCGCGGATTCACGCGGCTCGACGCGCCCCTCGCCATCCTGCACGCTGTCCCTCGTGCTCCGCCGACCGTTCTCCACCGAAGAGACCCCATGCGCCTACCTGTCGCCGTTGCCGCCCTGATGTTCGCAGTCGCCAGCGTGTGCGCGCCCGCGCAGGAGGGCGCACGCCTGCCGGACATCGGTTCCTCCGCCGGCACCGTGCTCAGCCCCGCCGACCAGAAGGCCTATGGCCAGATGATGCTGAGCCAGCTGCGCAACTACGACTACATCCTCGAGGACCCGCTGATCGACACCTGGCTGCGCGGGCTCGGCAACCGGCTCGCGGCCGCCAGCGACGACCCGAAGCAGGACTTCACCTTTTTCATGATGAGGGACCGCCAGGTCAACGCGTTCGCCACCGTGGGCGGCTACGTCGGCGTCAACGCGGGTCTCGTGCTGGTGGCCGACACCGAGGACGAAGTCGCCGGCGTGCTCGGCCACGAGATCGCGCACGTCACCCAGTCGCACGTGCTGCGCAGCGTCGAGCGCGCGCAACGCGACAGCGTGCCGATCCTGCTGGCGATGCTGGGCGCGATCGCGATTGCGCAGTCCGGCAGCAGTTCGTCGGGCGATGCGGCCATGGCCGCCATGGCCAGCGCCCAGGGCATCGCCGCGCAGCGCCAGATCAACTACACCCGCAGCAACGAGTCGGAAGCCGACCGGATCGGCATCCGCACCATGGCCCGCAGCGGCTACGACCCCCTCGCGATGGCGCAGATGTTCGAGCGCATGCAGGCGCTGGAGCGCAGCAACCAGGGCGGCGAGAAGGACCGCACGCCCGATTACCTGCGCAGCCACCCGGTCAACACCACCCGCATCGCCGAAGCCAAGCAGCGCGCCGCGAAGATGGAGAACGGAGACACCCGCTTCACGCCGGCCTTCACCGTCAGCGACAACCCGCTGCTGCCTTCCTCGCTGCAGATCAGCACCGCACCGTCGGGCAGCGACAGCGTGCAGTTCGGCTGGGTACGCGAGCGCCTGCGAGTGCTCAGTGCCAACACGCCCACGGCGGCGGTCAACGAATACGGGCGCATGCGCCGCGCCGGCAAGCTCAGCGCCGCGCAGCGCTACGGCCTGGCCTACGCACACCTGCTCGCCGGCCACGGCGACGATGCGGTGAAGGAACTGGAACCGCTGCTGGACCAGTACCCGGGCGACACCTGGCTGCTGCTGGCGATGGGCCAGGCCCAGGCCCGGGCCGGCAATCCGGCCGCTGCCGACGCGGTCTTCGAGGACATGCTGGCGCGGATGCCGCGCAACCGCGCGGTCGCGCTGACCTACGCCGGGGTGCTGGCCGAACGCAACAACGCCGCCGCGGGCAAGCGTGCGCAGGATGTGCTGCGGCCGCTGCTGGCCGGCGCCGGCGACGACCCGCTGTTCCAGAGCACCTTCGCGCGGGTGAACGAGATCGCCGGCGACCCGATCCGCGCCGGCGAGGCCTGGGCCGAGGCCGCGTACCTCAACGGTCGCCCGGAACGGGCCCTGGTCCAGCTCAACAACCTGAAGAAGCGCAGCGACCTGGACTATTACGCCCGCGCCCGCATCGACGCGCGCATCGCCGCGATCACGCCAGCGGTGCTGGAACTGCGGCGCCAGGGCGTTCGCGACCCGGACCTCGATCGTCGCTGACAGCGGTCGCTGGCGGCCGCCGCCAACGACTGTCACGTACCTGTCACAAAAACGTAGTCTACTGGCCGCACCGGAAAACCCACGGAACGGCAGACGCGCCACGCCATGCAAAAACGCATCCTGATCGTCGACGACGAACCCGCCATCCGCGAGATGGTCGCCTTTGCCCTGCGCAAGGGCGAATACGAACCGGCGCACGCCGGCGACGCACGCGAGGCGCAGGAATCGATTGCCGACCGCGTCCCGGACCTGATCCTGCTCGACTGGATGCTCCCGGGCACCAGCGGCATCGAGCTGGCGCGCCGCTGGCGCCGCGACGACCTGACCCGCGAAATCCCGATCATCATGCTCACCGCGCGCGGCGAGGAAAACGATCGCGTCGGCGGCCTGGAGGCCGGTGTCGACGATTACGTGGTCAAGCCGTTCTCGGCGCGCGAACTGCTGGCGCGCATCCGCGCGGTGATGCGGCGCTCGCGCGACGACGACGAGGACGGCAGCGTCAGCGTCGGCGAACTGCGCATCGACGGCACCGCGCATCGCGTGTTCGCGCACGGCGAACCGGTCCAGATCGGCCCCACCGAATACCGCCTGCTGCACTTCTTCATGACCCATCCCGAGCGCGTCTACACCCGCACCCAGCTGCTCGACCACGTCTGGGGCGGCAACGTCTACGTCGAGGAGCGGACCGTCGACGTCCACATCCGGCGCCTGCGCAAGACGCTGGAACCGTCGGCGCTCGACAACATGGTGCAGACAGTGCGCGGCGCGGGGTATCGATTCTCGGCGTCGACGTGACGGGCCGCGGAATGTGAGGGCCGAAGCATCGGAGTCCGAGTCAGAGCCCGAGCCGGAGTCGAAAACGCATTGGTTGCCGTCATTCCCGCAATTCCCGCTGGAGAACCCTCCGGAGAAACGTGAATCCGGCGACTTTGCCGCTGCCGGCGTTCGGACACCGGAACACCGGGTTGACCGATCGGCACCGTTGGCAAGCACTCCCGCGTTACCGGGCATCCGTCTGTTGAAAGCCACGGGAACGACAAGCAAGGAAGACACCTCGCAAGCCTGCGGTCGCCCTGCCCATTACTATTCCCCACACCTGCTCCCGACTTCCGGCCCGATGCCTCCCAGCACCCGCTCCGCCTGGACCAAGACGCTCGGCCAGCTCACGCTGGTGCTGGTCGCGGCGTTGCTGGTCGGGCTGCTGGTCGGACATCCCTGGCCGCTGCTCGCGATCGCCGCGCTTGGCGTGGTCGCCTGGCACTACTGGAAACTGCGCGACGTGCTGCTGCGGCTGACCGCGCGCCAGCGCGTCGAACCCTCCGGCGGCGATGGCGTGTGGAACGAGCTCGACCGGCTGCTGTACCGCACCCAGGAGGAAATGCGCGGGCGCAAGCGGCGCCTGGTGGACATGCTGCGCGCCTACAGCGCCGCCGCCGCCGCGCTGCCCGATGCGGTGGTGGTGATCGAACGCAACAGCCAGCGGGTGCGCTGGTTCAACGACGCCGCGACCCGGCTGCTGGGCCTGCATTACCCCGACGACGTCGACGCCGGGCTGGGCGATCGCCTGCAGCCATTGCCGATATCGCGCTGGCTGGCCGCCGGCCGCCACGCCGAACCGATGACCGACGCCGCCTCGCCGGTCGACCCGTCGCTGCGCCTGAGCCTGCGCCTGATCCCGTATTCCGATGAACTTTGGCTGCTGGTCGCGCGCGACGTGAGCAAGATGATGCGGCTGGAGCAGATGCGCCGCGACTTCGTGGCCAACGTCTCGCACGAACTGCGCACGCCGTTGACGGTGGTGCACGGCTACCTCGACATGCTCGACCCGGGCGAGCAGCCCGAATGGGCGCCGATCCTGGAAGAGATGCGCCATCAGTCGCAGCGCATGACCCAGCTGGTCGAGGACCTGCTGACGTTGTCGCGGCTGGAAGCCCAGGACAGCGTGGTCGACGAGGAAGTCGCCATGGATTCGATGCTGGTGACGCTGCGGCGCGAGGCCGAGGCACTCAGCCAGCGCCGCCACGACATCAGCGTCGAAGACAGCGCCGGCATCGACCTGCTGGGTTCGACGCGCGAGCTGCACAGTGCGTTTTCCAACCTGGTCGGCAATGCGGTGCGCTACACGCCGGCCGGTGGCAGCATCGCCATCGCGTTCGCCCGCACCGCCGACGGGGGCGCCGAGCTGTCGGTGCGCGACAGCGGCTACGGCATCCCCGCCGCGCACCTGCCGCGCATCACCGAACGCTTCTACCGCGTCTCCACCAGCCGCTCGCGAGAATCGGGCGGGACCGGGCTGGGCCTGGCGATCGTCAAGCACATCCTGCAACTGCACCAGGCGCGGCTGGAAATCCAGAGCGAAGTCGGTCGCGGCAGCATCTTCACCTGCCGTTTCGGCCCCGAACGCGTGCACCCGCGCGATCGCGCCCTCGCCTCCACCCCCTTCCCGACTTCCGTGACCGGCCCATGAATCCTCCCGTCCCCGTCGTGGAAACCCCGGCCGACAACGATCCGCTGCGCGACCCGTCGCTGTACTTCAACCGCGAACTGTCGCAGCTGGACTTCAACTTCCGCGTGCTGGCCCAGGCGCAGGACGAGTCGGTGCCGCTGCTCGAGCGCCTGCGCTTCCTGTGCATCTCCTGCACCAACCTCGACGAATTCTTCGAGATCCGCGCCGCCACCGTGCGCCATGCGCAGGATTTCGCGGTGCCGGTCGCCGCCGACGGCATGTCGCCGGCGACGTTGCTGCGCCGCATCCATGACCGCGCCGCGGAACTGGTCGACGCGCAGTACCGCTGCTGGAGCGACGAACTGCGCCCGGCGCTGTCGGCCAGCGGCGTGCGCGTGCTCGGCCGCGAATCGTGGAACGCGCGCCAGACGCGATGGCTGCGCGCCTACTTCCGCGAGGAGATCATGCCGGTGCTGTCGCCGCTCGGCCTGGATCCGGCGCACCCGTTCCCGAAGATCCTCAACAAGTCGCTCAACATCGTCGTGGTGCTCAAGGGCAAGGACGCGTTCGGGCGCACCGGTCATCTCGCCATCGTGCGCGCGCCGCGCTCGCTGCCGCGCATCATCCAGATGCCGCAGAAGGTGTCCGGCGGCGAGTACGACTTCGTGTTCCTGTCCTCGGTGCTGTCCGAATTCGTCGCCGAGATGTTCCCGGGGATGGAGGTCAAAGGCGCCTACCAGTTCCGCGTCACCCGCAACTCCGAGCTGATCGTCGACGAGGACGAGGTCGAGAACCTGGCCCTCGCGCTGCGCGACGAACTGATCGGCCGCGGCTACCTGCGGGCGATGCGGCTGGAAATCGCGGCCAATTGCCCCAAGCCGATCGTGCAGACGCTGCTGGAGAACTTCGAGCTGCCGGCCAACGCGGTCTACCGCATCCACGGCGCGGTCAACCTCAACCGCATCATCCAGATCTACGACCAGGTCGACCGCCCGGACCTGAAATACCCGGCCTTCGTGCCGCGGCAGCTGGCCGAAAGCGACGCGATGTTCGAACGCGTGGCCGCCGGCGACGTGCTGCTGCACCACCCGTTCGACGCGTTCACGCCGGTGCTGGAGCTGATCCGCCAGGCCGCCGAGGACCCGAACGTGTTGGCGATCAAGCAGACCCTGTACCGCACCGCCAAGGACTCGGCGATCATCGAGCACCTGGTGCAGGCGGCGCGCAACGGCAAGGACGTCACCGCGGTGGTCGAACTGCGCGCGCGCTTCGACGAGGAAGCCAACCTCGCGTTCGCCGACCGCCTGCAGGAGGCCGGGGTGCAGGTCGTCTACGGCGTGGTCGGCTTCAAGACCCACGCCAAGATGCTGCTGGTGGTGCGCCGCGAGGGCCGCAAGCTGCGCCGCTACGTGCACCTGGGCACCGGCAACTACCACGCCGGCACCGCGCGCGCGTACACCGACCTGGGGCTGATCACCGCGGATCCGGCGATCGGCAACGACGTGCACCTGATCTTCCAGCAGCTATCCGGGCTGGCGCCGGCGATCCGGCTCGAACGCCTGCTGCAGTCTCCGTTCACCCTGCACGCCGGCGTGCTGGCGCGGATCGAGCGCGAGGCCATGCATGCGCGTGCCGGCCGTACCGGCCGCATCATCGCCAAGATGAACGCCCTCAACGAGCCGCAGGTGATGCGGGCGCTGTATGCGGCGTCGCGCGACGGCGTGCAGATCGACCTGGTCGTGCGCGGCGCCTGCACCCTGCGTCCCGGCGTACCGGGCGTCTCGGAGAACATCCGCGTGCGTTCGATCGTCGGCCGCTTCCTTGAACACAGCCGCGTCTACTGGTTCGGCAACGACGGCGACCCGGACCTGTTCTGCACCAGCGCCGACTGGCTCGAGCGCAACCTGCTGCGGCGGGTGGAAACCGGCTTCCCGATCCTCGACCCGGCGCTCGCCGCGCGCATCCAGGATGAGGTGCTCCACAACTACCTGGCCGACAACCTCAACGCCTGGGAACTGCAGGCCGACGGCGACTACCGCAAGGTCGAACCGCGCGACGGCGACATGCCGCATTCCGCGCAGGCCGCGCTGCTGGCGAAGATCTGCGCATGAGCCCGACCACCGCCACCCTCCCGGCCTTCGTCCCCACCACCGCCGAGCCGCTGCGCGACGGCGACATGCTCGCCGCCATCGACCTGGGCTCCAACAGCTTCCACATGGTGGTGGCGCGCTACACGCTGGGACAGCTGCGCATCGTCGACCGCCTGCGCGAAACCGTGCGCCTGGCCGAAGGCCTGGACGGCAAGGGCGGGCTGACGCTCGAGGTCCGGCAGCGCGCGCTCGAATGCCTGTCGCGCTTCGGCCAGCGCATCCGCGACATCCCCAGGCAGCACGTGCGCGCGGTGGCCACCAACACGGTGCGCGCGCTGTCGCAGCCGCAGGCGTTCCTGGTCCCCGCGGAAACCGCACTCGGCCACGTCATCGAGGTCATCGCCGGCCGCGAGGAAGCGCGCCTGGTCTATCTCGGCGTTGCCCATGCGCAGCCGCCGAAGAACGGGCACCTGCGGCTGGTGATCGACATCGGCGGCGGCTCCACCGAATGCATCATCGGCTCGGGTTTCGACGCCATCGAGCGCGAGAGCCTGCAGGTGGGCTGCGTCGCCAGTACCCGCCGCTTCTTCGAAAGCGGCAAGCTCACGCGCAAGAAGTGGAACGACGCGCTGGTCGAGGTCACCGCCGAATTCCAGCAGTTCGCCGGCACCTACCGCGCACTGGGCTGGCAGGAGGTGCTGGGCTCGTCGGGCACCAACAAGGCGATCGGCGATATCTGCGCGGCAATGGACCTCACCAAGGGCTCGGTCACCGCCGAAGCGCTGCCGCAGGTCCGCGAGCGGCTGCTGCGTGCCGGCCACATCGACGCCATCGACCTGCCCGGCCTGTCGGACGAACGGCGGCCGATCATCGCCGGCGGCGTGCTGGTGCTGGAAGCCGCATTCGCCGCGCTGGGCCTGCAGCGCATGGCGGTGAGCAAGGCGGCGCTGCGCGAAGGCGTGCTGCACGACATGCTCGGCCGGAACCGCGACGAGGACCCGCGCGACGCATCGGTCGCGGCGCTGATGCTGCGCTACGGCATCGACACCGACCAGGCACTGCGCGTGGAAACCACTGCGCTGCACCTGTTCGACCAGGTCGCCGCGGCGTGGCAGTTCGGTCCCGACGACCGGCTGATGCTCGGCTGGGCCGCGCGCCTGCACGAACTGGGCCTGGCCATCGCCCACAGCCAGTACCACGTGCACGGCGCCTACGTGCTGGAGAATTCGGATATCGCCGGTTTCTCGCGCCAGGAGCAGCAGTTCATCGCCGCGCTGGTGCGTACGCATCGGCGCAAGATTCCGAAATCGGCATTCAACGCCCTGCCCGAACGCCTGCTGGCGCCGGCCCGGCGCAGCGCCGCGCTGCTGCGCATCGCCGTGCTGCTGCACCGCGGCTACGACGCGCGCGAGATCCCGCGCCTGGACGCTGCGGCCGAAGGCCGTTCGCTGGCGATCGCACTGGCCCGCAGCTGGCTCGAACCGCGCCCGCTGCTGCGCGCCGACCTCGCCGGCGAACCGGCGCAGATCGCACCGCTGGACATCGCGCTGGCGTTCGACCTGCTTTAGCACTGTCTCCTCGCTGTCATCCCGAGCGCAGCGAGGGATCTTCCTGCACGGCGGGAAAGATCCCTCGCTGCGCTCGGAATGACACAACAGGGGACGTGACTTCAATCATGGCGCGACAGGCAGGCTGCCTGTCACCAAACCGCCACCGCACTGCAATACGCGCTTCATCGCCTGTCGCGACCATGCCCGCATCCACCGCCTCCAGTCAGGCCATCGATGCGTCATGCGATCGTCACCGAAACCTGGCCACCCGAGGTCAACGGGGTCGCGCTGACGGTGCAGGCCCTGGAGCAGGGGCTGCGGGCGCGCGGCCATGACGTGTCGCGCGTGCGGCCCAGGCAGTCGCCGGCGCAGGCCGCCGAAGCCGGTGAGACGCTGGTGCGCGGCGCCGGCCTGCCACGCTATCCGGGATTGAAGTTCGGCCTGCCGGCAACCGCGCAGCTGCAGCGGTTCTGGCGCGAGTCCCGTCCCGACACGATCTACGTCGCCACCGAGGGCCCGCTCGGCTGGTCCGCGCTGCGCGCCGCGCGGCGCCTGGGCATCCCAGCCGCCACCGGCTTCCACACCCGCTTCGACCGCTACATGCGCGACTACGGCATGGCGTTCCTGCAGCCGGTCGCGCTGCGCTGGATGCGCCACTTCCACAACCTCGCCGACGCCACCCTGGTGCCGACGCGCGAGCTGCGCGGTTTCCTGCAGGGCAGCGGCTTCGACAACGTGGTGCTGCTGCCGCGCGCCGTCGATACGCGCCAGTTCCAGCCGGCATTCCGCGATCCGGCCCTGCGGCAATCCTGGGGCGTGACCGCAGACGCGCCGGTGGCCATCCACGTCGGCCGCATCGCCGCGGAGAAGAACCTCGCGCTGGCGGTGCGGGCCTTCCGCGAATTGCAGCGGCTTCGCCCGGACGCGCGCTTCATCTGGGTGGGCGATGGGCCCGCGCGTGCGCAGTTGCAGCGCGAACACCCGGATTTCGTCTTCTGCGGCGTGCAGCGCGGCGAGGCGCTGGCGCGGCACTTCGCCAGCGGCGACCTGTTCCTGTTCCCGAGCCTGTCGGAGACCTTCGGCAACGTCACCCTGGAGGCCATGGCCAGCGGCGTGCCGACCGTCGCGTTCGATTACGGCGCCACCCACGAACACCTGCGCGACGGCTCGCACGGCGCGGCGATCGCCCCGGGCGACGAGAATGGGTTCATCGCCGCGACCCGCCACATCGGCAGCGATGCCGACCTGCGCTTCGTCATGGGCGCCGCCGCGCGCGAGGCGGTGTCCCGCCTGCGTCCCGAAGACGTGGCTGCCGCATTCGACGACATCCTCGCCGGACTTGCACGGAGCAAACCGCATGCACGCCTCGCCGCCGCGTAACCGCATGCTCGCCAGCGACGCCGGCTGGTGCCTGCGCGCGAACCGGATCGGCGCACGGACCGGCGTGCGACAGGCGTTCGCCGTCGTCAGCCGGCTCGGCGACGGCGTGTTCTGGTATGCGTTGATGGCGATGCTGGTGGCGTTCGACGGCTACGCCGGACTGCTGGCTTCGCTGCACATGGCTGCGACAGGCGCCGTCGCGCTGCTGATGTACAAGCGGCTCAAGCGCTGGACGCGGCGGCCGCGGCCATTCGCCGCCGACGGGCGCATCCGCGCCTGGGTCGCGCCGCTGGACGAGTTCAGCTTCCCGTCCGGGCACACGCTGCACGCGGTGGCCTTCAGCCTGGTGGCCGTGGCGCACTATCCGCCGCTGGCGTGGCTGCTGCTGCCGTTCGCCGCCAGCGTCGCCGCTTCGCGCGTCGTGCTCGGCCTGCACTACCCCAGCGACGTGCTGGCGGCCACCGCGATCGGCTGCGCACTGGCGGGCGTGTCGCTGTGGCTGGTCCCCGGCGTGAGCCTGTTCCCCTGAGTTGTCTTGTAGGAGCGGCTTCAGCCGCGAGCTCTTGACCTTCGAAGCCATGCGGCTTGTACGACAAGCTCGCGGCTGAAGCCGCTCCTACAGGTTCTGTCGGCACGATTGGCCGTCATCGCGGGTGCGGCGAGGCGTCCTGCCCTCGCCGCACCCGCATGACATCGGACGATGGCCTCAGTTCGTGGCCGAAATCCGGTACCAGTCCACCTTGCGCGTCAGCACCATGATTGCAGCCAGGATCACGAACAACAGGCCTGCGCCGAGCACCAGCGCGTTGTCCTCGGACACCAGCAGCCCGTAAAGCGCCGCGTACAGCGTGGCCAGCATCGTCGCGAAACCGAGCCCGCGCAGCACGCTGTGCAGCACCGCGCTGAGATAGAAGCCGAGCAGCCCGATGCATGCCACGCTCGCCGCGAGATACGCCCAGCCGAACTCGATGTGCTCGGACAGGCTGACCAGCAGCAGGAAGAAGATCGCCAGCGCCAGGCCAACGAGGCCGTACTGGATCGGGTGGATCCGCAGCTGCTTGATCAGTTCGAACATGAAAAAGCCGACGAAGGTCAGCGCCACGAACAGCAGGCCGTACTTGGTGGCGCGGTCAGCCTTGGTATAGACGTCGACCGGATCGATCAGGGCCAGGCTGATGCTGTCGATGCCGGCCAGCGCGCCCGGCTCCGACAACCCCTTGCCGCCACGCTTCATCCCGCGCAGGTACAGGGCCTGGGTGTTGGCCGCCAGCGCCGGCAGCTCCCATTGCGCACGGAAACCGTCGCTGCTCACGTCCAGCGTGCCCGGCGACAAGGTGCCCACCGAACTCGGGTGCGGCCACGACGAGTCGAGCACGACGTGGTTGCTGTCGCCCAGCGGCACCACGTCCAGCGCCTCGGTGCCGGCGAGGGTGAAGTCGAAGCGGCTCCGCACTTTCAGTTGCTGGCCCGCGCGCGGCACCGGCAGCCGCGCATGCACGCCACCGCCGCCCTGCTCGTCCAGCCCCTGCAGCACCTGCAGGTCGCGGCCATCCACCCGCAGCCGCGGCTTGCCGCGCAGGCCGCGCACGTCGCCGATGGCATAGCCCAGCCGTGGCTGGCCGATGCTGCGCGCACGCGCGGGGTCGGCATCGTCCGGGATGCGCACGTCGAAGCCTGCCTGCGCATGTCCGTGCCAGGCATATACGCGCACCGGGTACAGCCCGCTGCGCCGGGTCTCCGGCTTGAGCGTGCCGCCGATGTCCAGGGTCTTCGGGAAGAACACCCACTGCCGTTCCTCGATTCGCTGCACGGTCTGCTCAACCCCGTATTTGTCGCGCTCGACCACGTCGACCTGCTCGCGGTACGGCACCACCAGCACCGGTCCGGCGAACGACTGCCGCCCGGCGATGCTGCGTGCCACGTTGGCCACCGCCTGTGCGCGATAGCCCTCGCGTTCGTGGATGACGCCGCGGATCATCGTCAGTGGCACCAGGATGGCCAGGGTCAAGCCCAGCACCATCAGGATCTTCAAGCCCAGTCGCATCGTGCTTCCCCTCGTTGTGGTGAGGTGGGGACGATGGGCGCGACGCGCGGCGGGAGGATGGCGCGGCGGTGAAGTGGCGGTGAAGCGCTGCCTTTGCAGGAGCGGCGGAAGCCGCGAGCTTTGACCTTGCCCGTCTCCCTGCGAAGACAGGGGGAGGCTGGGAGGGGGGCTCACGGTGCTGCTGAAGAGACCCCTCCCCAACCCTCCCCTGCCTTCGCAGGGGAGGGAGCGAGAGCTCGCGGCGGAAGCCGCTCCTACGAGGCCGTGGCGATCGGCAGGTCCAGCGTGGCGACGGTACCGCCGCCTTCGCGGTTGGCCAGCGTGGCGTGACCGTCGTGCAAGCCGGCGACCTGGGCGACGAAGCACAGGCCCAGGCCGCTGCTGCGGCTGCCGCCTGCCGGGCGCGGCAGCGAGTAGAAGCGCTCGAACACGCGGCCGATGGCGTAGTCCGGCACGCCGGGGCCGCGATCGGCAACGCTGACCCGCAGCATGTCGCCCTGTCGCTGCAGCGCGACCTCGATCGCACTGCCGCGCGGCGCGAAGTCGATGGCGTTGTCGAGCAGGTTGGCGATCGCCTGCCGCAGCAGGAACGGATCGCCTTCGACCACGGCGGCCGCATCGACATCATCGCGGACCAGCGATACCCCCGCGGCGTCAGCTTCGGTCTCCACCTGCGCCACGGCCTCGTCGAGCAGCACGGCCAGCGCCACCGGTTCGGGCTGTTCGATGCGCTGGCGGTGCTCGACCGCGGCCAGCGCCAGCAGCTTGTCGATCATCTGCGCCATCCGCTCGCCCTGCGCGCGGATGGTGGCAACGAAGCGCGCGCGGTCGGCCTCGGGCAGCGGCGATTCGAGCAGTTCGGCGCTGCCGCGGATCGCCGACAGCGGGCTCTTGAGCTCGTGCGTGAGCGCGTGCACGTACTGTTCGACGTATTGCTTGCCTTCGAGCCGGTCGCGCATGGTTTCCAGCGCGCGGCCGAGGTCGCCGAACTCGCCGGCGGCACGCGGCACCTCGACGCGTTCGCCCGCGGTCACCGCCTGCGCGTAGCGCTGCAGCCGCCCGACCTGGCGCGACAACCACCATGCTGCCAGCACGCCGACCAGCAGCGCCGTGCCCAGCAGCACCAGGCCCCAGCGCAGCACCGCCTGCTGGCTGCGCTCGATGAACGGCGCGATCGCCTGGTTCGGCTTGGCCACGGTCAGTACGCCGGCGATGCGGCCGTCGGCATCGCGGATCGGCGCGGCGACGTGCATCACCGTGGAATTCTCGTCGGCGGGGTCGCTGCGGGTGGAACGCGCGCCGTACTCCCCGCGCAGTGTCAGGTAGACGTCGTTCCAGCGCGAATAGTCGCGGCCCACGTCGCGTCCGGTGGAGTCGAACACGACGATGCCGCGCGCATCGGTGACATACACGCGATAGTCGGCCGACTGCTTGCGGAAACCCCAGATCCGCGCGTCGATGTCGCGACCGGCCAGCCCGCGCACGCGCCGCGCGAACTGCCCGTTGTCGATGCGGCCGGCGAGGACATCGTCGGTGGCCAGTTCCGCGAGCACGTTGGCGGTGTCGGCCAGGGTGTCTTCCATCGCCTGGCGCACGCCCGGCTTGACCTGCTGCACGAACACGTTGCCCAGCAGCCACGCGGCCAGCGCCACGATGACGAAGTACCCCAGCAGGATGCGCAGGCCGATCTTCATGCGTGGGCACGCCGGCTCGCCACGCCGTCAGCGCTCCGCCGTTTCGAGCGAATAGCCCAGGCCGCGGTGGGTGTGGATCGGATCGGCATCCGGCGCCAGCGCGCGCAGCTTCGCGCGCAGGGTCTTGACGTGGGTGTCGACGGTGCGGTCGCCGCTTTCCAGCGCATCGCCCCATACCCGGTCCATCAGCTGCGCCCGCGACAGCACCGCGCCGGGGCGCGCAAGCAGTGCGGCGAGCAGGCCGTACTCGTAGCGGGTCAGGTCCAGCGCGTGGCCGTGGTAGCGGATGCGCATGCCTTCGGCATCGTGCTCGAACGCGCCGGCGGAAAGCGCCGGCGCCTGCGCGTGTTCGGCGGCCGCGTGCACGCGCCGCAGCAGCGCGCGCACCCGCGCCACCAGCTCGCGCGGCGAAAACGGCTTGACCACGTAGTCGTCGGCGCCCAGTTCCAGTCCGAGCACGCGATCGGCCTCGGCATCGCGCGCGGTGAGGAAGATCACCGGCAAGTCGCGCTCGCGCCGCAGTTCGCGACACAGCGCGAAACCACCGATGTCCGGCAGGCCGACGTCGAGGATCGCCAGGTCGTGATGCCCTTCGCGCGCGGCCCGCAGCGCGTCCTGCCCGGTCAGGCAGTGCCGGGCGTCGAAGCCCTCTCCCCGCAGCGCGTAGAGCACGGTGTCGGCGATGGCGGTTTCGTCTTCGACGAGGAGGATCGAGGGCATCTGCAGGCTCGAGGGCTGGGGTCGTGGCCGGAGATCAGGATATACGGGCGGCCGGCGCAATCGACTCGCGCGGGAGAGGAAACTGCCATTTCGAGCGCAGCGAGACACCCCGTCTCCGCGGGACGGAGTCTCCACTGCGTCCGGAATGACGGTCCGGGAGGCCCCTCCAGCTCCGCCGACACGCTACGCTCCCGGGTCATGCCTCCCAATTCCCCGATTACGGCCTCACATTGAATTACCGCCACGCCTTCCACGCCGGCAACCATGCCGATGTCCTCAAGCACGTCGTGCTGCTGGCGGTCTGCGACGCGCTGGTCGCCAAGCCGTCGCCCTGCTTCGCGCTCGACACCCACGCCGGCCGCGGGCTGTACCGGCTCAGGTCGGCGTCGGCCCAGCGCACCGGCGAGGCCGATGACGGCATCGGCCGGCTATTGGTCGAGCGTCCGCGCGCGCCGGCGATCACGCGCTATCTCGCCGCGGTGGAGGCCTGCCGCGCCATCCACGGGCACGACGCCTACCCCGGCTCGCCGTGGCTGCTGGCGCACGCACTGCGCGCATCCGACCGGATCGCCTGCTGCGAGCTGCAGCCGGTCGAGGCGGCTGCGCTGCGCGCGAACTTCGCAGGTGACGACCGCGTCGTGGTGCACGAGCGCGACGGCTACGCGGCGATCCGCGCGCTGCTGCCGCCGAAGCATGGCGACGTCCGCTACGGCCGCGGCCTGGTGCTGATCGATCCACCCTACGAAGCCCAACTCAACGAGTTCGACACCGTCTTGGCCGCGCTGAAGGAAGCGCTGGCGCGCTGGCCGCAGGCGACCTACGCGCTGTGGTACCCGGTCAAGCTGCGCCGGGCGCTGCAGCCGTTCCTGCGCAAGGCCGCACGCCTGCAGGCGAAATCCGCACTGGTGGCCGAACTGCTGGTGCGTCCCGACGATTCGCCGCTGCGCATGAACGGCAGCGGCCTGCTGCTGCTCAACGCCCCGTGGCAGCTGGATGCCGTGCTGCAGCCGGCACTGCGTGCGCTGCAGGACGCCCTGGGCGAAACCGGCGCCTCGACCCGCCTCGAATGGCTGCGTGCACCGGCGTAGGCCGGAATCGTCTTGTTTGCAGGAGCGGCTTCGGCCGCGAGTTCTTCGCCCAACCAACCCGGCCTGCAAAAGATCGCGGCTGGAGCCGCTCCTGCAAGAGCAAATCTGCGTGCCGGCTCAGGTCGCCGGCACGGCGCGCGCATGCACGTCGTCGTCGGCAATGTCCGGCTCGAAGAAGCTCCAGCGCACTTCGGGGAACTCCGCCTGCATCGCCTGCTCGACGAGGTTGATCTGCGCCAGCAGCGCGCCGGCATCCTCCGTCTCGCGCATCTGCGCCTTCACCGATACCATCACCTCGTTGCCCAGCTGCAGCGTGATCAGGTTGAACACGCGCGCGATCTCCGGACGCGCTTCCAGGTAAGTCCGCATCTGCGCCTGTCGCTCCGGGTGCACGCCCTGCCCGATCAGCATCGCCTTGACCTCGATCGCCACGAACACCGCCACCACGATCAGCAACGCACCGATGGCGATCGTGCCGACGGCATCCCAGACCGGATTGCCGGTGGCCACGGCCAGCAGAACCGCGCCCAGCGCGAACACCAGGCCCAGCAGCGCGGCGAGGTCCTCGCCGAAGATCACCACCAGTTCGGCCTGGCGGCTGCCGCGGAACCACTGCCACAGGCTGCGGTCGCCGCGCGCCTTGTTCACTTCCTGCAGGCAGGCGCGCATCGAGAACCCCTCGGCGACGATGCCGAACACCAGTACGCCCGCCGCCCACCACCACTGCCGCAGCGGCTCGGGCTGCTGCAGTTTGTGGATGCCCTCGTACAGCGAGAACATGCCGCCGACGGTGAACAGCATCACCGCCACCAGGAACGACCAGAAGTAGATCGCCTTGCCGTAGCCCAGCGGGTAATCGGGCGATGGCGGCCGCCGGGACTGCTTCATGCCCAGCAACAGCAGCAGCTGGTTGCCGCAATCGGCCAGCGAATGCACGGTTTCGGCCAGCATCGCGCTGGAACCGGTGAAAAACGCGGCCACGCCCTTGGCGCAGGCGATCGCGAAATTGGCGCCGAGCGCGAAGAAGATCGCGCGGGTGGAATCGCCGCTGCCGGCCATCGGATCAATCCATTGCGTGGGAACGGCGATGTTGAAGGCTCGCCACCGGATGCGCAACGCGGGCACCCAACACCCCCTCTTCACGGCATCTAGGTTTCTTTAACACCATGGATGCGACCTTTCCCCCATGAGCACCCGCAACCGCCTCCCCCCGTGGCATGAGCGGATCCGCCTGGCCAATGGCCGCGAGATCCTGATCCGTCCGATCCGTGCCGACGACGCCGAGCCCCTGCGCGCGTCGTTCGCGCTGCTGCAGCCAGAGGAAGTGCGCCAGCGCTTCCTGCACGTGGTGAAGGAACTGAGCCCGGAAACGGTCCAGCGCCTGACCCAGCCGCAGCCCAGGACCGAATTCGCCCTGGTCGCCGCCGAACCGCTGCCCCCGGGCGAGGCGCTGGTCGGCGCGGTTGCGCGTGCATCGATCACGCCCGGCACGCGCGATGCGGAATTCGCCATCCTGGTCAGCCGCTACGTCGCCGGCATGGGCCTGGGCCGGCACCTGATGCGCCGGCTGGTGCGCTGGGCCAAGGGCAAGAAGCTCGATTGCCTGTATGGCGACGTGCTGGAGAGCAACCAGCCGATGCTGTCGCTGCTCAAGTCCCTGGGATTCCGCCGCGAGAGCTCGGAAACCCCCGGGCTGGTGCGGGTGACGCTCGACCTGGCGCCGGCCGACGAGCGGCAGGCCGTCGGCGGCGACAGGCCGCGTTCGACTCCATAAGGCAGGGGCCAGCGGCAGGGTGTGCCGCACGTCCAGGGAAGGACCCCACCTTCCCGGAGTGCCCCATGCCCATCGACGAAGCCCGCCTCAATGCGTTCCTCGGACGCGCCCTGTCCGACATGGGCGGCGCCATCAGCGCCACCCTGGTGCTGATCGGCGACCAGCTCGGCCTGTACAAGGCGCTGGCCCGCGGGGCGATGAACGCCGCCGAACTCGCCGCCGCCACCGACACCAGCGAACGTTACGTGCGCGAATGGCTGGGCAACCAGGCCGCCGGCGGTTACGTCGACTACGACGCCGACACGGACCGCTACTCGCTCAATCCCGAGCAGGCCCTGTGCATGGCCGACCCGGACAGCCCGGTCGACGTCCCGGGCGCCTACAGCATCGTCGAAGCGGTGTTCCATGCGATGGGGCGCACCCGGGAGGACTTCCGCAGCGGCGCCGGGATGGAATGGGGCGAACACCATCCCTGTCTGTTCCACGGCACCGAGCGCTTCTTCCGCGCCGGCTACAACGCCCACCTGCTCGGCGAATGGCTGCCGGCGCTCGACGGCGTGGTCGACCGGCTCCGGGCCGGTGGCAAGGTCGCCGACGTGGGCTGCGGACACGGCGCCAGCACGCTGCTGATGGCGCGGGCCTTTCCCGCATCGACGTTCCTCGGCTATGACTACCACGGCCCTTCGATCGAAGTCGCGCGCCGCCACGCAGGCGAAGCCGGCATCGACAACGCCCGCTTCGAGGTCGCCGATGCCGGCGGCTACATCGACCGCGACTTCGACCTGATCGCCTTCTTCGACTGCCTCCACGACATGGCCGATCCGGTCGGCGCGGCCCGCCACGCCTGCCAGGCGCTCAAACCCGACGGCACGTGCATGCTGGTGGAGCCGTTCGCCGGCGATACGGTGGCCAGCAACCTCAATCCGGTCGGGCGCCTGTACTACGGTGCCTCGGCCCAGATCTGCGTGCCGGTCTCGCTGGCCCGCCACGGCCCCGCGCTCGGCGCCCAGGCCGGCGAGGCCCGGCTCGGCGCGGTCATGCGCGAGGCGGGATTCAGCCGCTTCCGGCGCGCCACCGAAACGCCGTTCAACCTCGTGCTCGAAGCACGCCCCTGAAGCATGGCCCACTGGAGAATCCGCATGCCCCGTTATGTCATCGAACGTGAAATCCCCGGCGCCGGCAGTCTCCCGCCGGCCGAACTCAAGGCGATCTCGCAGAAATCCTGCAGCGTGCTGGAGAACCTGGGCCCGCAGATCCAGTGGGTGCAGAGCTACGTCACCGGCGACAAGGTGTACTGCGTCTACATCGCGCCGGACGAGGACATGATCCGCGAGCACGCGAAACAGGGCGGCTTCCCGGCCAACCGCATCTCCGAGGTCGCTTCGGTGATCGATCCGGTCACCGCCGAATGACTGCCACCGGGCGCTGATCCCGCTTCGCGGCCGGGTGGACGCCGCAAGCGGCTAAAATGTGCATTCCTGCGCCGGGCGCATCGCGTCCGGCGCTTTCGTTGTTGCGTGCACAGATGCCCCAGACCCCGAAATCCCCCTCTTTCCCTCCTCCACCGCTGCCGATGGCGGGCCAGCAGCGCGCCTGGTGGCGCGCGCCGGCCAGCGCCAGCGCGCTGGCGTGGTCGATCGCCGGCGCCGCGCGTGCCCACGACGGCCCGCTGCTGGCGATCGCCCGCGACAACCAGGCCGCGCACCAGCTCGAATCCGACCTGCGCACGCTGCTGGGCGGCGACGCGACGCTGCCGGTACTGAACTTCCCCGACTGGGAAACCCTGCCCTACGACCGCTTCAGCCCGCATCCGGAAATCGTCTCGCAGCGGCTGGCCACGCTGCACCGGCTGCCCGCGCTCAAGCGGGCGATCGTGATCGTCCCGGTGCAGACGCTGATGCAGCGGCTGGCGCCGCTGTCGTACGTGATCGGAAACACGTTCGACATGCGCGTGGGCCAAAAGCTGGACCTGGACGCCGAGAAGCGCCGCCTGGAATCGGCCGGCTATCGCAACGTGCCGCAGGTCTTCGATCCGGGCGATTTCGCGGTACGCGGCGCGCTGCTCGACGTCTACCCGATGGGCGCGGACATGCCGTTCCGGGTCGAGCTGTTCGACGACGTCATCGACACCATGCGCGGCTTCGACCCGGAGACGCAGCGCTCGCTGGACAAGGTCGAGGCGGTGCAGCTGCTGCCGGGCCGCGAGGTGCCGCTGGACGAGGCCGCGACCGCGCGCGCGATGGACGCGCTGCGCGAACGCTTCGATGTCGACACCCGCCGCAGTTCGCTGTTCCAGGACCTGAAGTCCGGCCACGCGCCGGCGGGCATCGAGTACTACCTGCCGCTGTTCTTCGAGGCCCCGCGCGCAGGCCTGCGCAGCCCCGAGCCGCAGGGCTCCACCGCGACGCTGTTCGACTACCTCGGCGCCGGCGCGCTGCCGATGCTGGGCGAAGGCGTGCAGGAAGCGGCGGACCAGTTCTGGAAGCAGACCGGGGAACGCTACGAGCAGCGTCGCCACGACATCGAGCGCCCGCTGCTGCCACCCGCCGAGCTCTACCTGCCACCCGACGCCCTGCGCGAACGGCTCAACGCCGGCGCGCGCATCGAAGTCTGCGGCCCGCAGCACTCGCGCCACGCGCAGGCCGCGGCGCTGGGCGACCAGCCGGCACCGGAACTGCCGCTGGTGGTGAAGGATGCGCAGCCAGCGGCGGCATTGAAGTCGTTCTTGGGCAGCTACCCCGGCCAGGTGCTGATTGCCGCGGACACCGCCGGCCGCCGCGAAGCGTTGCTGGAGGTGTTGCAGGCCGCCGATATTCGACCGGAGGTGCTGGTTTCGTTCCAGGACTTCATTGCCGGCGTTGAGCGTCGCGGCAGCGTTGCTCCAACGGCGGCAGTTGATCCGTCCGCGCAGCGGATGGATAACGCGCACATAGCCGTCGCGCCGCTCGACGACGGCTTCGCGCTCGATGCCGAGGCTGCAGGCGGCATCCCGTTCGCCATCCTCACCGAGCGCCAGCTGTTTCCCGAGCGCGCCTCGCAGCCGCGCCGCCGCAGGCGCGTCGGGCGCGAGCCCGAGGCGATCATCCGCGACCTCGGCGAGCTGTCCGAAGGCGCGCCGATCGTCCACGAGGACCACGGCGTCGGCCGCTACCGCGGCCTGGTCACGCTCGCGGCCGGCGGCCAGCCCGGCGAGTACCTCGAGATCGAGTACGCCAAGGGCGATCGCCTGTACGTACCGGTCGCGCAGCTGCACCTGGTCAGCCGCTATTCCGGCGCTTCGGCCGAGACCGCGCCACTGCATTCGCTCGGCGGCGAGCAGTGGACCAAGGCCAGGAAGAAGGCGGCGGAGAAAGTCCGCGACGTCGCCGCCGAACTGCTCGAGATCCAGGCCAAGCGCCAGGCGCGCGCAGGCCTGGCGGTCGATGTCGACCGGGCGATGTACGAGCCGTTCGCGGCCGCGTTCCCGTTCGAGGAAACGCCCGACCAGCACAGCGCGATCGAGGCGGTGATCCGCGACCTGGCCAGCTCGCAGCCGATGGACCGCGTGGTCTGCGGCGACGTCGGCTTCGGCAAGACCGAGGTCGCGGTGCGCGCCGCATTCGTCGCCGCCACCGCCGGCAGGCAGGTCGCGGTGCTGGTGCCGACCACGCTGCTGGCCGAGCAGCACTACCGCACCATGGCCGACCGTTTCGCCGACTGGCCGATCCGGGTCGAGGTGCTGTCGCGCTTCAAGAGCACCAAGGAGATCAAGGCCGAACTGGAGAAGCTGGCCGAAGGCAAGATCGACGTCATCGTCGGCACCCACCGCCTGCTGCAGCCGGACGTGAAGTTCAAGGACCTGGGGCTGGTGATCGTCGACGAGGAGCAGCGCTTCGGCGTGCGCCAGAAGGAGGCGCTGAAGGCGCTGCGTGCGAACGTGCACCTGCTCACGCTGACCGCAACACCGATCCCGCGCACGCTCAACATGGCGATGGCCGGCCTGCGCGACCTGGCCATCATCGCCACCCCGCCCGCGCATCGCCTCGCGGTGCAGACGTTCGTGGTGCCGTGGGACGACGCGCAGCTGCGCGAGGCCTTCGAGCGCGAACTGGCGCGCGGCGGCCAGGTGTACTTCCTGCACAACGACGTCGAGAGCATCGGCCGCATGCAGCGCGAGCTGCAGGAGCTGGTGCCGGAGGCGCGCATCGGTATCGCCCATGGCCAGATGCCCGAGCGCGAACTGGAGCGGGTGATGCTCGACTTCCACAAGCAGCGCTTCAACGTGCTGCTGTGCTCGACGATCATCGAGTCGGGCATCGACATCCCCAATGCCAACACCATCATCATCAACCGCGCCGACAAGTTTGGCCTCGCCCAGCTGCACCAGCTGCGCGGGCGCGTCGGGCGCTCGCACCACCGCGCCTATGCGTACCTGGTGGTCCCGGACAAGCGCTCGATCACCAGCGATGCACGCAAGCGCCTCGATGCGATCGCGGCGATGGACGAACTGGGCGCCGGTTTCACCCTGGCCACCCACGACCTCGAGATCCGCGGCGCCGGCGAATTGCTCGGCGAGGACCAGAGCGGGCAGATGGCGGAGGTCGGCTTCAGCCTCTACACCGAACTGCTCGAGCGCGCGGTGCGCAGCATCAAGCGCGGCGAACTGCCGGACGTCGACGGCGCGCATGCACACGGCGCCGAGGTGCTGATGAACGTGCCGGCGCTGATCCCCGACGACTACCTGCCCGACGTGCACGCGCGCCTGACGCTGTACAAGCGCATCAGCTCGGCACGCAGCGCCGAGGACCTGCGCGAGCTGCAGGTGGAGATGATCGACCGCTTCGGCCTGCTGCCCGACCCGGTGAAGCACCTGTTCGCCAGCGCCGAACTGAAGCTGCAAGCCGACGCGCTGGGCATCCGCAAGCTCGACCTCGGCCCCAAGGGCGGACGCCTGCAGTTCGTCGAGAAGCCGGATGTCGACCCGATGTCGGTGATCCGCCTGATCCAGGGCCAGCCGAAGCATTACCGCATGGACGGCCCGGACAAGCTGCGCATCACTCTCGACCTGCCCGACGCCGCCACCCGTTTCAGCGCTGCGCGCGGGTTGTTGACCGCTCTGCGGCCGGATCGGGCTGCGTAAACCCCGATTCCTGTAGGAGCGGCGGAAGCCGCGAGCTTTCAGCTCCTCCCCCGCGAAGGCAGGGAAGGGCAAGATCAAAAGCTCGCGGCCGCCGCCGCTCCTGCATTCGACTCCCGAATTCCGAATCACCAATCCCGGCCCATCAGCTAGAATTGCCGCGTTTGCCCGCCCGGAGCCCCCAATGTCGCCACCCCTCGCCTATCGCCGCATCCTGCTCAAACTGTCCGGCGAGGCCCTGATGGGCGACGAGGATTACGGCATCGACCCGAAAGTGATCGGCCGGCTCGCGCGCGAGGTGATCGAGGCGCAGCAGGCGGGTGCAGAAATCGGGGTGGTGATCGGCGGCGGCAACATCTTCCGCGGCGCGGGCCTGGCGGCCGGCGGCATGGACCGGGTCACCGGCGACCAGATGGGCATGCTGGCCACCGTGATCAACGCGCTGGCGATGCAGGACGCGCTGGAAAAGCTCGGCGCGCGGGTGCGGGTGATGAGCGCAATCAAGATCAACGACGTGTGCGAGGACTACATCCGCCGCCGCGCCATCCGCCATCTGGAAAAAGGCCGCATCGCGATCTTCGCCGCCGGCACCGGCAACCCGTTCTTCACCACCGATTCGGGCGCCGCGCTGCGCGCGATCGAGATCGGCGCCGACCTGCTGCTCAAGGCCACCAAGGTCGACGGCGTCTACGACTCGGACCCGAAGAAGAACCCGGACGCCAAGCGTTTCGACACCCTGGGCTACGACGAAGTCATCGCCCGCAACCTCAACGTGATGGATACCGCCGCCTTCGCCCTGGCCCGCGACAGCAGCCTGCCGCTGCGCATCTTCGACATGAGCCAGCCAGGCGTGCTGTTGCGCATCCTGCGCGGCGAGGAAATCGGGACGCTGGTCAAGTAGGCGCCGCGGGATCCGCCCTGGCAGGAGCGGGGGGGGGGGGGGGGGGGGGGGGGGGGGGGGGGGGGGGGGGGGGGGGGGGGGGGGGGGGGGGGGAG
>NZ_JBQEMW010000001.1:1741076-2460811 GCF_052044325.1 Luteimonas sp. 22616
CAGCCGCGAGCTTTGAGGGTGATGGCGCGAAGAGCTCGCGGCTGAAGCCGCTCCTACAGCACCGACAGCCGCGGCTGGGACATCGGCTGAAATAGTGTCCGCCCGCGCCCGATGGCAGCATGCCGCCCCATGCACGGCCACTCCCATTCGCATGCCCATGGCTCCTCGACGCGCGCGTTCGCGGCGATCACGCTGATCAATCTCGCGTACACGGCGCTGGAAGCCGGCTATGGCTTCGCCACCGACTCGCTGGCGCTGCTGTCGGATGCGCTGCACAACTTCGGCGACGTGCTCGGGCTCGGCCTGGCCTGGGGGGCGGCGGCGCTGGCCAAACGCCGGCCCACCGAACGCCACACCTATGGCTGGCGGCGCGCGACGCTGCTGTCGCCGCTGGCCAATGCCACCCTGCTGATCGCCTTTTCCGGCGCGCTGACCTGGGAGGCGCTGCGTCGGCTCGGCGCACCGCCGCAGATCCCGGGAATGCCGGTGATCGTGGTCGCGGCGATCGGCATCGCCGTCAACCTCGGCGCGGCCTGGTTCGTGCGCGACGGCCACGCCAACGACCTCAACCGCCGCGGCGCCTTCCTGCACCTGGTGGCCGATGCCGCGGTGTCGCTTGCCGCGGTGCTGGCCGGCATGGGCATGTTGTGGCTGGGCTGGTCCTGGCTCGACCCGGTGACCGCGCTGCTGGTCGGCGCGGTGGTCGCCATCGGCGCCTTCGCCCTGCTGCGCGACAGTTTCAACGCGACGATGGACGCGGTGCCCGACAGCATCGACCGGGCCGCGGTGCAGGCCTTCCTTGCCGGACAGCCGGGGGTGGCGGCGGTTCATCACCTGCACATCTGGGCGCTGGGGTCGGACGAGATCGCGATGACCGCGCACCTGGTCCGGGAAGAAGGCGACGACCACGATGCATTCCTCGCCGGTGTCGTGCACGAACTCGACCAGCGCTTCGGCATCCAGCACCCGACCCTGCAGATCGAGCGCGGCGGAGCGTGTGGGCAAGGTGTGCATGCGGAGGCTGGGCATCGTCATTGAGAGCGCCCACCCGCCTGTCTCCGCGCGGTGGCTTTTGCAGGAGCGGCTTCAGCCGCGAGTTCTTGCCTTTGTCCGGGGATATGCCTGAAAGCTCGCGGCTGAAGCCGCTCCTGCAAGAGCTTCTCCGACAAATTGCCGGAATGCGCGGGAACCAAGGATAGGAGGCGAGGGTTCGCCACGCTGCGAATCGGAATTTCGTTGCCGCCATCCATGGCGCAACAACGTTGGCCCCTGATCGCCCCTCCCGGCCCTCCTTGGCCGGGCGCCCAGCAGCGCACGAACCAATGGTTCGTGGGCGCGCCGCTTCACCCCTTATAATCCCGCGATTAAGCAATCGACCCGGAGCCGGCCATGATCGACGACATCAAGAAGGATGCGCAGACCCGCATGCACAAGAGCGTGGAGGCGCTGCGCCACGACCTGACCAAGGTCCGCACCGGCCGCGCGTCCACCGCCCTGGTCGACCACCTGAAGGTCAATTACTACGGCTCGGACATGCCACTGACCCAGGTGGCCAGCGTCGCCGTCGCCGATGCGCGCTCGCTGGTCATCACGCCGTGGGAGAAGCAGATGGTCGGCCCGGTCGAGAAGGCCATCCTGGCTTCCGACCTCGGCCTGAACCCGACCACCGCCGGCACTGTCATCCGCATCAACCTGCCCGCCCTCACCGAGGAGCGCCGCAGGGAACTGAGCAAACTGGTCCACAACGAGGGCGAGAACGCCAAGATCGCGATCCGCAACATCCGCCGCGACGCGATCCAGCAGGTCAAGGACCTGCTCAAGGAAAAGCTCATTTCCGAGGACGACGAGCGCCGCGGCGGCGACGAGATCCAGAAGCTCACCGACAAGGGCATCAAGGACGTCGACGACGTGGTCAAGGCCAAGGAACAGGAATTGATGGCGGTATGAGGACCCGGGATTCGGGATTCCCGGCCTCCCCATGACCACCCCCCGCCACCTCGCCGTCATCATGGACGGCAACGGCCGCTGGGCGGCGCGGCGCAGGCGGCCGCGCATCATCGGCCACCGCGCCGGCGCGCGCGCGGTCAACCTGTGCATCGATTTCTGCCTTGAGCGCGGCATCGCGGCGCTGACCCTGTTCGCCTTCTCCAGCGAGAACTGGGGTCGGCCGGAGGAGGAAGTCGGCGCACTCATGAAGCTGTTCCTCAATGCGCTCGAACGCGAGGTGGTCGAACTGCACCGCCGCGGCGTGCGCGTGCGTTTCATCGGCGAGCGCGAGCGCTTCAACGCGCAGATCCGCGAGCGCATGCAGGCCGCCGAGGCGCAGACCGCGGGCAACACGCGCCTGGCGCTCAACATCGCCGCCAGCTACGGCGGCCGCCAGGACATCGCCGCCGCCGCGCGGGCGCTGGCGCGCGACGTCGCCGAAGGCCGGCTGAAGCCCGAGGACATCGACGAGGCCGCCTTCGCGTCGCGCGTGGCCCTGGCCGATCTGCCGCCGCCGGACCTGTTCATCCGCACCGGCGGCGACATGCGGATCAGCAATTTCCTGTTGTGGCAGCTCGCCTATACCGAGCTGTGGTTCACCGATACCCTGTGGCCGGAGCTCGACGCCGCCACCCTTGCACGCGCGCTCGACGATTTCGCCCGGCGCGAGCGCCGCTTCGGCCTGACCGGCGAACAGGCCGCCGCACTGGAGACGTCAGAATGACCCGCACCCGAGTGATCGCCGCCCTGCTGATGGCACCGCTGGCGATCCTGGCGATCCTGTTCCTGCCCACGCCGTGGATGGCGGCGCTCGCGGCGGTGGTGTTCCTGACCGGGCTGTGGGAATGGTTGAAACTGGCCGAGGTCGACGACACCCTGCATCGCACCATCCTGCTGCTGCTGAACCTGCTGCTGATGGTGCTGATGGTGTGGGCGGCACAGGGATCGTTCGTGCTGCTGCAGATCATCGCGGTGCTCGGCGTCGGCTGGTGGCTGCTGGCGCTGCTGTGGCTGCGCTTCTACGGTTTCGCGTCCGACCACGACACCCATGCCCGCGCGTTCAAGATCGCCGCGGGCACGCTGGCGACGCTGGCGGCGTGGTGCGCGCTGGTGCTGATCCACGGCGACCAGCCCGTGCAGGCCGACCCGCCGATGGGCCACCGCTGGCTGCTGACCGCGCTGGCAATTGTCTGGGCCGCCGATTCCGGTGCCTATTTCGCCGGCCGCCGCTTCGGCGGCAAGCTGTTCAAGGGCCGCAAGCTGGCGCCGCGGATCAGCCCCAACAAGACGGTCGAAGGCCTGCTGGGCGGCCTGGTCGCCGGCGTCGCCACCGGCCTGCTGTTCGGCTGGCTGGCCGGCGCCGCGACAGCCCAACTGCCGGCGGTGGCGCTGGTCGCGGTGGCGACCGTGCTGTTCTCGGTGGTCGGCGACCTGTTCGAGAGCCTGCTCAAGCGCCACGTCGGCGCCAAGGATTCGGGCAACGTGATCCCCGGGCACGGCGGCGTGCTCGACCGTCTCGACGGCGTGCTCGCGGCTTTGCCGGTGTTCCTGCTCGGCAAGGAACTGTTGGGCTTCTGACATGCCCAGCCTGCAATCCGTCACCGTCCTCGGAGCCACCGGTTCGATCGGCACGTCAGCGCTGGACGTGATCGCCCGCCACCCGGGCCGCCTGCGCGCCTCGGTGCTGGCCGCCGGCCGCAACGTCGATGCGCTGCTCGCGCTGTGCCGCGCGCACCGCCCCGATCACGCCGCCATCGCCGATCCGGACGGCTATCCGGCGCTGCGCGACGGCCTCGCCGCCGCCGGCCTGCCCACGCAGGCCCACGCCGGCATGGACGCCATCACCGACCTCGCCGCTGGCGACGCCTGCCAGACCGTGGTCGCGGCCATCGTCGGCGCGGCCGGGCTGGATTCGACCCTGGCCGCGGCGCGCGCGGGCAAGCGCCTGCTGCTGGCCAACAAGGAATCGCTGGTGCTGGCCGGCGAACTGCTGATGGCGGCCGCCCGCGACGGCGGCGCCTGCATCGTCCCGATCGACAGCGAGCACAACGCGATCTTCCAGTGTTTGCCGGCGGAAGCCACCGCCGACCTGCGCCGCATCGTGCTGACCGCTTCCGGCGGCCCGTTCCGCGGCCACGACCGCACGCAGTTGGCCGACGTCACCCCGGCCCAGGCGATCGCGCATCCCAAGTGGTCGATGGGGCCGAAGATCTCGGTCGATTCGGCCACGCTGATGAACAAGGGCCTGGAAGTCATCGAGGCCCACCACCTGTTCGGCCTGCCGGGCGAGCGCATCGACGTGCTGGTGCACCCGCAGAGCCTGGTGCATTCGCTGGTGGAGTTCATCGACGGCTCGACCCTGGCCCAGCTGGGCCTGCCGGACATGCGCACCGCGCTGGCGGTGGGCTTCGGCTGGCCGCGGCGGATCGAGTCCGGGGTCGCGGGGCTCGACCTGCTGGCGCACGGGCGGCTGGACTTCGAGCCACCGGACACCGTCGCCTTCCCCTGCCTGCGCCTGGCGTATGCGGCGCTGGAAGCCGGCGGGACCGCGCCGGCGACCCTCAACGCCGCCAATGAAGTCGCGGTTTCATCGTTTCTTCAGGGACGGATCGGTTTCCTGTCCATTCCGGCGCTCGTCGAACAGACGCTTGCGGCGCTGCCGGCGGCGCCGGCGGCTTCGCTCGACGCGCTGCGCGACGCGGACATCCGCGCCCGCGAGTGCGCCACCCAGCTGTCTTCCCGCATCACTGCCACATGACCCAGCCCGCATGAGCCCACCCGCATGAGCACCCTTGTTGGATCCCTGTGGTGGTTCGTCATCAGCCTGGGCCTGCTGGTGACCTTCCACGAGTTCGGCCACTACTGGGTCGCGCGCCGCAACGGGGTCAAGGTGCTGCGCTTCTCGGTCGGCTTCGGCAGGCCGCTGTGGTCGCGCCGCGGCCGCGACGGCACCGAATACGTGATCGCCGCGATCCCGCTGGGCGGCTACGTCAAGATGCTCGACGAACGCGAGGCTGATGTCGACCCGGCGGAACTCGACCAGGCGTTCAACCGCAAGTCGGTCTGGCGCCGGATCGCGATCGTCGTCGCCGGCCCGGCCGCCAACCTGCTGCTGTGCGTGCTGCTGCTGTGGGCGATGTTCGTGGTCGGCCGCCCCGGCTACGCACCGGTGATCGGCCATGTCGACGGCATTGCCGCGGCCGCCGGCCTGCAGCGCGACGACACCGTGCTGGCGGTCGGCGAACGCGTCACCCAGACCTGGGATGGCGTGCAGATGGCATTGCTGCCGCACGCGCTGGACCGCCAGGACGTGGTCGTGCGCGTGCGCGATGCCGGCGGCCATGAACGCGTCCGCGACCTGAAGCTGTCCGCCCTGCCCGAGGGCCTGGACGAGCGCAGCGTGCTGCCGGGCATCGGCCTGACCGCGCGCCAGGCGCTGCTGCCGCCGGTGGTGGGCAAGGTTCGGCCCGACACCCCGGCCTGGGGCATGCTGGCCGAAAACGACCGCATCACCGCCATTGACGGCGAGCCGGTGCGCGCCTTCGACGACATCGGCCCGATGATCCAGGCCCTCGGCCGCCAGGGCGGGGAGGCGATGGTCGAGGTCGAGCGCGAAGGCCAGCGCCTGGCCCTGCCGATCACGCCCCGGCTGGCGTCGGAAGCCGGTCGCGGCGACTTCTGGATGCTCGGCATCGAACCGGTCCGGCGCAGCGAGCTGCCGCCGAAGGATGCGGTCGAGCATTACGGCCCGCTGGCGGCAGTTCCGGCCGCCCTGCGCGAGATGCGCTACCAGACCGTGCAGCTGTTCGAAATGGTCGGCCGCGTGTTCTCCGGCCGCGTTTCGGTGCAAAACTCGGTGGCCGGGCCGATCACCATCGCCCGCGCGGCGAATGCCTACGCCCAGCAGGGCGTCGCCTGGTACCTGACCATCCTCGCGCTGCTGTCGCTGAGCCTCGGCATCCTCAACCTGCTGCCGATCCCGCTCTTGGACGGGGGTCACCTGTTGTATTACCTTATCGAGTTGGTCAAGGGCAGCCCGTTAAGCGAGCGTGCGATGGCCGCAGGGCAGTATGTCGGCCTCGCCCTGCTGGCAGGACTCATGGGTCTGGCGTTCTACAACGACATCCTGAACAACTTCGTGCGGTAGCTGTCCAACCCGGCCTTGCCCTGCTTTCGCGGGGCGCCGACCCCCACCTGGATCCGATTTGATGACGCGTACCCCTACCCGCCGCCTGCTTGTCCTTGCCCTCGCCACGGCCGTCACCGCGCCTGCCGCCTGGGCCCAGCAGGCGGTCGATCCGCAGGCCGCCTTCGGTATCGCGCCCCCGCCCGCCCCCCCCACCAGCGACCTCGCACCGGCGTCCAGGCCAGACAGCAGCTTCACCGTCAGTGACATCCGCGTCGACGGCCTGCAGCGCATCGGCGCAGGCACCGTCTTCACCTACCTGCCGATCGAGCGCGGCGACAACATCGACCAGTCGCGCATCGCGCAGGCGATCCGCGCGCTGTACAAGACCGGCTTCTTCGAAGACGTGCGGATGGGGCGCCAGGGCGACATCCTGGTGATCACCGTGGTCGAGCGCCCGGCGATCAACAAGCTCACCGTCACCGGCAACAAGGACATCAAGAGCGAGGAACTGCTCAAGGGCCTGTCCGACATCGGCCTGTCCGAGGGCCAGACCTTCGACCGCCTCAGCCTGGACCGGGTCACCCAGGAGCTCACCAAGCAGTACAACAACCGCGGCAAGTACAACGTCGAGATCGCCCCCACGGTCACCAAGCTCGACCGCAACCGCGTCGACGTCACCCTGGCGATCAAGGAAGGCAAGGCGGCCAAGATCCGCCACATCAACCTGATCGGCAACGAGAAGTTCGAACAGGAAGACCTCACCGATTCGTGGGAATCGGCCGAGAGCAACTGGCTGAGCTGGTACCGGCGCGACGACCAGTACTCGCGCGAGAAGCTGTCCGGCGACCTGGAGAAGCTCAACAACTACTACCTCGACCGCGGCTACGTCGATTTCAGCGTCGACAGCACCCAGGTCGCGATCAGCCCCGACAAGAGCGACATGTTCCTGACCATGGGCCTCACCGAGGGCGACATCTACAAGGTGTCCACGGTGGAGGTCACCGGCGACACCGTGCTGCCGAAGGAAAGCATCGAGCGCATGGTGATGGTCAAGGAGGGCCAGACCTTCTCCCGCGCGTTGCTCGAAATCACGTCCAACGCAATCGTCGCCACCCTGGGCAACATCGGCTACGCCTTCGCGCAGGTGAACCCGATCCCCGACATCGACCGCGAGAACCGCACCGTCGCGATCAAGCTGCAGGTGGTGCCCGGCCCGCGCGTCAACGTGCGCCGCATCGTCTTCAAGGGCAACACCCGCACCTCCGACGAGGTCATGCGCCGCGAGATGCGCCAGTTCGAAGGCGCCTGGTACTCGCAGGTCGCGATCGACCGCTCCAAGGTGCGCCTGCAGCGCCTGGGCTTCTTCGAGCCGGGCAGCGTCGATGTCCAGACCGAACCGGTCGCGGGCACCGCCGATCAGGTCGACGTGGTCTTCAACGTCAAGGAAACCACGTCCGGCAGCTTCGTCTTCGGCCTGGGCTATTCACAGCTCTCCGGCGTCACCACCTCGATCCAGCTGTCGCAGAACAACTTCCTCGGCAGCGGCAACCGGGTCTCGGTGGAAGCCCAGCGCAACGTCTACCTGCAGCGCTACTCGTTCTCGTTCCTCAACCCCTACTTCACCGACGGCGGCCTGTCGCTGGGCTACAACCTGTGGTGGCGCGAGTTCGATAACTCCGAGTTCAACACCGCGCAGTACTCGTCGACCAGCGCCGCCGGGCAGATGGTGCTCGGCATCCCGATCACCGAATCGGACACCGTCAGCGCGGTGATCGGCATCGACCGCAACCAGATCAACACCTTCCGCGGTTCGACCCCGGACAGCATCGTCGACTACATCGACGCGCTGGACACCCGGACGTTCCACTCCTGGCGCAGCGAGCTGGCGTGGGCGCGCGATACCCGCAACGACTACCTGCAGCCGACCCGCGGCACGCTGCAACGCGTATCGCTGGAAACCACGCTGCCCGGCTCGACGGTGCAGTTCTACAAGCTCAACTACGAGTTCTCGAAGTACTGGCCGATCTCGCGGGCGCTGGTGCTCAACACCCGCATCGACCTGGGCTATGGCGACAGCTACGGCTCCGACGCGGTGCGCGTGTTCTGCCAGACCAATCCGGGCCAGCCGCCCGTCCCGTCCGCCGACGGCGTGAACATGGCAGCCGCGCAGGCCGACTGCGCGCCGGGTTCGACCTACGACAAGACCCTGGTCGCCACCGGCCTGCCATTCTTCGAGAACTTCTACGCCGGCGGCGCGCGCTCGGTGCGCGGCTTCCGCGACAACACCCTCGGCCCGCGCGAAGCGGCGTCCGGCAGCACCTACCTGCAGCCCCTGGGCGGCGCGGTGAAGACGGTCGGTTCGCTGGAAATGTTCTTCCCCACCCTGTTCGACAGCCCGGCGGCGCGCATTTCCGCGTTCGTCGACTTCGGCAACGTGTTCAAGAACGTCGACAGCGTGGAAGCCAGCGAGATGCGCGTCTCCACGGGCGTTGCGTTGATGTGGCGCGCGCCGGTGGGCCCGATCTCGATCAGCTACGCCTTCCCGCTGCGCAAGGGCGACGACGACGAGCTCGAGCGCCTGCAGTTCACCTTCGGCGGCGCGTTCTAGCGCCGCGCGGGGGCTACTGCCCATGACCGGCCCGTCCTACTCGGTGGCCGAGATCGCCGCGCGCTTCGGGCTCGAACTGCACGGCGAAGGCGACACCCGGATTTCCTCCGTGGCCACGCTCGCCCTTGCCGGCGCGGGCCAGCTCGCGTTCCTGGCCAACCCGCGCTATCGCAGCCAGCTGGCCGACTCGGCGGCATCGGCCGTGGTCATGCGCGCGGCCGACGCCGAAGGCCATGACGGCACGGCGCTGATCGCCGCCGACCCCTACGTCGCGTTCGCGAAGATCGCGGCGCTTTTCGATCCGCCACCGCCGCTGCAGCCGGGCATCCATGCCAGCGCCGTGGTCGACGCCAGCGCCCGGATCGACCCGCAGGCGCAGGTCGGCCCGTTCACCAGCATCGGTGCGCGTTCGCGCATCGCCGCCGGCGCGGTGATCGGCCCGGGCTGCGTGATCGGCGACGATTGCGTGGTCGGCGAGGGCAGCGTGCTGGTCGCGCGCGTGACCCTGGTGCGCCGCGTGCGCCTGGGCCAGCGCGTGCTGATCCACCCCGGCGCGGTGCTCGGCGCCGACGGCTTTGGCCTGGCGATGGACGCCGGCCACTGGATCAAGGTGCCGCAGCAGGGCGGCGTGGTGGTCGGCGACGACTGCGAGATCGGCGCCAACACCACCATCGACCGCGGTGCGATCGAGGACACTGTGCTTGGCGAGGACGTGCGCCTCGACAACCAGATCCAGATCGGACACAACGTGCGCATCGGCGCGCATACCGCGATGGCCGGCTGCGCGGCGGTGGCCGGCAGCGCCACCATCGGCAGCTACTGCCTGGTCGGCGGCGCCGCCGGCATCCTCGGTCATCTCGAAGTCTGCGACCGGGTGATGATCACCGCGATGAGCCTGGTTACCAGCTCGATCCGCGAGCCGGGGGAGTATTCTTCCGGCACCCCGTTGATGCCCAACCGCGAGTGGCGCAAGAACGCCGCGCGCTTCAGGCAACTCGATACCCTGGCGCGCAGGGTCAACACCCAGGGCAAACCTGCGCGCGACAAGGAGGATTGATGTCCGCACCCGTGACCATGCCGATCGACATCGCCGAAATCTGGCGCATGTTGCCGCACCGCTACCCGTTCCTGCTGATCGACCGCGTGGTCGAGTTCGAATCGGGCAAGCGCGTGCTCGGCTACAAGAACGTCAGCGCCAACGAGGCCTTTTTCCAGGGCCACTTCCCCGACAAGCCGGTCATGCCCGGCGTGCTGGTGATCGAGGCGCTGGCGCAGGCCGGCGGCATCCTGACCCAGCTCACCCGTGGTACCAGTGCCGAAGGACGGCTGTCTTACCTGGTCAAGATCGACAACGCCAAGTTCTCGCGCATGGTGGTGCCCGGCGATCGCCTCGACCTGGAAGTGACGATCAGGCGCGAGATCCGCAACATGACCCAGTATTGCGGCATCGCCAGCGTCGACGGCCAGCAGGTCGCCAGCGCCGACATCCTCTGCGCCGAGGTCCAGACCTGACATGGCCGACGCATCCATCCACGCCAGCGCGGTAGTCGATCCGTCGGCGCGGATCGGCAGCGACGTCGAGATCGGCGCCTTCACCATCATCGGCGCCGACGTCGAGATCGGCGACGGCACCCGCATCGGCCCGCATTGCAGCATCCACGGCCCCACCCGCATCGGCCGCGACAACCGCATCCACGGCCACGCCGCGATCGGCGGCGACCCGCAGGACAAGAAGTACGCCGGCGAACGCGTCGAACTGGTGATCGGCGATGGCAATGTGATCCGCGAGTTCGTTACCATCAATCGCGGCACCGGCGGCGGCGGCGGGGTGACCCGGATCGGCGACGACAACTGGCTGCTGGCCTATACCCATGTCGCCCACGACTGCCAGATCGGCAGCCACTGCGTGTTCTCCAACAACTCCACGCTTGCCGGGCACGTGGAGATCGGCGACTGGGTGATCATGAGCGGCTTCGCCGGCATCCACCAGTTCTGCCGCATCGGCGCGCACGCCTTCATCGGCATGGGCGCGTTGGTCAACGGCGACGTGCCGCCCTACCTGCTGGTCGCGTCCGACGACTACGGTCGCCCGCGCGGGATCAACAGCGAGGGCCTGAAGCGACGTGGCTTCGACGGCGACCGCATTGCGGCGATCAAGCGCGCCTACCGTGCCGTGTACGTGGCCGGTGGCAGCCTCGCCGATGCCAGGCAACGGCTCGCGGAGATGGCCGCCGAAAGCACCGACGTGCGCGACTTCCTCGATTTCATCGAGCGCGGCGAGCGGCCGTTGGCGCGGTGAGAAACCGTGGTGCGTGATTCGCCATCGACGGAAAGAGATCGCGGTGAAACAACCGCCGCTGCTGTTCCGAACCCCCAATCGCCAGGCACCGATCCCGGCTCCCCGCGTTTTGCACTGTGCGCCGGCGAGGCGTCCGGCGACCTGCTCGGCGCAGGCCTGATCGAACAACTTCGCGCACGTTTCCCGGACGCGCAGTTCGCCGGCATCGGCGGCGACGCGATGCGCGCGGCCGGCTTCGAGGCCTGGCACGACGCGCAGGAACTGGCGGTGATGGGCTTCGCCGAAGTCCTGGCGCACCTGCCGCGGCTGTTGAAGCTGCGCCGTCGTTTCCGCCAGCAGGTGCTGGACTGGAAGCCGGATGCGTTCATCGGCATCGACGCGCCGGACTTCAACCTCGGCGTCGAGAAGTGGCTCAAACAGCGCGGCGTGCGCACCGTGCACTACGTCAGTCCATCGGTCTGGGCCTGGCGCGAGAAGCGTGCGGAAAAGATCGGCCAGAGTGCGGATCGCGTGCTGTGCCTGTTCCCGATGGAGCCGCCGATCTACGCCCGCCACGGCGTCGACGCGCGTTTCGTTGGCCACCCGCTCGCCGACACGATGCCGCTGGATCCCGATTGCGCAGCCGCACGCGCCGAACTCGATCTGCCCGCAGACGCACCGGTGCTGGCGCTGCTGCCCGGTTCGCGACTGGGCGAGATCGCACGCCTGGGCGAACCGTTCCTCGAAGCCGCCGCCCGCGTCGCGCGGGAGATCCCGACGCTGCAGGTGCTGGTGCCCGCGGCCAATGCCGCCTGCCGGCAGGCGATCGAGCGCCTGCTCGCCGACCCACGCCTGTCCGCGGCCCGGTTCCGTCTCCTCGACGGCCGCGCACGCACGGCCATGGCCGCCGCCGACGTGGTGCTGCTCGCTTCGGGTACCGCGACGCTCGAGGCGATGCTGGCCAAGCGCCCGATGGTGGTCGGCTACCGCATCGCCCCGCTCACCTACGCGATCGTCAAGGGGCTGGGGATGTTGAAGGTCGATCGCTACGCATTGCCGAACGTGCTAGCCGGCGCCGACCTGGCGCCGGAACTGATGCAGGCCGACTGCACGCCCGACAAGCTCGCCGAGGCCGTGCTGGGCTGGTTCCGCAATCCGGATTCGGTGGCTTCGCTGCAGGCACGCTACCGGGAGATCCACCAGGAACTGCGGCAGGATGCCTCGTCCCGCGCCGCCGATGCGGTGGCGGAGTTGATCGGGGGCGTGCCGCGCGCCGGGCATGCCGCTGCGACAACTCCAACGCCCCGGTAACGCAGCAGCGCTGCGGACCGTGCCGCGCGGGCCCACGCGCGTTTGTGGGAGCGGCCATGGCCGCTCGCACCGGTGCCATGGATTGCCAGTGCACCCGCATTTCACTTGCGCGGCTGAAACCGGTGCCGTGCCCGCGGCATAATCGCGCCATGCTCGCGCCACCCGACTGCAACCCCGCCTCTGACCGCGCTGCCCTGCCCGGGCCGCACATCGCCGGCGTCGACGAGGCCGGCCGCGGCCCGCTCGCCGGTCCGGTGGTGGTCGCGGCCGTCGTGTTCGCACCCGGGCGCACGCCGGTCAACGGGCTGGACGACTCCAAGCAGCTCACCGCCGCACGCCGTGAAGCGCTGTATCCGCGCATCGTCGAACGCGCGCTGGCATGGAAGATCGTCTTCGTCGAAGTCGATGAGATCGACCGGGTCAACATCTTCCAGGCCACGATGCTCGGCATGCAGCGCGCGCTCGAAGGCGTGCTGCCGGCGCTGGGCGGCCAGGACTGCCTGGCCCGCATCGACGGCAATCACCTGCCGCGCCCGCTGCCCTGCCCGGCCGAGGCCTGGATCGGCGGCGACGCGCGCGACCGTTCGATCATGGCCGCGTCGATCCTCGCCAAGGTCGCGCGCGACCGCTTCATGCGCGAGTTGCACGACGCCTGGCCGCACTACGGCTTCGACCTGCACAAGGGCTACTCGACGCCGGCGCACCTGGCGGCGCTGCGCAGCCATGGCCCCTGCCCGCAGCACCGGCGCAGCTTCGCTCCGGTTCGCGATTGCGCCCAAGGCATGCTGCTTCCCGATCCGGCCTGAACGCCGGCGCGCGCGACTGCCCGGGGGCGAGCCACGCCATGTCAAGCCTTGTCCCTGCCCGGCCCGCAGCCTAACCTGCTGTTCTCATTCGCATGAATGCCGTCCATGGCGCAACGCAGCCTGCTCCGGTTCGACCGGCCCGTCCATCCATGGCCAGGCGTTCGTGGGCGCAGCAGACGCCTTGATGGCGTCCGCTAGCAGCGTCCACCCACAGATGTCCTCCCGCTTCGTCCATCTCCACCTGCACAGCGAGTATTCGCTCGCCGACTCGACGATCCGCATCCCGGAGCTCGTCGCGCGTTGCGTTGCGCTCGGGCAACCCGCAGTGGCGATCACCGACCGCAACAACCTGTTCGCGCTGGTCAAGTTCTACCGCGCCGCGGAGGCCGCCGGAATCAAGCCGATCGCCGGTGCAGACGTGTTCATCGCCGAAGGCGACGAAGCGCCCTCGCGGCTGACCCTCCTGTGCCGCGACCACGCCGGCTACCTGACCTTGTCGCGACTGCTGACGCAGGCGTGGATGGAGGGCCAGCGCCACGACGGCGTGGTGCTGCGCCCGCAGTGGCTGGCGGCGAACAACGGCGGCCTGTTCGCCATCGCCGGGCGGCACGCGCAGCCGGGGCAGCTCGCCGGCGGCGGCCGCCACGACCTCGCCGAGCAGGCGCTGACGGATCTGCAGCGCCAGTTTGGCGACCGCATGCACCTCGAGCTCACCCGCTGCGGACTCGATGGCGAAGATGCGTTCAACGATTTCGCCCTGCACGCATCGAGCAAGCTCGGCATCCCGGTGGTAGCCAGCAACGACGTGCGCTTCCTCGCGTCGGAAGGCTTTGATGCGCACGAGGCGCGCGTGTGCATCGCCTCCGGGCGCGTGCTCGACGACCCGCGCCGGCCGCACGACTACGGCAACCAGCAATACCTGAAGTCCAGCGACGAGATGGCGGCGCTATTCGACGACTCGCCCGACGCGATCGGCAATGCGCTGGCGCTGGCGCAGCGCTGCAACCTCGAACTGCGGCTGGGCACCTACTACCTGCCGGCGTTCCCGGTGCCGTCGGACCACACGCTCGACTCGTGGATCCGCAGCGAGGCGCGCGATGGCCTGGCCAAACGGCTGGAAACGCAGCCGCTGGCCGAGGGACACGACCGCGCCAGCTATGCCGCGCGCCTGGAAACCGAGCTCGACGTCATCATCAAGATGGGCTTCCCGGGCTACTTCCTGATCGTCGCCGACTTCATCAACTGGGCGAAGGACCACGGTATCCCCGTCGGGCCCGGCCGCGGTTCCGGCGCCGGTTCGCTGGTGGCCTGGGCGCTGGGCATCACCGACCTCGACCCGCTGCCGTACGACCTGCTGTTCGAGCGCTTCCTCAATCCCGAACGCGTGTCGATGCCCGACTTCGACATCGACTTCTGCATGGATCGCCGCGACGAGGTAATCGACTACGTCGCCGCCAAGTACGGCCGCGACCGCGTCAGCCAGATCATCACCTACGGCACCATGGCGGCGAAGGCGGTGGTGCGCGACACGGGCCGCGTGCTGGGCTTCCCGTACGGCTTCGTCGACGGCATCGCCAAGCTGATCCCGCTGACCCTCGGCATTTCGCTCGACGACGCGCTCGGGCGCTCGGAGGCGGCACGCAAGAATTCCGAACTCGCCAGCAGCGAGCTGATCGCGCGCTACAACGACGAGGACGACGTCCGCGACCTGCTCGACCTCGCCCTGCAGCTCGAGGACCTCACCCGCAACGCCGGCAAGCACGCCGGCGGCGTGGTGATCGCGCCCACCCCGCTCAGCGATTTCTGCCCGCTGTTCGCCGAACACGACGGCGAGGGCCACGGCCGCAACCCGGTCACCCAGTTCGACAAGGACGACGTGGAAGCGGTGGGCCTGGTGAAGTTCGACTTCCTCGGCCTGCGCACGCTGACGATCATCGACTGGGCGGTGAAGGCCATCAACCACCGGGCGGCGGGCGCCGGGAGCCGGGAGCCGGAAAAACCGGCGCTGCTCGACATCGCAACGATCCCGCTCGACGACGCCAGGACCTATGAGCTGTTCGCCCGCGGCGACACCGTGGCGGTATTCCAGTTCGAATCGCGCGGCATGCGCGAACTGCTCAAGCGCGCCAAGCCCGACCGCTTCGACGACCTGATCGCCCTGGTCTCGCTGTACCGCCCGGGACCGATGGACCTGATCCCCGACTTCATCGAGCGCAAGCACGGCCGCGCCGAGGTGCAATACCCGCACCCGCTGCTCGAACCCGTGCTGGCACCCACCTACGGCGTGGTGGTGTACCAGGAACAGGTGATGCAGACCGCGCAGATCCTGGCGGGCTATTCGCTCGGCGGCGCCGACCTGCTGCGCCGCGCGATGGGCAAGAAGAAAGTCGAGGAGATGGCCAAGGAGCGCGCCAAGTTCGAGGCCGGCGCGCTCGAGCACCACGGCATCGAGCCGCGCGTGGCCGGGCCGATCTTCGACCTGCTGGAAAAGTTCGCCGGCTACGGCTTCAACAAGTCGCACGCCGCCGCCTACGCGCTGGTGTCCTACCAGACCGCGTGGCTGAAGGCGCACCACCCGGCCGACTTCCTCGCCGCGGTGCTGTCGTCCGACATGGACAACACCGACAAGGTCGTGATGTTCCTCGACGAGGCGCGCGCGCTCGGGCTGACCGTGCTGCCGCCGGACGTCAACGCGTCGAACTACATGTTCGAGGCGATCGACGGAAGCACGATCCGTTACGGCCTGGGCGCGGTGAAGGGCGTGGGCCGCGGCGCCTGCGAGGCGATCGCCGGCGAACGCAGCGCGAACGGCACCTACGAGGACCTGCTCGACTTCTGCCAGCGCGTGGAAACGACCAAGTTGAACCGGCGCACGCTCGAGGCCCTGGTCAACGCGGGCGCACTCGACGCCCTCGGCACCAACCGGGCCACGCTGATGCTGCAGCTGCCGGAGGTGCTCAAGGCGACCGAGCAGATGGCACGCGAGCGCGAGGCCGGGCAGGTGTCGCTGTTCGGCGGCTTCGCCGAGCCGGCCTCGCCGGGCCGCATCGAACTGCCCGAGGCCAACGAATGGCCGCTGGCGCAGAAACTCGCCGGCGAGCGCGACACGCTCGGCCACTATCTCAGCGGCCATCCGCTCGACCCCTACCGCGACGAACTGGTCGCGCTGGTCGGCAGCGACCTCGGCCAGCTCGACGCGCTGTGGGCCGCGGGCCAGGGCAATGGCCCGCAGAAGGAAGGCCGCAGCTGGCGCCCGGAGACCACCGCGATCATCGCCGGCCAGGTGACGGGCATGCGCAAGCGCGGCGATTCGCAGGCGTTCGTGCAGCTCGAGGACGGGCGCGGGCGCATCGAGTGCGCGTTCTTCGCCGAGGCGTATTTCGAGTACGCGCAGTTGCTGACCCGCGACCGGATCCTGGTCGTCGAGGGCGGCCTGCGCGAGGACGAATTCAGCGGTGGCTTCTCGCTGCGCGCGCGGCGCTGCTGGGACTTCCAGCAGGCCTGCCAGCAAAGCGCGAAACGCCTCGCCCTGCGCCTGGACCTGCGCGTGCCCGGCGTGCTCGATCGCGTCGACGCATTGCTGGCGCTGCACCGCCCCGGCGGCACGCCGCTGCGCTTCGACCTGCTGCTGCCCGACGGCGCCGCCGGCACGCTCGACCTCAACGGCGGCCAGTCCGTGCGCGTCGACGCCGACCTGCCCGGCAACCTGCGCGCGCAACCCGGCGTGCGCACGGTGAAAGTGGCGATGGGCAGCCGGCCCTGGACCAACTGACGCGCGATTCGCGGCGACGTCAGTACGCGGTTTGCAGCGCGCCGGTTTCCACGGCGCAACGCCCGGCCTCCGGCACGACCCGCGCGGCGCCTGCCGCGGCGTCGAGTTCAGCGCGCGCCGCCTCCATCGCGGCGCGGAACTCCGGCGATCCATGCAACGCAGCGACCAGCGAAGCCGCATTCGCCAGCCCGGCATCGATCGCGCTCTGGTTGTGCGCGCCGCAGACCACGCGACTCTCGGCGTAACCCCGCGCGCGTGCCAGGATCTGCGTCGAGCGCGCGGGCGCCAACTCCGCCAGCAGCAGACCGATCGTCCATCCCCACGTCGCATGGCCCGAGGGATAGTCGAAGCTCGTCAACGCCTCCTTCGGCTGGCAAAGCGGCCCTTCGTCGAGGGCAAACGGCCGCGGATGGCGGTTCGCGGCCTTGGCCGGCTCGATGGCCCGCTCCGCGTCGGCCGAGACACGGACGAGCATCCCGGCCAACATCGGCGTCTTCACCGGGGTCAGCGCAACCCCCGCGGCACAGCTGAAATTCCCGAGCATCGCCGGCACTGCCATGTCGACATCGCGCTTGGCCAGCGTCCAGCGCGGCGTGTCCTGCAGGGCACGGGTTTCGCGGAAAACCCGTCGATCGGCTTCGTGTCGCCATGTCCCCGGCGCCGGCGCCGACGGCAGGATATCCACCGCCTGCGGGCGGCTTGCCGGATCGAGCAGGAACGGCACCGGCTCCTCGGCCCGCGACAGGTCGGGTTCGCGGTATCCGTCCGCGGCCCTGGCGGGGGTCGCACAGGCGATGGCGGCCACGCAGGCCATCAGCGTCATCGTTCGCATCACGTGCTCCTGCAGGGGACGGTTCGACCTTAGCCACCATGACGGCGTCGATCCATTGCAAATTCCGCCGCCCATGGCCTCGGATTTCGAACGATCCGCGCGCGCCGTCGCCGGACGCCACCGTACGGCCGGAAACGTCCATTCGGCTAGACTGGCGCCCTCTCGCGGGCCACAGACCACCGATGAACCCGAACTACCTCGATTTCGAACAACCCATCGCCGACCTTGAGGCGAAGATCCAGGACCTGCGCCACGCCAGCACCGGGCCGGCGGTCAACATCGACGCCGAACTGCATACGCTGCAGGACAAGCTGCGCCTGCGCACCGCGCAGATCTTCCGCGACCTCTCGCCCTGGCAGGTCTCGCAGCTGGCGCGCCATCCCGCGCGGCCCTACACCAACGACTACATCCGGGTGATCTGCGACGAGTTCCAGGAACTGGCCGGCGACCGCGCCTATTCCGACGACGCCGCCATCGTCGGCGGCCTCGGCCGCATCAACGGCCGCGCCGTGATGATCATCGGCCACCAGAAGGGCCGCGACACCAAGGCCAAGGTGCGCCGCAACTTCGGCATGCCGCGCCCCGAGGGCTACCGCAAGGCGCTGCGCCTGATGAAGATGGCCGAGCGCTTCAGGCTGCCGCTGCTGACCTTCATCGACACCCCCGGCGCATATCCGGGCATCGGGGCCGAGGAGCGCGGCCAGTCCGAGGCGATCGCGCGCAACCTGATGGAAATGTCGGAGCTGAAGATCCCGATCGTGTGCACGGTGATCGGCGAAGGCGGCTCCGGTGGCGCGCTGGCGATCGGCGTTGGCGACCGCACGGTGATGCTCGAATACAGCACCTACTCCGTCATCTCGCCCGAAGGCTGCGCCTCGATCCTGTGGAAGGACGCGGCCAAGGCGCGCGACGCCGCAGAGCAGCTGGGCCTGACCGCCAAGCGCCTGCTGGAACTGGGCCTGATCGACAAGCTGGTACGCGAGCCGATCGGCGGCGCGCACCGCAACCCGAAGCAGACCGCCACGCGACTGAAGGCCGTACTGCTCAACGAACTAGACGCGCTCGAGGCGCTGCCGGTGCAGGACCTGCTGGAAAAACGCTACCAGCGTCTGCGCGGATACGGAGCCTACGAGGCGGCCTGAGCCTCGCCCGCAGGAGCGCCCATGGGAGGAGCTCCTGCAGATCGTGGATCGGGACTAGCTTCCCCACGCTCGCAGGTACTGCGCAGGCGCCTGCAGCGACACGCCGAGTTTCGCCGCCGCACGCACCGGGAAATACGGATCGCGCAGGAACTCCCGCGCCAGCAGCACCACGTCCGCATCACCGCCGGCGACGATGGCCTCGGCCTGCGCCGGCTCGGTGATCAACCCGACCGCGCCGGTGGCGACACCGGCCTCGCGGCGGATGCGCGCGGCAAACGGCACCTGGTAACCGGGGCCGGTCGCGATGGCCTGTCGCGGGTCGAGCCCGCCGCTGGAGACATCGACGAGGTCGACGCCTAGCTGCCCGGCGAGGCGCGCCAGCTCGACGCTCTGCGCCACGTCCCAGCCGCCGTCAACCCAGTCGGTCGCTGAAATGCGCAGCCACAGCGGAAGCTCCTCCGGCCATGCACCGCGCACCGCGGCGATCACTTCGCGCACCAGGCGCGTGCGGCCTTCGAAATCGCCGCCGTAGCCGTCGTCGCGCCGGTTCGACAGCGGCGACAGGAATTCATGCAGCAGGTAGCCGTGCGCGGCGTGGATCTCGATGATGCGGAAACCCGCCGCATGCGCGCGCATCGCGGCGGCGCGATAGTCGGCAATGACCTTGGCGATGCCATCCGCGTCCAGCGCGACCGGCAGCGGATAGGCCTCGTCGAACCGCAGCGCCGACGGCGCTACCGTCTCCCAGCCACCGGCCCGCACCGGCACCTCGCCCGAACCGCGCCAGGGCGCGAACGTGCTGGCCTTGCGCCCGGCATGCGCCAACTGCATCGCCGGAATTGCGCCCTGCGAGGCAATGAAAGCGGCGATGCGCGCCCACGCTTCGGCCTGCGCGTCGTTCCAGATGCCCGCGTCCTCCGGCGAGATGCGCCCTTCCGGCGACACCGCACTGGCTTCGGTGAACACCACCGCAGCACCACCGACCGCGCGGCTGCCCAGGTGCACCAGGTGCCAGTCGTCCGGCATGCCATCGACGCAGGAGTACTGGCACATCGGCGACACCACGATGCGGTTGCGCAGCTGCAGGCCGCGCTGCTGCAGGAGCTGGAACAGTTGGCTCATGGGATCGCGCCGTCCGGGAGGGCGCCCCACTCTAGCCGCCAATGCCGCGCAGCCAAGCCACGCCGGCGGATCACTGCATTGCGGCGACGTGGCACCATCGCGCCATGAGCGACGTCCTGCCGGCCGGTTTCATCGCGATGCCATGTGCGGACGGCGCAGCGCGCGCGGTGCTGGTCGGCCTCAGCGGCGGGCTCGATTCGGTCGTGCTGCTGCACCTGCTCGCGGCGCAACCGTCGATCCGCGCGGCGGGATTGCGCGCGATCCACGTCCATCACGGCCTGCAGGCCGCCGCCGGCGAATGGGCGGCGCATTGCCGCGCGTTGTGCGATGCGCTTGGCATCCCATTGCAGGCGGTGCAGGTGGAAGTCGTGCGCGATGCGGGCAGCGGCTTGGAAGCCGCAGCCCGCGAAGCCCGGCGGCATGCGTTCGCCGAAGCGCTGGGCGACGACGAAGTGCTGGCTCTCGCCCATCACCGCGACGACCAGGCCGAAACCTTCCTGCTGCGAGCGCTGCGCGCGTCCGGCCCGGACGGGCTTGCGGCAATGCAGCCCTGGCAGCGGTTCGCCACCGGCTGGCTGTGGCGGCCGCTGCTTGGCGTGCCACGCACACAGCTGCTGGCCCACGCGCACGAACACGACCTGCGCTGGATCGACGATCCGAGCAACGACGACACCGCGCACGACCGCAACTTCCTGCGCCACCGCGTGCTGCCGCTGCTGCGCGAACGCTGGCCGGCAGCGGATGCCGCGCTGGCACGCAGCGCAGCGCTCGCCGCCGAGGCCAGCATGCTGCTTGCCGACGGCGACGACGACGCGCTCGCCACAGTGCGCACGCTCGATCCGCAGGTGCTTTCGGTCGCTGCACTCGCCTCCTTGCCACGCGCCCGCCGCGCGCGCGCGCTGCGGCGCTGGGTCGCAACACTCGGGCTGCCGCCATTGCCTGCCCAGGGCATCGAGCGGATCGAGGCGGACCTGATGGCCGCGGCCGCGGACAGCGATGCATCGTTCGAATGGCACGGTGCGGTCGTACGCCGCTGGCGCGACCTGCTGCACGCGGGTCCGCGCCGCGAGCCGATGCCGTCGTCGTGGCGGGCGCACTGGAATGGCCGCGGGCCACTGATGTTGCCCACCGGCATGCAGCTGCGGCTGGAAGGCACCGATGCCTTCGATGCCCCGCTGCAGGTGCACGCGCGCCAGGGGGGCGAGCGCATCCGCCTGCCCGGCCGCACCCATTCGCATGCGCTCAAGCACGTGCTGCAGGCCCTCGGCGTGCCGCCGTGGCAGCGCGAGCAGTTGCCGTTGCTGTCCGACGCCGCGGGGACTCTTCTGGCCGCGGGCGACCTCGTCCTCTCCGCGCAACTGGACGCCTGGCTGCGCACGCATGGCGCGCGGCTGACCTGGCAATCCGCGCCGGCGTCAGACCGTGCCCGGGCCGTCGACGATGCCGGCCCGGCGCCGCACCATCGCCCTTGAAACCGGCCTTGTCGTAAACTCCACACATGCCCCGAAAAGCCACCCCCGAAGCCGCCGCCGACACCTCGCCCGTCGCCAATTTCGAGGCCTCGCTCGACGCCCTCGAGCAACTGGTCGAAAAGATGGAGCACGGCGAGCTCAGCCTCGAGGAATCGCTGGCCGCCTACGAGCGCGGCGTCGGCCTGTACCGGCGCTGCCAGCAGGCGCTGGAACAGGCCGAGCTGCGGGTCAAGCTGCTCAGCGACCCGGACAACCCGGCCGCGGCCGAACCGTTCGGCCCTGCGCCCGACGCCTAGCGCGTGGACCGCATTCCAACGCAGGCGCCGGTGACCTCGCAGTGGCGCCTGCGCATCGACACCGCGCTCGAACGCACCCTGCCCCCGGCCAACGAAGCGCCGCAGCGACTGCACGCCGCGATGCGCCACGCCGTACTGCTCGGCGGCAAGCGCATGCGGCCACTGCTGGTTTACGCCACCGGCGCCGCGTTCGGCGCCGAGACCGCGCTACTCGATGCGCCCGCGCTGGCGGTCGAACTGATCCACGCCTACTCGCTGGTGCACGACGACCTGCCGGCGATGGACGACGATGCCCTGCGCCGCGGCCAGCCCACCGTGCATGTCGCCTTCGACGAAGCCACCGCGATCCTCGCCGGCGACGCGCTGCAGTCGCTGGCCTTCGCCACGCTCGCTCAGGCGCCCGGCGGCGCGGAGGCGCGCATCGCCATGCTGCAGGAGCTCGCCCTTGCCGCCGGCTCGCGCGGCATGTGCGGCGGGCAGGCGCTGGATATCGACGCCACCGGCGCCGCGCAGCGCCTGCACGTCGACGAACTCGAACGCCTGCACGCCCTCAAGACCGGCGCACTGCTGCGTGCATCGGTGCGCCTGGGCGCGATCGCGGCGGACATCGACGCGGCTGCCCGCACATCGCTCGACCGCTTCGCCGATGCGCTCGGGCTCGCCTTCCAGGTCCGCGACGACCTGCTCGACGTCGAAGGCGACAGCGCCACGCTGGGCAAGACCGCGGGCAAGGACGCGGCACAGGACAAGGCCACGTTCCCGGCGCTGATCGGCGTGGCGGCTTCGCGCGCGCGGCTGGAATCCCTGCGCGCGGAGATGCACGATGCACTGGCGCCATTCGGGGATCGCGCCGCCGTGCTCGCGGAACTGGGAAGGCAGGCGATCGAACGCAACCGCTAGGGAAAGGTCTGAACAACCCGGATTTTGCCCGCCATGGATGCGGCCGCGTGACGAGGCACCAGGAACAGGCGTAGCGGGGCTAGGGTGACGGCGGGCGGCGCAGGATCGGGGACAAAGACCAAGCGGGTCCGGCAAGTGGCTTGCAGGACGCCACACCAGGGGAGCGGCGGCATTGGGGAAGCGGATGCCTTGGCACAAACGCGTCGAGCGCTGGTTCGAGGCCACGATGGCCGCGGCGAGTTACACCTTCATCACCCGCTGGGGCGCGCTCGAGCGCGGTTACCGGCGGCCGTACGCGAAGGTGGCGCTGCGGCTGAAGTTCGCCTTCTATCCGCTGCTCGCGGTGGCCGCGCTGGGCTGGCTGGCCTGGGACTGGCACGACGACCGTGACCTCGCCGCCGCCGAGGACGCGATCTTCGACACCGTGATCGGGCTGCGCCCGGCCGAGCCCCGGCCGTCGGGCAAGGTGGTGGTGGTCGAGATCGATGATTGTTCGATCGAGTTCTACCGCAACCTCGGCCAGGGCGGCTGGCCGTGGAGCCGGCAGCGCCATGCCGACCTGCTCGATGCGCTGGACCGCAGCGGCGTGGGCACGGTCGGCTACGACATCCAGTTCATCGAACGCGCGCAGGCCGACCCGGCCGGCGACATGGTGCTGGAGGCCATGGCCGAGGGCGGCGATGGCCGCTTCGTGTTCGGATCGGCGCGGGTGCCCGCGGCATTCGCCAATGCCGGCAACACCACGCCGGTGCCGGAAGCGCCCAACGCGTTCGCGCTTTCGCCGCAGGCGGCAACGCCGGGGCCGGGGGTCGTGCTGCTGCTGCCGTATGGCAAGGCCATGCAGCGCCACAGCGCGCTGCTCGACATCCAGCGCAGCAGCGACGGCGTGCTGCGCGATGTCCGGCTGCGGCAGGCGTTCGGCGACTGGGCCCTGCCCTCGCTTGCGCTGCAGGTCGCCAGCCAGGCCAGCGGCAAGCCGGCCGCCAGCTTCCCGGCGTCGGTGCGCGTGAACTGGCGCGAGCATTCCAGGCTGCCCTATGCCAGTGCGGCCGACCTGATCGAAGGCCGCCCCGTCTGCGGCGACGGCCCGCTGCCGGCGCTTGCCGGCACTGCCGTGCTGGTCGGCTACACCGCGTCCGGGCTCAACGACGCCAAGCCCACGCCGGTCAACCCCGCCACGCCAGGCGTGGAGGTGCACGCGGAAGCGGTCGAAGCGCTGCTGGCCGGCACCGCGATCTGGATGCCACCGGCGGGCTTCAAGTACCTGTTCGCCGCGTTCCTGGTCGTGTTCAGCTGCTTCGTGTTCTGGCGCGGCGAACCGTCGTGGGACATGGACGCGGTGTTCTTCGCCAGCAACCTCGCGCTGCTCGGTGCCGCCTTCGTCGGGCTGAGCCTGTACGGCGTGTTCTTCGACATCTTCGCGGCGCTGGCCTTCGTCAGCCTGGTCTTCGGCCTGTGCCGCAGCTACGCCGCCACCCTGCGCGGACGCGCGGTGGGCAACGACGACTACCGCCCGCAGTTCGACCCCGCGCGGGACCGCTGGCTCGCCATGGTGCGCCTGCGTTTCGTGCCGCACGACGACGACATCGACCGCAGGGAAACCAAGCGCCGCGTGCGCGAGTACCGCCGCCGCCTGCGCGGCTGGCTCTACCGCGGCCCGCGGGCGGTGGCCATCGAGGGCATCGTCGAATACAAGCACTTCCTGTACGAGTCGCTGATGGACATCACCGTGCTGATGTGGGGCGGGCCGGACCGCGAAACCGTGGCCGCCACCGCACGACGCGAACTGCAGGCGCTGTGCGACCACCTCGCCGGGCACGACGACGTGCTGTCCGACGACGGCAGCGTCCGGGTGGCCAGCCTGGTGAGCGTGGCGGCCGCACAGGACGAGCCGATCGCGCAGACCCGCGCCCGCGTGTGCTCGGTGCTCGGCCAGCTGCTGGCCAGCACCGACGAACGCGCGCTGTCGGCGCGGCACACGTTCTTTCCCGGCGACGTCCCGGACGAACCTGCCGGCATCGCGCCAGCCCCTCTCCCGCCAGGCTGAACGGGGCCGCCATCGCCTTGCCCGCGCACCGCCGGCGCGATCGGGGCAACGGTGGCATTTCCCGGGCAGGAATCTCGTTGTATCGGGCTACCGACCTCGTTTCTGTCCGGAGCATCCGCATGCACTCCACCGCCCTTCGCCTTGCTGCCCTGCTGCTGATGCTTGCCGTGTCAGCCGGCGCTTCGCAGTCCGCGTTCGCCGCGACCATGTCGGCCGTGGTCCACAAGGCTTCCGTGGACGTGCGCGGAGCGCCCGACTTCAAGGCGCCCACCGTGGCCACCCTCAAGCGCAACGCGGCCGTCACCGTCGCGGGCCAGCAGGGGATGTGGTTCCGGATCGAACTCCCCGCGGGCCAGCCCGGTTTCGTGCGCGTCAACGACGTGCGCGTGTCCCATGCCGGCAAGCAGGCATCCTCGTCCGGCGTGCGCGCCCTGTTCGGCGGCAAGGCCGGCAAGGGCCGCACCACCGAGACCGCGGGCGTGCGCGGCCTGGACGAAAGCACGTTGCGATCAGCCAGCTACAACGCCGCGCAGATGGCGAAACTGGCGTCGTACCAGGCCACCCCGGAAGCCGCCGCCAGGCAGGCGCGCAGCCACGGCTGGAGCGCCACCCGCGTGGCATTCGCTTCCGAAGCCCGTCCCGGCGAGCGCGGCGGAAGCACCCAGGCGCAGAAGCGCGGTGCCCTGTCGGGCGCGCGCGGCTTGCTGTCGCAGATCGGTGGCGGCCTGCTGGGCGGCCGGGCCGGCGATGCAATGGAGGTCGCCGATGCCGCCGCCGGCAAGTCCGAGGACGAACTGTCCGCGGAGGAGCTGGCGCTCGGCCCGGAGATCACCGGCCGGATCCTCGGCGCCGCGCCGCTGGTCGACGACCCGGACGCGCAGCGCCGGGTCAACCTCATCGGGCGCTGGATGGCGTCGCAGACCACTCGCCCGGAGCTGCCCTGGAGCTTCGGCGTGATCGAGTCGGACGACGTCAACGCCTTCGCCGCGCCCGGCGGCTACGTGCTGGTGACCCGCGGCCTGTACGAACTGCTGGCCGACGACACCGAAGTGGCCGCCGTGCTGGGCCATGAGATCAGCCACGTCGTGCAGCGTGACCACTACAACGTCATCCGCAAGCAGGCGATCACCGAAACCGCCCAGGACATCGCCGCCGGGCAGATCCGCGTCGGCGGCGACATCGCGGTCGGCATGGCCAAAGACTACGTGCGTCGCCACGGCGCGACGGTAATGCTGACGCGGCTGGACCGCGACGCGGAATTCCAGGCCGACGAGGCGTCCGAGATCTACCTCGCGCGCTCCGGGTTCAACCCGCTGGGGCTTTACGCCGTGCTGCAGAAGATGACCGCGCTCGGCACGCAGTCGCCCAGCCTCGAGCAGTTGTACAAGACCCATCCGGCGCTGGACGACCGCCTCGACCGGATCGATCGCCGCAGCCTCGCCGGCCTGCAGCAGTACACGCAGCGCAACTGAGCGGTGCGGACGATCCAACCGGCCACGCGGCATCGGGCCGCGTGGCCGGGTCGTCCGTGATGCATGTGCTCAGCCGAACAGACGCAGCGTCAGCGGATAGCGGTAGCGCTCGCCGTTCCACGCCTTGACGGTGGCGATGATGCTGCACACCAGCCAGGTCACCGCGATCGCACCGATCGCCAGCACGAGCACCAGGCCGGCGGGAATGGTGACGAGCAGGCCGATGCCCAGCGTCAGCACGGTGACGCCGACCAGCGCGATGCCGATCGCGAACGCCACGCAGGCGTAGATGAACATGCTGAGGTTGAAGTTGATCGCCTCGCGCGCGTGCTCGCTGGCGAACGGCGAGTCGTTGCGCTTGATCAGGTAGACCACGGCCGCGGCAAGCACGCCGGCGGCGCCGGCGATCCAGCTGGTCATCAACGCCAGCACCAGGGCGGACAGGTGCGCCAGCGCGGCCCATTGGCGCTCGCTGGCGGTCGGGGACAGGGTCTGCGGCAGGCTGCCGTCGGCGGTGTGTTCCATCGTGCGCTCCCGGCCGGAAAACAGGTCCGGCACGGAACAGAGAATGGGGCCTGGTGCGGCGCGCGCAACCCAACCGATGGCCTATGCGCGCGGCGTATGCGCGCGACCTATGCGCGGGGCCAGCCCCCTCGGAAAGGCGCGGGAGAAGTGGCACGCCTTCCCGGTCGCGGCCATGGCCGCTCCCGCATGCCCGCCGCCTCCCCGCGCTTGCCGGTGGCCTACTTCACCAGCCGCAGCGTGAACGGATAGCGGTAGGCAACGCCTTCGTTGGCCTTGATCGCCGCGATGATGGTGAACACCAGCCAGGCGATGCCGATGACGATCCACAGCGGCACCGCGACCACCAGCCCGATGCCAAAGGTGAACAGCGCCAGCAGGAACAGGGCGAAGAACGCGATCCCCACCGTGATGTTGAAGTTGAGTGCTTCCTTGGCCTGGTCGTCGACGAAGGGCATGGCGTCCTTCTTCAGCAGCCAGATGACCAGCGGGCCGATGAAGCAGCCGATGCTGCCGGCCCAGCCCGACGTGAGGATGCCGCCGACCAGCGCCGACAGGTGCGCGAACATGGCCCACTGGCGCTCTTCCGCGCCCGGCACGCCCGGAGGCGGGGGTGGAGGCGTTACGGCTTCATTGAAATCGGTCATCGTCATTCCCCGTGAGGCCGGCTGAACCGGCGATTTCCCGAGGATACGTCAACCCGCGCCGGCGGAGGTCAGCCACGCCGTCTCGCACCCGAGTGGCGGGCCTCTGCTCTCCGGGTATCGTCATTTTTCCAACCGCGCCACGCCGGACCCGACCTGCCGCAGCGCGCCGCGATGGCGAACTGACGGTGCTTCTACTGCCCTCCAGCCACCGTCATCTTCCCGACGAGGATCGAACCCGTATGCACATGCGAACGCGGATCGACATCGCTGCCCACCGCTTCGATCGCCCGGAAGATGGCCCGCAGGTTACCGGCTATCGTGATGCCATCCACCGCATGCGAGATCGCGCCGTCCTCGATCCAGAACCCGGCGGCGCCGCGCGAATAATCGCCGGTGATGTTGTTCACGCCCTGCCCCATCAGTTCGGTGACCAGCAGGCCGCGGCCCATACCGCGCAGCATCGCGTCGAGATCGCCGGCGTTGGCCGCGACTTCGAGGTTGTGCACGCCGCCTGCATTGGCGGTCGTCGCCAGGCCGAGCTTGCGCGCCGAGTAGCTGCCGAGCACGTAGCGTTGCAGCACGCCGGCCTCGACCAGCGCCGACTCGCGGGTGGCCACCCCTTCGGCATCGAACGCCGCCGAGCGCAGGCCGCGCGGCAGGAACGGCCGTTCGTGGATCGAGAACCAGTCCGGAAACAGCTGCGTGCCGGCGCTGTCGACCAGGAAACTCGCGCGCCGGTATAGCGCGCCGCCGGAGACCGCACCGAGCAGGTGGCCGATGAGCGAACGCGCCATCTCGCTGGCGAACAGCACCGGATATTCGCCGGTGGCGACCTGCCGCGGCGCCAGCCGCGACAACGCGCGCTGCGCCGCGTGGCGGCCGATCGCAGCCGGTGATTCGAGGTCGGACTCGGCGAGCGCCAGGCTGTACCAGCCGTCGCGCTGCATGTCCGCGCCCTGCCCGGCGATCAGCGCGCAGCCGATGCTGTGCTGGGTGCTGCGGTCGCGGCCGAAGAAGCCGTGCGAGTTGGCGTACACGCTCAGCGATTCGCCGCTGCCGACCGAGGCGCCGTCGGAGTTCGCGATCCGCGCGTCGGACTCGCGGCCGGCGGTTTCGCAGGCCAGCGCGAGGTCGACCGCACGATCGGCGTCCAGCACCCAGGGATGCCAGCCGTCGAACTCGCGCAGGTCGGTCGCCATGAGGCCCGCGTCCGCGAGGCCGGCGGCCGGGTCGTCCTCGGTGAACTTCGCGATGGCGCAGGCCTGGTCGACCGTGGCCTGCAGGCTCTCCTCGCGCAGGTCGGCGGTGCTGGCGCTGCCCTTGCGCTGGCCGAAGTAGACGGTCACGGCGATGCCGCGGTCGCGCGTGGACTCGACCGTTTCGACGCTGCCCATGCGCACGTTGACGTTGAGGCCGCGTTCCTCCGAGCACGAGACCTCGGCCTGGCTGGCGCCAGCGGCGCGGCAGCGCTCGATCAGTCGCGCGGAGATGGCTTCGAGGTGGTCGAGCCGCTGCAGGCTGTCGTCGCCGGCTGCCGGATTCGGGGAGAGATCGGTGGTCAATGGACTATCCTAGCGGTGGAATTTCGGGTGGAGCGGCCGTGGCCGCGGCAAGCATCATCCGCGTGATCCGCGGCAGAAAACACCAGATCCCATCCATCACGCAGCAAAGCGACAACCACCATGCGCGGCAGAGACGAAGACACCGGCGAATTCCTCGGCACCAGCCGCAGCCAGCAGCGGCGCGAGGCGCTGGACGTGCTCGCGCTGGCCCAGCAGCTGGCCGCGCTGAGCGCGACCCAGCTGTCGAAGCTGCCGATCCCCGAGGCCCTGCACCCGCACATCGTCGATGTGCAGCGCATCGGGTCGCACATCGCGCGCAAGCGGCAGATGGCGTTCCTGGCCAAGCAGATGCGGCGCGAGGACGACGAGGTGCTGGATGCGATCCGCGACGCGCTCGACGCCGGCGGCGAAGCCGCGCGCCAGGAAACCGCGCTGCTGCACCGCGCCGAACACTGGCGCGAACGGCTGCTGGAAGAGGGCGACGCCGCGCTGGCCGAACTGATCGAATCGCATCCGTCGGCCGATCGCCAGCAACTGCGCCAGCTGGTCCGCAACACGCTCGACGAACGCAAGCGCAACAAGCCGCCGCACGCGTTCCGCGAGCTGTTCCGTGCGGTGAAGGAGTTGCTGGCAGCGGGCGAAACCCACCCGGGCGACATCGCCTGACCCTACCGCTCTTGCAGGAGCGGCTTCAGCCGTGAGCTTTTGCGCTTGCATCGCCGCGGGGAAGAACTCGCGGCTGAAGCCGCTCCTACAGGGGCGCATCGCAAGCATCAGGCCTGCGTGCCGCCGACGGTCAATCCCTCGATCAGCAGCGAAGGCTGGCCGACGCCCACCGGCACGCTCTGGCCATCCTTGCCGCACACGCCGACGCCGTCGTCGAGTGCGAGGTCGTGGCCAATCATCTTCACCTTCTGCATCGTCTCCGGACCGTTGCCGATCAGGGTCGCGCCCTTCACCGGCGCGGTGATCTTGCCGTCCTCGATCAGGTAGGCCTCGGTGGCCGAGAACACGTACTTGCCGTTGGTGATGTCGACCTGGCCGCCGCCGAAATTGACCGCGTACAGGCCACGTTTGACCGAACGGATCATGTCTTCCGGGTCGTGCGTGCCGGCGAGCATGTAGGTGTTGGTCATGCGCGGCATCACCAGGTGAGCGAAGGACTCGCGGCGACCGTTGCCGGTCGGCTTCGCTCCCATCAGGCGCGCGTTGAGCGTGTCCTGCATGTAGCCGGTGAGCACGCCGTCCTCGATCAGCGGGGTGCACTGGGTCGGCGTGCCCTCGTCGTCGATGTTGAGCGAGCCGCGGCGACCGTCGAGGGTGCCGTCGTCGACGATGGTCACGCCGGGCGATGCGACGCGCTGGCCCATGCGGCCGGCGTAGGTGGACGTGCCCTTGCGGTTGAAATCGCCTTCCAGGCCGTGGCCGACCGCCTCATGCAGCAGCACGCCGGGCCAGCCGGCGCCGAGCACTACCGGCATCACGCCGGCTGGCGCATCGACTGCTTCAAGATTGACCAGCGCCTGTCGCAGCGCCTCGCGCGCGAATTTCTCGGGCTTGCCGTCGCCCAGCAGTTCGGCATACGAGTAGCGCCCGCCGTAACCGGCGAAGCCCGACTCGCGGCGCCCACCCTGCTCCACGATCACCTGGATGTTCATGCGCACCAGCGGGCGCACGTCGCCGGCGAGCACGCCGTCGCTGCGCGCCACCAGGATCGTGTCGACCCCGCCGGTCAGGCCCACCATCACCTGCTTCACCCGCGGGTCGGCGGCGCGCAGCAACTGGTCGACACGGCGCAGCGCCTCGACCTTGGCTTCGTTGCCCATCGCGTCGATCGGATCGTGCGGCGCGTACAGCTGCCGGCCGTGACCCGCGACCAGCGTGCGCGCAACGTGGCCGTCGCCATCGCGGGCGATCGCGCGCGCCGATTGCGCCGAAGCCAGCAGCGCATCGGCATTGATGTCGTCGGAATAGGCGAAGCCGGTCTTCTCGCCGGAGATCGCGCGCACGCCCACGCCCTGTTCGATCGAATGCGCGCCGTCCTTGACGATGCCGTCCTCCACCGTCCAGCCCTCGCGCCGCGCGTGCTGGAAGTACAGGTCGCCGAAATCGATGCCGGGGCCCAGCAGCGCGCCGAAAGTACGTTCGAGCTCCCCGGGATCGAGGCCGGCGGGCGTCAGCAGGCGGGCCTGGGCGAGTGCGAGCGGTGAATCCGCTGGATCTGAACCGGTTGTCGTCGTCATGGCTTCGAGTTTGGGGCTGCGGTGTCGTTTGGCAAGCCGGGCGCGGGCTGCGCGGCGCTGGTCGCCTCTGGAGCCACCGGCGCGGCGCCCTGCGCTTCCCGCGTATCGCCCGGCGGCGGTGCCGGTGCGGTCGGTGTGGGCGGCTGCGCGGGAGCCTGCTCGCGCCCGGACACTTCCACCTTGGGATCCTTCCACGGCCCGGTCACGCGGTAGCTCTTCGCACCCATCTCGCCGAGCGGCTTTCTCAGCACCGCGTTGGTCAACGCGCCGACCGCGGCGCCGACCGGGCCGCCTGCAAGCGCGCCCGCCACCGTCAGCAGGTTGCCGGACCTGGGCAGCACCTCGATGTGCTGGTCGAAGGTCTGCGCGCGCAGGTCGGCGCTGCCGCGGATGCGGATCTCGGCGGCCGGGCCGTCGATGTTCATGTCGTCGCTGCGCGCCTGCCCGTTGCCGAACTCGACGCTGCCGCCGATGCGGTTGAAGGCGAAACCCTTGGAGAAGAAGTCGCGGAAATCCAGCATCAGCCGGCGCGGCAGCTCGGCCACGCTGAGCAGGCCGAGCACGCGCCCGGCGCCGGGCTCGACTTCCACCAGCCGCCCGTCCTTGGCCGCAAGCGTGAGCCTGCCCTGCAGGTCGGCCAGCCGGAATCCGGCGGGACTGCCCGGCCATGTCGCATCGAGGTGCGCATCGCCGTCGCCGCCGGCCACCCGGCCGCCGTATCCGAACCCGGCGAGCAATGCGCCGAAATCCTCGCTGTGCACGTCGACCTTCAGGCGCGTGCGCGCACTGGCGCCGCGGCCCAGCCAGTCGCCGCTGACGTCGATGCGCTGCTCCGGCGAGCGCGTCTGCAGGCGTTCGATGCGCAACCCGCCCGCCACCGGACGCGTGTGCACCTCGGCCTTGCCGAGCACCGCGTCGCCGAAGCGCAGTTCATCGATGCCGATGTCCAGCGGCGGCACGCTGGCCGGATCGATCTCGTCGCTGCCCGCGGGCGCTGCGGCCTGCGCGCGTGCCACCACAGTGGGCGGCGCAGTCCCGTCCGACGCGCCGGCCGCGGATGCCGCGCGGGATGCCGAACGCCAGAACACGCGCGCGAAATTGCCGCTGATCGCCGCGCGTTCGCCACGCGGGATCGACAGGCTGCCGGCAAGGCGCGGACCGTCGACGTGGACCTCGGTGCCGGTCGTCGATGGCTGCGCGCGCAGGCGCGTATCGGGAAAACTGCCGCCGAGCAGCAGCAGGCGATCGGCAACGATATCGATGCGGCGCAACGGCAGCGACTGCCCGCTGCCGCCGGTGGTCAGCGCCATCCAGTCGATCGCATCCAGCGTTGGGGTCCGCCCGGTGGCGACCAGCCCCGATGCGGGCGGTGCTTGGTCGACCCGGCCGCTGCCGAGCGCCACGCGCACGCCGGTCTGGCCACCGGCACTGCGCGCGCGCAGTGCAAGGCGCTGGCCGAAGGCCACCGCGATGTCCCCGCTTCCCAGCGGCAGCATCGTTTCGACCGTTGTCGGCAGCGCGGTCGCCGCCGGTTTGTCCATGGGCTCCGGCAACCCGAGCCGGGTGCCTTCCAGGTTCGACTGCAGGCGCAGGCGCATCGGCGGCTCGGCGCCCGGCGCGGCCGCTGCGCTGGCAATCGACAGCGCCACCGTCCACGGCGAACGGCCGCTGACGTACGGCTTGAGCCAGGCCATTTCCGGCGCATGGTCGAGCAGTTCGTGCGCATCGAGCGAGGCCGCGACCTCGGCCTCGAACGCCTGGTTGCGGTCGCGCACGTGGCCCTCGCCGGCGCGCAGCGCCAGCCGACCCGGTTGGCCGAGGTGGGTGGCGCGAAGTTCGCCGGCGGTGAATCCTTCGTGGTCGTAAGTCGCGGCGCCGCGCACGTCGTCGAAGGACAGCTTCCAGCGCTTCTCGCCGAGGCTGACGCCCGCCAGTTCCACGCGGCCATCGATCTTCGGCGCGGGCGCATCGTGGTGCAGCGGCAGGTCGAGCGCGAGGCTGGCCATGGTCGGCCCGCTCGCAGTGAGGTTGTCGAGCGTCTCCGCGTGCTGCTGGTGCAGCGGGCTGCGCTGCAGCAGCGCGAGCAGCTTCGCCGCATCGGTCTTCGCATCCGCCCCGACCTTGAGATCGGCGGCGTGGAAATCGGCGATGCCGGCTTCCAGCCGCGGGATGGCGACGCCGGCGATCGCGCCGCGTCCCTTCACGGTGAAGCCGTTGCCGATGAAGCTCACGTCGCCGTCCAGATGGTCGGCCGCGGGCCAGTCGGGCTGGAACTTCACCACCGCGCCCGCGAGCCGCGCGGTGGCCTCGAAGCGTCCCTTCGCCGCCTGCCCCTGCGTGCCGGCCTGGAACGGCCAGTCGTCGAGGTCGCCGGACACCACCGCGCGCCCGTCGAGCACGCGGCCGCCCACCAGTGCGGTGTCGAGCCAGTGCAGCGTGCCCGGCGACATCAGGTGGCGCACCCAGAAGCGCTTGGCGACAGGTACCTGGGTGTCGTCCAGCCGCGCCACCACATCGATTCGCGGACGCGTGCCATCGCCTTCGAACGTCATCCCGCCGCGCACGTCGGCGCCGTAGCCGGTGCCGTCGATGCGCAGTGCAGGAGTCTCCACGCGCCAGTCGCCACCATCGCGCCAGCCCGCGACACGCCCGGCCAGGTGCACGTCGTGCGGCGCGCCGAACCCGCTCGGCCAGTCGAAGCGCAGCGTGGCGGCCGGATCGAAGTCGAACACCAGCCCGTCGGCGTCGCCGTCGAGGGTGCCGCCCAGGCCGCTGATCCCGGGCGCATCGCCATGGGTCGAGAACCGCAGGCCTTCGACGCGCACATGCGCACTGAGCGCGCCGCCGCGAACGCCGGCCAGCGCCACGTCATGCAGTACCGCATCGGGCTTGCCATCGAGCAGCCATTGCCGCAGGCCCGGCGCTACCCGATCGCTGAGCGCAACCAGCGCCAGCAGCGGGCCCGCATCGATGCGCGAGGCCAGCAGCGCCTGCCGCCTTCCACCGGCGACGACCAGCCCGTCCAGCGCCTGCGCGTCGTCGCCATCGCCGATGCGCAGGCGCAGGGCATCGAAACGCCAACCGCCGTCGACCACCTGCCAGCGGCCGCGCAGCTGCACGCGGCCGAAAGCCGCCTGCGGCGGGGCGTCGGACGGCGCCATCCGCGTTCCGCGCAGTTGCAGCGCCTGCAGGTCGGCGTCGACCGTGGCTACCGCGATCCGGTTTCCGCGCAGCGTGGTCCACGCCTCGATCTTGCCGTTGCCGTCGGCGACGGTGACGCCCGCGGCGTGCAGCAGCGGCGACCACGCCGAGAGCCTGGCCTGCTTCGCGGCGACGTAGCCATGGCCGTTGCCATCGTCGCGGCGGAAGTCGGCGCGCGCCTCCACGGGCGCGGCATCGGCGCGCATCCACGCCCGCGCGCCGATGCGCACGCGCTGCCCGTCCACGCGCAGGCGCAGGTCGATCCGCGGCACCTGCGCATCGATGCCGAGCCCGGGCGCCTGGATGCGCAGCTTGCCGCCGATCACCTGCAGCTCGCCCAGGCCTTCCAGCGAAGAGAACGGATCGCCTTTCGATCGCTGGTCGCCGGGCAGGCCGCGCACCTGCCAGCGGCCGTCGTCGTCGCGCTGCAGGGTCAGTTCCAGCCCCCGCAGCCGCAGTTCGGTGAACGAGCTGCCCGGCAGCAGGCCCGCGTACTGCGACACCAGCACTTCCGCCGCGCCGATCGGGACCGCGTCGGCACCGTCGCCGATGCGCAGGCCGTCGAGGCGCAGCAGCGGGCCGCGCCGGGTCCATTGCGTTTGCACGCGGTCGAAACGCACGCTGCGGTTGGCCTGCGCGCTGAGCCAGCTTTCGATCCGTTCGGGATGCTGCTCGGCCCAGGGCAGCAGCACCTGGCTGACGATGCCGGCCACCAGCGCCATCACCACCAGCACGACGGCGACCGCGTACCAGGCACCGCGACGCACGCGGCGCAGGTGCCGATGCAGGGTCGGCGACATCAGCGGTGCGCTCCGCGCCTGGAAGGCAGGGGCCGGGAGCTGGCGACGGTGGACTGGAGGCCGGAAGCGAAGCGAGGATCACCCTTGTGGGAGCGCCGATGGCCGCGATTCGCCGCGGGAGATCGCGGCCATGGCCGCTCCCTCAACCCTTCCCAGCCTCCGGTCCCTGGCCCGCGGTCCCCGGTCCGTGCCTCAAAGCAGCACGACATCGAACTGCTCCTGCAGGTACTGCTCGTCGGCCTGGAAGCGGATCGATTTGCCGAGGAACTCCTCCAGCTCCGCCACCGCCGCCGATTCCTCGTCGGTGATGCGCCCGACCACCTTGGGCGATGCGATCACCAGCAACCGCGCGGCCTCGAACTGGCGCACGGCACGGACGATCTCGCGGAAGATCTCGTAGGTCACCGTTTCCGCGGTCTTGAGCATGCCGCGGCCGCCGCACTCGTGGCAGGGCTCGCTGAGCTGCCGCTGCAGGCTCTCGACCGTGCGCTTGCGGGTCATCTCCACCAGGCCCAGCGGCGAGAAGTCGTACACGGTGGTCTTTGCGTGGTCGCGCGCCAGGGATTTTTCCAGCGTGCGCAGCACCTGGCGCCGGTGCTCGGCGTCGGTCATGTCGATGAAGTCGATGATGATGATGCCGCCGAGGTTGCGCAGCCGCAGCTGCCGCGCCACCGCCTGCGCGGCCTCGAGGTTGGTGCGGTACACCGTCTCCTCGAGGTTGCGCTGGCCGAGGAACGACCCGGTGTTCACGTCGACCGTCGTCATCGCCTCGGTCTGGTCGATGACGAGGTATCCGCCTGACTTGAGCGGCACTTCCTTCTCCAGCGCGCGCTGGATCTCGTCCTCGACGCCATACAGGTCGAACACCGGGCGCGTGCCGGAATAATGCTCGATCTTCTCGGCCAGCCCCGGCATGTACTGCGCGGCGAACGTGCGCAGGCGGTCGCAGGTCTCGCGCGAATCGACCTTCACCTTTTCCACGTCGCGCCGCATCAGGTCGCGCACCGCGCGCATCGGCAGGGTCAGGTCCTCGTAGATGCGTGCGCCCACGGGCGCCTCGCGCACCTGTCGTTCGATCAGCGCCCAGGCGCGGCCGAGGTAGGCGATGTCCTCGGCCAGCGCTTCGGAGGGCTGGCCTTCGGCGTTGGTGCGCACGATGTAGCCGTGCTGGTGGCCATCGGCGACCAGTTCGCCGACCAGCGACTTCAAGCGCGCGCGCTCGGCCTCGTCCTCGATCCGCGCCGACACGCCGACGGTGCGCGACTGCGGCAGCAGCACCAGGTAGCGCGACGGGATACTGATCTGCGTGGTCAGGCGCGCGCCCTTGGTGCCGATCGGGTCCTTGACCACCTGCACCACGATGTCCTGGCCGTCGCGCAGCAGTTCGCTGATCGGCGGCACCGGCAGCGGCGGTTGCGGCGCGGCGGCCGCATCGCCGGCGATTTCCGGCGTCGGCAGCGAACGCATCACGTCGCTGGCGTGCAGGAACGCGGCGCGATCCAGGCCGATCTCGACGAATGCCGCCTGCATGCCCGGCATCACCCGCTGCACCCGGCCCTTGTAGATGTTGCCGACCACGCCGCGCGACCAGCCGCGCTCGATGTGCAGCTCCTGCAGCATGCCGTTCTCGACCACGGCCACGCGGGTCTCGCGCGGCGTGACGTTGACCAGGATCTCTTCAGTCATGGCGCCACCGCGCGCGGCCGATCAGCGCCTGCGCCGCGACCCGGGCCAGCGCTCGAAACACATCCATGCATGTTCATCCCTGGGTTTCCATGGCGGCCACGGTCCTGTCGCCGATGCCGAATCCTGCCAGCAATCGCGCGGTCTCGTACATCGGCAATCCCATCACCCCGGAATGGCTGCCGGACAGGTGCGTGATGAACGCTTCGGCCCCACCCTGGATCGCATAGGCGCCGGCCTTTCCCATCGGCTCGCCGGTAGCGACATAGGCGGCGATCCGGTCGTCGGAAAGCTCGGCGAACGTCACCTGCGACAGCGACACCGCCTGCGCCTCGCGCCCGGCCGAGACCAGCGATACCGCCGAGATCACCTCGTGCGTGCGGCCGGACAGCCGGCGCAGCATCGCCGCGGCATCGCGTTCGTCGCGCGGCTTGCCGAAGACTTCGTCCCCCAGCACCACTTCGGTATCGGCCCCGAGCACCACCGCGCCCGGCACCCCGACCACCCGCAGCAGGCCGGCACCGGCCTTCTCGCGCGCCACCCGGCGCACGTAGTCGGCAGGCGCTTCACCGGGGCCGCGCCGCTCGGGGATGTCGATGTCGAGTACGCCGAATTCGAGGCCGAGACGGCCCAGGAGTTCGCGGCGGCGGGGGGATTGCGAGGCAAGATGCAGCATCGTGAAAGGATAACCTGCAGGCCCCGATCGACTCCGTTCCAGCGAGCGCCAACCCCATTCAGGCTCACGGCCCGTTCACTGGACGGTACCGACCCTGACCCACATCCACGATGGAGATCACCATGCTTCGCACCCCCCTCCGCCCCCTCGCGCTCGCCAGCGCCCTTGCCCTGAGCTGCCTGACCATGACCGCCTGTGCCCAGAACGCCGCCCCCGCCTCCGCCGCGACCAGCGACGGCACCCTGCTCTCGGTCTCCGCACAGGCCGAGGCCAGCCGCGTACCGGACGTGGCCTCGCTGTCGACCGGCGTGGTGACCCAAGCCGTCGACGCCAACGCCGCGCTGGCGGCCAACGCCAAGCAGATGAACCAGGTGATGGCGGCGATCAAGGCCGCCGGCATCGCCGAGAAGGACATCCAGACCAGCGGCATCAACGTCAACCCGCAATACAAGTACACCGACAACCAGCCGCCGACGATCACCGGCTACCAGGCCAGCAACACGGTCAGCATCAAGGTGCGCGAGATCGGCAAGCTGGGCGAAGTGCTCGACGCGCTGGTCGCCAGCGGCGCCAACCAGGTCAACGGCCCCAGCTTCGAGATCGACCAGCCCGAAGCCGTCTACGACGAGGCCCGCCGCGCCGCGCTGGAGAAGGCGCAGCAGCGCGCGCAGATGTATGCCAAGTCGCTGGGCATGAAGGTCCACCGCATCGTCAGCATCAGCGAGGGCGGCGGCTTCCAGCCCCCGCGCCCGATGATGATGGCCAAGGCCTCTTTCGACCGTGCCGAATCCTCGCCCGTGTCGCCGGGCGAGACCACGCTGACGGCGAACCTCGACGTGGTGTTCGAACTCGGGCGCTGAACCGCAGGTCCGGCCATTGCATGCGCGAAGAAGGCGGGCCCAAGGGCCCGCCTTCTTCATGTCCGGCTACCGCATGTCCGGCTACTGGAAGCTGTACTTCACGCCCAGGGTATAGAAGCGTCCGAGCGCGCCGCTGAAGTGCAGCGGGTTGTAGTTCAGTGCGCCGTAGGTGGTCGGGTCGAGCGGCGCCACCCGGTCGGTCGCGTTCTGCACCGAGCCGAAGATCTCCCACGCGTCGCTGGGCTGCCAGGTGGCCGACAGGTCGACGGTGTAGAACGAAGGGATCTCGCAGCCATCGGGCGCGGGCTCGCCGGTCTCCGGGTCGGGGCCAAACCAGGCCGCGCAGTCGCCGCCTTCCTCGAACGTGTTGTCCATCGCGCCGATGTAATTCACCACGCCGCTCACGCTCCAGCGGTCCATCTCCCAGGTCGCGCCGAAGTTGATCCGGTCCTTGGGGGTGCCGATGCAGTTGGTGACGTTGCAGTTGCCGTGGGTGCCGGCGTATTCGGTGGTGACGCCGTCGGTTTCCTCCAGTTCGTACGAATCCATCCGGCTCCACTGCAGGTCGAAGCGCAGCTTGCCCCACGCCTCCAGGTCCACCGACTGGCGTACGTCGAGGTCGAGCCCACGCACGGTGGTCGAGGTCGCGTTGATGTACGGCGTATAGGCCAGCAGCAGCGTGCCGGTGCCGGGCTGGCCGTCGACCAGGTCGTCGCCGCGCACGACGTTGCCCTTCTCGATCGCGGTATCCAGCGACTCGGTGGTGATCTCGTTGCTGCGCTTGATCTCCCACGCGTCGAGGGTCAGCGTGGTCGAATCGGTCGGCTGCAGCACCAGGCCCAGCGTGTAGCTCTTCGATTCCTCGGCCTCGAGGTCCGGGTTGGGCTGGTTGATGAAGCCGACGGTGAGCGAGCAGTTGGTGGCGTTCAACGCGCAGCGCACCGGGTCCTGCGTCGTCGCGAAGCCGACCGATGACCCCGCCGTCTCGGCTGGATTCGGCGCGCGGAAACCCTCCGCATAGGTGCCGCGGATCGCGATCCAGTCGGCAGGCTTGAGCTTGAAGCCGACCTTCGGCGTGGTCGCGGTCTCGCCGCCTTCATAGCTGTCCACGCGCACCGCGCCCGACAGTTCCAGCCAGGTCGCCACCGGCGCAAGCAGCTCGGCATAGGCCGCGGCCACGTTCTGGTCACCGTCGTAGGCCGAATAGCCCAGGCCGATGATGTCGCCGGCGTCGGTGTAGGTCACCGGCTTGAGCTCGGCGCTCTGGCGGCGGTACTCCGCTCCCAGCGCCAGCCCCAGCGAACCGCCTGGCAGGTCCATCAGTGAACGCGACGCCTTCATGTCGATCGCGTCGAGCTTGGAGCTGGCCGATGCGCTGATCGTCGGCGAGATGAAGTCGTACAGCGCCTGGCTGTTGGCCTCGGCGCCCTGGCCGATGTTCCAGTAGCCCACCGGGCTGTCCGGATCGGAAAGCACGGTCTGCACCGCGCTGTAGCGCAGGAAGCCGTTGCGATCCTGGACCAGGTCGGTCTGCGAGTGCAGGTAGCCGATGTCGTAGTCCCATTCGCCGAGCTGGCCCTTGACGCCCGCCAGGAAGCGGAAGAATTCGTTGTCCGTATCCACGGTGCGCGGGCCGACGTCGCCGGCGACGTAGCGGATCCGGCTGGGGACGCCATAGGGGTTGTCCGGATGACCCACGCCGAGGCGGATGGCGCCCTCGCCGGTGCGCGAATTGACCGCACCTCCGGGATATCCCCAGCTGCTGTCGATGCGGGTTGGCGTGGTCTGGAAGAAGCTGCTCTTCTTCGCGAACCCGAACTCGGTGTACAGCTCGGAGGCATCCGACAGCGCGAACGTGCCGCGGGCGAAGAAGTTGAGCGACTGGTCCTCGGGCGTCAGGGTGGTGAAATCCGAGGTGTCGTAGAAGCAGCCCCCGTTGGCATCCTGCGCGCCGCCGCCGGGCAGTGGCGCACACCCGGGCAGCGAGGTGAAGGTGCCGTCGGGGCGTTCGATGTTGCCGACCAGCGAACCGGTCGCGCCTCCACTGCCGTCGATGCCGCCGGCCAGGCCGCCGAACGTGTACGGGTCGTAGCCCCAGCGGCGGATGTCGCCGGTGCCGATCCACTTGCGGTTCCTGCGGTCGCTGACCGCAACGCGGTCGGACTTGCTGCCTTCGATGTTGACGAAGAAGTTGAAGCCGTCCTCGGCGAGGTCGCCGGTGCCCAGCGTCAGCGAAGCCTTGCGGGTGTCGCCGTCGCTGTCGCCGGAAATGCCATAGGACGCCTTGGCCACCGCGCCGGTGAAATCCTTGCGCAGGATGATGTTGACCACGCCGGCGATGGCATCGGAGCCGTAGATCGACGATGCCCCGTCCTTGAGCACCTCGACCCGCTCCACCGCCTCCATCGGGATCGTGCTCAGGTCGGTGAAGACCTTCTGGCCATCGTCGGCCAGGCCGAACGGCGCCATCCGCCGGCCATTGAGCAGCACCAGGGTGGAGCCGGCGCCGAGCCCACGCAGCGAGATCGCCGCGCTGCCACCAGCGAAACCGGCGCCGAAGGTCTTCGGCACCGAGCCGGACCCGTCGGCGGTGAGCGTCTGCAGGTACTCGGCGACCGTCGCCTTGCCGGTGCGCTCGATCTCTTGGCGGGTGACGACCTGCACCGGCGATGCGGTTTCGGTATCGGTCCGGCGGATGTTGGAGCCGGTGACCTCGATGCGGTCTAGGGTGGTGGTGGTCGGCTGTTGCCCGGGCGCCTGGGGCTCGGGCTCGGGTTCAGCGGGCGGAGCCTGCTGTGCCAGTGCGAAAGGCGCTGTGCCGGCCAGGGCAACGGCGAGCAGGACACGCCGGATGGCGTGGCAGAGGGGGGAGCGGGACATGGTTCGGGGTCCTCTTCGTCAGTGACGGATCCCCCAGCGCCGCGTTGCTAGTCGTACCCAAATAGAACAGAAACAACCAAATGACAACGGCTCTTCAAGTATCCCGTGACTTTCATCGCAGTCAGTAACTCAAGGGCCTGCGACGTGAAGAAACGTGTGAACACGGCCCGGGTCTTCACCAGACTGAACCACCCGCCGGCGCCAGCCTTGGCAAGCCCGCACGAAATCCTGTGCATGGATTGCGCTTTAGAAATTAATTCTTTTTTTACATCCAAAGCCGTGATTTACTCGGAAGTGGCGGTTTCATGACGGGGGGCCAACGTGCAACCGCCATCACCCCCGGCCCATGCCGGCCGGGCACTTCCACTGCTTTACCGAGGGGAGAGAGACCTTGAAGCAGCATCGCTATCGCAAGAGCTACCAACGCACCGCGCTGTGCGCAGCACTGGGGCTGTGCTTCAGCACCGCGGCCTTCGCGCAATCGAATACGTCCGGCGCCATTTTCGGCCAGGCCGATGCCGGATCCACGGTGCAGATCACCAACCCGGCCACCGGGTTTTCCCGTTCCGTGGTCGTCGGCAATGACGGCGCCTATCGTTTCTCGTCGCTGGCAACCGGTACGTATACCGTCACCCTGAAGGGAGCAGACGGTTCCGCGGCTTCGGTAAGGGAAGGCGTCAACGTCAACGTGGGCACCGGTACCCCGGTGAACTTCGCCGCCGCGAGCAGCAGCGGTACGGCCACGCTGAGTACCGTGCAGGTCGTCGGCAGCCGCGTCGTCAATCCGATCGACGTGTCGTCCGTGGAATCGACATCCATCCTGACTGCCGAACAACTCGCGAAGATTCCGGTCGCGCGCGACACCACGTCCGTGGCGCTGCTCGCGCCCGGCACGGTCCGCGGCGACAGCGCGTTCGGCAACCTGGCTTCGTTCGGCGGTTCGTCCGTGGCCGAAAACCAGTATTACGTCAACGGCTTCAACATCACCAACACGTTCCGCAACCTCAACTTCTCGAAGATCCCGTTCGAAGCCATCGCCGAACAGCAGATCAAGACCGGCGGCTACGGCGCCGAGTTCGGCCGCTCCACCGGCGGCGTGGTCAACCAGATCACCAAGCGCGGCACCAACGAGTTCCATGCCGGCGCCAACGTCTTCTGGCTTCCGGATCAGCTGCGCGCGAAGGAACGCGACATCTACTACGCCAACCCGCTGACGGACGAATACAAGCAACTGCGGGAAGACAATTCCAACGATTCGCGCGATGAGCTGATCGGCTCGATCTGGGCCAGCGGTGCGCTGATCCAGGACACGCTGTTCGCCTACGGCCTGGTGTCGTACGGCAAGCGCGACGAGGACACCTGGTTCGACACGGAGTCGAGCAGCAACAGCGCCAGCACGATCAAGAACCCGACCTGGCTCTTGAAGATGGACTGGAACATCAACGACAGCAACAAGCTCGAATTCACCGCCTTCAGCGACAAGCAGAAGACCGAGGACTCGACCTACCTGAACACCGCCGGCGAAACCAACCGCACCGACCTCGTGGGCACCCAGTTCTCCGAGACCGGCGGCGAAAACTACATCGCCAAGTACACCGGTTACTTCACCGACAACTTCACCCTGTCGGCGTTGTATGGCCATGGCGAGTATTCGCGTTCCACCTACCTGAAGACCGCGGACGGCCAGCGGGTGGAATACGGCGGCGACCTCTCCGAGCCCGCGACCGGCTGCCCGATCATCACCGATGCACGCACGGCGTTCCGCAAGGACATCACCGGCCTGTATTCGAGCAACTGCAACATCACCGGCGGCAACATCGATCGCAAGGACTCCAAGGACACCCGCGACCAGTACCGCATCGATGCCGAATGGTCGCTCGGCGATCACCTGATCCGCTTCGGCTACGACCGCGACGATTATTCATCGGTGGCCGGCACGGCGCCCGAAGGCGGCCGCATCTGGCGCTACTCCACCAGCGTGGGCCCTGACGGCATCCGCGACACCGCCGACGACTTCGACACCGTCCGCGAGCAGATCACGCAGCAGGGTTCGGTCGTCGAACTCGAGCAGTCCGCGTATTACATCGAGGACAGCTGGAACATCACCGACCGTTTCATGGCCTACATCGGCGGCCGCTGGGATACCTTCAAGAACCTCAACGGCGACGGCGACGCCTACGTCGAGATCAAGAACCAGTTCGGCCCCCGCCTGGGCTTCTCCTGGGACGTCAACGGCGACTCCACGCTGAAGATCTACGGCAACGCGGGCCGCTATGCGCTGCCGCTGACCCCGAGCGTGGCCGTGCGTGGCGCGAGCGCCTCGATCTTCACCCGCCAGACGTTCGACTTCATCAGCGTCGATCCCGACACCGGCGCCCCGATCGGCCTGACGCCGAGGGGCCCGTTGACGTACATCAACGCGGAAACCGGCGAATCCAAGAACCCGGCCACCATCGCGGCGACCAACCTCGACCCGATGTATCAGGACGAGTACATCCTCGGCTTCCAGAAGCAGATCACCGACCAGCAGGCCATCGGTGCGCGCGCCATCTACCGCAAGCTGAAGGCGGCCATCGACGACAACTGCGACTACACGCCGATCTTCAACCAGGCCATCGCGGACGGTTTCGACCCGGTGCTGCCCAGCACCGGCTTCCCGTACTGCCGCATGTTCAACCCGGGCGAGGACGCGACGTTCCTGACCGATATCGAGGACAACGGCACGCTGACCAAGTACACGGTCGACGGCGACCTGCTCTCGCCGGCGGCCAAGCGCACCTACAAGGCGCTGGAACTGTTCTGGGACGGCAGCTGGGACAAGTTCTTCTTCCAGGCCTCGTGGACCATCGCCTGGAACAAGGGCAACACCGAGGGCGGCGTGAAGTCCGACATCGGCCAGGGCGACACCAGCGTCACCCAGGACTTCGACTACAAGGAACTGATGGTCGACTCCTATGGCTACCTGCCCAACGACCGCCGCCACAGCCTCAAGGTGTTCGGCAACTACGAGCTGACCGACGAATGGTCGATCGGCGCCAACCTGCTGGTGCAGTCCGGCCGTCCGAAGAACTGCTTCGGCGACCTCGACACGGATCCTTTGCCGCCGGAAGCAGGCGACGACCACTTCAGCCCGCATCCGTATGGCTCCAGCTTCTTCCGCTGCGGCACGACGGAACTGGGCGCCTCGGGACCGGTCGCCGTCACGCCACGCGGCAAGGCCGGACGCCTGCCGTGGACGAACTCCATCGACCTGAACATCGCCTACTTCCCCAACTGGGCGGAAGGACTGCAGTTCAAGATGGACGTGTTTAACATCCTCAACAACCAGAAGCCGACGTCCGTGGTCGAGGTTGCCGAGAACGGGGCTGGTACCACCGGCCTGCCGCTGGCGACGTACGGCCTCGTGCGTGCCTACCAGGCACCGCGCAGCGTGCGGTTCCTGGTGCAGTACGACTTCTAGTTCGCAACCGCAACACGTCTCTCTCCATTGCCGGCCACCGCGAGGTGGCCGGCATTTTATTTGGCCCCGACACGGGTGGCGGCAGCCGCTATGCTTGATCATCGGAAACCCGCCATCGGCATACCCCGCATGCAGCAGCAACTCGAACACCACTGGAAACGCGGCCAGCAGTTCGAGGCGGCGCGTGACCTGAACGCCGCGCGCAGCGAGTACGAAGCACTGATCGGAGTGGAAGCGCAGCACGTACCCGCCCTGCTGCGGCTTTCACGTTTCGCGCAGATTGATGGCCGCTACGGTGCCGCGCACCGGTACGCATTGCGCGCCGCCGATGCCATCCGGCTGGGCGCCAGCACGCGCAACCTCGGCTATGTCACGCTCCGCCTGCTCGATTTTTCCGAGGATGTCGAAGTCGCATCCGTGATCCTGTCGGCAGACTGGCAGGATCCGGCCGTCCTCTCGCAATCGGCGGTGCTCGCGCAGCATCTATGGCTGGTGGGCCGTTACGAAGATGCGCTCCGCTTCCTCGACGCCGTCGGCGCGCACGTGCCCGCCAACCACCTGCTGTCGTTCACCCGCGCAAACGTACTGCGCTACCTCGGCCAGCTCGAAGCGGCCAGCGCGGGCTACGAGCAATGCCTCCGGCTCCGGCCCGATTTCGCCGACGCCCACTGGGCGATCGCGACGCTGCGACAGCCCGATCCCGCAGCGCGCCTTGCGCGGCTGCGTGCTGCCCGCGACCACCATCCCGACGGGAGCCTCGAACAGGCGCACATCGAGTACGCGCTGTTCCATGAGCTCGATGCACTGGGTGATACGGACGATGCATGGGAGGCGCTGGCCCGGGGCGCGGCCATCATGCATGCGGGCATCCGCCACGACGTGGCTGCGCGACAGGCGCGGATCTCGAACCTGATGCACCCAGGCTGGCATCCCGCGGATGCGGGAGAGGCGGCCGAGTCACAGCCGTTGCCGGTGTTCCTGGTGGGACTGCCACGCACTGGCACCACATTGCTCGACCGCATCATCGGCAACCATGGCTGGGTGACCTCGGTCGGCGAACGCAACGACCTGGCCGCGTCGGTCAGCGAGGCCTGCGACCGTTTCTTCACCGGCATGCCGGACGAAACCGATCCGGAGTGGATCAAGGACATCGATCATCGTCGCGTGGGCCAGCTGTACCTGGAAAGGTTGCGACGCCACTCTTCGGCGACCGCGCTTGCCGTCGACAAGAACCCGTCCAACCTCTTCAACATCCCGCTCATCCTGCGCAGCCTGCCGCAGGCGAAGATCCTGGTGATGCGGCGCGACGCAATGGACAGCGCGTTTTCCAACCTGAAGGAACTCTTCCAGGGCAACGCCTATCCCTACAGCTATGGATTCGCTGACCTCGCCGCCCACGTCGGCATGGCGCAACAATGGATCCGGTACTGGGCCGAAGCGGCGCCGGCGAACATCAGGGTGGTGGATTACGAGTCGCTGGTCGGCGACACCGAAGCGACGATGGCTTCGGTGCTCGATTTCCTCGGCATTCCCGGGCAACCGGGCCTTGCTGACATCACACGTAACGAAGCGCCGGTCGCCACCGCAAGCAGTGCCCAGGTCCGCGCCCCCATTCACGGGCGAGGCATCGGCGCATGGAAGCGTTACGCGCGGCAGCTCGAACCGCTGCGCGCGGCGCTGGAAGGGCAGCTCAGGTGAAGGCTGCGAGCCCGGGCGCCGCGGGCTTCGAGGCGTTGCTGGCGTCCGCCCAGGCGCACGCCAGCCGGCGTGAGTTCCCGCAGGCGATTGCCGCCTGCGAGGCCGCGCTGAAGTTGCGCCCCAACGACGCCGACTCGCTCGTGCAATTGTCCTACCTGCACTCGCTGTCCGGGCATTACCGGCTGGGGCGTGACTGCGCCCTGCAGGCCTCGCGCTCGGGCACCACGTCGCCGAAGGTCCTGGCCGAGCTCGTGCAGCGGCTGCGCACGTTCAACGCGCTTCCGGAACTGCAGGAGTGCATCGCAAGGCTGCGGCCCCTTTCGAACATCCCCATTCCCCTGCTGATCGCGATCGCAGCGCAACTGAGCTACGTGAACATGTCCGGGCAGGCGATCGAGTATCTCGACGAAGCACGGCGCGGCGACCCGGACTACCCGGCCACCCTGCTGGCTCGCGCCCAGGTCCTGATCTACCTCGGCCGTTTCGACGAAGCGGCGCGGGATATCGATCGTGCGCTTCGGCGTGCCCCGCAGATCGCGCATGGCTACTGGCTGCGTTCGATGCTGGGTGCCGGCTTCGCGCGGCCCGGGGATGCGGCGGCGATTCGCTCGCAGCTCGCTCGCCCGGACAGGACGCCAGCGGATGTCGCCCTGCTCGGGTTCGCGCTGCACAGGACGCTCGACGAGCGCGGCGAACATGCCGAGGCCTGGCAGGCTTTGTCGCTGGCATGTCGAGCCAAGCGTTCTTCAATGCAATACGGCATTGCCGAAACCATCGCGCTCGCCGACGCCCTCGTCTCCTTGCCGACGCACCCGGGCACGGCATGCGCCGTTCCCGACGGCACGGCCACTCCGATTTTCATCGTCGGGATGCATCGATCGGGCACGACGCTGCTGGAACAATTGCTCGACGGCTCGCCGCAGGTGCGCGGCATCGGGGAACTCTACGACTTCACCAGCGCGATGCGCGAAGCAACGGACCACCATTGCCGTGGCGTCATCGACGCAACCATCGTGGAACGCGCGGCCGGCGCAGACCTGGCGGATGCCGGGCGACGCTACCTGCAGGGCATCGCGTGGCGACTGGAAGGCGAACCGTTCTTCACCGACAAGCTGCCCTCCAACTTCCTCAACCTCGACTTCATCTGCCGCGCCCTGCCGCAGGCGCGGATCCTGCACATGGTGCGCGACCCGGTGGAGACGTGCTTCTCCAACCTGCGCGAGCTGTTCTCCGACGCCAATCCCTGGTCCTACGACCAGCTCGAGCTGGCGGCCTATTACCGCCAGTACCGGCGGCTGATGGCGCACTGGCATACCGTCTGGCCGGGGCGGATCCTCGACGTGGACTATGCGCGCCTGACCCGCGAACCGGAGGCCGTGATGCGCGAGGTCGCCGCGTTCTGCGGCATCGCCTTCGACCCGGCCATGCTCGAGCACCGGTCGCGGTCGCGCGGCGTGGCCACCGCCAGCGCGGTGCAGGTGCGCGACCGGGTCACGGTGCGCGGACAACCCAAGTGGGCGCCCTATCGCGAGTACCTGCAGCCGCTGATCGGGGCGCTCGCGGACTGACCCGGCGCCACGACGGCGCCTTGTCCGTCGCGTTCCACCTGCGTGGATTGCGGGCCAGGCGACCAACGATCGGATCGCCGCCGGTCCCGTTGCCGGTACCGCCCATCCCTTCCTCACTTGTCGTGCACGCGTGTGGGGCGCAGTTTTGAAGTCGCTGTCGAGTCGGGTGCCGTGTGCGCCGGTTGGCTCAACCCCGCACCCGTTGCCCGCGCGTTATGGATCGTGTCACGCAACCGATGGAGGTGGGTCATGGTGCTGCAACACGCGCATTCGTTCTCTGGTGCTTCCTTCCCGCGGCTGGACGTCGCCCGCATCGCCGCCGGTGCCGGCGCCATCGCGCTGAACGTCACTGTTCTCCTGTTGCTGCTGGTCCCGGCGGGCATGCCGGCGCTGGCGCCGCCGTCCAATCCCGGGATCGTCGTGGTCCCGATCATCGACAGGATCGTCCCGCCGACCCCGCCGGTGCCGGTGCCGGTCACAAGACCCGTCACGCCCGTGGCGCCGGCCGTCCCGACGCCTGTGCATCGCGACGTGCGTCCGGTGATCGACCAGGTCGTCGTCGACCAGGGCACGCTGCCTGCGGACGACGTCGTGGTGCCGTCGACCGATACCGCCGTCAATGACATCGCGCCGCCGTCCGGCCCCGTCACCGGCATGCGCCTGGAATACGCGAAGGCCCCTTCGCCGCCCTATCCGCGCGATGCGCTGATCGCCGGGCTGCAGGGCACCGTGCTGCTGCAGGTGCTGGTGGATGTCGACGGCCGGCCATTGCAGGTCGATGTGGAGCGCAGCAGCGGCCATCGCGTGCTTGACGACGCCGCGCGCAGGTACGTGCTCCGGCACTGGACGTTCCGGCCGGCGACGAAGGACGGCCGGCCGGTGCAGGCGGTGGGACTGGTGCCGATCGCCTACAGCCTCGACTGAGGCCGTCGCGGTCGCCGATGGACAAAGCCCGCGTCGCGAGGCGCGGGCTTTGGTTTCTGGGTGAGCACGTAGCCCGCGCAATCCGGGGTTATCCGAACCCTGCATAAGCGGCTTCAGCCGCGAGCTCTTGTGCTCGCCAGACAATCCCCGAAAGCTCGCGGCTGAAGCCGCTCCTACAGATCCTGCCCTTGCTTTTGACTGCTGCCCTTGACCTTCAGGGCCCCTCCGAAGCGGCGGGGGCGGCGGGCCAAACCCCGCAGGGGCGACGCGCATGGATGCGCGGCGTGCTTTCTTTGCGCCAGGTTTCTTTGCACAAGCATGAAAGGTAGCTCGCGCCGTCACGGCGCGAAACGCTTTTGATCTCCCGCAAGCAGGAGAAAGGCTTGCAGGAGATCGCCCCCCTAGGCGCGGTGATAGGGGTGGTTGGCCAGCAGCGCGCAGGCACGGTAGAGCTGTTCGGCCAGCACCAGCCGCACCAGCATGTGCGGCAGCGTCAATGGCCCCAGCGACCACTGTTCGTCGGCGCGCGCGATCACATCAACGGCGTGGCCTTCGGGGCCGCCGACCAGAAAGGCCAGGTCGCGGCCAAGGCCGCGCCAGTGTTCCATGCGCACGGCGAGCTGTTCGGAAGAATGCTGCCGGCCGCGGCCGTCGAGCGCGATGACGTGGGCGTTCTTCGGCAGCGCCGCGAGCACGCGCGCGCCTTCATCCTGGGTGGCGCGCGCGGCGTCGCGGTGCTTGCCGCGCAGGCCCGGCGCGATTTCCACCAGCTCCAGCGGCAGCCAGTGCGACAGGCGCTTTTCGTATTCGGCGTAGCCTTCGGCGACCCAGTGCGGGGCGCGCTCGCCGACGGCGACCAACCTGGCTTTCATCGTTGCGTGATCCACGGCTGCGGAGCCGATGCCGGTGCACGTCGCGGCACGACGCCACATGTAGGAGCGGCTTCAGCCGCGCGCTCTTGGAGTTGCCGTGCAGATGCCTGGAAGCGCTCGCGGCTGAAGCCGCTCCTGCAAAAACTGTGGACGGGCAATCTCAGCGACGCTCGTCGGCGTCGGCCTCGAGTTCATGCTCGGCCGGCGGCTCGTCGCCGACCGTCCACAGGCGCTCGAGCGCATAGAACTCGCGCACGCGCGGCAGCATCACGTGGACGACGACGTCGCCCAGGTCCACCAGCACCCACTCGGCCTCGCGCTCGCCTTCCACGCCCAGCGGCTGGCAGTCGAGTTTCTTGGCGAAACGCACGACCTCGTCGGCGATCGCCTTGACGTGCCGGGTCGAGGTGCCCGAGGCGATGACCATGTAGTCGCAGACGCTGGTCTTGCCGCGGACGTCGATCTCGACGACATCGTTGGCTTTCAGTTCGGTGACCGCTGCGCGGACGGTTTCAAGCAGGGCGTCGACGGACGGCGGCGGATTGGGGAGGCGGGTCTTGATGACTTGCGCGGTACTGGTCAAGTGGGCGTGGCTCTGGGTGCGTGCGTGGGTCGATTATAGGGGAGGTCGCGGGGCTGGCCCGGGACGCTCGCCCCCATTCAGGTACAAGCCGTGGCGCTGGATGTAGTCGGCGACGGGCTCGGACACCTCGTCGCGCCAGGGCAGGCCGGCGGCGATGCGCTGGCGGATCGTGGTCGCAGACTCGCCGTGCAACGCCTGGTGCAGCCGAAAGACGAGGCCGGCCGGCGCGTCCCGCAGCGCCTGCGGCGCGTGGCACCAGCGCCCGGCGAGCATGGTGGCCAGTTCCGGGCGCAGGCCCTGATCGAGCGGGCTGCCCGGGCGCTCGGCGACGATGAAGTGGGTCTGGTCAAAGAGCTCGCGCCAGCGGTGCCAGTCCGGCAGGTCGACGAAGCTGTCGGCGCCGACCAGCAGCGCGATTGGCGCCTCGATGCCGTACTCGGCGCGCAGCGCGTGCAGGGTGTCGATGCTGTAGCTGCGGCCTTCGCGGCGCAATTCGCGCCGGTCCACGCACAAGCCATCCTCGTCGGCGACTGCCAGGTCGAGCATCTCCGCGCGCTGCGCCGCGGTCGCGCCCGGCGCGCTGCGGTGCGGCGGATCCGCGGCCGGCATCATCCGGATCGTGGTGTCCAGCGCGTCGCGCGCCGCGCGTGCAATGGCGAGGTGGCCGTCGTGGACGGGGTCGAAGGTGCCACCGTAGTAGACGCGCAGGCCGGTCACGCCGTCAGGCCAGCAGCGGCCGGGCCTTGGCATCGGCGACCACCAGCAGCAGCCGTTCCAGCACCTGCCAGGCGTCGCCCTGCCCGCGACCCTTGGCGATCCGGTCGACCCGGCCGGCCTCGGCGACGAAGCGTTCCCAGTACGGCGCCGCGTGGCGCTGCAGCGCGCGGCGATAGGTCGCCTGCTTCGAATCCCACACCCGCTGCGCCTTGAATTCGGCCGCGAGGTTGCCGCCGCGGGCCTGCACCCGCGCCAGCGCCGCGACCGTGAGCAGTTCCTTGACCACCATGCCCATCAGCGCGTGGATCGCCTCGCCCTCGGCGCGCAGCCCGGCGAGCATGCGCGAGGCGCGCGCGCCCTGCCCGTTCATCGCCGCGTCGAGCATCCGGAACACGTCGAAGCGCGCCGCATCAGCCACCAGCGATTCCATCCGCGCGGCGTCGATCGGCTTGCCGTCGGCGAGCAGCACCAGCTTGTCGATTTCCTGTGCGGCGGCGAGCAGGTTGCCTTCGACCCGCTCGACCAGCCGCTGCACTGCGCCGCGATCGGCCTGCACGCCGCGCTTGCGCAGCCGGGCCTCCACCCAGCCGGGCATCTGGTCGGGCCGGATCTGCTTGGCCACGGCCAGGCAGCCGGTGCGGGCGATGGCCTCGCTCCACTTGCCGCCGTGCTTCTTGCTCCACTCGCCACCGGTGACCAGCAGCGCGATGTCGCCGGGAGGCTGGCTGCAGTAGTCGACGATGAGCTCGCCGCCCTCCTTGCCCGGCCTGGCGGTGGGCAGGCGCAATTCGATCAACCGCCTGGCCGAGAACAGGCTGGGTGCGCGGAAGGTCATCGCCAGCGCGTTCCAGTCGAAGTCGCGGCCGTCGGCGTCGAAGACCTCGCGCTCGGCGTACCCCTGCTCGCGCGCATGGGCGCGGACGGCGTCGGCAGCCTCGAGCACCAGTAGCGGCTCCGGGCCCGTGATCATGTAGACCGGACGCAGCGGCTCGCCGGCAAGCCGCGAAACCAGGCTTTCCGGGGTCAGTTCCATGGCGAATTCACCGCTGGCCGCTGCGACACGCCGCTCAGGGCGTGGGCGCCTGCTCTACGGCGGGATGCTCCGCGGCGGGCTCTTCGAACAACACGGGCTCGTCGGCCGGTGCAGTTTCGTCGACCGGTGCCGGCGACTCCTCGGCCGGCATCCCGATCGGCTGCGGCGCGCGCGACGCGGCGTCGATGCGGCGCAGGATCGACGCGGTCATTTCCTTCTGCATCTCGCGGGCCAGCACTTCGCGCTCACCCTCGGTACCGGTCGAACGCGTCGGCACCGACACGTAGTCGCGCGCCAGCTCCACCGTCTGCTGCGGCACCACATTGGTGCCGTCGGCCTTGTCGAGGCTGAACATCACCGCGTAGCGCAGCGTGTACTCCTGCGCGCGGCCGAACTGGTCGATGCTGATCGGCGTCGAGCCCCACTTCTCGAGGCGGATGCGCAGCGTGGCCACGTCGCCGGGCGCGTCCTCGGGCGCCGGGGTTGCGCCGGCCTGCTCCAGGGCCACGGCCAGCGACTCGGCCAGCGGGCTGTAGGGATCCTTGGCCACCACGCGCACCGGACCCAGGTCCGGCGGCAGGGTCAGCGCGCTGCGCAGGTGGAAGCCGCAGGCGGTCAGGCCCAGTGCCAGGACGAGGAGCGCGATCAGTCGGGTCATGCGCGCAAGTCTGTACGACGGGACAAGGCCCGGCAAGCGGAACGTCCGCACCGTTCAGCCAGCAACGACGATATTCACGATCTTGCCGGGCACCACGATCACCTTGCGCACCTGGCTGTCGCCGATGAACTTCGCCACGTGCGGCTCGGCCAGCGCGGCGGCCTCGACCGCCTCCCGCGGCAGGTCGGGCGCCACCTCGATGGTGCCGCGCAGCTTGCCGTTGACCTGCACCGCCAGCGTGACCATGTCGCGCACCAGTGCGGAGGGGTCCAGCTGCGGGAACGCCTGGTCCTCGAGCAGCATCTCCGGGTGCCCCAGCGCCTGCCACAGCGCGTGGCAGACGTGCGGCGTGACCGGGTTGAGCAGCAGCACCATCGCCTGCAGCACCTCGTGGCGCACCGCGCGGCCCTGGTCGGACATGTCGTCGAACTTCGCGACATGGTTGAGCAGTTCCATCAGCGCGGCAATCGCGGTGTTGAAGCTGTGGCGGCGGCCGTAGTCGTCGCCGACCTTCTGGATCGTCTCGTGCAGCTGCCGGCGCAGCGCCTTCTGCCCGGCATCGAGCGTGGCGCCGGCTTCGAGCAACTCGCGCACTTCCGGATGATCCGGCTGGCCGGCGTGCTGCTGCACTTCGCGCCAGAAACGGCGCAGGAAGCGCGCCATGCCCTCGACCCCGGCCTCGTTCCATTCCAGCGACAGCGTCGGCGGCGAGGCGAACATCGAGAACAGGCGCACCGTGTCGGCGCCGTAGCGGTCAACCATGGCCTGCGGGTCGACGCCGTTGTTCTTCGACTTCGACATCTTCTCGGTGCCGCCGATCTTCACCGGCTTGCCGTCGGCCTTGAGCGTCGCGCCGGTGACGTGGCCGCGCTCGTCGCGCTGCACGTGCACGTCGGCCGGATTGATCCACTCGCGCCGGCCGTCACCGGACTCGCGGTAGTAGGTCTCGGCCACCACCATGCCCTGGGTGAGCAGGTTCACCGCCGGCTCGTCGCTCTTCACCAGCCCTTCGTCGCGCAGCAGCTTGTGGAAGAAACGGAAGTACAGCAGGTGCAGGATCGCGTGTTCGATGCCGCCGATGTACTGGTCGACCGGCAGCCAGTGGTCGGCGCGCGCGTCGACTATGTCCTTCGCGCCCGGCGAGGTGTAGCGGGCGTAGTACCAGCTCGACTCCATGAAGGTGTCGAAGGTGTCGGTCTCGCGTTCGGCCGCGCCACCGCACTGCGGGCAGGTCGTCTTGCGCCACTCGGGATCGGACTTGATCGGCGAATGCACCACGCCGGCCTTCGAGAAGGCGTCGGCGACGTCCTCGGGCAGCACCACCGGCAACTGGTCCTCGGGCACCGGCACTGCGCCGCACTTGCCGCAGTAGATCACCGGGATCGGGCAGCCCCAGTAGCGCTGGCGGCTCACGCCCCAGTCGCGCAGGCGGAAGTTGACCCGGCGCGCGCCACGGCCGTCGGCCTCGAACTTTGCAGCCAGGGCATCGAACGACTGCTGGAAGTCCATGCCGTCGAACTCGTCGGAGTTCACCAGCCAGCCGCGTTCGGTGTATGCGGATTCCTCGGCGATGCGACGCTCGAACTCCTGCACCACCTGCACCGCCGCGCCGGTGTCGTAGACGTCGATCGCGCCGCTGCCGCCGAGCGCGGCCTGCATCGGGTCGCTGGGCTTTCCGGCGTCGGCACCGATTTCGCGCAGCGCGTCGCGCACCGGCGCCGGCACCACCACCATGCGGATCGGCAGGTCGTACTTCTGCGCAAACTCCCAGTCGCGCTGGTCGTGCCCGGGCACCGCCATCACCGCGCCGGTGCCGTAGCCCATCAGCACGAAGTTGGCGACCCACACCGGGATCTCGTCCCCGCTGATGGGATGCACCGCGCGCAGCCCGGTATCGATGCCGCGCTTCTCCTGCGTCTCCAGCTCGGCTTCCGAAGTGCCGCCCTGTCGCAGCGATGCGATCCGTGCGGCCAGGTCCGGATCGTCGGCACCGGCCTTCAGCGCCAGCGGATGCTCGGCCGCGATCGACAGGAAGGTCACGCCCATCAGCGTGTCCGGGCGGGTGGTGAATACCGTCAGCGGCGCGTCTTCGCCTTCGACCCGGAACTGGATTTCCAGCCCCTCGCTGCGGCCGATCCAGTTGCGCTGCATGGTCTTGACCGAATCCGGCCAACCCGGCAGGCGGTCGAGGCCGTCGAGCAGTTCCTGCGCGTAGTCGGTGATCTTCAGGAACCACTGCGGGATCTCGCGCTTTTCCACCAGCGCGCCGGTGCGCCAGCCGCGGCCATCGATGACCTGTTCGTTGGCCAGCACGGTCTGGTCGACCGGATCCCAGTTCACCACCGAGTTGCGGCGGTAGGCCATGCCCTTCTTCATCAGGTGCACGAACATGCGCTGCTCGTGCACGTAGTAGTCCGGCGAACAGGTGGCGAATTCGCGCGACCAGTCGATCGCGTAGCCCATGGTCCGCAGCTGCGTGCGCATGTGCTCGATGTTGGCGTAGGTCCACTTCGCCGGCGCGGTGGCGTTCTTGATCGCGGCGTTCTCGGCCGGCAGGCCGAAGGCATCCCAGCCCATCGGCTGCAGCACGTTCTTGCCGGTCATCCGCTGGTAGCGGCTGATGACGTCGCCGATGGTGTAGTTGCGCACGTGGCCGACGTGCAGCGCCCCTGACGGATACGGCAGCATCGACAGGCAGTAGAAGGTCGGCTTCGACGAATCCTCGGTCACCTCGAATGCGCGGGTGTCGTTCCAGTAACGCTGGGCGGCGGATTCGACGGTTCTGGGATCGTAGCTGGCGGGGTCGGCGGACACGGCGGGCGCATTTCAGGGGCGGCCAGCAAGCCTACCGCAGTGCACAATTTGCCGCCATCGACCCGGAATATGATGGCTTCGGCTTCCGGGGAACCCACGATGAAACGACTCGCGCCCACCGCGCTGATCGCGCTCGCCTGCACCGCCGCAGCTGTCGCCGACGAACCGGCGCCCGCGGCCCCGGCCGCTGCGGCGGCCGTCCAGGTCCTGCACTGCGGCCGGATGTTCGACGCCCCCGCCGGCCGCATGCGCGGCGAAACCAGCATCGTGGTGCGCGGTGACCGGATCGAATCGCTGCAGGCCGGCACCATCGCCACGCCCGCCGGCGCCGCCACCATCGATCTTGGCGACGCCACCTGCCTGCCGGGTCTGATCGACACCCACACCCACCTGACCTTCGAGACCAGCCCCACCGGCTATACCGACCAGTTCCGCTGGAACGTCGCCGACTACGCGCTGCGCTCCACCGTCTACGCGCGGCGCACGCTGCAGGCAGGCTTCACCACGGTGCGCAACCTCGGCGACGGCTCTGGCGAATCGATCGCGCTGCGCAACGCGATCAACGCCGGTATCGTGCCCGGCCCGCGCATCTTCACCGCCGGCACGGCCATCGGTTCCACCGGCGGCCACGCCGACGGCAGCGACGGCTACCGCAAGGACCTCGCCGGCGATCCCGGGCCGAAGGACGGCATCATCAACGGCCCCGACGACGCCTGGAAGGCGGTGCGCCAGCATTACAAGGACGGCGTCGACGCGATCAAGATCATGCCGTCGGGCGGCGTGCTCGACGAAAGCGCGAGCGCCGACAACCCGCAGATGACGCTCGAGGAAATCGAAGCCATGGTCGCCGCCGCGCACGACTACGGCTATACCGTGGCCGCGCACGCGCATGGCGCCGAGGGCATCCGCCGCGCGGTGGTGGGCGGGGTCGACTCGATCGAGCACGGCACCTTCATGGACGACGCCGACATGAAGCTGATGAAGCAGCACGGCACCTGGTACGTGCCCACCATCATCGCCGGCCGCTACGTGGCCGAGAAGGCGGCCGTGCCTGGCTACTACCCGCCTCAGATCGCGGCGAAGGCGCGCCAGGTCGGGCCGGTGATCCAGGGCACCGCCGGCCGCGCCTACAAGGCCGGGGTGAAGATCGCCTTCGGCACCGACGCCGCAGTGTATCCGCACGGGCAGAACGCGAAGGAGTTCGCCTACATGGTCGAAGCCGGCATGCCGCCCGCCTACACCCTGCAGGCCGCGACCACGCACGCGGCCGAACTGCTGAAACAGGCGAAGGACCTGGGCAGCATCGAGGCCGGCAAGTTCGCCGACATCGTCGCGGTTGCCGGCAACCCGCTCGAGGACATCACCGTGATGCAGAAGGTCGGATTCGTGATGAAGGCCGGGCAGGTCTGGCGCCGCGACGACCATGAAGTCGCGCCGTGAATTCCGGATGCCCTGGTGCCCACTTCGCCAACCTCTCGCAATTGTCCAAAAGCTCGCGGCTGAAGCCGCTCCTACAATGGATACGCGATCTGTAGGAGCGGCTTCAGCCGCGAGCTTTGCCTGACGCAACACCCCTTGCCGCCGGAGCCGCACCATGACTGAGCCGACGAACCCACCCGCCGCGCCGGACTGGACCGTCTCGCGCTGGTTCAACACCGATGGCGCGCCGTCGCTGGAGTCACTGCGCGGGCGCGTGGTGTTCCTGCACGCCTTCCAGATGCTGTGCCCGGCCTGCGTGCAGCATGCGGTACCGCAGAGCCTGAAAGTCGCAGCCGCGTTCGCCTCCACCGACCTGGCCGTGGTCGGCCTGCACACGGTGTTCGAGCACCACCACGCGATGGGGCCGGAGGCGCTGCAGGTCTACCTGCACGAAAACCGGATCGCCTATCCGGTTGGCGTCGACGCGTATCGCGACGACGACCCCACGCGGGCTCCCCTGCCGCTGACCATGCAGGCCTACGCAATGCGGGGCACGCCGACATTGCTGCTGATCGATCGCAAGGGCCGGCTACGGCAACAGCATTTCGGCCTGCTCGACGACCTGCGCCTGGGCGCCGGAATCGCCACGCTGCTCGCCGAACCGGCGTAAGCCGGGGCGACGCACCGACGGGCCTTCTCTGCCCCAAAGAACTCGCGCTTGAAGCCGCTCCTGCAAGGGCGGTTCGATAACGTCGGAGCATCTCCGGCGCGTGGGAAATCCCGGGGAATATCGCTCGAAATCGTCGGGGACGTCGCCCCGACCTACGGCGTTCCGGCTTTGCCGTGTCCGCTTGCCGCCATCAGTGTCCACGCCAGCCACGCCGCGAACACCACCCGCTGCGCCGCCGCCGGCGCCAGCAGGTCCAGCGGCAACATCGCCAGGGCCACCACGACCACGGCGGCGGCGACGCTCGCCAGCAGCAGCGCACGCGAAGCCGGCTCGCCCCGCAACCCGATCGCCAGCAGCAGCGTCGCCGGCAGCAGTGCCACCCACCACAGCGTCCACGCGGTCGCATGCGCCCGGCTGGCGCTGGATTCCAGGTCGCCCGGATCCAGCGGCAACAGTCCCTGCGCCGCGAACGCGATCGCCGACAGCAACGCCAGCCAAGCCCCGATGCGCGCGGCCCACGGAGCCTCGTCGCCCACGGCTGAGCGCAGGCGCCAGGCGACGAACGCGGCGAGCACGCCGGGCAGCACGAAACCGATCACGTTGAACGCCAGCGCATGCGGCACGCCGCTCGCCCCCAGCAGCCCGACCGGATGCCTCGCCTGCGAATAGCCATCCAGCGCGGCGCCAAAGCCGGCGACCGCCGCCACGAACAGGAGTGCGGCGGCGATCGCGGCAATCCACGGCAAACGCTTCATGCCGATTTCCATCGAAACACCTCCTCCACCCCGACCCCGAACGCGCGCGCAATCCGGAACGCCAGCTCCAGCGACGGCGCGTAGCGGCCCGCCTCCAGCGCGATGATCGTCTGCCGCGTCACGCTGCAGGCCTGCGCCAGCGCTTCCTGGGTCATCTCCCCATGCTCGAAGCGCAGGCGGCGGATCTCGTTGGCGATCGGCGTGCCGCTCACCTGCGTTCGGCCCGGTAACCGGCGATCTCGAACGCGTACCCGCACAACGCGGCCGCAATCACGAGCAGCACCAGGACGCCGGGCAGGACCAGTTCGCCTGCCGACAAGGCCTGCCTCGCGGCCGGGATGCACAGGGCCACGGCCAGCACGCCCACGCCGGCGACCAGCACCGTACGCGCCCGCGACGCCGCACGCAGGCGGATGTCCCGGTCCCGCTCGTCATCCATCACTTCATTGCGGCGCTGCTCGTCGTACATGTGCCGCTTGCGGAACCATGGCAGGCAGGCCAGCACGAACACCGACGCGAAGAACAGCGTTCGGCTCGGTGAATGGCCGAACGCCGCCATCGCGACCACCAGCGCCAGCAATGCCAGCATCACGCACGTGCGGCGGGCATGGCGCTCGCCGAAAGACATGGTTGCGCGCGCCAACGCTCCCTGGTCGCGCCGCGGTCGCGACGCGTTCAATGCCGGTCTCTCCAGTACGCCACCGCGGTAGCGGCGTACTCGAACAGGCAGCCCCACATCAGCGCGAGCACCAGCAGGTTGGCGATCATCATGTGGCTCGCCCACAGCAGCCGATCCGGCGGCGAGAACGCCAGCGTCACCGCCATGCCGATCACGCATGCGATCAGCGCACCGCGGCCCCAGCCGCTGGCCTGCCGTGCGATTTCGCGGTCGCGCTCGTCCTCCTGCACCTCGTCCTTCCAGCGCGACGCGACCACGCGCGACAGCACCGACCACGCCACCAGCAACAGCACCAGATTGCGGCCCACCGCCGTGGCTTCGGGATTGAACGGCACCCCGGCGCCCTGGAAGACCTCCACCTTTGCCAGGAAATAGGCGACGGCGACGGCCATGAACACCACCCCGATCCAGGCCTTCCATTCGCCCGGCGAGGCCGTGCGCTCCAGTTCGCCACGCGGCAGCGAGTGCACCGCGAACAGCGAGACCCAGGCCGCCGTGATCAGCAGCGCCATCCCGGCCTTGCCTGTGTCAAAGCCCAGCAGCCGCGACGGGCCGGCGAGCAGCAGCCACAGCGCCAGGCCTGCCAGCAGCAGCAGGGCCGGAAATCCCCAGCGAGGCAACTTCGTCATGTAATACCCTTCTTACGAAATGTAAGCTACAAGTTACATTCGCCCAGCTCGATGTCAAGTTCTTTTTACATCCGGTTGGAAACGGAGCCAGCTGGCACAATCTCCGGCTGAACACGCTAAGGAAGTCCCCATGTCCCCCGACCCTGCCGCCCGGCCACACGTTTTCGACGCCACCACCGCCACGTTCGAGGCCGAGGTCCTGCAAAAATCGCTGCAGACGCCGGTCCTGGTCGATTTCTGGGCCGAATGGTGCGGGCCGTGCAAGGCGCTGGGGCCGATCCTCGAGAAGCTGGCGGCCGAGTACCACGGCGCCTTCGAACTGGCCAAGGTCGATACCGAAGCCGAGCCGCAGATCGCGCAGGCCTTCCAGATCCGCTCCATCCCCACCGTGTTCCTGGTCAAGGACGGGCAGATCGTCGATGGCTTCCAGGGCGCGCTGCCCGAGGGCCAGGTGCGCGAGTTCCTGACCCACCACGGCGTCGCGCCGGCCGAGGCGGCCGCGGAAGAAGCACCCCTCGAACAGCCTGCGCCGCCCGCCGACCCGCATGCCGACGTGATGCGGCTGCGCAAGGAGATCGAGGCCGAGCCCGACAAGGCCGAACTGAAGCTCGACCTCGCCCTGGCGCTGCTGCAGACGGGCGCCGCCGCCGAGGCCGGGCAACTGCTCGACGCCCTGCCCGCGAACCTGTCCACCGACGACCGCGCGATCCGCGCACGCGCGCGGCTGGGTTTCGCGACCCTGCTCAAGGACGCGCCGCCACCGCAGGTGCTCGAGGCGGCCATCGCGGCCAACCCCGACGACCTCAAGGCGCGCCACCTGCTGGGCGTGCACCACATCGTCGCCGGCGACGCCGAGGCCGGGTTCGAGCAGTTCCTCGAGATGCTGCGCCGCAATCGCGATTTCGAGGACGCGTTGCCGAAGAAGGCGTTGATCGACGCCTTCCGCGTGGTCGAGGACGAGGACATGGTCGGCCGCTATCGGCGGAAGATGTCGTCGCTGTTGCTGGTGTGAGCGCCCGCAAGATCACCGCATCCTCGCTGCGCCGCGTCCTCAACATCTGGCCGCCGTTCCTGTTCGCCGGCATCCGCGTGCGCACGCTGTCCGCCGACTTCCGCCACGCCCGCGTGGAGCTGCGGCAGCACTGGTACAACCGCAACTTCGTCGGCACCCACTTCGGCGGCAGCCTGTTCGCGATGACCGATCCGTTCTGGATGATCATGACGATGCAGGCACTGGGCGGCGGCTACATCGTCTGGGACAAGGCGGCGGAAATCGAATTCGTCAAACCCGGGCGCGGTGCGGTGGCGGCGGAGTTCCAGCTCGACGACAGCGTGCTCGAGCGCATCCGCGACGCCACCGCCGACGGCGGGAAATATCTGCACTGGTTCGAAACCGACGTCGTCGACGATGAGGGCGACGTCGTCGCACGCGTGCGCAAGCAGGTCTACGTGCGCCGCAAGCGGCCGCGCGACGCGACGGCCTGACCCGACCCCGGCCGCACCTCGGCGCAGCCGGCACCGCTGCAGCGGCAATCGTCCCGGGCCGGTGAAACAGCGCCCGCGATCACGGTTGCAGGTCACCACAACGCATCTGTTCCACTCATTCATCCCTTGCCCGCGCGCAGGACGTATCCTTGGGCCGCCACGGGGGGAACCATGCGCAACACGCTGTCTGACGAGAGCGGAAAGGCATCATTGCCGGAGATCACCGGTTACGCGCTGTTGCGCGCGATCGGTCACGGCGGGATGTCGACCGTTTACCTGGGGGAACAGGTGTCGCTGTCGCGCCAGGTCGCGATCAAGGTGATGCTGCCCGAGGCGCTGGCCGACGAAGTCAGCCGCCGCCGATTCGAGAACGAGGCCCGCACCATCGCCCGGCTCGAGCACCCGCACATCGTGGGCATCTACGACGTCGGCCGTACCCGCGACGGCCTGCCCTACTACTCGATGCCCTACCTCACCCGCGGCCACCTGGGCCAGCGCATCGCCGAAAGCAACGGCGGCATGGAGCAGGCGCGCGTGCGCGAGATCCTGCACGCGTTGCTGTCCGCGCTGGGCTACGCCCACGCGCGCGGCACCATCCATCGCGACGTCAAGGCCGAGAACGTGCTGTTCGACGAAACCGAGCGGCCGCTGCTGGCCGACTTCGGCATCGCCCTGCGCCGCGGTTACGGCACCCGCGTCACCACCGCCGGGCTCGCGGTCGGCAGCACCGCCTACATGGCGCCGGAACAGGCGCGCGGCGAGGAAGTCGACCATCGCACCGACCTGTACGCGGTCGGCGTACTGGCCTGGGAAATGCTGACCGGCAAGCTGCCCTACGAGGCCGGCGATGCGGTGTCGATGGCGATCATGCACGTCAAGGATCCGATCCCGCGCCTGCCGCCGCGGCTGCGCCACTGGCAGCGCTTCATGGACCGCGCGCTGGCCAAGGGCCCGATCAAGCGCTTCCACGACGCGGCGCACATGCTCGCCGCGCTCGACCGCGTGCCGCAACGCAGCGGCACGCACGAGATGCTGGCGCTGCCGGCGCTGCGCGAGCAGGTGGCGAAGGTGGGCAGGATGCCGGTGTGGGCCTGGCTGGGCGTGGTGCTCGTGGTGGCTGCCGGCATCGGCCTGTTCCTGCGCCAGGGCAACGGCGGCGACGACTACTTCCGCGCGGCGAGGCCGCCGGTGGTCGCCATGACGGACAGCGAAGCCACGTTCGCGCTGCCGGCCCCGCCGGACCCGAACGGCCAGCCGGTCGCGGGCGATCCCGCCAGCGCATTGCTGCGCGCCGCCCCAACCTCCGATGCCGAGCAATGGGTCGCCAGGGCCGATGCGCAGATCCGGCGCGGACGCCTCGGCGCGCCGGCCAACGACAACGCCCGCGACAGCCTGCTCGCCGCGCAACACAGCGATGCCAGCTACCTCGGCCTGGCGGCGGCCGTCGACAGGTTCGTCAATGCCAGCGCGGACGCGGCCGTGCGCGGCATCCGCGAGGGGGATGACAAGCAGGCCGCCGCGCGGGTCGGCGACGCGGTCAAGGTCGCCGAAGCGACGCGACAGGTCGACGGCGACGCCGTCGGCAAGCTGCGCAAGCGCGTGATGCAGGCGCTGCTGGCACGCGTCGACGTGGCGGCCGCCGCATTCGATCGTGGCAGCGCGCAGCAGGTGGTGGAAAGCGCGCGCGCCTTCGGCCTGTCGCGTGCGCAGCTGCGGCAGCTGTCCGCCCGCGCCAATGACATCCCGCAGCCGGGCGAGCGCCTGGACAAGATCGCCGGGGACATGGTGCTGGTGCGCAACGACGGCACCGTGTTCGCCGCATCACGGCGCCCGGTCACGCGCGACGAATATGCGCGCTTCGCCAACGCCACCGGCCGCCAGCCCGCGCGATGCCGCGCCAGTGCATCGCTGCTGCGCGTGCTCGCGCCGCGGGACTGGACGTCGCCCGGGTTCGAGCAGTCCGGCGACCAGCCGGTGGTCTGCGTGTCATGGGACGACGCCAATGCCTATGCGCGCTGGCTCGGCCAGCGCAACGGCCATGCCTATCGCCTGCCGCATGCGCGCGAAGCGGCGCTGCTGCCGGCAGCCGGTGCGGGCAAGCAGGTGTCGGAGTGGAACAGCGACTGCAGCGGCAACTGCAGCCAACGGATCGGAAGCGGTGCCAGCTGGCGCGGCGGCAGCGGCGCACGGGCACTGGAATCCACGCGCGGCTACGACGACGTCGGCATCCGCCTGGTCAGCGACCTGCCACACGCGGTCGCGAAGCGCTGACAACCCCGACGCGCGGTTCGCGTCCCGGTAGAATCGCGCCATGTCCACGCCCCCGCAGCGCACGCCTCCACAGAGCACGCCTTCCCAGGGCGTGCCTCCACAAAGCACGCCGCCCCGGCACGGCTTCAAGAAGACCCTGCTCACCGGCCTGCTCACCCTGCTGCCGATCTGGCTGACCTGGGTGGTGGTGAAGTTCGTGTTCGTGCTGCTGTCCGACACCAGCCGCCCGCTGGTGCAGCCGCTGCTGCACAACGCGGCACTGGCCGATCCGCGCACGCTGGGTTGGCTCGAGGACCCGTGGGTGCAGACCGCCATCGCGCTGGTCGCGACGCTGCTGGTGATCCTGCTGTCGGGGATGATGGCGCGGCGGATGTTCGGGCAGCGCATGCTGCGGTGGTTCGAGGCGCTGATCGGGCGCATTCCGTTCGCCAGCACCATCTACGGCAGCGCGCGACAGCTGCTGGACATCCTGCAGACCAAGCCCGACGGCACCCAGCGCGTGGTCCTGATCGACTTCCCGCACAGCCAGATGAAGTCGGTGGGTTTCGTCACCCGCGTGATCCGCGAGCAGGGCACGGGGCGCGAACTGGCGGCGGTTTACGTGCCGACCACGCCGAACCCGACGTCCGGTTATCTCGAGATCGTGCCGGTGGAAAAGATCACGCCCACCGACTGGACCGTCGACCAGGCGATGAGCTTCATCATCTCCGGCGGCGCGGTGTCGCCGGACACGATCCCGTTCTCGCCGCCCGGCGCGGCCACGCCGACGCCGCACGGGTGAGCGCGCGCGACCCGGCACCAGCCGCATTGCGCCTGGTCGACGACCGCACCACGCGGTTGTTCATCGCGCTGGCCGCGTTTTTCTGCGTCAACGCGGTGCTGGCCGAGTTCATCGGCGTCAAGATCTTCGCGCTCGAGGACACGCTCGGCATCCGGCCGCTGGAATGGAACCTGTTCGGCCAGACCGGATCGCTGAACTTCACCGCCGGCACCCTGTTGTGGCCGATCGTGTTCATCATGACCGACACGATCAACGAGTACTTCGGACGCCGCGGTGTGCGCTTCATCAGCTGGCTGGCGGCGGCGCTGATCGTCTACGGCTTCGCGTTCGCGTTCATCGCCATCCACCTCGCGCCGGCATCGTGGTGGATGGGCGTGGCTGCCGACCAGGGCGTGCCCGATTACCAGGCCGCGTTCGCCGCGGTGTTCGGGCAGGGACTGTGGACGATCTGGGGCTCGCTGGTGGCCTTCATGCTCGGCCAGCTGATCGACGTGAACATCTACCACCGCATCCGCCGCCGCACCGGCGATCGCCAGGCGTGGCTGCGTGCGACCGGTTCGACCGCGGTGTCGCAGCTGATCGACAGCTTCGTGGTGCTGTACATCGCGTTCGTGCTCGGGCCGCAGCACTGGGAGATGTCGCTGTTCCTCGCCGTCGGCACGCTTAACTACCTCTACAAGATGCTTGCCGCGATCGCCCTGATCCCGCTGCTGTACCTCGCCCGCGCCGGAATCCGTCGCTATCTCGGCGATGCCCGCGCAACCGAACTGCAGGTGCACGCGGCCGAGGGCTGACCGAGCTGCCCTCCTGTCGCAATGGCTCCTGTGGCGCTGTTGTGGAAGCGGCGGCCATGGCCACGATGGACTCCCCAGCAAGGCCATCGCGGCCATGGCCGCTCCCACAGACAGTCGACAGGCAATCGGGTTACCGCGGTGACCTTTGGCCCATGCCCGCACCCCGTTGGCCGGCGACAGTGCACGATTGCCGCATTCCACCCGGGGAAACCGCCATGACCGCACGCCCGCTGCTGCTCAGCCTCGCCATCGCCGCCACGATTACCGGCGGGCTGGCCCTGCCCTCGCCCGCCTTCGCGCAGGACACCGCGGCCACGGCCGCCCCGGCCAGCGACAAGGCCGCCAGGCTTAACGCGCTGTACGACGAATACTGGGAAGAGCTGCTCAAGCTCAATCCGCTGCAGGCTACCTTCCAGGGCGACAACCGCTACAACGACCAGTTGCCCGACTTCTACAGCGCGCAATTCCGCGAGAAGTCGCATGACCTCACCGATAAATGGCTCAAGCGCATCGAAGCGGTCGGTTCCGACGGCCTCGCCGGCCAGGACCTGCTGAGCTACGAGATCTTCGTGCGCGACGCGAAGGATGAGCTCGAGTCGGAGAAGTATCCGGGCTGGATGCTGCCGGTGAACCAGATGGGCAGCATCGCCAGCTACGCCATCATGCTGGGGTCGGGTACCGGCGCGCAGCCATTCAAGACGGTGAAGGACTACGACAACTGGCTGGCGCGCGGCAACCGCCTGCCGGTGCTGTTCGACAGCGCGATCGACAACATGCGACAGGGCATGCAGGCCGGCGTGGTGCAACCGCGTGCGCTGATGGAGAAAGTAGGGCCGCAGCTCGACGCGCTGATCAAGGACAAGCCCGAGGACACGCTGCTGTGGGGGCCGATCACGTCGATGCCCAAGGACTTCAGCGAAGCCGACAAGGCGCGCCTGACCGCGGCCTACCGCGAGATGATCGGCACGCAGGTCATGCCGGCGTTCCGCAAGCTGCGCAGCTTCATCGCCGACGAGTACCTGCCCGCCACCCGCAACAGCGTGGGCCTGGACAAGCTGCCCAACGGCGCGCAGTGGTATGCCTTCAACGCGCACCAGTCGACCACCACCGACATGACGCCGGCGGAAATCCACCAGCTGGGCCTGGATGAGGTCGCGCGCATCCATGGTGAGATCCGCAAGGTGATGGCCGAGGCCGGTTTCAAGGGCTCGCTGCAGGAATTCTTCGAATTCATGAAGACCGATCCGCAGTTCAGCTTCAAGAGCGAGGATGCGTTGCTGGCCTACTACCGTTCGCTCGAGGACCGCATCAACAAGCGCATCCCGGAACAGTTCTCGCTGTTGCCGAAGGCGCCGTTCGAGATCCGCCCGGTCGAGCCGTATCGCGCCAAGTCCGCCGCCGGCGGCAGCTACATGACGCCCAGCGAGGATGGTTCGCGCCCGGGCATCTTCTACGTCAACACCTACGACCTGCCCACGCGCAAAACGTGGGATGCCGAGGACTTGTTCCTGCACGAGGCGATCCCCGGCCACCACTTCCAGCTGGCGCTGCAGCAGGAGCTGACCGACCTGCCGAAGTTCCGCCGCTTCGGCGGCGAAACCGCCTTCATCGAAGGCTGGGGCCTGTACGCCGAGTCGCTGGGCAAGTCGCTGGGCGTGTACGAGACGCCGTATGACTACTTCGGCTACCTGCAAAATGAACTGTGGCGCGCGATCCGCCTGGTCACCGACACCGGCCTGCACAGCAAGGGCTGGACCCGCGAGCAGGTGATCAGGTACATGCTCGACAACTCCGCCGAAAGCGAAACCCAGTCGACCGCCGAGGCCGAGCGCTACATCGCATGGCCCGGACAGGCGCTGGCCTACAAGATCGGCGCGCTGAAGATCCAGTCGCTGCGCAGCAAGGCGGAAAAGGCGCTGGGATCTAAATTCGACGTGCGCGAATTCCATGCCGAGGTGCTCAAGGACGGCGCCGTGCCGCTGCAGATCCTCGAAGACAAGATCGACCGCTGGATCGCGGAAAAGCAGCAGGGCTGATCCACCGCGTGCCCTTGTGGGAGCGGCCGTGGCCGCTCCCACAACACTCACGGCCCGTGACTTCCGGCGCGGTACACGCGCCGGTGCAGCGTTTAGGATGTCCGCTGCACTCAGGGGACCGAAACCATGCTCAAGATCCGAGATCTTTCGAAGACCTATGCCAACGGCGTGCAGGCGCTGAAGGGCATCACCCTCGACATCCCGACCGGCATGTTCGGCCTGCTCGGCCCCAACGGCGCCGGCAAGTCCACGCTGATGCGCACCATCGCCACCTTGCAGGACGCCGACGGCGGCAGCGTGCACCTGGGCGACCTCGACGTGCTCGCCGACAAGACCGAGGCGCGGCGCAGGCTCGGCTACCTGCCACAGGAATTCGGCGTCTATCCGAAGGTCTCGGCAATGGCGATGCTCGACCACTTCGCGATCCTCAAGGGCGTGGTCGACGGCCGCCAGCGCAAGGACCTGGTCAAGGCGCTGCTGCAGCAGGTCAACCTGTGGCCGGTGCGGCACCGCAAGCTCGGCACCTTCTCCGGCGGCATGCGCCAGCGCTTCGGCATCGCCCAGGCGCTGATCGGGCAACCGCAGCTGATCATCGTCGACGAGCCCACCGCGGGCCTCGACCCTCAGGAGCGCAACCGTTTCCTCAACCTGCTGGCCGAGGTCGGCGAGCAGGTGGTGGTGATCCTGTCGACGCACATCGTCGAGGATGTCACCGACCTGTGCCCGCGCATGGCGATCATCGCCCAGGGCGAACTGCGCCTGACCGGCGAGCCGCGCGAGGTGATCGCCTCGCTCGACGGCCGGGTCTGGAAGAAGACCGTGGACAAGGCCGCGCTGGACGAGCACCTCAAGGCACACAACGTGCTGTCGACGCGGCTGGTCGCCGGGCAACCGGTGATCCACGTGCTTAGCGACGGCAACCCGGGCGAAGGCTTCGGCGCGGTGGCGCCGGACCTGGAGGACGTGTACTTCGGTGAACTGCGGCGCGCCGCAGCCACCGACGCCGCCACCGCGAAGGCGGCCTGACCATGCTGCGCCACCTGTTGGGTTTCGAGCTCGGCCAACTACTGAAGAACGGGGTGTTCTGGATCGTCGTCGCGGTGTACGCGCTGATGGGATTCGGCACCATGGCATCGGACAACGTCAGCATCGGCGGCGGTGTCGGCAACACCATGCGCAACGCGCCGGCGGTGGTCATTTCGATCCTCGGCTCGTTCAGCGTCATCAGCGTGCTGCTGGCGACCATCTTCGTGGCCGGCATCGCGATCCGCGACTTCGAGCAGCGCACCGCCGAGCTGTTCTTCGCCACGCCGATGAAGAAGCGCGACTACCTGCTCGGTCGCTTCGGTGGCGGGCTGATCGCCACCTTCGCGATCATGCTGGCGATGGCGATCGGCCTGTATGCCGGCAGCCTGATGCCATGGCTCGACAGCTCACGCCTGGGACCGACGCCGTGGCTGGCCTACGCCTGGGCGTTCGGGGTCCTGGTGCTGCCAAACCTGCTGTTCGTGGCGTCGCTGATGTTCCTGCTGGCCACGCTCACCCGGTCGATGCTCTACACGTACCTGGGCGTGATCGCGTTCTTCGTGCTGTGGTCGATGTCCGGCTCGTTCACCAGCGACCTCGACAACCGCTGGATCGGCGCCCTGGTCGATCCGTCCGGCGGCGCCGCCATCGGCGAGCACATCCGCTACTGGTCCAGTGCCCAGCTCAACAGCCAGCTGCCGGAACTCACCGGCCTGTTGCTGGGCAACCGCGCGCTGTGGCTGGCCATCGCCATCGTGATGCTGGTGGCCGCCTTCAGCCTGTTCCGCGCCGACCGCGAAGGCATCGTGCTGCGCCGGCGCAGGGCGGTTGCCGAAGCCGCCGACGATGAAGCGGGCACCGCATCGGCGCTGCCGCAGGTCGCGCTGCGCAGCGACTGGCGCGCGCAGTGGCGCCAGTACCTGCACCAGTCCTGGTTCGACCTGCGCAACACCCTGCGCGGCGCGCCGTTCATCGTGATGGTGCTGCTGGGGCTGCTGCTGACCTTCACCGTGGTCAAGTTCAGCGGCCTGATCTACGGCACCGAGACCTGGCCGGTGACCGCGCAGATGCTGGACATGATCGGCGGCGGCATGAGCCTGTTCCTGATCATCATCGTCACCTTCTACGCCGGCGAGATGGTCTGGCGCGAGCGCAGCATGCGCGTGGCCGAGGCGACCGACGCCTACGCCGCGCCCGACTGGGTGCCGCTGGCGGCGAAGATGACCGCGCTGTCTGGCGTCGTCGCGGTGGTGCTGGCCGCCTGCGCGGTGTTCACCATCGGCTACCAGCTGGTCGACGGCTATACCCACATCGAGCCGCTGCTGTATGCCAAGGGCCTGGGGATACAGCTGGTCTCGTTCGTGCTGATGGCCGCGCTGGCGGTGTTCTTCCAGGTCATCACCGGCAACATGTTCGTCGGCTACGTGCTGATGATTGCCTACCTGGTCGTGCGCGTCGTGATCCGCATGTACGACTTCGACCACCTGCTCTACAACTACGGCGCCGCGTCGCGGACGCCGTACTCGGACATGAACGGCTACGGCCATTTCATCGGTCCGTGGCTGTGGTCGCGCGCCTACTGGGGCGCGTTCGCGCTGCTGCTGCTCGGCATCGCCACCGCGCTGTGGCCGCGAGGCACCTCGCTGGCGTGGAAGGACCGCCTGAAAACCGCGAAGCTGCGCCTGCGCAGCATACCGCTGCGTGCGACGCTGGCGGCGGCCCTGCTGGCCTTCGTCGGCACGGGTGGCTGGATCTTCTACAACACCAACGTGCTCAACGAGTACGTCCCCGGCGACCTGGCCAAGCAGCGCCAGGCCGACTACGAGAAGGCGTACCGCAAGTACATCGACCTGCCGCAACCACGCATCACCGACATCCGCGCCGACGTGGACATCTTCCCAGAAGCGCGCAACGTCAGGATCAACGGCCATTACCGCTTGAAGAACATCACCTCCAAGCCGATCGCCGACCTGCACGTCACCCTCAACCCGGAGCTGGACGACATCCGGTACGACTTCCCCGCGCACACGCTGGTCCAGTCCGATCCCGTGTCCGGCTACCGCATCTACCGGCTCGAAGCGCCGCTGGCGCCCGGCGCGGCGATGGACTTCAACTTCAGCTACACATCCCGACCACACGGGTTTCCGCTCAACGGCGGCGACACCTCGGTGGTCTACAACGGGACGTTCTTCAACAACGGCGCGGCGCTGCCGCAGCTTGGCTACCAGGCCGGCTACCAGCTGCAGGACCGCAACGACCGCAAGAAGTACGGCCTGCCCGAACTGCCGCGGATGCCGCCGATCGACGACCGCGCCGAGTGGAACAACAACTACATCTCGGGCAACGCAGACTGGGTGAACTTCGAGACCACGATCTCGACCTCGTCCGGGCAGGTCGCGCTGGCTCCCGGCTACCTGCAGCGCGAGTGGACCAAGGACGGCCGCCGCTACTTCCACTACAAGTCCGAGACCCGGCTGCTGCCCTTCTTCTCGTGGCTGTCGGCGGACTGGAAGGTGAAGCGCGACCGCTGGAACGACGTCGCGCTCGAGGTCTACTACGACGCCAAGCACCCGTACAACGTCGACCGCATGGTCGAATCGGCGAAGAAGTCGCTGGACTACTACACGCGCGAGTTCTCGCCCTACCAGTTCCGCCAGCTGCGCATCCTGGAGTTCCCGGGCTACTCCACGTTCGCCCAGGCCTTCGCCGGCACCGTGCCGTACTCCGAGTCGATCGGCTTCATCGCCGACCTGCGCGACGCGAAGAAAATCGACTACGTGTTCTACGTCACCGCGCACGAGGTCGCGCACCAGTGGTGGGCGCACCAGGTGGTGGGCGCCAACGTGCAGGGCGCGACCATGCTGTCCGAATCGCTGGCGCAGTATTCGGCGCTGATGGTGATGGAACACGAGTACGGGCCGCAGAAGATGCGCAAGTTCCTCAAGCACGAGCTCGACAGCTACCTGATGAGCCGCGCCACCGAGCGGGTGCAGGAGCTGCCGCTGGCACTCAACGAGAACCAGCAGTACATCCACTACAACAAGGGCTCGGTGGTGTTCTACGCGCTCAGGGACGCGATCGGCGAAGACACGCTCAACCACATCCTGGCCGGCTTCCTCGACAAGTGGGCGTTCAAGGGCCCGCCCTACCCGACCACGCGCGACTTCATGGCGGACCTGTACGCGGGCACGGACGAGAAGTTCCATCCGCTGATCCGCGACCTGTTCGAGCGCATCGTGTTCTTCGACAACCGCGCGGTCGAGGCAACCGCGAAGAAGCGGCCCGACGGCAAGTACGCGCTGACGCTGAAGGTGCATTCGGCCAAGCTGGTCGCCGGCGGCAAGGGCAAGGAGACCAAGGAGAAGATGGACGAACTGGTCGACATCGGCGTGTTCACGCGCCCGCCGGGCGGCGAGGAGGCCGACGAAAAGGTGCTGTACCTGCAAAAGCACCACATCACCGGCACCGACAACACCATCGAACTGGTGGTGGACGAGGAGCCCTACGAGGCTGGCATCGATCCCTACAACAAGCTGGTCGACCGCAGTTCCGGGGACAACCGCAAGCGGGTGACGGTGCAGTAGCCACCGACGCTCGTGGGAGCGGATTCAGCCGCGAGCTTTTGATCCATTTTTGCCGCCGGATGGCTTAAGAACTCGCGGCTGAAGCCGCTCCCACAAAAGCTGTTTCCGTGTCGCACCGATGTTCTCCCATGAAAAAGGGCCGGCAATGCCGGCCCTTTCTATTTCCATTTCCGCGACGCGTCGCTTATCCGGCGCGCGTATCGCGGCGACCCGCATACGCACCCTGCCCGCCCTTGCGCTTCGGACCGGCGTGCGCCGGCGCGCCGCTGCGGGCGCCCGGCTTGCCATGCGCGCGATGCGCCGGCTTGCCCGGCGGACGCTGGCCGCCCTGGCGCTGGCCGCCACCGTTCTTCGGGATCGGCGTATCGAGGCGGATCGGCTTGCTCGGCGCATAGCCTTCGACCGTCTCCATCACGATCTCCGCATTGAGCATGCGCTGGATCTGCCGCAGCAGCCCGCCCTCTTCCGGCGACACCAGCGACAGCGCCTCGCCCGTGGCGCCGTTGCGGCCGGTGCGGCCGATGCGGTGCACGTAGTCCTCGGCCACCATCGGCAGGTCGTGGTTGATCACCAGCGGCAGGTCGGGGATGTCGAGCCCGCGCGCGGCCACGTCGGTGGCCACCAGCACGCGTGCCTTGCCGGCCTTGAACAGGTTCAGCGCCTTCTGCCGCTGCGCCTGGCTCTTGTTGCCGTGGATCGCGACGGCCTTCAGGCCGGCGGTCTCCAGCTGTTCGGCCAGGCGGTTGCAGCCGTGCTTGGTCTTGCCGAACACCAGCACCTGGTCGGTGTGGCGGCGGGTGAGGATGTCGATCAGCAGGTCGCGCTTGCGCGAGCCGTCGACCGGATGCGCGCGGTGGGTGATGGTCTCGACGATGGTGTTGTTCGCCGCCACCTGCACCTGCTGCGGGTTGCGCATGAACTCCATCGCCAGCCCCTTGATGCGCGTCTCGAACGTGGCCGAGAACAGCAGCGTCTGGCGCTCCTTCGGCACCCGGTTGACGATGCGCTTGATCGCCGGCAGGAAGCCCATGTCGAGCATCCGGTCGGCTTCGTCGAGCACCAGGATCTCGATCGCGTCGAGCTTGGCGCTGCCGCGCTCGAGGTGGTCGATCAGGCGGCCCGGGGTGGCGACGAGGATGTCGACGCCGCGGCGCAGGTTGTCGACCTGCGGCCCCATGCCGGCGCCACCGAAGATGGTGGTGACATTCATGCGCAGGTGGCGGCCGTAGGTCTTGATGCTGTCGGCGACCTGCACGGCGAGCTCGCGCGTGGGCACCAGCACCAGTGCACGCGGCTTGCGCGCGCCGTTGGGCGGGGTGAGCTTGGACAGGCGCTGCAGCAGCGGCAGGCCGAAGGCGGCGGTCTTGCCGGTGCCGGTCTGTGCGCCGCCCAGCAGGTCGTGGCCGGCGAGCGCCAGCGGGATGGCTTCGAGCTGGATAGCGGTCGGCGTGGTGTAGCCGGTTTCGGACAGCGCGCGCAGCAGTGCGGGCGAAAGCCCGAGGGTTTCAAACGTCATTGGTGTGTTGCTCCTGGGAATCGACGCCCGCCGGCAACGAGTCCGCGCATGGCGCGCGGGCTCCCGGTCAGGAGATCGATGGTTTGCCCGGAGCTATCCGTAAGCCGCGCTGCGGGCAAGGGTTTGACGGTTGCCGGATGTTCCGGACCGTGTCTGCGCGACGAAAGACGTGCGGGATAAGACCGCGGGGAGCCGAAGTTTCGGCCGTCGCGGAGGCGTACCAGGATCGTATCTGTCCGGGAAGACCAGTCTTGAGAACCAGCCCGGGACAGGGGCAGCCGTGTTGCAGGACCGGGCAAGTCTACGTGAATGCGGCCGGCGCGAACAGCCGGCACGGGCCGCCGTTCAGGCTCGAAGGCGCGGCGGGATCATTTCGCGGCCAGCACGTCCACGCTGGTGACCTGCGGCGGTCGCGCCAGAAGTGCCTTCGTCCGTGCCAGCAGCGCATCGGCCACCGCGCCTTGCAGATAGGCGCGCCGGCCGGCTTCGTCGTCGAAGGTGCCGAAGATGCCGAACGTCGATGGCCCCGACTTGAAGGCCTGCCAATCGCGCGTGCCCGCCCCGGCCCGCGCCAGCGGCAGGGCGTCGCGCAGCAGCGCCTCCACCTCGGCCTCCTTGCCGGACCTGGCCTCGATGTTCACCAGGATCGCCAGCTTCGCCATCGCTTCGTCTCCTCGACCATGCTTCATGCACCATGGCAGCCGCGCGGTGAGCATGGGGTGTGCGGCCGAGGTGATGGCCTCATGGAGGTGCTTTCGGGGAAATGCTCCCGGGAGTGAGCGGCCCTGGCCACGATGCCGCACCGGCGCCCCATCGCGGCCAGGACCGCCCCGCAAGTGCCCGCTCCTGCATGGATCGCCCCGGGCGCCGCCATGACCTTCGACACCCCCGAGCCACCGGGCGCGCGAGTATCGTGCTCCGGTGCCCGGAACCGCCCGGCGGGACGGCATGCTTCTTTCCATCCAACGCCCGATCCGGGCCGGAGATCCAAGTGACCGTGAACAATCCGAAAGTCCTGCTTCTTTCGCTGGCCGTGACCCTGGCGCTGACCGCATGCAACGGCGACAAGGCCAACACCGCCGCCGGCGATGCTGCTGCCCCGAATGCCGACGCGACGGCCGCCAAGGCGCTGACGCTGGACGAGAGCAAGCTGCCCCCGGTCAACCGTTTCCTGAAGTCCGACATCGACGACAGCAAGAATGCCTGCGTGGACCTCAACGCCTACGCCAACGGCAAGTGGCTGGCCGCCAACCCGGTGCCGGGCGACCGCACCAGCTGGGGCGCGTTCGAGATGCTCGACGAGCGCTCGGTCGGCGTGCAGCACCAACTCGCCGAACAGGCCGCCGCCGACGCCAACGCCACCGGCGTGGAAAAGATCGTCGGCGACTTCTGGTCCACCGGCATGGACGAGGCGAAGATCAACGCGCAGGGCATCGCGCCGATCCAGGACCGCCTCGATGCGATCGCCAAGCTCGACGGCAAGGACGCCATCGCCGACTACCTGCGCACCACCGCCGCGAAGGGCGAGAACTTCCTGTTCGGCTTCGGCGCCGAGGCCGACTTCAAGGATTCGGCGATGAACATGGCCTATGCCATGCAGGGCGGCCTGGGCCTGCCCGACAAGGGCTACTACCTCGACAAGGACAAGAAGGACAAGCTCGACGCCTACGAGAAGCACGTGGCGAAGACGCTGGAGCTGTCCGGCGTGCCCGCCGCGGACGCCGCGGAGCAGGCCAAGTCCGTGATCGCGTTCGAGACCCGCCTGGCGAAGGCGTCGAAGTCGAGCGAGGAAATGTCGCGCGACGTGTCGCTGTACTACAACCCCGTCACCCCGGCCGAAGCCGACAAGCTCACGCCCAACTTCCCGTGGACCAAGTTCTTCGAGTCGCAGGGCATCGCGCCGCAGGAGAAGTTCTCGCTGGCCATCCCCGCCTTCCACGAGGAAGTCAGCAAGGCGCTGGAAGACACCGCGCCTGCCACGTGGCAGGCCTACCTGCGCTTCCATACCGTCGACGGCGCCGCGCCCTACCTGAGCGATGCCTTCGTCGAGGAGAACTACAACTTCTACGGCAAGGCGCTGCGCGGCCAGCAGGAAATCAAGCCGCGCTGGAAGCGCGTGCTCGGCACGATCGAGAACGGCGCCGGCGAAGCCTTCGGCCAGATGTACGTCAAGGTCGCGTTCTCGCCCGAGTCCAAGGCCAAGATGGAGACGCTGGTCAAGAACCTCAGCGCCGCGCTCAAGACCCGCATCGAGAACCTCGAGTGGATGAGCGACGAGACCAAGCAGAAGGCCATCGCCAAGTGGGAGACCTTCACGCCCAAGATCGGCTACCCCGACAAGTGGCGCGACTGGAGCGGCCTGACCACCAGCCGCGACAGCTACATCGGCAACGTGCTGGCGGCCAACGAGTTCAACTACAAGTGGAACCTGTCGAAGATCGGCAAGCCGGTCGACAAGACCGAGTGGGGCATGACCCCGCAGACGGTCAACGCCTACTACAACCCGCTGCAGAACGAGATCGTGTTCCCGGCCGCGATCCTGCAGCCGCCGTTCTTCGACGCCAATGCCGACGACGCCACCAACTACGGCGGCATCGGCGCGGTGATCGGCCATGAAATGACCCACGGCTACGACGACCAGGGCGCGCGCTTCGGGCCCACCGGCAACTTCGAGCAGTGGTGGACCGACGCCGACGGCAAGGCCTTCGCCTCGCGCACCGGCAAGCTGGTCGACCAGTTCAACGGCTACACCACCGCCGACGGCGGCAAGGTCAACGGCAAGCTGACGCTGGGCGAGAACATCGCCGACCTCGGCGGCCTGGCCACCGCCTACGACGCGATGAAGAAGGCCGTCGGCGATACCCCGGACCCGATGACCGACGGCCTGAGCCGCGACCAGCGCTTCTTCCTCAACTGGGCCACGGTGTGGCGCCGCAACTTCACGCCCGACGAGCTGAAGGTGCGCCTGACCACCGATCCGCACGCGCCGGCCAACTTCCGCGCGATCGGCACGCCGTCGAACATGCCGGCGTTCGCCGCGGCATTCCAGTGCAAGGCTGGCGATCCGATGGTGCGCGGCGACGACAAGAAGGTCGTGATCTGGTGATGCCCGCCGCGCGCGGTCGAATACGATCGCGCGCGGCCTAAAGCCGCTGTACGAACGGCCGTCGGGGTTCGCCGCGACGGCCGCTTTTATTTCCGCCTCCTGCTTCCACTTCCGTCACCGCAAGGAAAACCCCATGCCCGCTTCCGCGCTCAAGCCGCTCGTCCTCGCCACCGCGTTCGCGCTGGCCGCAACGCAGTCGCCGCTGCACGCCGCCCAGCCGTCGGCGGAATCGTCGGCGCGACCTGCGCCGGTATTCGACGTGGGTGAACTCGACCCGTCTATCTCCGCCTGCCAGGATTTCAACGCCTACGCCAACGGCAAGTGGGTCGCGGCCAACCCGATTCCCGCCGACCGTACGCGCTGGGGCGCGTTCGACCAGCTGCGCGAGCAGAGCCTGGAAGCGCAGCACCGGATCGTCGACGCTGCAGACGCGGGTGCCGACAAGGCCGCCGCCGGTTCGATCGGGCAGAAGATTGGCTGGCTGTACCGTTCGGGCATGGACGAGGCCGCGATCGACACGGCCGGCTTCGATCCGATCAAGCCGGACCTTGCGGCGATCGCGAAGCTCGACGGCACCGCCGACATCGTCGCCTGGCTGGGCCAGGCGTTTGCCGCGGGCGAAGGCCAGGGCTTTCGCTTCCGCTCCGGTGCCGATTTCAGGGACGCATCGCAACAGATCGCCTTCGCCGGACAGGGCGGCCTCGGCCTGCCGACGCCGGACTACTACACCAGGGACGAACACAAGGACCTCCGCGCCGCCTACCTGGCCCACATCACCAAAGTGTTCGAGCTGACCGGCGTGCCGGCAGCTGATGCGGCGAAGAAGGCCGATGGCATCCTCGCCTTCGAGACCCGGCTGGCCGAGGCCTCGCTGTCGCGCGTGGAACTGCGCGACCCGAAGAACCAGTACCACTTCATGACCATCGACGAGGCCAACCGGGTCACGCCGCACTTCGATTGGGCCGCGTTCTTCAAGGCCATCGACGTACCGGTGGGCAAGGGCTTCTCGCTGTCGCAGCCGAAGTTCTTCGCCCGATTCGACGCCATGCTGGCCGATGTGCCGGCAGCGCAGTGGCGCGATTACCTCGCCTTCCACACCATCGATGATGCATCGCAGTTCCTGTCCAGGCCGTTCCAGGATGCGAACTTCGCCTTCTATGGCCAGACCCTCAACGGCCAGCCCGAGCAGCGCGCGCGCTGGAAGCGCGTGCTCGAGGCGGTCAATGGCGGCATGGGCCAGGCGCTGGGCCAGCTGTACGTGAAGGATCATTTCCCGCCCGAGGCAAAGGCGCGCGCGCAGCAGCTGGTCGACAACGTGCGCAACGCACTCAAAGCGCGCATCGAAGGCCTGGCCTGGATGAGCGACGAAACCAAGGCCAAGGCCCTGGAGAAGTGGAGCACCTTCCTGCCCAAGATCGGCTACCCGGACAAGTGGCGCAGCTGGGACGGGCTCACGATCGTGGCGGACGACTACTTCGCCAACGTGCGCGCGGCCAACGCGTTCAACGCACGCTACGACCTCGCCAAGATCGGCACCCCCACCGATCGCTACGAATGGAGCATGACGCCGCAGACGGTGAACGCGTACTACAGTTCCGGCACCAACACGATCAACTTCCCGGCCGCGATCCTGCAGCCGCCGTTCTTCTACGCCGACGGCGACGACGCGATCAACTACGGCGGCATCGGCGCGGTGATCGGCCACGAGGCCGGGCACGGTTTCGACGACAAGGGCAGCCAGTTCGACGGTGCCGGCAACAACGTCAACTGGTGGACCAAGGCCGACCGCGACCGCTTCGACGAACGCACCGCCAGGCTCGCCGCGCAGTTCGACGCCTACGTGCCGCTGCCCAGCCATCCGGACAACCACGTCAACGGCAAGCTGACGATGGGCGAGAACATCGGCGACCTCGGCGGCCTGAGCTTCGCCTACGACGCGTTGCAGGCGGCCGACGGCGACAAGCCCGACCCGATGATCGACGGCCTCAGCCGCGACCAGCGCTTCTTCCTGAGCTGGGCGCGGGTCTGGCGCGGCAACATCCGCGACAAGGCGCAGCTGGTGCTGCTCAACACCGATCCGCACGCGCCGGCGAAGTTCCGCGCGATCGGCGCGCCGTCGAACATGCCTGCGTTCGCCGAAGCGTTCCAGTGCAAGGCGGGCGATCCGATGGTGCGGCCAGACGACCAGCGAGTGCAGATCTGGTAGAAGAGAGCCTCGCAAGCAGGCATCCCTGCGCGCTGCGGCGCGTTCGACACCCCGGTTTGCGCGTGCCACGGTGGCGCGGTGCGGCCAGACGACCAGCGGGTGCAGATCTGGTAAGCCCGGGACGGACAAGCCCGCTACCCTCGCTGGCAGGATCGCCGGCCAGGTCCAGCGGGGTGCCGGTGGGAGCGGCCATGCCCGCTCCCACCGGACATCCGCCGATCCCGTGATGCCGGTTCAGAGAGCCACCAGCGCGCCTTGATAAACTCGCGCGGACTTTTCGCCTGGAATCCGCAATGCCCAACGCACGCTCCGTCTTCCTCAGGCCTTCGGCCCTGGCCCTCGCCCTAGTCCTGGTCAGCGGGCTGTCCGTGCATGACGCCGACGCAGCCAAAAAGAAGCGCGCGTCGAAGAAGGCCGCCCCGGCCGTCACCGCCTGCACCGACTTCTACAGCTTCACCAACAAGGACTGGCTGGCCGCCAACCTGCTGGTCGATGGCTCGGGAACAGTGTCCTCGCTCGGCCAGCTGCGCGACCGCGCGCAGCAGCAGCAGCGCGACCTGCTCGCCGCGGCGATGCAGTCGCCGCAGAACAACGTGCAGAAGCTGCTCGGCGACTTCTGGGCCAGCGGTCTGGACGTGGCCGCGGTGGAGGCCGACGGCGCGCAGCCGATCGCGCCGCTGCTGTCGCGCATCGACGGCATCCGCCGCAGCAAGGACATCCCGCCGGCGATCGCCGCGCTGCACCAGGTCGGTATTCCGGTGCTGTTCCAGTTCACGCCCGACGTCGACCTGGCCAACCTCGAGCGCCACATCGGCTACTTCACCCAGGGCGGCCTCGGCCTCACCGATCCCACCTACTACACCCGCGCCGATGCCGACACCCTGGCCCTGCTCGGCCGCTACAAGGACTACGTGCAGAAGATCCTCGTGCTGACCGGCACCCCGGCCGACAAGGCCGCGGCGCAGGCGCAACAGGTCATCGACATCGAGACCCGCATCGCGAAGGCCTCCAAGCCGATGTCGCTGATGCGTGACCCGCGCACCAATTACGCGCTGGTCCAGTCGGCGACGCTCGGCAAGTCGTACAAGCACCTGCAGCTCGATGACTTCCTCACCGCGCAGGGCGTGAAGGACGACGTGGTCTCGCTCGCCAACCCCACGCTGTTCGCCGAGCTCGATGCCATGGTCGACAAGATCAAGGCCGACCAGTGGAAGGCCTACCTGCGCTTCCAGGTCGGCAACGCAATGGCGCCCTACCTGTCGAAGAGTTTCCGCGACGCCGATTTCGAGTTCCGCGGCCGCGTGCTGCGCGGCGAGACCACGCCGCCGCCGCGCGACCAGCTGGTGCTCGACGCGATCAACCTCGCTGCCGGGCCGATGCTCGCACGCGAGTACGTCGCCAGCCATCTGCCGGCGACGACCGCGTCGCGCGCCGAGGCGATCGCCGGCGAGGTGCGCGACGCGCTCGGCCGCGCCGTCGACCGCAACACCTGGATGAGCGAGCCGACCAAGGCCGAGGCCAAGGCCAAGCTGGCGAAGCTGAAGATCGAGATCGGCGCGCCGAAGCGCGACCTCGACTACAGCGTGCAGCCGATGGGGCGCGGCAGCTTTGGCGGCAACATGCTGATCGCCTCCACCTGGCGCCACCGCGAGGAGATGAAGCGCATCGGCAACGCCAACGCGAACCGGCGCTGGGACGTGCTGCCGCAGCAGCCGGCACTGGCCTACGACATGGCCCAGAACCGCCTGATCGTCAGCGCCGCGGTGCTGCAGCCGCCGGTGCTGGACATGACCAGGAACGCCGCCAGCCATTACGGCAGCTTCGGCGCGCTGGTCGGGCACGAGCTTGGCCGCAGCATCGACGCCAAGGGCAAGTTCGTCGACGCCGCCGGCGAGCTGAAGACCTGGTGGACGCCCGCCGACGACACCGCCTGGGGCCTGCGCACCGCACCGCTGGTGGCGCAGTACTCGGCGTACCCCTATCCGGGGCTGCGCGAGGTCAAGGTCAACGGCAACCAGACGCTCGAGGAGAACGCCGCGGACCTGGCCGGCGTCGAGCTCGCCTGGGATGCGCTGGCGACTTCGCAGCCCGAACTGCCGAAGGAATCGAAGCAGGCCTTCTTCGAAGGCTGGGCGCAGCTGTGGCCGCAGCAGATGTCGAGCGACGAGGCCACCCGCCGCGCCGCCGTCGACGTGCACGCGCCGGGCCAGTGGCGCGCCAACGGGCCGCTGGTCAACCTGCCGGCCTTCGGCGACGCCTACGGCTGCAAGGCCGGCACGGCGATGCAGGCCAAGCCGGAGCAGCAGGTGTCGATCTGGCGGTAGCCATCGCCGTCGCTCGGCGGTAGCCGGATACGGAGCAGGCGCGGGAAACCGCGCCTGTTTTCGTTTCATGGGCCAGTGCCGCCAGCCCTTCCTCCGCTTGCGGGGTGAGGAGAACGCTTGCAAGCCACAGTCTCGCGTCCCGATGAACGCCCTCGCGGCCGGGACGCGCATCGAGGTACCCGAAGAGCCTGTCCCCGAATGCTTTAGTCGGGGCGGATGGGGAAGCGAGCATCGCGAGCTGCTTTCCTCGCCGACATCAGGATCAAAAGCTTTCGCGCCGTGACGGCGCGAGCCACCTTTCTTTGCTTGTGCAAAGAAACCTGGCGCAAAGAAACACACCCCGCCTGCGCGCCCGGCGCGTTGCACCGGGTTCGCGGAGCCGGCGGGAATTTTTCGAAGGGGCATCCTGCCCCTGCGAAAAACGCCGCACATCCCTGTGCGGCGCCCTGCGGGTTTTGCCCGCCGCCTCCGCCGCTTCGGAGGGGCCCCAAAGATCAAAAGCGGGAGCAACAGCACCGCGCAAGGGCAAGGACACCCTTGTAGGAGCGGCGGAAGCCGCGAGCTTTGATCATCGGGATTCCGGCGTCGCGGCGATCCCCGCTCCCACTGGTTTTCGGCACCGGTCTAGAACGACGCCAACCCTGTCCTAGAACCGCCGCACCCGCGACCCGCTGCGGCTGAAAGGCGGCTTGCCGCGCCAGTAATTGATCAGCAGCCAGCCGAACAGCATCCCGCCCAGGTGCGCGAAGTGGGCCACGCCCGGCTGCAGGCCCGTGAAGCCCAGCAGCAGCTCGATCGCGCCGTAGATGATCACCAGCGTGCGCGCCTTCATCGGGATCGGCGGGATCAGCAGCATCACCCGCTGGTTCGGGAACAGCATGCCGTACGCCAGCAGCAGGCCGAACACGCCACCCGACGCACCCAGCGTCGGTCCCACCGGCGCGCCCTGCGACGCCATCCATGTGGTGACCACCAGCTGGCACAGCCCGGCACCGGCCACGCAGACCAGGTAGTAGGCCAGGAAACGGCGGTTGCCCCAGGTGTATTCGAGCGGCGCGCCGAACATCAGCAGCGCCAGCATGTTGAACAGTAGGTGGGCGAAGTTGGTGGGGTCGTGCAGGAAGCCGTAGGTCAGCAGCTGCCACGGCATGAAGCCAATGCCGGACGAGAACACGTCGCCGCCGGCCTGCAGCGGCCAGAGCATGAAGATCGACAGCGCGGGTGCGCCCACGACCATTTCGAGCAGGAACACCAGGCCGTTGGCGATCAGCAGGGCCTTGGTGACGGGAGGAAGATTGGTGAACATCGGGATCCTTGTGCTTGCCGGCACATGATAACGGCAGCCCGGCCGATCCCCGGCAGCCCCCTTGCGGGAGCGGTTATCCCGGCCCCCAGATCATCGCGTCGAGGCTGGTATCCGCGGCCGGCATGCGCACCCGGCCGCGCTCGACCACCACGCCCTCGGCGCGCAACCGCTGCGACTGCTCGCGCCAGCCGCGCGAGCCCTCGGGAAAGGCGATGCGCCCGTCGCTGCGCAGGATGCGGTGCCAGGGCAGGCCGGGATCCTCGTTGCCGGCCAGGATCCTCGCAACAAGCCTGGCGCGGCCCGGCAGGCCGGCGCGGCGGGCGATATGGCCGTAGCCGGCCACCTGCCCGCGCGGCACGGCGCGGATCACGGCGAGGATGCGCTCTTCGGCGGAGGCGTCGGCCATTGGGCTAGCATAGCCTCCAGACCGCGAACGGGCACCACGACCATGCAGAACTTCGAGCAGATCCGCCGTCACGTCAACGCCGGCGATTACCGCGTCACCATGCAGGAGCCGTACGTGATGTGCGTGGAGCTCTCGCTCGACAGCGGCCGCCGCCACCAGGCGATCTTCCTGTCCGAGCTGCACGACGACGACGGCCGCAACTACCTGCGCGTGAACACCGTGATCGCACCGACCACCGGCGTCGACTGCCGCCGCGCGCTGGCGTTCAACTGGCAGAGCCGGATCGGCTACCTGGCCATCGACGACCTCGACGGCGTGCCCTACCTGCAACTGTGCGAGAACCGTCCCTACGAGGCGCTGACCGCTTCCGAAGTCGATCGCCTGTTGCTGGAGATCGGCGGCATGGGCGACAACCTCGAGCGCGCCCTTTCCGCGGAAGGCGACCTGCTTTAGGAGCCGGATTTCCACAGGTCGGGGGCTTAGCCCCGACCTGCGGCACTCACGCCCAGCCCATCAGCTCGAACAGCCGGAACATTCCGTAGGCGACGCCGGCGGCGGCCGGGATGGTGAGGATCCACGCCCACACGATGCGTTCGATCACGCCGAACCGCAGCGCGCGCGGGTTCTTGGCGAAACCCACGCCCATGATCGCGGTGGAGATGCTGTGCGTGGTCGACACCGGCATGCCGAAGTGGGCAGCGAGGGTGAGGATGGTGGCCGAGCTGGTTTCTGCCGCGAAGCCGTGGATCGGATGCAGCTTGACCATCTTGTGGCCCATCGTCTTGATGATCTTCCAGCCGCCCGAGGCGGTCCCGAGCGCCATCACCACGGCGCAGGAAATCACGATCCAGGTCGCGATGTCCTGGTCGCCTGCGCTCGCCGGATGCAGGAAGCCCGCCCACGCCGGCAGGTCGTTGAGCGCCCCGGACGCTTCGGCGCCGAACAGCGTCAGCGCAATGATGCCCATGGTCTTCTGTGCGTCGTTGTGGCCGTGCGCGTAGCCCATGTAGGCCGCAGAGAACAGCTGCGCCTTGCCGAAGAACGCATTGACCCAGCGCGGCCGCGCCAGGCGCCGCAGCACGCCGCCCGCGCGCACCATCGCGGTGATGATCCCCCACAGCAGCAGCATCACCAGGATGCCGAGCAGGAAGCCCGCCAGCGGCGAGGTGATCATCGGCAGCAGCACCTTCCACAGCAGGCCCTTGTTCTGCGCCCAGTTGCCGACCGGCTCGGACCAGACCAGCGCGGCCCAGTCGTTGTGCGCGGCGGCGAACGCGGCGCCGCACAGGCCACCGATCAATGCGTGCGAAGACGACGACGGCAACCCGCGCCACCAGGTGATCAGGTTCCAGATGATGCCGCCGCCCAGCGCGCACAGGATCACCTGCGAGGTGACCACGACCACATCGGTGTCGATCAGGCCCGAGGCGATGGTCTTGGCCACCGCGGTGCCGGTCAGCGCACCGAACAGGTTGGTCACCGCGGCCAGGATCACCGCCTGCCCGGGGGTCAGCACCTTGGTGGCGACGACGGTGGCGATGGAGTTGGCGGTATCGTGGAAACCGTTGATGAACTCGAACACGAGCGCGGCGAAGATCACCACCAGCACGAGGGTCAGCATCAGGCGTCCCCGGGTCAGCTGTTCTTGAGCACGATCTGGTAGGCGACCACGCCGGCCTCCCGGCAGCGATCGATGGCCTTCTCCAGGATCTCGAAGAACTCCTTGAGCAGGAACATCTGCAGGTGGTCGAGCTTGCCCGAGTAGATGTCGCGGTACAGCTCGAGCATCAGCCGGTCGGCCTCGTTCTCGATCGAGCGCAGCTTCTCGTTCAGCGCGGTCATGCGGTCGATGTGCATGTTCTTCAGGTCGTGGACCATCTCCACGACCACGCCCGCGGCCTGCTCCAGCATCGCCGCGCGCGGCGCGAAATCGATGCCTTCCAGGTGCTGCAGGGCCAGCGAGTAACGGTCGGCGAACTTCTCGATCTGCTTGGGGATCTTGTACAGCGCCGAGCCGAGCGCCTCGATGTCCTCGCGCTCGATCGGGGTCATGAAGCTGTCGACCAGGGCCTGGCTGATCTTGTCGGACGCGCTGCGCTCGCGCAGGCGCGCCAGCTTGAAGGCATCCAGCGCAGGCTCGCGATCGGCAGGCTCGCGCATCATCGTGTGGAGGGCCTTGGCGGCCTCGTAGGCCGCGTCCGCCGACTCGTCGAGCAGCTGGAAGAACTGCTTGCCGGAGCCGAAGATCGTCTGCAGTGAGAACATCGTGTGGAGTCCCGTCGCGGGCTTGCGATCGAAGCGAAGGCGCGATTATGACCGGAAAATGACATCTTCCGAAGCCGCGCGTGCCGGGATTGCATGCCGGCGCGCGAAATGATTCCCGCGCGGCATCTGCCCTGCCCCGCCCACGAGCAGGGAGTCCGGGAACAGAGCCACCGCCGCCATGCGACCCCGCAGCCCGCCGGCGCGGCCCTGCTATCATGCCGCGGCGCCCCGGGCGCCCCTATGGACGAACCACCGCCTCCCCCGCGCACTCTGCTCCCAGGCACCGGCAAACCGGCTGCCGCGCGTCGCCTTGCCTCCGGCGAGGTGGGATCGTGATCGAGCTGCTGGTCGTCGCCGCACTGATCGTCCTGAATGCCTTCTTCGCACTGTCGGAGATGGCGCTGATGACCTCGCGCAAGATCCGCCTGAAGCAGATGGGCGAAGCTCCCGGCACGCTCGGCCGCGGTGCGCTCAAGGCGCTGGCGCTGGCCGAGCAACCCGACAACCTGCTGTCGACCGTGCAGGTCGGCATCACCCTGATCGGGGTGCTCACCGGCCTGGTCGGCGGCGACGCCATCGGCTTGGCCATCGCCGCGTGGCTCCATGGCACGCTGCCCGCGGCCGCGGACTACGCGCGCCCGATCGGCATCAGCACCGCGGTCGGCCTGATCACCGCCGGCCAGGTGATTTTCGGCGAGCTGATCCCCAAGCGGTTGGCCCTGACCAATGCCGAGGGCATCGCCGCGGTGGTCGCGTTCCCGCTGGACATGCTGGCCCGCGCCGCCAAGCCGGTGGTCTTCACACTGGGCGCGATCAACCGCCTGGTGCTGCGCGTGCTCGGCATCCGCGACGACGCCCGCAACGCGATCACCGAGGAGGAGATCCGCCTGCTGGTCAGCGAGGGCCACGAGCAGGGCGTGATCGACGCCGACGAACGCAACATGATGAACCGGGTGATGCGCCTGGGCGACCGCGACGCCGAGAGCCTGATGACGCCGCGCACCCGCGTCGCCTGGCTCGACGCCTCCGAGAGCTACGAGGAGAACCTGGCGACCATGCGCGCCACGCCGTTCTCGCGCTATCCCGTCTACCGCAACAGCGACGAGGAAGTGCTCGGCGTGCTCGAGGTCAAGTCGCTGCTCGACCGCCTCGACCAGCGCGAGCAGGACCTGTTCCGCGACCTGCGCGAGGCGCTGTTCGTCTCCGAGTCGACGCCGGCGCTGAAGCTGCTGGAGATCCTGCGCGAGGACCAGCAGTCGCTGGCGCTGGTGGTCGACGAATACGGCGACATCACCGGTCTGGTCACGATCAACGACGTGGTCGAAGCCGTGATCGGCCGCACCCAGGCCAGCGGCGGCGGCGATGCCGCGCCGTTGGTGGTGGCCCGCGACGACGGCTCGCTGCTGGTCGATGGCGGACTCACGGTCGACAACCTGCGGGAGATCCTCGGCAGCGGCCAGCTTCCGCTGGAGGACGAGTACGACTACCACACCGCCGCCGGCATGGTCATCGCCCAGTTCGGCCGCATTCCCAACGTCGGCGAACACTTCGAATGGAGCGGCTGGCGGATCGAGATCGTCGACCTCGACGGCCCGCGCGTCGACAAGCTCCTGCTGCAGCGACTCGCCACGGGCGGCGGGCATGATGTCGCCGACTGACAGGCCCGGGGGCGACGACGACGGGCGCCATCATGCGCCTCGCCCGCCCGGGACACGCGCACTGCTGGCCGCGCTCGCCGTCGGCGACCCCGAAGAGACGATCCGCTTCAGCGACGTGTTCGCCGGGCTCGGCGAACGCGCCTTCGGCATGCTGCTGTTCGTAGCCACATTGCCGGCCTTCATTCCGATTCCGGGCGTCGGCGGCGCGGTCAGCGGGCCGCTGGCGATCCTGATCGGCCTGCAGTTGCTGGTCGGCCGGCACACGCCGTGGCTGCCGCGGTTCATCGCCCGCCGCGGCCCGCGCCGGCATGCCATGTCGCGCTTCGAGCAGCGGCTTTCGCCCTGGCTCGGGCGCCTGGAGCACCTGGTCAAGCCGCGGCTCGCGGTCCTGCTCGACCACCGCATCGCCGGCATGTTCAGCGGCCTGCTGCTGGTGTTGCTCGGCCTGCTGCTGGCACTGCCGATACCCTTCACCAACTACGTCTTCGGCGGCCTGCTGCTGCTGTTCGCGCTGGCGCTGCTCGAGCGCGATGGCGCGCTGATGTGCGTGGCCTGGGGGCTGGGCGCGGTGGCGGTGGCGGTGTTCGGCGTGCTCAGCGGCACCCTGGCGGCGGCAGCGGCGCAGTGGCTCGACCGCCTGACGTGACGCGCTGCCCGGGGCCGGCGCGGGTCAGTCCAGCAACGCCATGAAATCCTGGATCACCATCGGGTACCCCAGCCAGTAGCCCTGGGCGAGGTCGCAACCGCGCTCGCGCAGGATGTCGTACTGGCCTTCCTTCTCCACGCCTTCGGCGACCACCGTGATCCCCAGCGAATGCGCCATCGCGATGATCGCGGTGGTCAGGGCCAGGTCGTCCGGGTCGCGCAGCACGTCGGCGACGAAGCTGCGATCGATCTTCACCCCGTCCACCGGCACCCGGCGCAGATGGCTCAGGCCCGAGAAGCCGGTGCCGAAATCGTCGAGCCAGACCTTGACGCCGGTGCTGCGCAGGCGCCCCAACAGGGTGCTGGCGCGGATCTCGTCGCCGATCACCGCGGTCTCGGTGAGTTCGACGTGGAGCCGCGACGGCGACAGGCCGGTGTCCGCCAGCGCCTGCGCGACCTGTTCGGAAAGATCGCCATTGCGCAGCTGCCGCGGCGACACGTTGACCGCGACGAACAGGTCCTCAGCGCCCTTGCGTTCGCGGGTCCAGCGCATCGCGTCGAAGCAGGCCGCGCGCAGCACCGCCGGGCCGATGGTCTCGATCAGGCCGCTCTGCTCGGCAACGTCGATGAACACCGACGGCGCGATCGGGCCGTGTTCGGGATGCTGCCAGCGCAACAGTGCCTCGGCGCCGGTGAGCGCGTTGTCCGAGAGCCGGTAGACGGGCTGGTAGACCAGGCTCAGCTCGCCGCGCTCCCACGCGCCGCGCAGGTCCTGCTCCATGTGCACGCGCCGCTCCACCGCCTGGTCCATGGCACGGCTGTAGAAGCGGTGGCAGTTCTTGCCGGCGACCTTGGCCTGGTACATGGCGATGTCGCCGTTCTTCATCAGCATCGCGGCGTTGGACGCATCGTCCGGGAACAGCGTGATGCCGATCGAGGTGCCGAGGAACACCTGGCGCCCGCGCACCATGATCGGCCTGCCCAGCTCCTCCACGAGGGCATCGGCCAGGCGGCTGGCCCGGGTCCGGATGTCGACGCCGCCGATCTCGGAAAATTCGAGCAGGATCACGAACTCGTCGCCGCCGAAGCGCGCCAGCATGGTGTGCCCGTCCCTGTCGCGCTCGATCACCTCGCGGATGCGGTTGGAGAACTGCACCAGCACTTCGTCGCCGGCATCGTGGCCAAGGGTGTCGTTGACGCGCTTGAAGTCGTCGATGTCTGCGAACAGCAGCGCCATCTGCCGCGCCGCGCCGCGCACCAGCATCAGCCGCTGGTCGAGGTGTTCGCGGAACGCCAGCCGGTTCGACAGCCCGGTCAGCGCGTCGGTATAGGCCATGCGGCGGATGTCGCGGTCGTGGCGCACGATGCTGTCGCCCATCCGCGAGAACGCGCGCGTCAGGTCGCCGACCTCGTCGTCGCGCGGCGTCGCCGGCACCTCGGCCGCGAAGTTGCCGGCCTCGATTTCGCGCGCGGCATTGGCCAGCTGCCGGATCGGGCGCACCAGCGACCGCTGCACCACCAGGCTCACCATCACCCCGATCGCCATCAGCACCAGCATCATCAGCAGCACCCACAGCGCATGCTGGTAACCGATCTCGTCCATCCGCTCGCGCATCGCGGCGGTGGCCCGGTGCTCGTCGGCAACGACCGAGTCGAGCGAATAACCGATGCGCACGCCGCCGATGCGCTGGCCACCGATCCGCACCGGCGCCGACACGTCCAGGACCTTGTCGGTCACCTGTACGTGCATGTCCTGTGCGGTGACCACCTCGTAGGCCAGCGGGTCGTGCATCGCCTGGCCGTAGGTGGCGATGTCGTCGGAGCCGTCGTGGATCACCGCGCCGCTGTTGTCGTAGACGATGACGTAGCTGACATCGGACTGCCGCAGCACGTTGCGCAGCACCTCGCCGATCGCGTCAAGATCGAAGTAGTACAGCGGGTTGACCAGGGAATCGGCAAGCTGGCCGGCCACCGCCTTGCCGCGCTCGCGCACGCGGTCGAACAGCAGCGCATGGATCGACTCCTGGCTGAGCTTGACGACTTCGCGCTGCATCGTCGCCTGCCGGTGCAGCATCACTCCGACCACCGCCAGCACCACCACCAGCACGCCGGTGGCGAGCAGCAGGAAGCGCGGGTAGAGGCCGTGGCGCAACTTCATTCGATCTCTTTCCCGACCCGCGCGATGCCCTCGCCCAGCGCCTCGAGCGCCTGCCTGCCCTCGGCATCGATCGGCAGGAACCGGGTGGTCTTGAAGAAGCGCAGCAGCGGCTCGCGTGCATCGGGGTCGGAGGCGGCCTCGGCCAGCACCTGCTGCAGGCGCTCGCGCACGCGCGCATCCAAGTCGCCACGCACCATTTCAAGCGCACGCGGATATTCCCCGGTCTGGTAGAAGATCTTCATGTCGCGGCGGTAGGCGGGCGGCATCCGCTTCGGGTTGTCCCAGTCCAGGTTGCTCATCGCCCCGGCATCGACCAGGCGCTTGTCCACCCAGGTCGAGATGTTGAGCTCCGAGCGCGCGAACAGGTAGCCCACCGACCCGGCCGCCGGGCGGTCCATCGGCGACAGCAGGATCTCCATCGGAAGGTCGCGTTGCAGCAGTTCGGTCGCCGGCACGAAGTAGGCGCTGGTCGAAGCGGCGTTCTGGAACGCGATGCTGTGCCCGCGCAGGTCGGGCAGCGAGCCGATGTTGCTGTCGCGGCGGGCGAAGAACACCGTGTGGTAATGGCTGACGCCGTCGCGTTCGGTGATCAGCAGGGGCTGGGCGTGGGCCTGCCGCTGCAGCTGAACCGCGGTCGCCGCGGTTTCGGTGACCCAGTCGACGCGGCCCCGGCGCAGGTAGCTGGCCATCTGGCGGGCGTCGCGCGCCATCAGGATCCGGCCCTCGGTGATGCCGACGTCGTGCATCCGCGGCACCACGTAGTCGAGCAGCGGCTTGAGCTGTTCGTAATGCGCCTGCGGGTTGTCGCTGATGCGGCCGAGGACCAGGATGTGCGCATCGTCGTCGGCCAGCACGCCCGACGGGAACGCAAGCGCGAGCAGGCCGATCGCCAGCACCTTGCCAATACGATGAAGCATTTCGATCAACGTCGCCGCGCCGGAGTGCAGGGTTGGGCGAGCCTAGCGGAAATGCCACCCGCTGGCACGCACGTCTGGTGGCCCGGCATCCTCACTGCCGTTCGGCCGCCAACCGCGCCATGCGCTGTGCGTCGGCGAGGATCCCGCGCAGCAGCCGCACCTCACGCTCCCCCAGCTCGCTGCGCAGGAACAGCCGCCGCAGCTTGCGCATCGCCGACGCCGGCGCCCTGCCCTTGTGGAAGTCGATGTCGTCCAGGGTCTGCGCCAGCTGCGCGAACAGGCCCTCCATCTGGGCGTGGCTCGCGGGCCGGTCCGAAGGATGGCCGCCCTCGTGCGCCGGTCCATCGGCGGCCTGCGCGGTGCCGGCCGCCAGCAACACCATGCGCAGTTCATAGCTCAGCACCTGCACCGCCGCGGCGAGGTTGAGCGAGCTGTAGTCCGGGTTGGCCGGGATGTGGACCGCGGCGTGGCACAGCTGCAGTTCCTCGTTTTCCAGCCCGGTGCGCTCGCGGCCGAACACCACCGCCACCTCGCCACCGGCCAGCGCCATGTCGCACGCCCGCGCCGCGGCGACCCGCGGCGACAGTTCTTCCAGCTGCACCCGGCGGCTGCGCGCGGTGCAGCCCAGCACCAGCCGGCAGTCGGCCACGGCCTCGGCCAGGGTGTCCACGCACACCGCGGAGGCGAGCACGTCGTCGGCGCCGGCGGCCATCATGTCGGCCTCGTTGTGCGGATAGCGCTGCGGCGCGACCAGCACCAGGCGGTCCAGCCCCATGGTCTTGATCGCCCGTGCCGCCGAGCCGATGTTGCCGGGATGCTGGGTGCCGACCAGCACGATGCGGATGCGGTCGGCGGTGGAAACGTCGTGGTTCATTCGCGAATGGTAAACTCCGCGCCCGGCCTTGGCGCCGGAACGTTCTTTTCCCCTTACGATCACTGCCTGCGCCCGGAGCTGTCCGCGATGCAACAACCCGCTGTCAATGTCATGGTCAAGGCGGCGCGCGCCGGCGGCAACATCCTGCTGCGCCACATGCACCGGCTCGATGCCCTGAACGTGGTCGAGAAGGAACGGATGGATTACGCCAGCGAGGTCGACGGCCTCGCCGAAGAGGCGATCGTCAAGGAGCTGCGCCGGGCCAACCCCGACTACGCCATCCTCGGCGAGGAAGGCGGTCCGCAGAAGGGCAACCGCGGCCCCAGCCGCCATACCTGGGTGATCGATCCGCTCGACGGGACCAGCAACTACCTGCGCGGCCTGCCGCACTGGTGCGTGTCGATCGCGCTGTGCGAGGGCCCCGAGCCGATCCACGCGGTGATCTTCGACCCGCTGCGCAACGAACTGTTCACCGCCAGCCGAGGCAGCGGCATGCAGGTCAACGAGCGCCGGATCCGCGTCGCCGAGCGCAAGGAACTGGCCGGCGCATTGCTCGCCACCGGCTTCCCGCCGCGCGAGCGCAAGCGCGCCGGCGCCCAGCTCAAATGCGTCGGCGAGTTGCTGGCCACGGCCGAGGACATCCGCCGCACCGGTTCGGCCGCGCTCGACCTGGCCTACGTCGCCTGCGGCCGCACCGATGCCTACTTCGAGGCCGGGGTGCAGCCCTGGGACATCGCCGCGGGCATCCTGATGGTGCGCGAAGCCGGCGGCCGGGTCTGCGATTTCCGCGGCGCCGCCACCGGGCCGGTGCACATCGAGACCGGCCCGCGCCACCTCGTCGCCGGCAACGTCAGGATCGTCGACCCGCTGTTGAAGACCATCGTCTCCTCGGGTTACCTGCAGGCGTTTTCCTGACATCTGCCTTATAAGCCCTTGCGGGAGCGGCCATGGCCGCTCCCGCAACAGGGATCCGGACAAAAAAAGGCCGCGCATTGCGCGGCCTTTTCGCATCCGGCGAAACCGGGCCTTACGGCCGGCGCGCCAGCGCCTCCAGGTCCTTGGCCTTCGGCATCAGGTCCTGCTTGCTCACCTTGAGCGCGCCGATGGTCAGCAGCGGGCAGGCGATGAAGATCGACGAGATCGTGCCGATCACGATGCCCATCATCTGCGACAGCGCCATGCCCTCCAGCGAGCCGCCGCCATAGAGGTACAGCGCCAGCGCGCTGAGGAAGGCGACGAAGGAGGTGATGATCGTGCGCGACAGGGTCTGGTTGATCGAGCGGTTGAGCAGCTCGACCGGCTCCACCCGCAGGTTGCGGAAGTTCTCGCGCACGCGGTCGAACACCACGATGGTGTCGTTGATCGAGAAGCCCATCACCGACAGCAGGCCGGCCAGCACGGTCAGGTCGAACTCGCGCCCGGTGAAGGCGAAGAAGCCGGCGACGATCAGCACGTCGTGCAGCGTGGTCAGGATCGCGGCGATCGCGAACTTCCATTCGAAGCGGAACGCGATGTAGATCAGGAAGCCGATGATCACGAACAGCAGCGCCCAGACCGCGTTGCGCGCCAGGTCCTTGCCCACCTGCGGGCCGACGAACTCGGAACGGGTGATGTGCGCCGGGTTGGCAGTCGAATCGACCGCGGCCAGCACGGCCTTGGCTGCGGCGGCGCTGGCCGCGGCGTTGTCCTGCCCGCTTTCGTTCTGCAGCCGCACCAGCAGGTCGCTGCCGCTGCCGTAGGTCTGCACTTGCGCGCCTTCGTAGCCGGCGGTCGCCAGCTGCTCGCGGACGTGGTCGACATCCGCAGGACGATCGAACCGCAGCTCGACCAGGGTGCCACCGGTGAAGTCGAGCGCGTAGTTGAAGCCCTTGATGCCCATCGCGGCGGACGCGGCCACGGCCAGCAGGATGGCCACGCCGATGGAGATCCAGCGCAGGCGCATGAAGTTGACGTTCGGGCTGGCCGGGATGAGATGCAGCGGGAAAAGTTTCATGGCGTTATGCGTCCGGTCAGATGGCGATCGTCTTGAGCTTCTTGCGCCGCGCGTAGATCAAAGTGGCCAGGCCACGCGAGACGGTGACCGCGGTGTACAGCGAGGCCAGGATGCCGACGATCATGGTGATCGCGAAGCCCTTGAGCGGCCCGGTACCGAAGGCGAACAGCGCCACGCCGGCCAGCAGCGCGGTCATGTTGGAGTCGAAGATGGTGCCCGACGCGCGGTCGTAGCCGGTGGCGATCGCGGCCTTGGCCGGCATGCCCGCGCGCAATTCCTCGCGGATGCGCTCGTTGATCAGCACGTTGGCGTCGACCGACATGCCCACCGACAGCGCCAGGCCGGCGAAGCCGGGCAGCGTCATCGTGGCGGTGAACAGCGACATCACCGCGATCACGATCAGCAGGTTCAGCAGCAGCGCAACGCAGGTGAGGATGCCGAACATCCGGTAGTAGATGAGGAAGAACGCCAGCGCGAACAGGAACGAGTACAGCACCGCGCGGGTACCACGCTCGACGTTGTCCTTGCCCAGGCTCGGGCCGACCACGCGTTCCTCGACGAAGTCCATGGGCGCGGCCAGCGAGCCGGCACGCAGCTGCAGCGCGAGGTCCTGGGCGAACTGCGGGCTCTCGAGGCCCGTGGTCTGGAAGTTCTTGCCGAACACGCCCTGGATGGTGGCGACGTTGATCACCTGCTCGGTGGTACGCGTGCTACGCACTTCCTTGCCGTCGACTTCCTTCACTTCCTGGATCCGCTCGATGTACACCACCGCCATCGGCTTGCCGACGTTCTGGCTGGTGAAGTCGAACATGCGCTGGCCGCCGGGGCCGTTAAGCGTCACCGACACCGCCGGCGTGCCGCTCTGCGGGTCGGGCTGGTACTTGGCGTCGACCAGCTGCTCGCCGGTCGCGATCACGCGCTTGCTCAGCAGGATCGGCGTCGGCTTGCCGTCCGGGCCGAGTTCCTTGCGGTAGTACACGCGCGCATCGGGCGGCACGCTGCCGCTGGCGACCGCGTCGTAGGCGTTGCCCTCGACCACGGCGCGGTATTCGAGCGTCGCGGTGGCGCCGATGATGCGCTTGGCCTGGGCGGTGTCCTGCACGCCCGGCAGCTCCACCACCACGCGGTCGGTGCCCTGGCGCTGGATGATCGGCTCGGCCACGCCGAGCTCGTTGATGCGGTTGCGCAGCGTGCCGACGTTCTGCTCGATCGCGCCGGTCACGATCTGGTTGACCTCGGCTTCCGGCACCGTGATGGTGACGACGTTGCGATCGGCCGACAGTTGCATCGTCGGCATCGCCTTGAGGATCGCGCTGGTGGCCTTGTCGGCATCGACGCCCTCGCCAAGGGTCGCGCGAATGACACCGCCGCTGCCCTGGCGTTCGACCGACTCATAGCCGACGCGGGCGTCGCGCAGCGCCACGCGGACGTCTTCCGCGTACGCCTCGAAGCGCTTTTCCAGCGCCGCCTTCTGGTCGACCTGGAGCAGGAAGTGCACGCCACCCTGCAGGTCGAGGCCGAGCAGCATCGGGCGCGCACGCAGCGCCTCCAGCCACGAGGGCACCGTCGAGGCCAGGTTCAGCGCCACCACGTAGTTGTCGCCCAGCTCCGGGCGCAGCGTGTCGGCCGCGCGGGTCTGCTCGTCCAGGCCCGGCAGGCGGACCAGCATGTTGCCGTTGTCGATCTCGACCGACTTGGTCGCGATGCCCTCCTTGGACAGCGTCGCCTCGATCTTCTGGCGCAGCGCGTCGTCGATCGCGGCACCGCGGTTGGCGGTGATCTGCACGGAGGGATCCTGCGGATAGATGTTGGGCAGCGCGTACAGCGTGCTCAGCAGCACCACCAGCAGGATGACGACGTACTTCCAGCGCGGGAATTCAAGCATCGTTGCGTTTCCAGGGCATCACGCGGTCCGTCCGGAAAGCCCGGGGCACGACGTGGCTGTCGAGTCCGGGCGCGGCAGGCGCCGCGCCGGACGGGAGGCGGGGGGTCAGGCGGACTTGAGCGTGCCCTTGGGCAGCACGTTGCCGATGGCGGCCTTCTGCACGCGCACGCGGACGTTGTCGGCGATCTCGATGGTGATGAAGCTGTCGCCGATCTCGCGCACCACGCCGGCGATGCCGCCGTTGGTGATGACCTCGTCGCCGTTGCCGAGCTTCTCCAGCATCGAACGGTGTTCCTTGGCGCGCTTCATCTGCGGGCGGATCATCAGGAAGTACATCACCGCGATCAGCACGATCGGCATGATCAGGAAGCTCAGGCCACCGCCCGCGGGCGCTTGCCCGGCGGCTTGGGCATAGGCGGGAGAAATCAGCAGGTCGAGCGGATTGAACGAGTTCATCGGGAAGGGTTCCACGGGCAAAATAGCGGGGAATTATGCCACGGCCACGCCCCGGGGGCCGCCGGGGCGGCGTCCGGGCCGGGTTGTCGCCGTGAATCCGGCCGCGAAGCGCCGCCGGGGCCAGCAATGGACTCCGGCCGGTCGGGAAGGTTCCTTCGGCGCCATGACCGGGTGGCTCGGGCCACGTCCACCGGACTTTGCGGATCCCGCAGGGTGCCGGGTCGTAGCCCCGGCCTAGCGCGTGGCGTGGAAGGACTCGCGGAAGCTGGCGAAGCTGCCCTGCTCGATCGCCCGGCGCATCCCCGCCATCAGCCACTGGTAGTACCAGAGGTTGTGCAGGGTGCCCAGGATCGGGGCCAGCATCTCGTTGCAGCGGTCGAGGTGGCGCAGGTAGGCGCGGCTGAAGCCATTGCTGCAGGAGTAGCAGCCGCAGCCCTCCTCGATCGGCCGGGTATCGTTCTCGTACTTCGCATTGCGGATCCGCACGGTGCCGGTACGGGTGAAGTAGTGGCCGTTGCGCGCGTTGCGGGTGGGCATCACGCAGTCGAACATGTCGACGCCGCGCGCCACCGACTCCACCAGGTCCTCCGGCCGCCCCACGCCCATCAGGTAGCGCGGGCGGTCTCCGGGCAGCTGCGGGCAGGTGTGGTCGAGCATGGCGTTGCGCTCGGCTTCGGTCTCGCCCACCGCGAGTCCGCCGATGGCGTAGCCGTCGAAGCCGATCTGCTTCAGGCCCTCGGCCGAGCGCGTGCGCAGGTCATGGTGCACGCCGCCCTGGACGATGCCGAACAGCGCCGCGTCGTTGCCTTCGTGCGCGCGCTTCGACCGCTCCGCCCAGCGCAGCGAGAGCTGCATCGAGCGATCCACCACGTCCACGCCGACCGGCTTGCCGTCGACATGCACCGGCGGGCATTCGTCGAAGATCATCACGATGTCCGAATCCAGCACCTTCTGGATCCGCATGCTCTCCTCGGGGCCGAGGAACACCGTCGAACCATCCGTCGGCGCCTGGAAGGTGACGCCCTGCTCGGTGATCTTGCGGCGGTGCGCCAGCGAGAACACCTGGAAGCCGCCCGAGTCGGTGAGGATCGGCCCATCCCAGCGCGCGAAACCGTGCAGCCCGCCGTGGGCCTCGATCACCTCCAGGCCCGGCCGCAGGTACAGGTGGAAGGTGTTGCCGAGGATGATCTGCGCGCCCAGCGCGCGCACCTGGTCGGGCAGCACGCCCTTCACCGAACCATAGGTGCCCACCGGCATGAACGCCGGCGTTTCAACCGTGCCACGGGGAAACACCAGGCGACCGCGGCGGGCGGCGCCGTCGCGGGCGGACAACTCGAACTGCATGCGTGACATCGGCAAGGGCTGCGCTTGGCGGGCCGGCCATTGTCGCGGAACGCGTGGCCGCGCGCAGGCCGTGTGCACCTCAGCGGTCGAACACCACCAGGTCGCGCGTGTCCAGGCGCAGGCGCAGGCGCTCGCCCGGCGCATGCCGGTGGCCGTCCAGGTCGATCTCGACCACGGACCCGTCCGCGAGGCGCAGGCGGCCGACGTGGCCCGGGCCGCTGAAGGCCAGCGCCAGCAGTTCGCCTTCGACGCTGCCCGCGGGGTCGGGTACCAGCGCATGCGGGCGCAGCAGCACCTCGCCCTGCCCTACCAGGCCCAGCGCCGCCGCCGGCACCAGCGCGCCACGGCCGATGAAGCCGGCGACGAAGCGGTGCGCGGGCCGCGCGTACAGCCCGGCCGGCGTGTCCCACTGCAGGATGCGCCCGCCGTCCATGACCCCGACGTGGTCGGCCATCGCGAAGGCCTCGCCCTGGTCGTGGGTCACCATCAGCACCGTGGCGCCGCTGGCCTTGAGCAGGTCGCGCAGTTCGCCGGCCAGGTGCTGGCGGGTTTCGGTGTCGAGATTGGAGAACGGCTCGTCGAGCAGCAGCAGTGCCGGTCCCGGCGCCAGCGCGCGCGCCAGCGCCACGCGCTGCTGCTGGCCGCCGGAGAGCTCGTGCGGAAAGGCGCGCGCCGAGCCTTCCAGTCCGACCAGCGCCAGCATCTCCGCCACCCGGGCGTCGCGCGTCGCGCGCGGCTGCCCGCGCAGGCCGAAGGCGACGTTGTCGCCGGCGTCGAGGTGCGGGAACAGCGCGTAATCCTGGAACATCATGCCGACGCTGCGCTTCTCCGGCGGTAGCGAGAAGCCCGCTTCTGCCACCCGCCGGCCCTGCACCTCGATGCGGCCGGCCTGCACCGGCTCGAAGCCGGCGACCGCGCGCAGCGCCGTGGTCTTGCCGCAGCCCGAGGCACCGAGCAGGCAGCCGATTCCGCCTTCTTCCAGCGCCAGCGACAGCGCGTCGACCACCACGCGCATGCCCCCGCGCGCCGGGTAGCCGACGCAGATGCCGTCGATGTCGAGCAGCGTCGCGCTCACGCCGCCGGCTCCCCGCCATATCGCAGCCCGGTGCGTGCCAGCAGCACCACCGGCAGCAAGCCCACCAGCACGATCATCAGCGCGGCCACCGCGCCCTCCTCATAGGTGCCGCGCGAAGCCTCGGCGTACAGCCAGGTCGCCAGCGTCTCGAAATTCAGCGGCCGCAGCAGCAGGGTCGCCGGCAGCTCCTTCATCGTATCGACGAACACCAGCAACGCGGCCGCCGCCAACGCCGGGCGCAGCAGCGGCAGGTGCACGCGGCGCAAGGTGGCGCCCGGGGCGTGGCCGAGGCTGGCTGCGGCCTGGTCCAGGCTCGGCGCGATGCGCGCGAGCCCGGCTTCGATGCCGCCAGTGGCGATCGCCAGGAAGCGCAGCAGGTAGGCCAGCACCAGCGCCGTGGCCGAGCCCATCAGCAACAGCCGCGGCTCGAGGCCGAACGCGCCGCGCAGGGCGTTGCCACCTGCGTCGAACCACGCCAGCGGCAGCAGCAGCCCGACCGCCAGCACCGTCCCCGGCACCGCGTAGCCCAGGCTGGCCAGGCGCAGCGCCAGGGTCGCGCCTGCGGCGCGGCGGCGGACCTGCGCCAGCCGCAGCGCCCAGGCCAGCACCAGGCCCACGGCCACGGTCGCGACGGTGGCGGCCAGCGCCACCACCACGGTGTTGCCGGCGCTGGCCAGCAACCGCGGCGACACGCCGGCGCCCACCAGGCGCTCGACCGTCTCCCAGGCCAGGTACGACGCCGGCACCACGAAGCCCACCAGCACCGGCAACACGCCCAGTGCGAGCGCCAGCGCCGCGGCCAAGCCCTGCAGCCGCTGCGCACGCATCGGCCGCGGCCGCTCGCCGGTGGCATAGCGCTGGCGTCGCCGCGCGTAACGTTCCACGGCCAGCAGCGCGACCACGATCGTCAGCATCGACAGCGCAATCTGCGCAGCGCCAGCCAGGTCGGCGCGCGTCACCCAGGTCGTGTAGATCGCGACGGTCAGGGTCTGCACGCCGAGGAATTCCGAAGCGCCGATGTCGTTCAGGGTTTCCATCAGCGCCAGCGCCGCGCCAACGGCGATCGCCGGCCGCGCCAGCGGCAGCGCCACGCGCCGAAACACCACCGCCGGCGAGGCGCCGAGCGTGCGCGCCGCCTCCAGCAGCCCCGCGGCTTGGGTCATGAACATCGCCCGCGTGGTCAGATAGACATAGGGATAGAGCACGAAACCGAGCAGCACGATGCAGCCGGCGAGGCCGCGGATGTCGGGCAGGCGGAAGTCGCGCGGGCTGTCGTAGCCGAGCAGTTCGCGCACCACGCCCTGCACCGGGCCGAGCGGATGCAGCAGGTCGAGGTAAGCGAAGGCGACGATGTAGGTCGGCACCGCCAGCGGCAGCAGCAGCGCCCAGGCCAGCACGCGCCGCGCGGGAAAGTCGTACGCGGTGACCAGCCAGGCTGCGCCGGTGCCGATCGCGACCACCAGCACGCCGACGCCGGCCAGCAGCAGCGCGGTGTTGCGTGCCGCCGGCGGCAGCACGTAGCGCGCCATGTGCGTCCACAGCCCGTCCTGCCCGCCCTGCAGCGCCGTCCACGCCAGCGCCAGCAGCGGCGCCAGCACCAGCGCGGCGATCACGACCGCCGCCCACTGCCACGGCCCTTCCGGCAGCAGCGACGACAGGCGCATGCGCACGCCGCCGGACAAGGGCGCGCGCATGCCGGCGACCCGCGCGTCCGGCATCATCGCCAAGGCGGCATCAGTGGTCGAAGCCGACCTTGTCGACCAGGACGCTGGCCTCGCGGCGATGGCGCACCACCTCCGTCAAGGGCAGCGGGTCGACCTTCAGGTCGCCGAAGCTTGCGACCACCGGATCGAGCTCGACCCCGGCCTTCACCGGGTACTCGTAGTTGGCGCGCGCATACAGGCTCTGCGCCTGGTCCGACACCAGGTACTCCATCAGCGCCACCGCGTTGTCGCGGTTCGGCGCATGGCGCGCGACCGCCGCGCCGCTGATGTTGACGTGGGTGCCGCCGTCGGCGGCGCTGGCGAACACCGGTCGGATGACCTTGATCGCCTCGCCCCACTGGTGCTGCTCGGAGCCGGGTTCGGCGTTCTTCATCCGCCCGACGTAGTAGGCGTTGGCGATGCCGATGTCGCAGATGCCGGCGAGGATGTCGCGGGCCACGTCGCGGTCGCCACCGGCGGCCTTGCGCGCCAGGTTGGCCTTGACCCCGCGCAGCCACTGCTCGGTGGCCTCGGCGCCGCCGTGCGCGATCATCGCCGCGAACAAGCTGGTGTTGTACGGATGCTGGCCGGAGCGGATGCAGACCCTGCCCTTCCACTTCGGGTCGGCGAGGTCCTCGTAGGCGAACGATTCCAGCGCGAGGTCCTTGTGCGCGTACAGCACGCGATCGCGCAGCGACAGCGCGAACCACTGGCCGTCGGCGCCGCGCAGGTGGGCCGGGATCGCAGCCTCCAGCACGTCGGAATCCACCGCCTGGGTGTACCCGGCCTCGACCACGTCGAGCAGGTTGCCGGTGTCGACCGTCATCAGCACGTCGGCCCGGGAGTTCGCGCCTTCGGCGCCCAGGCGTTCCATCAGCCCGTCCTTGAGGAACACCGTGTTGACCTCGATGCCGCTCTGCGCGGTGAACGCGTCGAGCAGCGGCTGGATCAGGCCGGGCTCGCGCGTGGTGTAGAGGTTGACCTCGCCGGCGGCGGCAGGTGCGGTGCCGGCGTCGGCAGCGGCCGGATCGGCGGGCGTCTGTTCGCTGCCGCAGGCGGCAAGCAGCAGGGCGGCGCAGGCGGCCAGGACGGCGCGCGGCGCGCGGAAGGCGGGGGACATGCGGAACTCCTCGGGAAGCGGTGTGCCGTTGCGATGCAACGCCGTTGCAAATGAGAATTGTATGCGTTTGCAACCACCGCCTCCAGCCGGGATTCGATCCTCAGCGTTGCGGATACAGCAACATCGCGTCCCCGTAGGAGAAGAACCGGTAGCGCTCGCGCACCGCGTGCCGATAGGCATCGAACATCCTGTCCTTGCCCGCGAACGCCGAGACCAGCATCAGCAGGGTCGATTCCGGCAGGTGGAAGTTGGTCAGCAACGCATCCACCGAGCGGATCCGGTAGCCGGGGAAGATGAAAATCCGCGTATCGCCGGCGAACGGCTGCAGTTCGCCATCGACCAGCGCACTCTCCAGCGCGCGCACCACCGTGGTGCCCACCGCCACCACGCGCCCGCCGGCGGCGCGCGTGCGCCGTACCTGTTCGACCAGCCCGGCGCCGACGTTGAGCCATTCGCTGTGCATGCGGTGCTCGGCGATGTCGTCCACGCGCACCGGCTGGAAGGTGCCGGCGCCCACGTGCAGGGTGACGTGGCCGAACTGCACGCCACCCGCGCGCAGCGCTTCGAGCAGCGCCTCGTCGAAATGCAGGCCCGCGGTCGGCGCGGCGACAGCACCGACGCGCCGCGCGAACACGGTCTGGTAGCGCTCGTCGTCGTCGGCCCCGGGCTCGCGGCGGATGTACGGCGGCAACGGCAGACGGCCGGCGTGCAGCAGCCAGGATTCCAACGCGCCGTCGACCGCGAACCGCAGGTGGTAGAACTCGCCATCGCGGCCGAGCACCTCGGCTTCGCCGCCGGCATCGAGTTCGATGCGCCCACCCGGCTTCAGCGGTTTGCTGGCGCCGACCTGCGCCCGCGCCTCGTTGCCGGGCAGCAGCCGCTCGATCAGGATCTCCACCCGCCCGCCGCTGCCGGCCTTGTGGCCGAACAATCGCGCCGGGATCACCCGGGTGTCGTTGAACACCAGCAGGTCGCCGGCGCGCAGCAGGCCCGGCAGGTCGCGCACGTGCCGGTCTTCGAACGTCGCCTCGCCCGGCGGCACCACCAGCAGGCGGCTGGCCGAGCGCTCGGGCAGCGGCGCCTGCGCGATCAGCTCCGCGGGCAGTTCGTAATGGAAGTCGGATTTCTTCAAGGCCGGATGTTCAAGGACGGTACGCGCTGCAACGAGGCGCGCATTGTAAGCGGCGCGATTCCGGAGACCCGGGAGGGACTGTCGAAGAAAGCGTGGGAGCGGCCATGACCACGATCCGGGATACCCGATGGCTGGGAGCATCGCGGTCATGGCCGCTCCCACAAGGCTTCCGCGACTGGTCAGCGCTCGAACTTGGTCGACAGGATGATCGAGGAGGTGGTCCGCTCGACGCCGTCGATCGCGCCGATCCGGTCGGTCAGCACGTCCATGTCCTGCACGCTGGCGGCCACGCCCATCGCCACCAGGTCGTGGGTGCCGCTGACCGAATGCAGGCTGCGCACCTCGGGCATCTCGTGCAGCGCCTTGACCACGGCCGCCATCTGCTTGGGCAACACCGTGACCAGGATGTGCGCGCGGATCCGGCCCTGCTCTACCTCGTCGCCCACGCGCACGGTGTAGCCGCGGATCACGCCTTCGCGTTCCAGCCGCTCGATCCGGCTCTGCACGGTGGTGCGCGACAGCTGCAGCCGGCGCGCGATCTCGGCGGTGGAGGCACGCGCGTTCTCGCGCAGGATGGACAGCAGCAGCTCATCGGCCTGGGTCAGCTTCATTCGGATCACCCGCTTCGTCTAATCGACGAAATTATCTGTTGAATTGCGCAAATCGACCCTACCAATCGCCGATATTATCGCGATAATAGAGGATTGCCGCAGGAAAGCGCGGGCCACGCGCCCGATCCGGACCGCCTTTCCGCCCGCACCGGGCCTGGCAACGCACCCAGGAGGAAACCGCCGATGTCCACGACCAATCCGCTTGCCGACAAGCTCGCCCCGCTCCGCGCCCACAAGGGGCAGCGCCGTACCCCCGGCCTGGACGATGCGACCATCGCGCAGTTCGCCGCCACCCATCCCGAACTCGAAGCCGCGATCGATGCCGCCGTCGCCGAGTACGCCAACGTCAAGGACACCTTCGCCGACCTGCTCGACCTCGACGAGGACGCGCAGTTGCAGGCAGTGCAGGCCGGCTTCGTCAATTTCTACCCCGCCGATGGCGTGAACCCCTACGTCGCGCTGGCCGCGCGGGGCCCGTGGATCGTCACCCTCAACGGCGCGGTGCTGTACGACACCGGCGGCTACGGCATGCTCGGCTTCGGCCACGCGCCGCAGGCGATCATCGACGCGATGGCCAAGCCGCAGGCGATGGCCAACATCATGACCCCGAGCCTGTCGCAGCTGCGCGCCGAGCGCGCCCTGCGCAAGGAAATCGGCCACAGCATCGGCGGTTGCCCGTTCGCCAGCTTCATGTGCCTGAACTCCGGCTCCGAGTCGGTGTCGCTGGCCGCGCGCATCGCCGACACCAACGCCAAGACCATGACCGATGCCGGCGCCCGCCACGCCGGGCGCACGATCAAGCGCCTGGTGGTCAAGGGCGCCTTCCACGGCCGCACCGAGGCCCCGGCGCTGTATTCCAACTCCACCCGCAAGGCCTACGAGAACGCGCTGGCCAGCTATCGCCACGAGGACAGCGTGCTGGTGGTGGCCCCCTACGACCTGGCCGCGCTGAAGCAGGTCTTCACTGACGCCGATGCCAACGGCTGGTTCATCGAGGCGATGTTCCTGGAGCCGGTGATGGGCGAAGGCGACCCGGGCCGCGCGGTGCCGGTGGACTTCTACGCCGCCGCGCGCGAACTCACCAAGACGCACGGTTCGCTGCTGCTGGTCGACTCGATCCAGGCCGGCCTGCGCGCCACCGGCACGCTGTCGATCGTCGACTACCCCGGCTTCGAGGGCCAGGAAGCGCCGGACATGGAGACCTACTCCAAGGCGCTCAACGCCGGCCAGTACCCGCTGTCGGTGCTCGCCGTGAACGAACGCGCCGCCGGCATCTACAAGCGCGGCACCTACGGCAACACCATGACCGCCAACCCGCGCGCGCTCGACGTCGCCTGCGCGGTGCTGGGCATGCTCACCCCCGAACTGCGCACGAACATCCGCAAGCGCGGCGAGCAGGCCGTGGCATCGCTGGAGAAGCTCAAGGGCGAACTCGGCGGCCTGATCACCAAGGTCCAGGGCACCGGGCTGCTGTTCTCGTGCGAACTCGACCCGCGCTTCAAGGGTTACGGCGCGGGTTCCACCGAGGAATGGCTGCGCGAGCGCGGCCTGGGCGTGATCCACGGCGGCGAGAACTCGCTGCGCTTCACCCCGCGCTTCGAGGCCGACAGCGACGAGATCGAGCTGATCGTGTCGATGGTCAAGCGCGCGCTGCTCGAAGGCCCGCGGCAGAAGCAGGCCGACGCGGCCTGATCGCTCGCGTCGCGCCGCGGGGCTCAGCCCTGCGGCGCGACGAACCGGCGCGCGGCTGCGCGCGTCACTCCCAGCATCGGTCCTTGCGTCCCTTGAGCGTCGCCGCCCGGATGCAGTCGCGCTGGCTGATGCGGCCTTCGGTCTGCTCGACGATGCGGCGGCCGCCGCTGCCGTCGGGCTGCAGCGAGAACGCGTCGTACAGCCGACCGGTGGCGGTGCGCGCTTCATAACGCAGCGTGTCACCGTCGATGCGCACCACCTGGAACAGCTGCGTGTCCTCGGCCACCGGCGCCATCGTCCGGCGCGCCTCGTCCGAAAGCCGGTACTGCTTGGCGCCCGCCACCGACACCACGTACTGCGGCGTTCCATGCCCCGCCTCCGGACCGCCGCGACGGCCGTAGACGTGATCGTGCCCCTGCAACACCAGGTCGACACGGTGGCGCTCCAGCACCGGCAGCACGTGCTCGCGCAGCAGCGCGTTGTCGCGGTCCTGGCGCGGCGAGAACATCGGCTGGTGGATCACTACAAGCGACCAGGCGCGCGGGCTGCCGGCAAGCACGCCGTCCAGCCACTGCGCCTGCGCGCGCGCAGTACCGAGGTCGAGCGCCGAGGTGCCATCGAGCACCACCACGCGCGCGTCCTGCACGTCGAACCAGTAGCTGGTCCGTTCGGCGCCCGGCGCACCATTGCGGGGCAGCGCGAAACTCACCGGCCAATGCGCGCCAAGCACGCGCCGTTCGCGCGGCGTGTCCTCGAATTCCTCGAAGTACTCGTGGTTGCCCGCCGCCGGTGCGACCAGCATCCCCGATGCCACGGGCCGCGCGGCGTCGAACCACTCGCCCCACTCGTTGTCGTCCTCGCCATCGCCGCCACTGACCAGGTCGCCGGCGTACAGCGCCAGGCGCGCGTCCGGCGCGTGGCGCAGGGCCTCGCGCGCGACGCGCGAGGTGAGGCTGGCGTTCTTGTTCTGGGTGTCGCCGAAGTACAGCAGCGTCAGCGGCGTGCCGGGCGGTGCGGCGGTGCGCAGCTGCCGCCACGGGCTCCACCAGCCACCAGCGCCCTGCACGCGCCAGGCGTAAAGGGTGTCGGGCGCGAGGCCGTCGATGTCGACGCGATGATGATGGGCGAGGCCGTTCTCCGTGCGCAGCGCCTGCGTCGCGGCCTGCATCCGGCGCGGCGCGCCCACGTCCGGCGAATCGCCGGCGACCACGATCTCCAGCAGCGGCGCCTCGATCGCGGCATCGGTGCGCCACGACACCGAAAACCCGGTGGCAGCGTCCTGCGCGGGCGTGGCCACGATCCGGTCCGGGAACGCGGTCACCACGTAGTGCGTATCGCCGGCCGGCACCAGCGTGTTCGGCTCGGGCACGCGGGATGCGTCCAGCGCGAACGCGGGCAGCGCGACAATCGTGCCCAGCAGCGCAGCGGCCGCCAACGCCAGCCGTGCCTCACGCGAGGCGTGCATTCCGGCCCTCACTTGCGCGGGCACGCGTGCAGCGACAGCGTGCCGGCGATGTCGCGCCAGTCGAGTGCCACCACGCCCTGGTCGTCGTGCACCGCGTACAGCGCGCCTTCGGGGAAGCGCTGCGAGGACACGTCGTGCAACCAGATGCCATCGGTGTTGGCGACCGTCTTGCCCGCCACGGCGCCGACGTGCGCCAGCGTCGCGCGGTCGAACAGATGGAACACGGTGCGACCCTTGCCCTGCTCGGTGGTCAGCCACCAGCCGCTGCCGTCGGCGCAGGCCTTGAGTGCGATGCCTTCGGCCTGGGCCTTGAACACGTCGCGGCCAACGGTGCGGCCGGCAAAGCGCCCTTCGAGGTCGTAGACCTTGAGCTCGTTGGCGTAGGCCTCGTCCTCTTCGGCCACCAGCAGGCGGTCGTTGGCCGGGTCGCCCCAGACCGACTCGACCACGCGCAGCGCGCCATCGGCCGTGGTGTCGCCGAACGCCGCGACATGGCGCGTGGAATAGCCATCCGCAGCGGCGGAAACCGCGTAGCGATGCACGCGGTGGTCGAGTTCGGCCAGCGGCGGCAGGATGTCCTCGCCCGCGGCATCCTCGCCGGCCATGTAGGCGTCGGTGACGTAGACGTCGAAACCGGCGTCGGTACGGTTCACCCAGAGGCCGTAAGGCTGCCTGAGCTCGCCGGCGCCGAAGGTCGCCAGCGGCGTGAACCCGGGCAGGCGCATCAGTTGCACGCGCCGGTTGTCGCGCTCGACCACGAACAACAGGTCGTCGACCACGGCCACGCCGTTGGGACGGTCGAACTCGCCCTCGGCCTTGCCCGGCTTGCCCACGCGCTGCAGTGTTTTACCGGTGGTGCCGTCGTAAACCAGCAGCTGGTCGGTGGACTTCGCGGTCGCGATCACCCACACCTTGCCGTCGGGCGCGGTCCAGGCGGTCGGCGAATCGATGTTGTCCGCCGGAATCATCGCCGACAGCCATGCCTCGGCAACGGTCGTCGCCTCGGAGCCGGCCCCGGTCCGTGCGGCTTCGCGGCTGCGATCGGCGCGGTCCTCGGCATCCTCGATGGCGGGCACGCCGGCGCAGGCGGCGAGCAGCAACGCGATGGCGGCGGCGGGGATCAGATGTTTCGGGCTTTTCGGCATCACGGGTCGGCCCTCGGGCTGGCGACGGGGTGTCGTCAAACCGAAAGATCATCCGCCCGCTTTGTGACCATCAAGTTGCACGCCAACGCACGGCAGCGTGGCACATGACGCGTGCACGACGTTGCGCGCGGCGACGGTCACATTCCTGCCATGCGGGTGCCATCCAATGCCCGGATCACTTCGCACCGGGATCCACCTCGCATGAACCACGTCTTCAAGGCCACCGTCCTGTCACGGGCATTGCTGCTCGCGCTGGTGGCGCCGACCGCCTTCGCCCAGGTCGCCACGCCCGACGGCTCGGCCGATGCGTTGCCCGAACCGAAGCAGCTCGACACCGTCGTCGTGCAGGCCGAGATCGCCTACCGCAACCGCACCCCCGACATCGCGCCGGTACTGAGCTACGACCTGGAATACTTCCAGCGCTTCGAGCCGGCCACCGTCGGCGACATGGTCAAGCGCCTGCCTGGCGCCGCTTTCGTCGGCTCCGACATCATGGAGTACGACGGCGTGCAGCTGCGCGGCCTCGGCGGCGGCTATACCCAGGTGCTGATCAACGGCAAGCAGGTGCCGGGCGCAGGCGACGACCGCTCGTTCTGGGTGGACCGCATCCCGGCGGAGATGGTCGACCGCATCGAAGTCCTGCGCAGCAACAGCGCAAACCGCTCGGGCGATGCCGTCGCCGGCGCGATCAACATCATCCTGCGCGACGCCTACGAGTTCGACGGCGGCTATCTGCGCATCGGCGCGAACCGCTGGGACGACGGCGAGGTGAACCCGACCCTGGGCGCCGTGGCCAGCGGCGAAGCGCTGGGTGGCCGCATCCTCGGCGGCATCAACGTGCAGGACCGCTACCGCGGCAAGACCAAGCGCTCGGACCGCTTCTCGGATCCGTCGATGGAAGAGCTGGTCAGCTGGGAGGACCAGGCCGAAGTGAAGGACGGCCGCGACTACTCGGGCAATGTCTCCTGGACCGCCGACGTCGGCGAGACCGGGCGCCTGAGCATCGACGGCTTCTACGTCAAGACCGACCGCGACGTCACCGAAGTCTCCTTCGAGGAGGAGTACGACGACGGCGAGGTGATCACCGCCAACGTCCCGGGCCTGGCCACCGTCGACCAGCAGAACTGGGGCATCGGCGTCGAGTACAAATTCGACATGGCCGGTGGCACCACCGAGATCGACCTCGACCATGCCCGCTTCGAGGACAAGAGCATGGAGTCCGAGGAAGCGCACGCCTACGTCGACGGCGCGTGGGACGAGTCCGAGGCCGAGCGCCTGGACATCGACGCCAGCGACGCCGAAAGCAGCCTGAAGCTGGCGCACAAGCGCTCGCTCGGCGCCGCCGAAATGGAGTTGGGCATCGACTACCGCAGCAAGAAGCGCGAGATCGACCACGCCTACTACGAGTTCGCGGCCGAAAACGAGGGCGACCCGGTGGTGTACGAACCCGACACCATGGTTGGCAGCCTGATCGAGGAAACCCGCATCGATCCCTACCTGATGTTCTCCGGCGGCGCCGGCGCGCTGGCCTGGGAAGCCGGCCTGCGCTACGAGACCACCGACTCGGACATCGAATCCAGCCAGGACGGCGACACCATCCGCGTGTCCAAGGACTACGGCGAGCTGCTGCCGTCGCTGCACCTGAAGTGGGACCTGACCGACGCCGACCGCATCAGCCTGTCGCTGGCCAGGAGCATCAAGCGCCCGAACTTCAACGAACTGATCCCGGCCCTGCTCGACGGCGAATACGGCGACAACGACTACATCGGCAACCCGGAGCTCGACCCGGAAACCGCGAACGGCCTCGACCTGGGCTACGAGCGCCGCCTCGGCAAGCGCGGCGTGGTCGGCATCAACTTCTTCTACCGCGATGTCAAAAGCCTGATCGAACTGGTCAACACCGGCGAACCCAGCGAGGAGATGCAGGACGCCTGGGAGGACATGGTCGAGGACGGCGAGTACGCCACCGTCGAGGAAGCCATGGCCGCGGAACCGGCCGACAGCTGGCTGTTCACCTCGGCCAACGTCGGCGACGGCAAGGTCTACGGGGTCGAGTTCGACCTGTCCACCCCGCTGACCGCCTTCGGCATGGACAACACCGGCGTGTTCATGAACTACGCCTACATCAAGTCCGACGTCGACGACTTCATGGGCGAGCGCCGCTTCAACAACCAGGCCAGGTCGGCCTTCAACGTCGGCTTCATCCAGGACCTGCCGACGCTGGCCGCCAGCTTCGGCGTGTCGTACCGCAAGCAGGGCGACGCGTATGAGCGCATCGTCGGCGAGGAAGTCACCATCAGGTACGGCAAGGACCTGGAGGCCTTCGTCGAGAAGCGCTTCGGCGACAACGTGTCGCTGCGCCTGACGGCGTCCAACCTGCTGGACGCCTCGAAGGACGAGGTCTTCCACAAGTTCGACACCATCGACGATCAGCTCGCGCGCAACCACGACGAGTACGAGCTGGAGACCGAAGAGGCCGGCCCGAGCTACCAGCTGGTCATGCGCTGGGCGTTCTGACCGCGTCGCATGCCAGGGAGCAGCAGGAGAAGCCGGCACAAGCCGGCTTCTTCTTTGTGGGACCCGTGGGTTTGATGCAGACTTCCGGCAACTTCCCGCCTCGGCCCGCCATGAAAATCGTCGAAGTCCGCCACCCGCTGGTGCAGCACAAGCTTGGCCTGATGCGCCGCGCCGACAACAGCACCAAGACCTTCCGCGAACTCGCCGCCGAGGTCGCCACGCTGCTGACCTACGAAGCCACGTCGGACCTGGAGACCGAGGACGCGGACGTCGAAGGCTGGGCCGGCACCGTGCGCGTGCGCCGGATCAAGGGCCGCAAGATCACCCTGGTGCCGATCCTCCGGGCCGGCATCGGCATGCTGCCCGGGGTGCTGGAACTGATCCCGGCGGCGAAAGTGAGCGTGGTCGGGATCAAGCGCGACGAGGCCTCGCTGGCCGCGATGCCCTATTACGAAAACCTTGTCGGCGACATGGCCGACCGCACCGCGCTGATCCTCGACCCGATGCTCGCCACCGGCGGCACCCTGGTCGCCACCGTCGACATGCTCAAGGCCGCGGGCGCGGCGCGCATCAAGGGCCTGTTTCTCGTCGCGGCGCCGGAAGGGCTCAAGGCGCTGGAAGCCGCGCACCCGGACGTCGAGGTCTATACCGCCTCGATCGACGAGCGCCTCAACGAGAAGGGCTACATCCTGCCCGGCCTCGGCGACGCCGGCGACAAGATCTTCGGCACCCGCGTCGGCTAACCATGGCCCACGGGTCGGGGCTGCGCTCCGACGGCTCGCGGAGGATCCGATCGCGCGTCGCTACGCCTGCGACCTGCGGCGTCGCACCACGACGGCCACCACCAGCAACACGATGAAGATCGGCGCGACGACGAACGGCCAGCGTGGCCGGTCGCGGGCTTCGTCGCGCTGCGATGTTTTCCCACCGGCCGCCGCGTCCGCGGCAACGGGTTCAACCGCAGGCGTCCGCAATGTCCACTTGCCGTCGCGCAGCGCCAGCCGGTCGGCCAGCGGCGGCAACACCAGGGCCCGCCAGGTCACGCGCAGGTCGCCGACCCGCGGCGCCAGCGGGTTTTCGGCGCTGCCCAGGCCATCGCCCTCGGGCTGGAAGGTCGCCGACATGTTGCCGGGCAATGCGGAAAAACCCGGCCGGAACGGCTGCCACTTGCCGAGCGCAGCAACGACGTCCTCCGGCACCGGCAGTCCGTCGACGCTGACCGGCGCGCGCCACTCGCGCTCGCGCAGCGGCATCTCGCGCGGATTCTCGTGCCCCGGCGCGAAACCGGACGAATCCACGCGCGCCCCGCGCCATTCCAGCGCGTAGCCGCCGCCGGCGCGCGTCCACTGGTACATCTCGACGTGGCGCTGCAGGCCGGCATGACGCGTGGTGACGCCGAAGTCCGCGTCGCGCAGCGCCTTGCCCACCTGTGCTTCGCCTTGCGGCGCAGCACCCTCGCCCGCCGGCTTTACCTGCGCGGGAACCGCCGCCGGCAACCAGGCCAGTGCACATGCGAGCAGCGCCGCGCATCGCAGCCGCGCACGTGCGTGGCCATCGGTCGGCATGCGCATGCAGCCACCACGCGCCTGCATCAGCCCAGCACCCTCGCCTGCAGTTCCGCGGTCTCGTGGGTGGTGCCGAAGCGGCCCTTGTCGTCGCGCACCAGCTGCGCCAGCGCGACCGCCGGGTCGTGGGTGAAGAACAGATGCACGTTGCGCGCGAACTTGTCTTCGAGGAACGCCCGCTTCTCGTCGATCAGCAGCTCGGGGTTGCGGTCGTAGCCCATCGTGATCGGCACATGCACCCACGGCTTGCCCGGCACCAGGTCGGCGCAGAACACGACGCCGCCGTGGGCCTGCCCGTCGACGCGTTCCGGGCCGATGATCTCGGCCAGCATCAGGCCCGGCGTATGCCCATCGCTGTAGTGGAAGCGCACCGCGTCGCCCAGCGTGCGCGAGCGGTCGCCCTCGACGATCTCCAGCCGGCCGCTGTCTTCGAGCAGCTGCGGCAGCTCCGGGATGTAGCTGGCGCGGTCGCGCGGATGCGGGTGCCGCGCGCGTTGCCACTGCTCGGCGCCGACCAGGAACGTGGCGTTGGGGAACAGCAGCTCCGGCGCCCGGCCTTCCGACCACGCCGCCAGCAGGCCGCCGGCATGGTCGAAGTGCAGGTGCGACAGCACCACCACGTCGATGTCGCCATGTTCGAAGCCGGCCGCGCGCAGCGATTCGAGCAGCACGTGGCGGTCCTCCACCACGCCGTAGCGCTCGCGCAGCTTCGGTTCGAAGAACGCGCCGATGCCGGTCTCGAACAGCACGGTCTTCCCCGCCAGCGGGCTGGCGAGCAGCGCGCGGCAGGCCAGCGGGATGCGGTTCGCATCGTCGGGCGCCATCCACTTGGCCCACATCGCGCGCGGCGCGTTGCCGAACATCGCGCCGCCGTCGAGTTGCTGGCTGTTACCGAGGATTGACCAGAGTTTCATGGCTACTGCGCCCGTGATCGCATGCCGGCATGTTACCGCGCCGTTGCTTAAACGGATGTCAGCCGCGCTCATCGAGCTGTGGGAGCGGCCATGGCCGCGATTGTTTTCGTCGGCAGCCCGATCGTGGTCATGGTCGCTCCGACGAGCGACCCTGGCCTATTCGGAAGCCGCCGAAAAATACAGGACGAACGCGCCCTTCTCCGGCTTCGTCGCGGCCACGGCCAGCGGCGCAAGTGCACCGGTGCCTGCCAGCATTCCCTCGCCCTGCGCATCGGGTTCGCCTTCCACCAGGCGCAGGCGGCTGCCGCGCCAGGCCTTGACGACGAGGCGGGCCGGCTTGCCGGGCGCGATGTCGACGTTGCTGCCAACGTCCTTCGGCAGCACCACGTTGCGCCCGCCGGTATCGTCCAGGCCATCTTGCTGGAACACGAACAGCGGCTGGTCGTCGAGTTCGACCGCGAAGCGCCAGTCGGTGGTGCCCATCGAACCATCGTGCTGCACGGCGATGCGGTCCAGGCGCAGGTGTGCGGTGCGCGGCACCGACGCCGCCGCGGCAAGCGCAGGCGCGGAAGCGACCACCTGCGGCGCCGACGATGCCGAAACCTGCTGCGGCGCGGCTTGCCGGTCACCGCGCGTGTTGACGTAAACCGCGGTCAACGACGCAATCAACGCCGCGGCCCCGGTCAGGATCGCCGGCAGCACGTGCAACAGGGGCTTCTTCTCTTGGTCCGGCATGCGGATGCTCGTTGTTCGGTTGCGCGTGCTGTCAGCGTTGGGGCGACGACAGCTCCACCTTCGCGGCGCCTACCGGATTGCGCGGGTCGGTTCCGCCGGACAGCTTGCCGGTGGCCTTGTCCCATTCCACGGTCTGCAGGTTGCCCCAGACGTGGCTGGAACGGCGTCCGTCGTCGCCGGCTTCCTCGTCCGGCACATCCACCGTGTGTCCCATCGCACGCAGTCCCTTCACCACGTCCGGCGTGAATGCATCGGACTCCGCCTCGATCACGTCCGGCATCCACTGGTGGTGGTAGCGCGGCAGCGCGGCGACCTGCTGCGCGTCCAGGCCGTCGTCGTAGCCGAGGATGCCCAGCAGCACCATGGTGATGATGCGGCTGCCGCCGGGCGTGCCGAGCACGGCGACCTTGTTGTCCGATTCCATGAAGGTCGGCGTCATCGAACTGAGCATGCGCTTGCCGGGCTTCGGCGCGTTGGCGTCATAGCCCATCACGCCGAAGGCGTTGGGCGTGCCGGGCTTGAGCGCGAAGTCGTCCATCTCGTCGTTGAGCAGCACGCCGGTGCCCGGCGGGATCAGCCCCGAGCCATACAGCAGGTTGACCGTCTGCGTGGCGGCCACGCGGTTGCCGTCGGCGTCGATGATCGAGAAGTGCGTGGTCTCGTCGTCCTCCAGCGGCGTCTGCTTGCCCGAGAGCATGTCGCTGGGGGTGGCCTTGTCGGGATTGATCGTCGCGCGCAGGCCGGCGGCGTAGTCGCGGCTTGTCAGCGTGCGCTGCGGGATCTTCACGAAATCCGGGTCGCCCAGGTAGAAGGTGCGGTCGCGGTAGGCGCGGCGCATCGCCTCGACGACCAGGTGGGCGCGCTGCGTCTGGTCGAGCTTGGCGAGGTTCCAGCCCTCGAGGATCTGCAGCATTTCGGCCAGCGCGATGCCGCCCGAGGACGGCGGCGGCGCGGTGGTGATCTTCCAGCCGTGGTAGTCGAACACGATCGGCGCGCGTTCGCGCACCCGGTAGCCGGCCAGTTCCTCGGCCGTCCACTTGCCGCCTTCGTCGTTGACGCCCTTGAGCAGCAGGTCCGCGGTTTCGCCGCGATAGAAGCCGTCGAAGCCCTGCTCGGCCAGCCGTTCCAGCGTGCGCGCGAGATCCGGCTGCCGGAAGGTGTCGCCTTCCGCGATCGGCTTGCCGCTGGCCAGGTACACCGCGCGGGTACCGGGATAGCGGTCCATCACGTCGCGGCGCGACGCATAACCCCGGGCCATGCGCGCGTACACCGGGAAGCCCTCGTTGGCGATCCGGATCGCAGGCGCCAGCGTGGTTTTCAGCGGCAGCTTCCCGTACTTCTCGGCCAGGTGCACGAACGCCGCCGGCAGGCCCGGGATACCGGCCGACCATGGGCCGTTCATCGCCCGGTCGCGGTTGAAGTCACCGTTCTCCAGCAGGTATTCGGCCTCGGTCGCCGCGGCGGGCGCGGTCTCGCGCGCGTCGATGAAGACGTCCTGGCCGGTCTTCGCATCGTGCAGCAGGAAGAAGCCACCGCCGCCGAGGCCGGAACTGATCGGCTCGACCACCGACAGCGTCGACGACACCGCCACCGCAGCGTCGAACGCGTTGCCGCCTTCGCGCAGGATCTGCAGCCCGGCATCGGTGGCCAGGGCATGGCCGGAAGCAATGGCGGCGCCGGGCGGATGCGCTGCTGGCGTTGTCGGCGTTGCGGCATCCCGCGGCGCGGCCATGGCCGGCGCCAGGGCGAAGAGCGAGACGAACAGCAGGCGGATGATGGATTTCATGCGAACTCCGGTCAGACGGTTTCTGGTGTGCATTCCGATGCCTCCCTGGCGCAGTTGGAGCGGCTCCGGATCATGCGGCTAATCCGATCATGGCCGTTCGTCCCGTGCCATGGCGATTGCCGACGGGCCGCCGCTCACGCACCGGCCTCGCCAAGCTGCAGCCGCTGCATCTTGGCCAGCAGGCTTTCGCGGCTTTCCGGATGATCCGGGTCCGGGTCGATGCATTCGACCGGGCAGACCACCACGCACTGCGGTTCGTCGAAATGGCCGACGCACTCGGTGCAGCGTGCCGGATCGATCACGTAGATCGCTTCGCCCTGCGAGATCGCCTGGTTGGGACAGGCCGGCTCGCAGACATCGCAGTTGACGCAGAGTTCGTTGATCTTGAGGGACATGACCGGCGTCGGGGGATCTGCTGAGCAAAGCTGGCTTTGCTCTTCTCCTTCCCCATCAAGGGCAAGGCCGGGATGGGGATGGTGTTGTTGCCGGCATCTGGTTGCCCGCACCACCATCCCCACCCGAACCCTCCCCTTGAAGGGGAGGGCTTCAGTGCATCACTTCGCTTCGATGAAGACGTAGGTCACGCCAGCAGGGCTCACCGCGGCCTTGACCCGTTCGTTGTCGGCGGCGTCGCCGATGAACAACACGCGCACGCCTTTCATGGTGTCCGCCGGCACGTCCTTGAACGAGGCGACCACGATGTCGGCCATCTTGGCCGAGGCCGGCGAAGCGTAGGCCAGCATGTTGCCGCCGATGATGCCGCGGGCAACGTCGGTCTCGGCCTTTTCGGCGAGGCGCTCGTACGAGCCCTCGAAGCCCTCGGAGTTCTCGCCCGGCAGCAGGTAGACATAGGGCTGGTTGCTGATGCCGCCCATGTTGCGGGTCACCGCGTCGGACACGTACGCACGCCAGGCGTTGATGTCGTCGTCGGCCGGGGCGGTCAGTGGCGCCGCCACGGCTTCCTTCGGCGCCTCCTCCTTCTTGCATGCCGCGAACGGCACCACGAGACAGGCGACGAGGAAGACTTGCAGCGCGCGGTGGCTGAGGATGTTCATGGAGAAGGTTTTCATGGTGGTCCCCTGGACGGGTGGTTGGAGGGTGGTGCTCATGCGCGGGTCCGCTTCCATTCGGCCTGCAGCGCACGCGCCACGGCCGGTGGAACGAAATCGGTGACGTCGCCGCCCAGTCGCGAGATCTCGCGCACCAGCGAGGACGAGATGAAGCCGTACTGCTCGGCGGGGGTCAGGAACAGGGTCTCGACCTCGGGGATCAGGTGGCGGTTCATGCTGGCCAGCTGGAACTCGTATTCGAAATCCGACACCGCGCGCAGGCCGCGCAGCAGCACACCGCCGCCGACTTCCTTGACGAAGTGCGCCAGCAGCGAGTCGAAGCCGCGCACCTCGACGTTGTCGTGGCGTGCCAGCGCCTCGCGCGCCAAGTCCACGCGCAGCGCCAGCGGCAGCGCCGGGCCCTTGCCGGGACTCTCGGCCACGCCGACGATCAGGCGCTCGAACAGCGGCGCGGCGCGATCGACCAGGTCGACATGGCCGCTGGTGATCGGATCGAAGGTGCCGGGATAGACCGCGATGCGGTTGCGGGCCACGCTCATGGGGTGCTCGTCGCGCTGTCGTCGGGAACCTGCTCCAGTGTAGCAGCGCCCCCGCCGGATCGACGGTACAGGGCGTGGCGCGCGTCGCGGCTGCGGCCCTCACGGTGCAGGCGCCAGCCGGCGCCGGGTTCGACCGGGCGGTCGGCGGGCGATTCCAAGTAAAGCCATGCGTCGTCGGACAGCCACGGCGGCAACGCCGCCAGCACCGCGCCCCAGAGCCCGTCGTCGAACGGCGGATCGACGAACACGATGTCGAACCGTCCCTGCAGCGGCGCGCGTAGCAGCGACAGCGCATCGGCGCGCACCGGTTTGGCCTCGTCGCCGGCGTGCAGGCGTTCGATCGTGGCCCGCAGCGATTCGGCCAGCCCCGGATCGCGCTCCACCAGCAGCGCCTCGCGGGCGCCGCGCGACAGCGCTTCCAGCCCGAGCGCGCCACTGCCGGCGAACAGGTCCAGCACCCGCGCGCCCGGCAGCGCGGGCTGCAGCCAGTTGAACAGGGTTTCTCGCGCGCGGTCGGACGTGGGCCGCAGCCCGGGCAGGTCGGGAACCGGCAGGCGGGTGCCGCGCCAGCGTCCACCGATGATGCGCACGCTGCCTTCGCGGCCGCGCGGCGCGGCTTTCGCACTGCGTTGTTTCATGCGGTTGCCTGGATGCCGGGTGCTACCATGATCGGCCATTTTTCCGCGCTTGCGCGGACAAAACCATTCCCCCACGGCATTGGCGACACATGGTCAGTTTTTTCCGCCGCAGGAAGGACAAGGATGCGGCCGCCGGCGCGACCGGCGAACCCCGCAAAAGCGGCCTCGACATCGACGCGCTGGCCGCGGCATTCCCGAAGCCCGCCGGCACCATGGAATCCGGCGACCACGCCAGGCCCGATGCCGATACCACAACCGCCACCGATGAGGCGAACGCCGCGCCGGCGCTTCCGCCCCCATCCGACGCCCGGCCCGAATCCGTGGAACTGGTTGCACCCGCACGGGCTGCAACGCCGGTTCCGGCACTGCCCGACGCCCCTGCCCCGGCGCAGGTGCAGGAAAAACCCGCCGCCGCGCCCGGCAAGCCCGGCTGGCGCGAGCGCCTGCGCGGCAGCGGCATCGCCCGCGGGCTCGGCGGCCTGTTCTCGCGCAACCCGAAACTCGACGACGACCTGCTCGACGAGATCGAGACGGCCCTGATCACCGCCGACGTCGGCGTCACCGCCACCACGCAACTGGTCGAACACCTGCGCAAGCGCATGAAGGCGCGCGAGTTCGCCGATGCGCGCGCGTTGCTCGTGGCGCTGCGGGCGGAACTGGTGGCGCTGCTCGAACCGGTCGCCAGGCCACTGGTGATCGACGAGGGCGCCAGGCCGTTCGTCATCCTCACTGTCGGCGTCAACGGCGTCGGCAAGACCACCACCATCGGCAAGCTGGCGCGGCGCTACAAGGACGAGGGCCGCAGCCTGATGCTGGCCGCAGGCGACACGTTCCGCGCTGCTGCCGTGGCCCAGTTGCAAGCCTGGGGCGAGCGCAACGGCGTGCCCGTGGTGGCGCAGGGCCAGAACGCGGACGCCGCCTCGGTGGCGTTCGACGCGTTGCAGGCGGCGAAGGCGCGCGGCGTTGGCGTGCTGATCGCCGACACTGCCGGCCGCCTGCACACCCAGCAGGGGCTGATGGCCGAACTGGGCAAGATCAAGCGCGTGCTCGGCAAGCTCGACCCCGCGGCGCCGCACGAAGTGCTGATGGTGATCGACGGCACCACGGGCCAGAACGCGCTGTCGCAGCTGCGCCAGTTCCACGCCGCGGCCGGCGTCACCGGGCTGGTGGTGACCAAGCTCGACGGCAGCGCCAAGGGCGGCGTGGTGTTCGCGCTGGCGCGCGAGTTCGGCATCCCGATCCGCTACGCCGGCATCGGTGAACGCCCCGAGGACCTGCGCGTGTTCGACGCCGAGGCCTTTGTCGACGCGCTGCTGCCCGGTGAACTGGGCAACGCCTAGCACGGCAGCGGCGCGTCGTTCGCGGACGCCGCCACCGGAGCCTTGCAGGAGCGGCTTCAGCCGCGAGCTTCTGGTTTCGCCGGGCGCCCTTGCAAAAAGCTCGCGGCTGAAGCCGCTCCCACGAGATTCGGGTTCGGGCTTTGCTGTTGACCTTGACCTACCGGGGCCCCTCCGTAGCGGCGGAGACGGCGGGCCAAACCCCGCAGGGGCGACATGCATGGATGCATGGCGTTTTCGGCAGGGGCAGGATGCCCCTTCCGAAAATTCCCGCCGGCGCCGCGAACCCGATGCGCAGCATCGGGCGCGCAGGCGGGGTGTGCTTTCTTTGCGCCAGGTTTCTTTGCACAAGCAAAGAAAGGTGGCTCGCGCCGTCACGGCGCGAAACGCTTCTTCCTTGATGCCATGGCAGGCCATGCATCGAGCGCAAAGACCGACCCCGGCGATGCCATCGGACGCCACCGATGCGTAACCGCCCTATCATTCTCCTCGCCGCCGCAGCCGTGCTCCTGGTGCTGCTTGCGCTGGGCCTGTACCTGCTCCTGCAACCACAACGCGTCGCCGGCTTCGTGCTCGACACGCTCGGCAAGTCGCTTGGACTGGAGATCACCGCCACCGGCACCAGCGAATACCGCCTGCGCGGCACGCCGCTGCTGGTCGTTCGCAACGTGGTCGCGCGCGAACCCGGTGCAGCCACCCCACTGCTGCGCGCGCAGCGCATGTATGTCTCGGTGCCCTGGTCGACGGTCCGCAGTCGCGGCGCGCAACTCGACATCACCCGCGTCGAACTCGATGCGCCGGTGCTCGACCTGCCGGCGCTGCAGCACTGGCTGGCAACCCGTCCGCCCGGCAAGACGCGCATGCCGACGCTCAGCGACGGCCTGCAGGTCAGCGACGGGCGCATCGACGGCGACGGCTGGCGCGTCGACGGTCTCTCGATTTCGCTGCCACGACTGCATCGGGACCAACGCATCGACGGACGCGCCGCGGGGCGTTTTGCATCGGGCGAGCTTGCGTTGCACTTTGACTTGGCGCTGGCCATGTCGCGACCGGCCAACGACGCCGGCATCGCCATCGTCGGCCCGCTGACAGCGTCCTCCGGCAACTGGCGCCTGCCGGCAAGGCTGCAGCTGTCGGCACCCCTGCACTTCGGCGACAACGGCATCCGCAGCGCACGCCTGCGCGCGCGCATGAGCGGCCGCTACGAATCCGGCGACACCCGGCTGCCGTTCGCCTTCGCCATCACTTCGCCGCTGCTGGTTCGCGACGGCACCCTCGCGCTCGCCCCGGCCGGCATCGCGCTGCGCGGCGACGGCACGGTCCCGAACCTCGACGCCGGCGGCGCGCTGGCCTACGGCAAGCGCCTGCTGCTCGACCTGGAAGGCAGACTCGCCGACTGGCCCGACGCCTGGCCGGCATTGCCGCCGCCGATCGGGGAATCGCACGCACCGCTGCCATTCGCCCTGGGCTACCTCGGCCGCGGCGATCTCGACGACGTGGTGGCCCTCGGAATCCAGCGCGGCGCGGCGCGTTTCGATGCAAGCTTCCGCATGCCCGCCATCGCCAAATGGATAACGTCGCCGGCCGGGGGCTCGCCGCTGCCTCCGCTCACGGGGCACCTGGTGGTGCCGCAACTGGACGTTTCGGGTGCCCGTCTGGAAGGGGTCGAAGTGGAATTCCAGGACGTGCCGGCACCCCGGGCCATGCAGGATCGCTAGCACCGCAGCAAGCCGTCTTATCCACGCGGCGCGGCAAGCGGCCGCCGGCTGGCGCACCATCCACTGGCTAGAATCATCCGGTCGCCGGCAATCGCGCCGCCCGCAGCGAGACACTTGGATCCATGCAAGCGAACACCGATCTGACCCGGCAAGCGTATGACAACCAGCCATACCTGTCGCTTCCGTTCCCGCACTGCGCGCCGGAGCGCATCGCAGCCATCGCGCACCTGTTCGGCCTGTCCACCCCGGACCCGGCGACAGCCAGGGTGCTGGAACTCGGGTGTGCGGCAGGCGGCAACCTGATTCCCTACGCCGCGCGCAACCGCGGCGCGACGGCGTTGGGCGTGGACCTGTCCGGGCGCCAGGTCGCCGACGGCCAACGCATGGTCCAGGCGCTCGGGCTGGACAACATCCAGCTCAAGCAGGGCGACATTGCCAGGCTCGCCGACTCTCCCGGCACGTTCGACTACGTGATCTGCCACGGCGTCTACAGCTGGGTGCCGGCGCATGTGCGCGACGCCATCATGCATATCTGCGAGCGCCAGCTGAGTTCCAATGGGGTCGCCTACATCAGCTACAACACCTACCCCGGCTGGAAAGCCAAGGAAGTCATTCGCGACGCGATGCTGTTCCGGAGCGTCCGCCAGCAGGATCCGCAGCTGCGCCTGCAGGCAGGGAGGTCGATGATCGATTTCCTTGGTCGGAGCGTCGCCCCCGACAGCGTCATTGCGCGGATCGTCGGCCAGTACGCGCCCACCGTGCGGGATGGCCGCGACGACTACGTGGCGCACGAATTCCTCGAGCCCAACAACCTGCCCTGCTATTTCCACGATTTCCTTGCCCACGCTGCGGACCATGGGCTGGCCTACCTCGCCGATGCCGAGGTCGCAACAATGTTCGCCACGAACCTGCCGCCCGACGTGGCCGAGCCGCTCCTGAAGGAGTACGGCGGCGACCAACGCCAGCTCGAACAGTGCATGGACTTCATCGGCAATCGCGAGTTCCGGCAGACACTGCTGTTTCGCGAAGGCCTGAAACGCAGTGCAGGCTACCGGCTCGACGACCAGCGGCTGCGCGGATTGCACTACACGGCTGACCTGCCGTGCCTGGACGGAGCGGTCAGCTACGACACGCGCCCCCAGCGATTCGGCAGCATGTCCGCGCATGTGGCAACCCTCGCCACCCCGGTCTTCAAAGCCGCCGCCGTCCTGCTGACGGAGGCCTGGCCGGGAACGCTGTCAGTCAAGGCGATGGCCGCCGGCATCCAGGACAGGATCGGCGCGCCCGAGCAGGTCGAGCCGCAGTTGTTGCAGTTCCTCGCCATGCTGGTCAGGCGCGGGATCGGTACTTTCCGGCTCCAGCCCGTCGCAGGATCCCGCAAGGCCAGCCCACGACCGTTGGTTCCCGCCATCACGCGGCGACACGCTGCGCTCCTGGCCGCTTCCGGCAACGGCGGCCATGTCTTCAACGACTGGCACGAACCCATCATGCTCGACGCCGCGTCGATGGAAATCCTGGCGCTGCTCGACGGCGCGCATGGCATCGACGACATGCTCGCCGTGCTGCGGCAGGCAGCAGGAACGGGCGGCCTCCCCGGTCCGGCCGCCCCCGCGCCGGCAGCCGCGGCATCGGATGCCGAACTGCGACGCCGAATCGACGACTTCCTCGTCCGGCTCGAGGACATGAAGTTGCTGCAATGACTCGCCGGACTTCGCCGTCCACCCGCAAGCAGCCGCCGGCCGCGTCGGCTGCGGCTTCGCCGGTGGACGATGGTTTCGCCTCGCGGCTGCTCGCGTGGTTCAGTGTCTCCGGCCGCCACGACCTGCCCTGGCAGCACCCGCGCTCGCCGTACCGCGTGTGGCTGTCGGAAATCATGTTGCAGCAGACCCAGGTGCGGGTGGTGGTGCCCTACTTCGAGCGTTTCGTCGCCGCGCTGCCGGATGTCGCATCGCTGGCCGCGGCGCCACTCGACGAAGTGCTCGCGCTCTGGTCGGGGCTGGGCTACTACGCCCGCGCACGCAACCTGCATGCCGCTGCGCGCGCCTGCGTCGAACTCCATGGCAGTGAGCTGCCGCGCGATTTCGATGCGCTGCTTGCCCTGCCCGGCATCGGCCGCAGCACCGCGGGCGCGATCCTGTCGCAGGCCTGGGGCGACCGCTTCGCGATCCTCGACGGCAACGTCAAGCGCGTGCTGTGCCGCTACCACGGCGTCGAGGGCTGGCCCGGCCTGCCGAAGGTGGAGAAGGCGCTGTGGGAGGTCGCGCAATCGCACCTGCCGGCAGGGCGGATGGCCGACTACACCCAGGCGCAGATGGATTTCGGCGCCACCCTGTGCACCCGCCACGACCCCGCATGCGTGCTGTGCCCGCTGCAGGGCGATTGCGCCGCGCTGGCGGCCGGCCGCGTCGCCATGCTACCCACGCCCAAGCCCGGCAAGCCGCTGCCCGAGCGCAGCGCCCACGTGCTGCTGCTGCGCGACGCGGGCGGACGCGTGCTGCTGCAACGGCGCCCGCCCACCGGCATATGGGCCGCGCTGTGGTCGCTGCCCGAGACCGAAACGCACGAGGCCGCGCGCGACTGGTTCGGCGCGCATGTCAGCGGCGACTACGACCATGGCGAACCGCTCGACGCGATCGCCCACGGCTTCACCCATTACCGGCTCACACTGCAGCCGCTGCGATGGCGCGAAGTCGCGATGCGCGACGCGGTGGGCGACAATGACGACCTGCGCTGGGTGGCACGCGACGAACTCCCGGCGCTTGGCATCCCGGCCCCGATCAGGACGCTGCTCGAAACGCAGCTCCACCCCGACCACGAGGATCCACCGACATGACGCGCATGGTGCACTGCCAGTACGAGAACAAGGACGCCGAGGGCCTGGATTTCGTGCCGTGGCCCGGTGAACTGGGCAAGCGCGTGTTCGCCAACATCGGCAAGGCCGGCTGGGCGGCGTGGCTCGCGCACCAGACCATGCTCATCAACGAGAACCGGCTCTCGCCGCTGGACCCGAAGCACCGCGCCTTCCTCGAGGTCGAGATGGAGAAATTCCTGTTCGGCGGCGGCGCCGAGAAGCCGGCCGGCTACGTGCCGTCGGACTCCCCGGCCGGCTGATCGCGCGCGGTCTTCTCAGCCTGCTTGATCGCCTTGACGTCGAGCGGACGGATCTCGCTGATCTGGCACGGGATGGCCATCGCGTTCGAACCGCGCGCCACGACCTTGTCGAACTTGGCGCTGACCCGGTTGAACTGGCTGGTCACGGTGATCACGGGCGCGTACTCGATGTCCGGGCAACGGCCGGACAGTTCGAGCAGCCAGGCTTCGTTGGGCTTGGTCCATACCGCGACGGCGCTGTCGCCCAGCGACGTCCAGCCGTTGATCTGGCCGAAGTACTGGAAACTGCGCACCGGCGCGCCGGCGTGCGCGCGATAGGTGGCCAGCTTGTCGGCGTCGCTCATGCCGGTGCTGGCACAGGACGCGGTCGCGGCAGCCAGCAACAGCGATGCAATGGCAGGGAAGGTTTTCATCGCGGCTCCTTTTCGCAGTGCGATTATCTAGTGGACCCCGATCATGCGCCCCGCCCGCGAGGAGCCGGGTCAAGCCGGCGCCACCCATTCAGCCCCGATGCGGATTGGCTTGCCGCCCGCCGCCCGGGCCCGTATCATCTCGCCCTCGCACGGCCCAGCGCCGAAGCGTTCCGGCCGGGTAGCTCAGTTGGTAGAGCAGGGGATTGAAAATCCCCGTGTCGGGGGTTCGATTCCCTCCCCGGCCACCACAAATCATGTGGTTTTTGCAAAAGGGCCCTCGCGGCCCTTTTTCGTGGCCAGTGGATGGCTACCCGGGGACACGCGACGCCACGCTACCGCGCCAGCCCCTTGCGATAGTCCAGCGACGGCGCGTCGCGTTCAAGCAACGGGACATAGTGGAAGCTGGCGCCACGGCGCCTGTCGAACTCCGCCTTCGCCTGCAGGATCGTGTCCGGCGACTCGTACAGCGCGATCGCCGACAACGCCAGCGCGCTGGCGGCATTGAGCGCGCCCTTGTTGCCGATCGCATGGCCGGATGCCGCGACCGCCTGCCAGCTGTGCGCGGGCGTGCCGGGAACCCAGGTCGCGGTACTCAACCCCGCGGTCGGCACGGTCCAGCTGACGTCGCCGACGTCGGTGGACGCAAAACCCGGGCCGTCCACGCCATAGGCCTGTACCTGTTGCGCATCGGCCAGCGGCGGACGCCGGTCGAGGCTCTCCTGCAGGCGGGTGGCGAATGCGATGTCCCGTGCGTCGTAGGGCACGCCACCGACGCGCCGCAGCGCGGCATCGACCACCTGGCCGAGGGCGTCGTTGGGCAACAGCGAGTAGACGCCGCCGGTGGGCTCGAATTCGACCGTGGTGCCGGTGCCGGCCGCGGCGCCGTCGGCGGCCTTGCGCAGCCGGGCGAACACGTCGCGCACGACGGCCGGATCGGCGTGGCGCACGTAGTAGTAGACCTCGGCGGTTTCCGGCACCACGTTCGGCGCTTCGCCGCCGTCGGTGATGACGTAATGGATGCGGGTGCCGTGGGGCACGTGCTCGCGCATCATGTTGGCCATGAAGTCCAGCGCTTCCACGCCATCGAGCGCGGAACGGCCGCGGTCTGGCGCAAGTGCGGCGTGCGCGGCGATGCCGTGGAAGCGGAACTTGCCGCTGATGTTGGCGAGGCTGCCGTCCTGGCGTGCCGAGTTCGTGGATGCAGGATGCCAGTGCAGCGCAAGGTCGACGTCGTCGAACAGACCGGCCTTGACCATGAACACCTTGCCCGAGCCGCCCTCCTCCGCCGGCGTGCCGTACACGCGGATCTCGCCATCGTGGCCGCTGGTATCGAGCCAGGCCTTGATCGCACGCGCGGCGACCACTGCCGCCGGGCCAAACAGGTTGTGGCCGCAGGCCTGGCCGGCATCCTGTCCCGGAATCGGCTGGCGGACTGGAACCGCCGCCTGCGACATGCCCGGCAATGCATCCATTTCCGCGAGCAGCGCGATGACCGGGCCGTTGCCGCGCCGGCCGGCGCGGGCAACGAAGGCGGTCGGCATGCCGGCCACGCCGGCCTGCACGTCAAAGCCCGCTTGCCGCAACTCGTCCTGCAGCCGTCGCGACGATTCGACTTCGAGATAGCCAAGCTCGGGATGCGCCCACAGCGCATGCGCCAGCCCATCGAGCCGCGACGCGTCGCGCTGCACGGCTTGCAGGACCTGGTCTTCGGCAGCGCCGGCCTGCTGCGCGATTGCAGGCGTGGCGATGCAGGCCAACAACATCCACGGCAGCCAGCGATGAGACAACAAGGCCTTCCTGTTCATTAGTCCTGGTCCAGGTGCGGGCGGATGGTCAATAGAACCGGATGTTGTCCAGTTCGAACCATACCTTGCTGCCAAGCTCGCCCCTGGCCATGAAGCCGACCTGGAGCACGTCGTCGCCGGACCATGCGGGCACCGGCCCTTCACGCCGGTACGGCGGCAGGCCCTGCAGCTGCGAGAACGGCACTTCGACCGTCGTCCATCGCGGCCCTGCCGCGATGTCGCGCGCCCAGCGTGCATCGGACAGGCCGCGGTACTCGACCTGCAGCGCACCGCGGCCGCGGATCTCGAAGCGCAGGCCGCGGTATCCACGCAGGTCGACCGGCGCCACCGCGCCGAGGCTGAGCGGAAACAACACGCCCGCGCGGGCCCAGTCCTGGTGCGACAGCCACGCCTGCATCGACAACGCATGGCCCTGGTCCTCGCGCGCGACGACTTCGGTGACCTGCACGGTGCGGTCGTTGCCGCCGTCGGCCTCGTCGGTGCGCAGCGTGTCCAGCGCGGTGCGCCCGGAGACCTGCTCGAAATCGTCGACCAGCGGCGCGATGCGCAGCGCCGGCAGCACGGTGCGCGCGTTGCCTGGCGGAAGCCGGGTGCCGGGGCCGGCAACTTGGCGACCGGCGATGAAGACGCGCTCGACATGATGGATATCGCCGATCGTCTCCCACGGCCGGCCCGAGACGAGGACCAGGTCGGCGCGCTTGCCCACGGCGACGGTGCCGCGGTCGTCGAGGCCTAGCGCCGCGGCGCTGGCGGACGTGCCGGCGCGCAGCGCGTCGGCGGGCGACAGCCCGGCGCGCACCAGCAATTCGAGTTCGTGCAGGGTCGCGGCGCCGTGCGGCGTCCCCGGCATGCCTGCATCCGTGCCCACTACGACCGGAACCCCGGCCTCGTGCAGCACGCGCACGTTGGCGAGCGCGTTGTCGAAGTTCCGTGCGCGCTGCGCGACCACCTTGTCCGCGGGATCGGCGGGGCGCTTGCTCCCCATCTTCACCGGCTCGTAGACCGCCAGCGTCGGCGCGTAGCGGGTGCCGTGCTCGCGCATGAGGTCGATCAGTTCCTGGTCAACGGGCTGGTCCTGCAGGCTGTGCGCGATCACGTCCACGCCGGCGCGCGCGGCCTGCTTGCCCCGTTCGACGGTGACGGTGTGGGTCAGGACTTCGAGTCCCTTGGCATGCGCCTCCTGCACCAGCGCCGCGAGCGTGTCCTCGCCCATGCTGGTGTTGTCCGCCGCGTTGGCGTAACGCCAGCCGTCGGTGAAGGCCTTGATGAAGTCCGGCTTGTAGGCGGCGACGCCGTCGACCGCCGCGCGCGCGGACTCCGCCGAGTTGACCCAGCGCGTGGTGGCCTGGTCGGCCCAGTCGGCGCCGTGGCCCAACGGCGTACTGATGCGCGCGGCGAAACGCACGTCTGGCGCGGCCAGGGTCTGCAGCCATGCCCGCCGCGGCGCGTAGGATTCCGGCGCCTCGTGGAAGTCGTTCACCGTGGTCACGCCGGCTGCGATGTAGGCGTTGGCGATTTCCGGAAACGTCGCCGGGCTGCCATTGGGCGTCCAGTGCGTGTGCACGTCGAACAGGCCCGGCAGCAGCGCCTTCCCCTGCGCATCGATCAGGGTCGCGCCAGCCGGTACCGGCAGCTCCGGCCCAAGGGACGCAATCCGGCCATCCACGATCAACACGTCCGCGCCGAATGGCGGCCGATCGGTGCCATCGAAGACAGTCGCGTCCCGGATCAGCGTCGCGGCCGGTTGCGCCGCAACGGACAATGCCGGCGAGGCGCACAACGCCAGCAGCAGGCATGCGGCGACCGCATGCATCCTCACACCGTTTCGAACAGCCATCGTTGCCATGAAGCTCCTCATTCCTTGCGACGCGCGAAAGCGCCGGATCCGGTTCCGCCATCCCGATCTTGCCTGCCCTTCACCGGCGAGGCGACCTCCGGCTTCGCCCTCGACCCCATACGCCGTGGTATTTTCCGGTCCTCTGCGCACATCAAGGGGGTCAGGCATGCATCGTCGCTGGTTGTCGTTCCTGTTTCTCGCTGCAGCCACGGCATTGCTGCTCGGCGCCTGCGGCGGCGGCCCGGTGCGGCGCGTGTCCGAGCCCAGTGCCAGCATCCAGCAACTGACCGTGCGCGCCGACGGCAGCTGGTCGGTGGACCTGCGCCTGCAGAACTACAGCAGCATCCCGATGCGCTTCGACGCGATCAGCCTGGCAATGACACTCGGCGACCAGCCGGCCGGCACGCTGCAGGGCAACGCAGGCATCTCGATCGGGCCGGAATCGGCCGACGTGGTGACCCTGACCCACGCGCCGACATCGGCCGCGCGCATCGCGATCGCCGACGCGCTCGGCGGCAACCACGGCATCGGTTACGCGCTCGAAGGCACGCTGCAGGTGGTGCCCGAAGACAAGGGCGCGCGCAGTTTCGACATCAAGCGCACCAGCGGCCTGAACCCGGTCCCCGGGCTGCCCGGCGTGCTGCGGTAGAACCAGCCCGGCCGCTTCGCTGCGGCCGCGCGCGCGAACTCCCCCGACCCGAACCTGGAACACGATCCCCGCATGAGCACCTACAAGGCACCGCTGCACGACATCCGCTTCGCCCTCCACGACGTCCTCGGCGCCGAGGCGCTGTTCGCGCGACTGGGGTTCGCCGAGGCCACCGGCGACATCATCGACGCGGTCCTCGACGAGTCCGCGCGCTTCACCGAAACCGTGCTGGCGCCGCTCAACCGGGTCGGCGACGAAGTGGGTTGCGGCTACGACAAGGCCACCGGCGCGGTCACCACGCCGCCGGGCTTCAAGGAAGCGTACGCGCAGTTCGTCGACGGCGGCTGGTCGGGGCTGGCGTCGCCGGCCGAGTTCGGCGGACAGGGCATGCCGCACCTCGCCGCGGTGCCGATGAAGGAAATGATCGACGCCGCCAACCTGGCCTGGGGCAACTTCCCGCTGCTCTCGCACGGCGCCACCGAGGCGCTGCTGCACCACGGCGAAGCCTGGCAGCAGGAGGTGTTCCTCAAGCCGCTGGTGGACGGCCGCTGGACCGGCACCATGTGCCTGACCGAGCCGCATTGCGGCACCGATCTGGGCCTGCTCAAGACGCGCGCCGTGCCGCAGGCGGACGGCAGCCACGCGATCACCGGCACCAAGATCTTCATCACCGCCGGCGACCACGACTTCACCGACAACATCGTGCACCTGGTGCTCGCGCGGCTGCCGGACGCCCCCGCCGGCAGCAAGGGCATCTCGCTGTTCATCGTGCCCAAGCTGCGCGTGGACCGCGACGGCAACATCGGCGAGCGCAACGCGGTGCGCTGCGGCGCGCTCGAACACAAGATGGGCATCCACGGCTCGGCGACCTGTGTGATCAATTTCGACGACGCGCAGGGCTGGCTGATCGGCGAGCCGAACAAGGGCCTGATGGCGATGTTCACCATGATGAACACCGCGCGCCTGGCGGTGGGGCTGCAGGGGCTGGGGCTGGCGGATCGCGCGTACCAGAACGCGCTGCGCTATGCCCGCGAACGGTTGCAGATGCGCTCGCTCACCGGGCCGAAGTTCCCCGACAAACCGGCCGATCCGATCATCGTCCACCCCGACGTGCGCCGCATGCTGCTGACGCAGAAGGCGCTGGTCGAAGGCGGTCGCGTGCTCGGCTACCACGCCGCGTCGCTGGTGGACATCGTCGGCCATGGCGACGATGCCGGCGAACGCGAGCGCGCCGACGCCCTGCTCGGCTTCCTCACCCCGATCGTCAAGGCCTGCCTGACCGAATGGGGCGTGGAGTGCACCTACCACGCGCTGCAGTGCTTCGGCGGCCACGGTTACATCGCCGAGCACGGCATGGAGCAGCTCGCGCGTGATGCCCGCATCACCACGCTGTACGAGGGCACCACCGGCATCCAGGCGCTGGACCTGATGGGGCGCAAGACGATGCAGCTGCAGGGCGCCGGGCTGCGCGTATTCCTCGGCATGGTGGAGGAGTTCTGCAAGGCGCATGAAGGCGACGAGGCGTTGCGCGAGTTCGTCGAACCGCTGCGCGCCAGGGCCGGCGAGTGGCAGGCGCTGACGCTGGCGATCGGCAAGCGCGCGATGGCGGACGCCGACGAGGTGGGCGCGGCGGCATACGACTACCTGTTCTATTCGGGTTACATGGCGCTGGCCTACTGGTGGGCGCGCAGCGTGGCCGCCGCGGATGCCTCGTCGCAGTCGCAGGCGTTCAAGGATGCCAAGCGCGAGACCGCGCGCTTCTACTTCGCCCGCATCCTGCCGCGCACGCTCGCGCACAAGGCTGCGATCGACAGCGGCGCGGCGCCGCTGATGGCGATGGACGCCGACCGGTTCGACGCGTAGGCCGGACTGCGCCCGCGACACCCCGCACTCTGCGAACGCCGCAGGTCGGGGCCATGTCTCCGACGTTCCGTGGCAACCCGGCAGCCCTGCGAAAGGCATCGCGCAAGGCGTCGGGGGCGTTGCCTCGACCTGCGGTTGCAGCGGTCGCCGGTTACCAAAACGTAAACAATTGGGTATAAGCTGGGTGCCCGATGGAGACCGACAGAGCGAACCTTCGCCTGATCCGGACCGGGGACCTCGCGGACCCGGCTGCCGCCGCTTCGACCCATCGCATCCCGGACACACGCCCCGCACGACTCGATGCCGTGCGCCTGCTCTCGCTCGACGCGCACGGCCGCGTGCTCGACTGGATGAGCTGGCAGGACGCCACCTGCCTGTATGCGCGCGACGCGGTGGCATGGACACTCGGCGAGCCCTGCCTGGTCGTGCACGGCGGCACCAACCGCTTCAGCGGTGAACGCAGCGTCCAGCCATTGCACCCGATCATCGCAGCGCGCGGCCACGCCCGTTCACACGCCCTCGCCCCCACCCCGGCACTTACCAACACCGCATTGTTCGCGCGCGACCAGCACCTGTGCCTGTACTGTGGACGCGACTGCGGCCGGCAGCAGCTCACGCGCGACCACGTCAAGCCGCTGTCGCAGGGCGGGCGCGACATCTGGGAGAACGTCGTCTCCGCCTGCTTCCACTGCAACTCCCGCAAGGGCGGGCGCACGCCGCAGCAGGCGTCGATGCCGCTGCTCGCGGTGCCGTACCGGCCAAGCTGGATCGAGCACCTGATCCTGAGCAACCGCAACATCCTCGCCGACCAGATGGCTTTCCTGAAGAACCATCTCCCCAGGCGCTCGCGCCGCTTCAGCGCCTGACGACACCACGCCCGGATGCCCGGCGCCGGCCACCCCGGCCCGCAGAGGTCGCCAGACCCATGTCCGGTGCGGGCCTGCGTCTCATTTTTTTCGGCTGCCGAGCCGATTCGGCCACACCCGCGGCAGCAACTGACGCGCACGGGCAACAAGTTGCCGCTGCACGCGCGTTGACGCGCGCCGCGCACTTGGCAACACTCGTGGGCTGCTAAACGCCGGACTGCGACGATGCCACTGACCCTTGGCCTGACCGGGATGGATCCGGCCACCGAAACCGCATTGAAGGCCTCCTTCATCCACGCCAACGCGCGGGTCGGCGGACTGTGGCAACTGGTGCCGGAGACCGAGGCCGAGCACATCATGGTCGACATGGACAGTATGTATGGCCCGATGAGCTGGCTGCGCCTGCATGCCGCCGGCAAGCATGTGATCGGGCTGACCACGGCGCAGCGCACGCAAACCGATTTCCGGCTCGGACGCCCCTTCGACAGCGATTCGTTCTCGGCGCTGTTGCGCGATATCGCGATCCAGCGTGGCGTCTCCGTCCCCGAGTCCGCTGCCGAAACCGCGCCTGCCGTGGCACCGCCTCCCGCGCCCGCCGAAATCGCGCTGGTCGCGACGCCCGTTGCCACGGCGCCGGCGGAGCACGCCGCCAATGCGCCCGCGCTTGCCGAGCCCGAACCGGTCGTGGCTGCCGAACCCGCCCCGAAGCCCGCCACGCCGGAGGCGGTCGCAGTCGCGGCGCAGGCCACGCCGCACGAACAGCGCCTGGGCGATTGGCTCGCCCCTGGCGCCCTCGATCGCCGCGTGCGCTATCGCAGTGGCGGCGGCGCCGCCCTGTTGATCGACCCGTCCGCACGCAGCTACCACGGCCCGGCGGCACTCAAGTCCTTGGCCGCGGCCTTCAAGGCGACGGTACGGCGCGAAGACTTCGAGGACGTCGACGACGCAACCTGGAGTCGCGAAAGCGCCGCCGCCGGCGCCGCGCAACCGCTGCAGCGCCTGCAATGGCTCGATGCCCTGCTGGCCGGCAAGGGCGCGCTGCTGCCCGGCCATGACCCCGAGGGCCGCTACCGGCTCAACAAGTGGCCGCAGACCGAACGCGAGTACCCGAAGCATTTCCGCATCGCCACCGCGATGATGAAAGGGCCTGCGACGCTGCCGGAGATCGCCGAGGCCAGCGGCATGCCGGTGGCCGACGTGGCCGACTTCGTCAACGCCAGCCTCGCCACCGGGTTCGCCGACCTCGCTCCCGACGTGCCTGCCGAACCGGTCGAACCGGCCAGGCCGACCGGCCTGTTCGGGCGCCTGCGCGGCAAATAGGGCCGCGCAATCGCCCCGGCGGCCGCTTCCGGGACGCCGGTTCATGCTTTCCACGGCGCGGCCTTTCCGCGCAATTCCGACGCGCCCGCCGCCCGGGCCGCGACGCCGACACACACCATTGCGCGCCGCAGCCTGCGCAAAAGCCGGTTTGCCTTGCCCGTCACGACGGTGGAGGGGAAAATGACGCACATGATCGACTCTTCGCGCTATCCGCGCCTTTCGCGCATCGACTCCCCCACCGACCTGCGCCAGTTCGACGAAGCCGAGCTGCCCGCGATCGCCGATGAACTGCGCGCCTACCTGATCGAGTCGGTCGGCAAGTCCGGGGGCCACTTCGGCGCCGGCCTCGGCGTGATCGAACTGACCGTCGCCCTGCACGCGCTGTACGACACGCCCGACGACCGCATCGTCTGGGACGTCGGCCACCAGACCTATCCGCACAAGATCCTGACCGGGCGACGCGACGCGATCCACACCGTCAAACAATCGGGCGGCGTGGCGCCGTTCCCGAAGCGCGAGGAAAGCAAATACGACACCTTCGGCGTCGGCCATTCCTCGACCTCGATCTCCGCCGCGCTCGGCATGGCCATCGCCAATGCGCGCGCCGGCAACGACCGCAAGGTGGTGGCGGTGATCGGCGACGGCGCGATGACCGCGGGCATGGCCTTCGAGGCGCTGAATCATGCCGGCGGCATGGACCCGGAACCGGACCTGCTGGTGGTCCTCAACGACAACCGCATGTCGATCAGCGAGAACGTCGGCGGCCTGACCAAGATGCTCGGCCGCGCCACCGGCAGCCACACCCTCAACGCGCTGCGCGAAGGCGGCAAGAAGCTGCTCGGCGACAAGCGCAAGCCGGCGGCCAAGTTCGTGCGCCGCTGGGAAGAGCACTGGAAGGGCATGTTCGTGCCGTCCACGCTGTTCGAGGAAATGGGCTTCCACTACACCGGCCCGATCGACGGCCACGACGTCAAGGCGCTGGTCGCTGCGCTGAAGATGCTGAAGAAGCTCAAGGGCCCGCAGCTGCTGCACGTGATCACCACCAAGGGCAAGGGCTACGAGCTCGCCGAGGGCGACCAGATCGGTTACCACGCGGTGTCGCCGTTCGATCCCGACAAGGGCGTGGTTGCGAAGGCCGGCGCGAAGAAGCCGAGCTACACCGACGTATTCGGCGACTGGCTGTGCGACATGGCAGCCGCCGATGACACGCTGATGGGCATCACCCCGGCGATGCGCGAAGGCTCCGGCCTGGTGCGTTTCAGCAAGGAGTATCCCGATCGCTACTTCGACGTCGCCATCGCCGAGCAGCACGCGGTGACGCTCGCCGCGGGCATGGCCTGCGAGGGCGCCAAGCCGGTGGTGGCGATCTATTCGACGTTCCTGCAGCGCGGCTACGACCAGCTGGTGCACGACGTCGCGATCCAGAATCTCGACGTGCTGTTCGCGATCGACCGCGGCGGCGTGGTCGGCCCGGACGGCGCGACCCATGCCGGCAACCTCGACCTGTCGTACCTGCGCTGCGTGCCGAACATGGTGGTGATGGCGCCCGCCGACGAGAACGAATGCCGGCAGATGCTCTCCACCGGCTTCCGCTTCGACGGCCCGGCCGCCGTGCGCTACCCGCGCGGCAGCGGCCCTGGCGTCGCGGTGCAGCCGGCGCTCGACACCCTGCCGATCGGCAAGGCGCAGCTGCGTCGCCGCGGCTCGCGCATCGCCTTACTCGCGTTCGGCGCGATGGTCCCGGCCGCGGAACAGCTCGGCGAGGAACTCGACCTGACGGTCGTCAACATGCGCTTCGTCAAGCCGCTCGACCGCGAGCTGGTGCTCGAACTCGCGCAGTCGCACGACGGCTTCGCGACGCTCGAGGACAACGTGGTCGCCGGCGGCGCGGGCAGCGGCGTGGCCGAATTGCTCGCGGCCGAAGGCGCCACCCTGCCGATCCTGCATCTCGGCCTGCCCGATGCATTCCAGCACCACGCCAGCCGCGAGGACCTGCTGGCCGAAGCCGGGCTCGACGTCGCCGGCATCCGCGCCTCGCTGCTCGCGCGTTGGCCTGGACTCGCCAAACCAGCGGCATCGGCGCGCGCGATCGGCTGATCGGCAGCGCCACGTTCCGGCGCCTGGGACTCAGGGCGCCTGTACCTCGTAGCCCATTGCGCGCAGCCGTTCGAGGAAGCCGTCCGGTGCCATGATCCCGGCCACTGGCAGCATCGCGAAGGTCGTCTGGTTGTCCGCCAGCGCGCGCTCTGCCGCGGCGATCCAGGCGTCGCCCGCACGTTTTGGCAGATCGGCGATGCCGAGCCGTTTCGCCAGCCCGGTTTCGGTGATCGCATCGACGCAGGCAGCGTACTGGTTGTGGGACGGCAACGTGCGCAGCGCCTCAATGTCCCCCGTGGCCCAGGCGTTGGCCCTGGCGCGCATGTTGTCCAGATCCGTCTCGATCCGCGCCATCGTGCGCGCGAAGCATTCGGTGTCGTCGAGCGTGCTCTTGTTGAATTCCTTGAGCGCTGCTTTCGGATCATCGATCACCAGCGTCGCCTCGACCGGCACCACCGGCACGTCGGCGAGCTTCGCCGCCTTCCTTGCCGCCTTGCCCACGACATCGTCGAGCGTCAGTCCGGACTTGCGCATGGCCGCCTCGTAGAGCTCCTGCGCGGCCAGGATCGGGCGCCGCTTCTCGACGCCGCGGTCACGCCCCATGTAGCGCGCCTTGAGCACCTCCCAGCGCATGTACAGTTTCGGCGACACCACCTCCCGCAGTTTCTTCCCGTCCGGGTTGTTGCGCGCCCTGAGCAACGCCGGCACCAGCATCAGACCGCGGAAGAAACCGACGTCGGCCTTCATCACCACCGACGGCGGCGCGATCACCGCCTGCGATCGGGCGATGGTGTCCTCGACCTCGCGCGACATCCACTCCATGCGCTTTGGCAGCGGTGACAGCGTGCCGAGGATGTAGAGCACATGGTCGCCCTTCGACACTTTCCACATGCTTGGCCCGGGCTGCGCGCCGGAGACGACGACGGTGTCCATGTCGACGATCGCTGCCGGATCCTGCGCAGCGGCTGCCGGCGACGTCGCTTTGCCATCGGGCTCGGGGGACGTGGCCTGCAGCGGGCTTGCGGACTGCGCATGCGCCGGCCACACCGCAAGGCAGGCGAGCAATGCGAGATGGCGAAAGATCAAACGCATGGCAGCTCCCGCGGCGGAATGCGTCATTGTATGAACGTAACCGGCTGGCGTCGTTTGACGGGACCCAGGGAAGAAAGATTGTTCTCCCGACTGATGGGAGCGGCTCATGCTTCTTGTTCGATTGCACGCTCTGCCGCCATCTGATGGGCCCCGACGCGGCCGGCAGGCCTTCGGAGCGAATGTCCTCCGGCATCCGCCTGACGGCGAACGCCTCCTCCTTGATTTAGCCCCGAAGGCCTGCCGGCACAACGGGCCTACCGAATCGCAGGCATGCCGAAAAAGGCCAAGTTCCTGCCTTGCGCTTGTGAAACCACCGGCCAAGTCGGAACGCCGGGTGCGAATGCCCTTGGGTGCGAAATCAAGGAGGAGGCGTCGGCCGCAGGCCGAGGCCGGAGGACATTCGCACCCAAGGGCAGTCGCACACGGCGCCCAGCCAGCTTGCGAACCCAGCGCTTTTCCCCAATAGGGTGGCGATAGGGTGTAAACAAGAAACGGCCTGCGAGGGATGCTCACAAGCCGCTGATTTCAAAACCAGATTTGGTCGGGGTAGCCGGATTCGAACCGACGACCACTTGTCCCCCAGACAAGTGCGCTACCAGGCTGCGCTATACCCCGGTTGGGTGCGGATTATACCGGCTTCGCGGACTGCGCCGCGCGTTCCGGGTTCAGCGGCGCAGCAGCTGCAGGATTTCCTCCAGCTCCATCCGCACCTGCTTGATGATCTGGGTGCTCAGCGCCGATTCCTGCTTGGCGCCCTCGCCTTCCAGGCGCTGGCGGGCGCCGCCGATGGTGTAGCCCTGCTCGTACAGCAGGCCGCGGATCTGGCGCACCATCAGCACGTCGTGACGCTGGTAGTAGCGGCGGTTGCCGCGGCGTTTGACCGGGCTCAGGCTCGGGAATTCGGTCTCCCAGTAGCGCAGCACGTGCGGCTTGACGTCGCACAGCTCGCTAACTTCACCGATGGTGAAGTAGCGCTTGGCCGGGATCGGCGGCAGTTCGCGGTTGCTGCCCGGGTCAAGCATGGGCACCTCCCGCATACGCTTCCACGCGCTCTTTGAGCTTCTGCCCGGGGCGGAAGGTGACCACGGTGCGCGCGGAGATCGGGATCTCCTCGCCGGTCTTGGGATTGCGGCCGGGGCGCTGGTTCTTGCGGCGCAGGTCGAAGTTGCCAAAACCCGACAGCTTGACCTGGCGGCCGGCCTGCAGGCCCTCGCGCAGGGCGTCGAAGAACGCATCGACGAATTCCTTGGCCTCGCGCTTGTTCAGCCCGACTTCCTCGTACAACCGCTCGGCCATTTCCGCCTTGGTCAACGCCATTTCAGCTCCCCAAAACCTGACCGGTGCTCATCCACGTATCCGTGCCCCGTGGGCGGACTCGAGTGCGGCCGTGACATCGGCTACCACCGCATCCACCTCGGGGTCGGTCAGAGTGCGTGAATCCTCCTGCAGAATCAAGCCCATGGCGAGACTCTTGAAACCCGATTCGACCCCCTTGCCCACGTAGCGGTCGAATAGCTGCAGGTCGCGCAGAGCCGCGCCCGCGGCGCCGCGCACGGTGCCCGCGACCGCCTCCCACGGCACCTCCTGGGCGACGACGAACGCGAGATCGCGGCGGACGGACGGGAACCTGGACAAGCCCCGCGCGGCGGGCACGGCGCGCTGGCGCAGCGGCGCCAGGTCGACCTCGAACGCCACCACCGCATGGTCGAGTCCCAGCGCCTGCTGCAGGCGGGGATGCAGTTCGCCGATCGCGCCGACGACCACGCCATCGCGCAGCACTTGGGCCGCACGTCCCGGATGCGCCCACGCCGGCTGCGCCGCCCGGTACTCGAGCTTCGCCCCGGACAACGCGGCCAGGCTGTCGAGATCGCCCTTCAGATCATGGAAATCCACCCGCCGCGCCGGCACGCCCCACTGTTCCGCCGAGGCGTCGCCGCAGGCCACCGCAGCTATCCGCAAGGTTTCCGCCGGTGCCTGCCCTGCCCGCGCTTCGAAGACCTTGCCAAGCTCGAACAGTCGCACCCGCGCCTGTTGGCGCGCTTCGTTGCGCGCCAGCGCGTCGACCAGCCCCGGCAGCAGTTGCGTGCGCATCACGCCCAACTCGGCGCTGAGCGGGTTGGCCAGCGGCACGGCGCCGGCGTTCGCCTGCCAGGCATCGAGCAGGCCGGCGTCGACGAAGGCGTAGTTGATCGCCTCCAGGTAATCGCGCGCGACCACCTGGCGGCGCACGTCCTGCTCGGCCACCTGAGTTTCGGTGGGTGCGGCGAGGCGCGTGGCGCCGCCGGGGAGCGTGGTCGGGATTGCGTCATAGCCGTGGATGCGCGCGACCTCTTCGACCAGGTCCTCCTCGATCGCCAGGTCGAAGCGGCGCGTCGGCGCGGTGACGTTCCAGCCCTCCGCGCTCGCCGCGACCTCCAGGCCGAGCGCGCTCAGGATCCGTTCGACCTCGGCGTCGGCAATGTCCAGGCCCAGCACGCGCGCCAGCCGCGCACGGCGCAGCGGAATCGGATGCGGCTGCGGCAGGTGCTCGGGCAGCACGGCCTCGGTTACCGGACCCGGTGTGCCGCCGGCGATGTCGATGACCAGGCGCGTGGCGACCTCGATCGCGGTCCGTGGCAGCTCGGGGTCGACGCCACGTTCGAAACGGTGCCCGGCATCGGTGTGCAGGCCGAGCTTGCGGCCGCGGCCGATGATCGCCGCCGGCGCGAAGTGCGCGGCTTCGAGGAAGATGTTCTTCGTCGCCCCGGTGACGCGGGTATCGAAGCCACCCATCACGCCGGCCAGCGCGACCGCGCGATCGGCGTCGGTGATGACGAGGAAGCCGGGATCGGCGACGACGTCGCGTCCATCGAGCAGCTTCAGCGCTTCTCCGGCGCGCGCGTGACGCACCCCGACTGGGCCGTGCAGGAGGTCGCGGTCGAAGGCGTGCATCGGCTGGCCGAGTTCGAGCATCACGTACTGGGTCACGTCGACCAGCAGCGACACTGGGCGGATGCCGCTGCGGCGCAGGCGCTCGGCCATCCAGACCGGCGTGGGCCGGCTGGCGTCGACGCCGCTGATGACGCGGCCGACATAGCGCGGCGCGTCGGCGCCGGCGCCGGCGTCGAGCCGCACTTCGAGCGCGGCGTCGCCTTGCGCAGGCACTGGCGCGGCGTCGAACGCCGTAACTTCGCTGCCGCAGGCCGCGGCCACGTCGAAGGCGATCCCGCGCACGCTGAAGCAGTCGGCGCGATTGGGCGTGAGCTTGAGTTCGATGCTGGCGTCGGGCAGGCCGAGGTAGCCGGCCAGCGGCGCGCCAATCGGGGCGTCGTCGGGGAGTTCGAGCAGGCCCGAGGCGTCGGCGTCGATGCCCAGTTCCTTCGCCGAGCACAGCATGCCGTTGGATTCGACGCCACGCAGTTTCGCGGCCTTGATGGTGATGTCGCCGACCTGCGTACCGATGGTGGCCAGCGGCGCCAGCAGGCCTGCACGCGCATTCGGCGCGCCGCAGACGATCTGCAGCATCGCGCCGGTGCCGGCATCGACCTGGCAGACCTGCAGGCGATCCGCCTCGGGATGCTTCTCCGCGGACACGATGCGTGCGACCACGACGCCGTCGAGAGCTTCGCCCAGCGGCGTCAGCTCCTCGACCTCCAGGCCGATCGCGGTCAGCGTCGCGGCGAGTTCGTCGCGCGTGGCATCGGTATTGACGTGCTGGCGAAGCCAGTTTTCTGAGAATTTCATGTCAACTATCCCGTGTCATCCCGAGCGCAGCGAGGGATCTGCTCCTCGATCAGCGACAACAGATCCCTCGCTGCGCTCGGGATGACAGCTTGTGGTTACGCGAACTGTTTAAGGAATCGCACGTTGTTGTCGAAGAAGCTGCGCAGGTCGTCGACGCCGTAGCGCAGCATCGCGAAGCGCTCCACGCCCAAGCCGAAGGCGAAGCCGGTGTAGCGCTCCGGATCGATGCCGACGCTGCGCAGCACGTTCGGATGCACCATGCCGCAGCCGAGCACTTCCAGCCAGCGCGTCGAACCGTCCGGTTGCTGCCAGGCGATGTCGACCTCGGCCGACGGCTCGGTGAAGGGGAAGTAGCTGGGGCGGAAGCGCATCTCGAAATCGCGCTCGAAAAACGCGCGCACGAATTCGGACAACGTGCCCTTGAGGTCGGCGAAGCTGGCGTGCTCGTCGACCAGCAGGCCCTCGCACTGGTGGAACATCGGCGTGTGGGTCTGGTCGGAATCGCTGCGGTAGACCTTGCCCAGCGCGATCATCCGCAACGGCGGCGCACCACCGCCCTCCAGCAGGTCCTGCATGTAGCGCACCTGCACGCCGGAGGTGTGGGTGCGCAGCAGGCGGGCGACGCCGCTGCCGTCCGGGCGCATGTAGAAAGTGTCGTGCATCGCACGCGCCGGATGGTGCGGCGGGAAGTTCAGCGCTTCGAAGTTGTGCCAGTCGTCCTCGATCTCCGGGCCATCGGACAGCTCGTAGCCCAGGCGCCCGAAGATGTCGGCGATACGTTCCATCGTGCGGCTGACCGGGTGCAGGCCGCCGCGCGCGGCATCGCGCCCCGGCAACGTGATGTCGATGGTCTCGGTCGCCAGCCGCGCGTCGAGCGCCGCCTCGTCGAGCGCCGCCTTGCGTGCCGAAAGCGCGGCACCGATCGCATCGCGCGCGCGGTTGATCGCCTCGCCGGCGGCCTTGCGCTGGTCGCCGGGCAGCGCGCCCAGCGACTTGAGCTGCGCGGTGATGCTGCCGCTCTTGCCCAGCAGCGCGACGCGCAGTGCCTCCAGCGCGTCAGGAGTATCGGCCGCGGCGATGTCGGCGATGGCCTTGGAACTGAGTTGGTCGATGTCACTCATCGAAATGGATCCCCGGAACTACATGACGTCATCCGCGGCTTTCGACAGACGCATGTCTGGTCAAGCCGGGATCCAGCGACTTTAGCTCATGCACTCCAGACACCATCCGGCGAACACGAGGCCACTGGATTCCCGCCTTCGCGGGAATGACGGGCGAGAACAACCGTCCAGAACGAAACATGGGGAAGGACTTGCGCCCTTCCCCATGCGTGTACCGTGTTTGTCCGTGGGAGCGGCCATGGCGGCTCCCACGAAACCAACTTACGCTGCGAGCGCGCCCTTCGCCTTCTCCGCCAGGGCGGTAAAGCCGGCCGCGTCGTGCACGGCGATGTCTGCCAGCACCTTGCGGTCGAGGGTGATGCCGGCCTTCATCAGGCCGTTCATGAAGCGGCTGTAGCTGATGCCGTTCGCGCGGGACGCCGCGTTGATGCGGGCGATCCACAGCGAGCGGAAATTGCGCTTCTTCTGCTTGCGGCCGATGTAGGCGTACTGCAGCGCCTTCGTCACCGCCTGCTTGGCGACGCGGAAGACCTTGCGGCGGGCGTGGTAGTAGCCCTTGGCCTGCTTCAGGATTTTCTTGTGCCGACGGCGGGCCGTCACACCACGTTTGACTCGTGCCATTGTTCAGCCCTCCTCAGAGATATGGAAGCATGCGATCGAGACGGCCTGCGTCCTCGGCACGAACGTGGTTCGTCTGCCGGAGGTTGCGCTTCCGCTTGGTCGCTTTCTTGGTGAGGATGTGGCTGCGGTTGGCGTGGCCTGCCTTGTACTTGCCGGAAGCGGTCTTCCGAAAGCGCTTGGCCGCGCCCCGATGCGTCTTGATCTTGGGCATTGCGTTGTCCTTGAGGGTTTTCTTCGACTGGCCCGGGCGGTGGCGATGGCACCCGGAGGTACCGCCACGCTTTCCATCCTGCCCTTGCCGGCTTGTAAGTCCTTGATCCAGAAGCGGATCCGGACGGGTCCTGTTGCCGCACACACAACCCGGAAAACCGGGCCGCACATTATGCAGGGTCCGGGATTGCCTTGCAAATCATCTGGTTAGGGGCTTGCGAAGGTCGCCCCGTGGCCCGCCCGCAGGAACGGCGGAAGCCGCTACCGCGAACCCGATGGCAGGGCGGTCGCGGCTTCCGCCGCTCCTACACGGCCGGATCAGGCGCAAGGACCAAGAAGCCCCTCACCCTTTGCCCCGCTCCGCCCCCCGGCCCTGGGCAGCGCGCAGGGCGTTCATCGGCACGTGGGCCAATGGCCCACAAGCATGCCTCTCTACCCCGCTTCGCAGGAGAGGGGAACGGTTGGCGTCTGCGGCCTGTGGCCGCCGACATCATTTCTTCTTGGGGGCAATCATCATGACCATCTGCCGGCCTTCCAGGCGCGGGCGCGATTCGATCACGATGTCTTCGCCAAGGTCGGCCTCGATCCGGTTGGCCATCTCGCGGCCGAGCTCCTGGTGGCTCATCTCGCGGCCACGGAAACGGATGTTGACCTTGATCTTGTCGCCTTCCTCAAGGAAACGGCGCATGTTGCGCAGCTTGATCTGGTAGTCGCCCTCGTCGGTGACCGGCCGGAACTTCATTTCCTTGATTTCGACCTGCTTGGTCTTCTTCTTGGCTTCGTTGGCCTTCTTCTGCTGCTCGAAGCGGAACTTGCCGAAGTCCATAACCTTGCAGACCGGCGGATCGGCGTTGGGCTGGATCTCGACCAGGTCGAGCCCGGCGTCCTCGGCCAATTGCAGCGCTTCTTCGCGCGAGAGCACGCCGACCATTTCGCCGTCCGCACCGATCACGCGCACCCGCGGTACGCGGATGTCCTGGTTCCTGCGATTTTGCTTGTTGTCAGGGATACTGATATGTGGATCTCCAAGGAAACTCGTGCCGGACACCATGGTGTCCGGGCCTGCCGATGCACGGCTGCGAGCCATGCATCGGGTACAACCTCACGCTGCTGCGTGCCCGTCATCCAGGCGCGCGGCAAAGTCTGCGACGGACATCGTCCCCAGATCTTCCCCTGACCGCGTGCGCACTGCGACAGCCCCGTTTTCCTTCTCGCGGTCCCCCACCACGAGCAGGTACGGCACGCGCTGCAGCGTATGTTCGCGGATCTTATAGCCGATTTTCTCGTTCCGCAAATCCTCCGTGACCCGGAAGCCTTGATTTGCAAGGGTTTTCCGGACCTCGCGGACCCAGTCGGCCTGGGCGTCGGTAATGTTCATCACCACCGCCTGCACCGGCGCCAGCCAGACCGGCAAATTGCCGGCGTGGTGCTCGATCAGGATGCCGATGAAACGCTCCATCGAGCCCACGATGGCGCGGTGCAGCATGACCGGGTGCCGCTTCTGGCTGTGTTCGTCCACGTACTCGGCGCCGAGACGGCCGGGCATCATGAAATCGACCTGCATCGTGCCCAACTGCCAGGTCCGGCCGATGGCGTCGCGCAGGTGATATTCGATCTTGGGGCCGTAGAAGGCGCCCTCGCCCGGCAGCTCGGTCCACTCCACCCCGGCGGCGCGCAGGGCGCCGCGCAGGGCTTCCTCGGCCTTGTCCCAGGTGGCGTCGTCGCCCAGTCGCGGTTCGGGGCGCAGGGCCAGCTTGACCTGGACGTCGCTGAAGCCGAAGTCTTCGTAGACCCGCATGGCCTGGGCGTGGAAGTCGGTGACCTCGGCCTCGATCTGGTCCTCGGTGCAGAACACGTGGCCGTCGTCCTGGGTGAAACCGCGCACGCGCAGGATGCCGTGCAGCGCGCCGGACGGCTCGTTGCGATGGCAACTGCCGAACTCGCCGTAGCGGATCGGCAGGTCGCGGTAGCTGTGCAGGCCCTGGTTGAACACCTGCACGTGGCCGGGGCAATTCATGGGCTTCACCGCGTAGGTCCGCTTCTCGGACTCGGTGAAGAACATGTTGTCCTTGTAGTTGTCCCAGTGGCCGGACTTCTTCCACAGCTCGACGTCGAGGATCTGCGGGCAACGGACCTCGCCGTAACCGGTGTCGCGGTACACCTTGCGCATGTGCTGTTCGACCGCCTGCCACACGCTCCAGCCCTTCGGGTGCCAGAACACCAGCCCCGGCGCTTCTTCCTGCAGGTGGAACAGGTCCTGCTGCTTGCCGATGCGGCGGTGGTCGCGCTTCTCGGCTTCCTCGATGCGCTGGATGTAGGCGGCCAACTGCTTCTTGTCGGCCCACGCGGTGCCATAGATGCGCTGCAGCTGCTCGTTCTTCGAGTCGCCGCGCCAGTACGCGCCGGAAATTCGGGTGAGCTTGAACGCCTTGAGGAAGCGCGTGTTCGGCACGTGCGGGCCGCGGCACATGTCGACGTATTCCTGGTGGTGGTACAAGCCCATCTGGGTGACGTCGTCGTCCATGTCGGCGATCAGGCGCAGCTTGTAGTCCTCGCCTCGGGCCTTGAACGTCTCGATCACCTCCGCGCGCGGCGTCATCTTCTTGACCACGTCGTACTCGGTGCCGATCAGCTCGGCCATGCGCTGCTCGATCGCGGCCAGGTCCTCGGGCGTGAACGGGCGCTCGTGCCAGATGTCGTAGTAGAAGCCCTCGTCGATCACCGGGCCGATCACCATCTTAGCGTCCGGGTACAGCTGCTTGACCGCGTGGCCGACGAGGTGCGCGGTGGAGTGGCGGATGATCTCGACGCCGTCGTCGTCCTTCGGCGTGATGATCTGCAGCGTGGCGTCGTGGTCGATGACGTCACTGGCGTCGACCAGGCGCCCGTCGACCCTGCCGGCCACGGTGGCCTTGGCCAGGCCTGCGCCAATGGACTGCGCGACATCCATGACAGAGACGGGGTGGTCGAACTCGCGGCGGCTGCCGTCGGGAAGGGTGATGTTGATCATGTCGGTTTCTTGGGAAACACCGCGGCGGGCGCGGCTGCTGGTTCGGGTCGGATGCGGGACAACAAAAAAGGCGCCAAGGCGCCTGTCGTCATCGTGGCGATGATGGCCTTGGGTCAGTCAACGATGATCGCGGGTAGTGTCCATGTCGCACGCTCGGCCGGCGTTTCCGCGGGCCACCCTTGCATCGGCTCGGTCCGTGATTCTAGACGAAAAACGCACGCACCGGCGCGGGACCGGCGGGCGTCGGACAAGGTACGCGCACCCCCGCCGGCCGCGGGAAGGTGCTGGCGATCGGCGGCGAACCGGCCTCCCGCCCACGGCGCCGGTTGCGCGGTCCTTACGGGCAGACAACGCAACGCTGGCGCCCGGGCGTGGCCCGCCCTGCGCACCGATTGCCGACGCAGGACGGCGACGGCTCGCCAGCAATGCACTCCGGCATGCCGGCACGACCCGTTCGAAACATTCATGCGTGGATCTGACAGCAGGTAGCGCCAGTCGGCTGCGACCGTTGCACCTGCGGTAGCCGATAAATTAGAATCATTCTCATCCACAAAGACGACCGTCCCCGCGACCATGGAGGGCGCCAGGCCGATGCCAGGCGCCCTTTTCGCGTGCGGAACCGGCACCTCGCCCCTCCTTCCACCTGCAAGAGCCGTTCGATGTCCCGCGAGCCGCGATTCCTTCCCCGCCTTCCCCTCACCGCGCGCCACCCGATGGCCCTGGCGCTGCAAGTCGCCCTGCTCGCCTGCCTCGCGGCGCCAGCCGGCGCCCAGGACCTGGCCGCCGCAGAAGCCGACACCGACGCCACCACCCTCGACACCATCGAGGTCACCGCACCGATCGTGAAGAACACCGGGACGGCGACCAAGACCGACACGCCGCTGATCGAGATCCCGCAGTCGATCTCGGTGATCACCGACCGGCAGATGCGCGACCGCGGCATCCACGGCGTCGAGGAGGCGCTGTGGTACACCGCCGGCACCCAGGGCGGGCAGTACGGCGACGACTCGCGCAGCGACTGGACCCTGATCCGTGGCTTCAAGCCCGCGCGCTACCTCGACGGGCTGGCGGTGGTGGACGGTGCATGGACCGGCGATTCGCGCATCGAACCCTACGGGCTGGAGCGCATGGACGTGCTCAAGGGCCCCGCGTCGGTGAACTACGGCGCGATGCCGCCCGGCGGCATGCTCAACTTCGTCAGCAAGCGGCCCACTGTCGATCCGCTGCGCGAGGTTGAGCTGCAGGTCGGCAGCTACGACCTGCGCCAGGCCGCGTTCGACCTCGGCGGCCCGCTCAACGACAGCGGCACCCTGCTCTACCGCCTCACCGGCCTGGCGCGCAACAGCGACAACGTCGTCGACCACGTGCACGACGACCGCTACTACTTCGCCCCGGCGATCACGTGGACGCCGGACGAGCGCAACTCGCTCACCGTGCTGGCGCGCTGGCAGAAGGCCGACACGGTGGAGGGCGGCGGCTTCCTGCCGGCGGAAGGCTCGCTGTACCCGGGTCCCAACGGCAGCATCCCGCGCAGTTTCTTCGCCGGCGAGCCGGGCGGCAACGATTACATCAAGACCAACAAGTCGCTGGGCTACGAGTTCAGCCACGACTTCGGCGACGGCACCCGCTTCCGCCAGAACCTGCGCTACATGCGCGCCGACGTCGACGCCACCGCCGGCGGTATCGGTGCGTTCGGGCTGCAGGACGATTTCATCCCCGGCAGCGATCCGGGCCGCACGCTGCTGACGCGCTACTACTATCCGCGGCTGGACGAATCGTCGAGCTTCACCGTCGACAACAGCCTTGCGTTTGCATTCGAGACCGGACGCGTGCATCACGAAATGCTGGCCGGCGTGGACTACCGCCGCAGCCGCGACGACATGGCGCAGGCATTCGCGTTCGGCGTGCCGCCGCTGGACATCTACAACCCGGTCTACGGCGCCGAGCTCACCGTGCCGGACTTCACCTCGCACACGCTGCAGACCCAGGGCCAGGTCGGCATGTACGTGCAGGACCAGGCGAAGTTCGACCGCTGGGTGTTCACGCTCGGCGGGCGCCACGACTGGGTTGGTACCGACACCCATGACCGCATCGGCGGCGGCCGCCAGCACCAGAGCGACGCGCGCTTCTCCGGGCGCGTGGGCGTGAACTACCTGTTCGACAACGGGCTGGCGCCGTACGTGGGCTATTCGCAGTCGTTCCAGCCCACGGTGGGAACGGACTTCGACGGCCATGCGTTCGTGCCGACCACTGGCGAGCAAGTCGAGGCCGGCCTGAAGTACCAGCCGGCCGGCGGCCACCTGCTGGCGACGCTGGCTGTCTACGAGCTGACCCAGCAGAACACCCTCACCGTCGATCCCGATCACACATTGTTCTCGGTGCAGCAGGGCGAGACGCGGGTGCGTGGCGTCGAGCTGGAGGGCCGCTGGAACGTCGGCCCGGGCTTCAGCGTCTACGGCGCCTACACCCACACCGATTCGGAAGTGACCAAAAGCACCGCGCTGGAGACGCTGGGCAAGGAACTGGCGCTGCAGCCGCGCAACCAGGCCTCGCTGGGCACCGATTACACCATCACCACCGGGTCGCTGGCCGGGCTCGGGTTCTCTGCCGGCGTGCGCTACACCGGCGGTTTGTACGGCGACATCAACAACCTCTGGCACACGCCGTCGTACACGCTCTACGATGCCGCCGTGCACTACGACGTCGGCCATTGGCGCCTGCAGCTCAACGCCGCCAACCTCACCGACGAAAAGTACATCGCGGTCTGCAACAGCGGCACGTGGTGCTACTACGGCTATCCGCGCACGGTAACCGCGACCGCGCGCTTCCAGTGGTGAACGTAGCGATCGCGACCATTCCCGCATTCGACCGGCGAGGCCGCGCGTGACGCTCATCGGCGTGCTCACTGCCCTGCTGTCGGCATTGGCGCTGTTCGCGGGCTCGGGGCACTGCCGCTGGCGACTGCCGGCGGCGTTGCGCCGGTACGGCAACGTGGCAGGTGCATTGCTTGCGCTCGCGTCGCTTGCGGCATGGATCGCCGCGCTTGGCGTCGGCGCAGGACTGTGCGCGATGCTCGGCTGCTGGATGCTGGCGATGGTGGCGCTGCCGTACCTGGCCGTGCTCACGCAGACTTCGCCGCGATGATGTGGAGCCGCGCCAGCGCCGGCCTCGTCGCCGGGTTCTTCCTCGCGGCCGCGCTGGTCGGGCTGGTGGGTTGGGCATTGCCGGGCCCTTGGCAATCGACCATCGTGCCGGGGCTAGTCGTGTTCTTCCCGCTGTGGATCGGCGCTGCCGGTGTGGCATTCGGCTTCTCCAGCGGTCGCCGCGCATGGGGCTGGCTGGGCGGCCTGGCGCTGGTCGGTTTCGGCGCGCTGTGGGCGCTGCGCGCGCTCGGCTGGGTGCAATGACATGAAGCTGAAATCCACGACCCTGCGCACCTTCACCGCCGTGCACACCTGGACCGGGCTGGTCGCCGGTTTCGCCCTGTTCGTCGCCTTCTACGCCGGTGCGATCACCGTGTTCCACCACGACCTGCCGGCGTGGCAGTCGCGCGCCGCGGCCGAACAGCCGCTGCAGTCGCTGGACGAAGCGCAGCGGTTGCTCGACGGCGTGCTGCAGCGCCATCCCGCGGCACGCGTACACGTGGGCATGCTGTTTCCCGGCGCGGAGTGGCCGCAGTCGTCGGCCTACTGGCAGGACGCGCGGGGCACGTGGTTGTTCGCCACCCTCGAAAACCTCGATGGCAGCCCGAAGCCGCCGCAGGCCGGGCTGCCCGAGCTGCTCAACGAACTGCACTACTCGCTCGGCCTGCCGATCGTGGGCACCTGGCTGATGGGCATCGTCAGCCTGCTCTACGGGCTGGCGCTGGTGTCGGGCGTCGTGATCCACCTGCCGAAGCTGGTGCAGAACCTGTTCGCGCTGCGCCCGGGGCGCAACCTCAAGCAGTTCTGGCAGGACGCGCACAACGTCATCGGCGTGCTCAGCCTGCCGATGCACGTGATGTTCGCGATCACAGGCGCGCTGCTGTGCCTGCTGATGGTGCTGATGATGGCGCTCAACCCGCTGGTGTACGGCGGCAAGTTGATGGAAGCGCTGCCGATGGCGATGGACACCGCTCCGGTGCGCGCGGCGGCAGGCGTCGACGCGCCGGCGGGTTCGTCGCTGGCGATGTGGCGCGCGCGTTCGATCGAGGTCGCACGCGCGCAGGGCATCGATGATTTCGAGCCCGCCTACCTGAAGCTTGCCAACGCCGGGGACCGCAATGCGGTGGTGGAAGTCACCGGCGAATCGTCGCGCTCGCTCGGGCCGCTGGGCTCGGTGGCGCTGGACGCCAACACCGGCGAACTGCTGGCCACGCAACTGCCCGGCCGCCGCGACGCCAACCACGCCACGCTGGCGGCCACCTACGCACTGCACTTCGGCGAATACGGCAACGCGCTGGTGGCGTGGCTGTACTTCGTGCTCGGCGTCGGCGGCGCGTTCCTGTTCTACTCCGGCAACCTGCTGTGGATCGAGGCGCGCCGCAAGCGACGCCAGCAGGCCCAGGGCCGCGCGCAGGTGAACATGGCGCGGGCGACGGTGGGCATCTGCATCGGGTTCTGCGTGGCGGTGTCGGCGGCGTTCGTGGCCGCGCAGGCGTTCGAGGCGTGGGCGCCGGCACGGGTGGACGCCGGCATCCGCTGGACCTGCTTCCTCGCGTGGGCCGGCTGCGCCGCGTGGGCCGCGCTGCGCACGCCTGCCAGGGCAGCGCGCGAACTGCTCTGGCTGGCCGCGATCGTGACCGCAGCGGTACCCGTGGCGCACGGCTTGGCCAGCGGCCTGTGGCCTTGGCGCAGCGCGGCGTCGGGATACTGGGCGCCGTTCTGGGTCGACGGCGTGGCGATGGCGATGGCGTTCGCCTTCGCGATGCTGGCGCGCGCGACCGCGCGCCGCGCGCGTAGCGGCGACCCCAACAGCGTGTGGGCGGATTCCACCGCGGCCGGATAATCGTCGAGCGCCCAAGGGAGCGCCCTCAGTCGCGGGCCTCTTCCGGCCGATCATCCAGGCGCCCCGAGACAGGTTCCGCTTGTCTGGAGCAGGCCCAGCCGCTAGAATTCGCGTCCCTTCGGGCGGTTAGCTCAGCGGTAGAGCACTACCTTGACATGGTAGGGGTCACAGGTTCGAACCCTGTACCGCCCACCACTCGCGAGAGTGGACCTGATCACGGCGCGGCCAGATGGCTGCGCCGTTTGTGTTTTTGGGCGGCGGATTCCGGGCCGGACCCTGATTCGTGTAGGTGCGGCTTCAGGCGCGAGCTTTGCTCTCCGGTCAGGCAAGAAAGGCAGAAGCTCGCGGCTGAAGCCGCTCCTACAAGGTTTCTGTGGCGTCAGCCCGCCAGCATGGCGTCCTTCAGCCGCCGGATCTGGTCGCGTACCTGCGCGGCCTGCTCGAACTCCAGGTCGCGGGCGTGCTGGTACATCTGCTGCTCCAGCGCCTTGAGCTTCGCCGTGGCCTGGGCGGGATCGAGCGCGGCGTAATCCTCGCTCGCCTCGGCGACCTGGCGCTGCCGGCCACGACCCTTCTTCTCCATCGAAGGATCGGGGCGCGCGCCCTCCATGATGTCGACGATGTTCTTTTGCACCGACTGCGGGGTGATGCCGTGCTCGGTGTTGTACTCGACCTGCTTGGCGCGGCGCCGGTCGGTCTCGTCGATCGCGCGCTTCATCGAATCGGTGACCCGATCGGCATACAGGATCGCCTTGCCGCGCAGGTTGCGCGCGGCACGGCCGATGGTCTGGATCAGCGAGCCGGTCGAACGCAGGAAGCCTTCCTTGTCGGCGTCGAGGATCGCCACCAGCGAGACCTCGGGCATGTCCAGGCCCTCGCGCAGCAGGTTGATGCCGACCAGCACGTCGAACTTGCCCAGCCGCAGGTCGCGGATGATCTCCACGCGCTCAACCGTATCGATGTCTGAATGCAGGTAACGCACGCGGATATCGTGCTCGGCAAGATACTCGGTGAGGTTCTCGGCCATGCGCTTGGTCAGCGTGGTGATCAGCACGCGGTCGCCCATCGCCACGCGCAGGTTGATCTCGCCGAGCACGTCGTCGACCTGGGTCGCGACCGGTCGGATCTCGACCTCCGGATCGATCAGCCCGGTCGGCCGCACCACCAGTTCGACCACCTGCCCCTGCGATTTCTCCAGCTCGTACTCGCGCGGCGTGGCCGAGACGAAGATCGTGCGCGGCGAGCGGCCTTCCCACTCCATGAACTGCAGCGGCCGGTTGTCCAGCGCCGACGGCAGCCGGAAGCCGAATTCCACCAGCGTTTCCTTGCGCGAACGGTCGCCCTTGTACATCGCGCCGATCTGCGGGACGGTGACGTGCGACTCGTCGACCACCAGCAGCGCATCGGGCGGCAGGTAGTCGAACAGGCACGGCGGCGCCTCGCCCTGCATGCGCCCGGTCAGGTGCCGCGAGTAGTTCTCGATGCCGTTGCAGTAGCCGACCTCGGCCATCATCTCCAGGTCGAACTGGGTGCGCTGTTGCAGGCGCTGCGCCTCGACCAGCTTGTTCTGCGCGTAGAACTGCTCGAGCCGCTGCGGCAGCTCTTCCTTGATCGCGTTGATCGCGTCGAGCACGGTGCGGCGCGTGGTGACGTAGTGCGATTTCGGATAGATCGTGTAGCGCGGCAGCGTGCGCAGGGTTTCGCCGGTGAGCGGATCGAACAGGGTCAGCTTCTCGATCTCGCCGTCGAACAGCTCCATGCGCAGCGCCTCGGAATCCGATTCCGCCGGATGCACGTCGATCACCTCGCCGCGCACGCGATAGGTGCCGCGGCGCAGCTCGGTGTCGTTGCGGCTGTACTGCATCTCGGTCAGGCGCCGGATCAGCTCGCGCTGGTCGATACGCTCGCCGCGCACCATGTGCAGCACCATCTTGAAGTATTCGTTGGGATCGCCAAGGCCATAGATCGCCGACACCGTGCAGACGATGATCGCATCACGGCGTTCCAGCAGCGCCTTGGTCGCCGACAGCCGCATCTGCTCGATGTGCTCGTTGATCGAACTGTCCTTGTCGATGAACGTGTCCGACGACGGGATATAGGCTTCCGGCTGGTAGTAGTCGTAATAGCTGACGAAGTACTCGACCGCGTTGTGCGGGAAGAACGCCTTGAACTCGCCGTACAGCTGCGCCGCCAGGGTCTTGTTCGGCGCCATTACCAGGGTCGGCTTCTGCACCTGCTGGATGACGTTGGCGATGGTGTAGGTCTTGCCGGACCCGGTGACGCCCAGCAGCGTCTGCTTCGCCAGCCCGCTCTCGAAACCCTCGACCAGCTTCTCGATCGCCTGCGGCTGGTCGCCCGCCGGTTCGTAGGGGGCGACGAGCTGGAAGCTTGCGGGGTGGACGGTGTCGGACATGGGATCGGGGGATGGGAAGCGGATCGGTCAGTCTAGCGAACCCCGGAGATGGGGCCGCGCAGCCCGATGGGCAACCGCCTTTGCCAACTGTCGCGCCCCATGCTGCGGAGTGGGAGCGGCCATGGCCCCAATGCCCTTGAAAAGGGTCGGCGCATCACTTCGCGGAAGGTGAATTGCTCATCAAGTGCCAGGGTCGAGCGATCGCGGCCATGACCGCTCCCACAGGAGCCGGCTCGCTGGAACATCGAACCAGCCACCCGGCAACAGGGAATTCCGACGCGAATTCCGGAATTCTCCGACAGAAGCCCACCAGCGATACCGATACCCGGCCTTCGACACGCCCCCTAACCTGTCCCTTCCACTGGCATGGAGCCGAACATGAACCGCAAGGAAGCGGGCTTTTCCCTCGTCGAACTGGTTATCACGCTGGCCGTGCTGGCCATCATCATGGCCATCGCGCTGCCCGCCTTCGGCGGGATGCTGCAGCGGACGCGGGAGGCGAGCACCTACCACCTGCTCACCGCATCGCTCGCCACCGCGCGGCTGCGGGCAGTCAAGGACGGCGCCCCCGTGACCGTCTGCCCGAGCCGGGACGGGCGTACCTGCCGCGGCGACGAGGTCTGGAGCGACGGCTGGATCCTCTACCGGGATCCCGACCGCGACGATCAGCCGCAAGCGGACGACGCGGTGCTGCAGCACCTCGACGGCGTTCGCGGGAACCTGGCGCTCAGGAGCACGACCGGCCGCCGGCGCGTGCGCTTCCTGCCCAGCGGCTGGGCCTCCGGCAACAACCTCAGCATCCGCCTGTGTCGCCCTGGCGAGGACGGATTCCTCGGCAGCGTGATCGTCAACAACGCCGGAAGGCCGCGGACGGAGCGCTATTCCACTCCCAAGCGCTGCCCTTTCCAACCCTGACCCCAAAAAAAGGCCCGCAGCGAGGCGGGCCTTCTTCCTGGAGTGTCTGGCGCCCGAAGTTGGACTCGAACCAACGACCCCCTGATTAACAGTCAAGTGCTCTAACCAGCTGAGCTATTCGGGCAGGGATGCGCATTGTAATGCGCATGCCCTCCGGGTCAAGTCGGGCCGCCGGCTCACCAGCACTCGGCTGCGCTGGCTGCCGACCCCATCTCGCCCTTGGTCCCCGCCTGGTTGATCGACAGCGTCTTGCACTTGGTATCACGCGAAGCCTGGGAACCCTTCGGCACGGCCTGGATGGTATAGGCAGACGCAGTTGCCGCTCCTGAGAGCTGGATCGTGTAGTGGTCGCCGACCTCGTTCATGCATTGGGTATTCGGAAGCGCTGCGTTGAGATAGGTCAGGTGGGTCGTGTAATAACGCTCCATGAACTGAGCCGCCTCCATCGCACACGCCGCTCCAGCCGCACGCCGGGTCTTGGTGATGTGGTTCGTATAGCTCGGATAGGCGATCGCGGCGAGAATCGCCACGATCGCGACCACGATCATCAGTTCGATGAGGGTAAAGCCGGAAATCCGTCGCTGAATAGTCATCGTCAATTCCTGTTGTACAACTCGCGCCAGCCCAAGCGCCTGGCACCGGAGCCATCCGGCGGAGTCTTGACGAGCCCGCACTCGGCTTCGCTGCCGCATGCGTAGATCGCACCACCGACGCCAGTTCCCTGCCCGACCATGCCAACGCCCAGATCGACTGACGTAATGAACCCGTCCTCGCCATCTTCTCCGGCGTTTGTCAGCTTGTCCGTCCCTTCTCCGTCGCCATCAACGTCGATGTAGCTTCCACTGCCTCCATTTCGTTTCGGGTTGGTTCCGGTAAAGGCGTCGAGTGCATTCAAATATCCGGTACCACCCGAATCACAACCAGTTCCGGCCTGCGGAATGATGCTGGAGAACCACAGAGCGCGCCCGCGCATGAAGGGCGCTGTCACCACTCGCTCGCCTGCAGTGGGAATGCCCAAGTCCACGAACCAGCCCTTTGCGTCATCCGGAAGCGTCGAGTACTTCTCCCAGGAACGCGCGGCGCGCCCCAGCTCATCCACCCCCGTGAAAGGAATCGTCCGCTTATGCAGTGCACTGCGTCCAGAGATCGCTGAGCCAGCATCGATCAGCGCGTACAGCGTCTGCGTCGTCTTGCTTTCCAAGTCACCACTGGAGATGTACTTGCCGGTGCCGAACATGACGAAAATGCGTTCGGTGACCGGTTCACGCGCAATCGATACCGCAGCAGTGATGGGTTGAACGCCATCGGGACCAACCGCGGTGAAGAACTTTACGAAGCTCCACTTAGAAGGGTCCTTGTTACGAATGTCGAACTTCCAAAGATTACCCTTGAGATCACCCGCATACAGGAAGTCAGCCACGCCATCCACATTGGTATCTGCTGCACGGGGGGGCGCCAGACCGTTGCCTCCGGCGGTCCCCAGCGGGAACTTGCGGACCACGGCACCCGTTTCCGCGTTGTACACATACAGCACTGCGCTACCGGTATCGCTATCGACTCCGTTGCCCACGAATGCGAGCGTCATGCCGTTTTGACCCTTGCGGACGAGCGGCGCACCAAGTACATACCCCATGTCGGAATCGACGACGGTGCTGCCGTTGAAGGTGTGATCCCACAGCACCTTCGTCTCATCGAAGGTGGCCGGATCGGTCACATCCAGCGCAAAGACGCCTTTGCCACCCCGGCCCAACGATCCAACCAGAATGTTCTTCGTGTTCCCTTGCGCACGGGTAGTTACGTCGATACCACCATCGACGAAGAACTTGTGCTGATATTCCGGGTCACTCAGGGTTGCCAGCGCTGAGAAATTCAACCCTGCCGGAACGTATGAGAACTCAACATGTCCATCGGCGCTATTGATGGCATGCAACATGCCGTCGTTTGCACCAATGAACAGCGCCGCGGTTTCTTCGGAATAGAAGGGGGAAGAATTGACGATGTCGCCGATCGGTGTGGTTCGCTGACGCAGGTCGCCGAGGCTACCGCCTTCGCCTGAGCGCTCGCCCTTGATATAGGCGGCGTTGTCCGCACCGCTCACGGGTGCATCGCCTCCCGTGCGTTCAAGCTTTGCCTGCTGCGCGCTGGTTGGAAACGCAACTCCGTCCAGAATAGAACTGTTCCAGGTGTAAACGCCGCGCGCCAGAAAATTGGCAGGCTCTTCCTTCGCAACTTCCGCCGCGCTCCAGCTGGACGAACCAGCAATATCGCCACCCGCGATGCTGATGCTCTCGACGTCGCCGGACCAGTCACCCGAGGTAAACGTCGCCTGGAAGATCTTGGAGCCCGCGTTCAACTGGGGGCCGTTGGAGGTAACGTTGGAACCGGAGGCCCTGCGCTTGGTAATGTTCCCCAGCGCACCTTTGAGTGCCCTGGCGAAGTCTTCGGCATTGGCAGCTGCGATGAAGTTGCCGTGGCCGTTGACCGCTGCATGCCACAAGTCGTCGATACGTTCAGCATCCTCCCGGTCCATCGGATCGGGCCAGATGGAGGAATTGGATGCCGGTGGCTGATCGGTCTGGGGCAGCGTACCGCTAAGGCCAATCGAGATGCCAAAGGTCACCATGTGCTGCCAACTGGCCTTGTCGGAAGCTGAGTTCGGCACGTTGTCGGTCAGATCGCGGAGATCAGAGTTGTAGTAATGCGCGGCAATGTCGGCGAGCGTGACCGAATAACCATCACCATCCTCGTCTCCCAGCCCGAACCTCGAATCCTTGCTGTCGTTCCAGTAGCCATCTGTCGTCAGAATCGCGAAGTTCTGCCTGCAGGACAACTGATCCTCGTCCGACTGCGGGCCCCAAGGACCGTTGGCATCCGAACGCGTGTAGTACCTGCCTACATCGTTAAGAGCCCCGCGCAATGGCGTCGAACCAGCTGCAGTTTGCGCTCTATGGATACTGTCAAACCAAGAGGTCTTGTTCGTACCGGAAAACAAGCCGTCGTTGGTGCCAACTGGAATGACCTGGTTGGTGCCAGTAGCGCTGAGATCCGACGAACGTCCATTGATGGGCGTATAGCCTACGCGGTTGTTCTCGCTCAAGGCAGCAAAAGCTTCCGAAGCACCTGCCTTAGCCGTTTTCATTCGGCTACGGAAGTAGGAGTACCAAGTGGCGATATTCTTGAGTTCCTCTGCTTGCAAACGCCCAGTGGGAGTCCCTTCGATTTCTAGAGTGGAGTAGGCATCAAGCGTCACATTGGAGAAGTCGCCGTTGTCTCGATAGACCTGAACTGTCCAGCTCCCGGCCCGCGGATTGCTCACCGAGCAAGCCTCACCGCCATTCCCGCCATTGGACTGGCATTGCCTATTGCCGCTGGGATCGACAAGGTTCAGCTCAACGTTCCTACCGCCGCCGCTGGTAGAAATTCCGAGACTGCCGGTGCCCGCGGACACAGCAATGCTGAAAGTGCGTTGCGTGTCGTAAGGCATGGACGAGTCCAGCGGACCTTTCGGAAATCCCGATACCCGCACCGGAGATCCGGTCACGACCTTTCCAGAGGCATTGACCCAATAACGGACAAAGTCCGACGGGTCAGTAGAGGCCGTAACACCACTCTTCGGCATGTAGAAGATTGATTCACTACTGCCACGCAGATCGCGCGTACCGGACGCGGCATCGGCAAGGTTCCAGTTGCTGTATGCGGCATCTACCGTGATACCACCGCTGAGGCGGGTAACCCCATCAGCTGTCAGCCAGGGGCGATAGTCAATATTGGGGTTGTAATAAACCCCATTGTTCAGATAAGAACGGTCATGCGGGTTGTCGCGCAGCCCAACCTGAGTTCGCCCAGTGCTAGTTCCGGAGTAGTCAACCGGCTCGGCATCGAAGGCCTCGTCCGTAGTCGGCATGGAAATCAGGCCCATTGACCCCGAGTTGTCGAGGATGAACATGATGTTCGGCGGTATCGAACCCACTCCCGTCTGCAGCGGGTAGTCCGGGAAACTCGTCGCCGCGCTGGCCGGAAACGCCAGCATGGTTACCGCAAAGCCGGCGAGGATCGCGCGCAAACCGGACGCACGGCTGAAAGATGGTTGGTGCTTCATGGAAAGTGTCCTCATGGCACTGGCACTGCATAAGTGGATTGCAGCATTACCTTGGCCCCGTTCTGTGGCGCCTGGCTCAGCACGGTGATGCGATAGACCTGCTTGGCATTAGTGCAGGGCGAAGAGGACATGTCCACGCTTGCAGTACAGTCCTCAGACTCGGACTGCCCATAATCCTCGACAACATACTTGAGCTCGGAATCAGTGCTGCTTCCGCTGGCGGCTCGGTAGTTCGCCGCGTTGTTCCAGAATCCATTTGCCTGCCATACCGGCGCAGCGCCTGCCTTGGGCATAGCACATACTCCGTCTACACAGCCGGAGCCCGGGGGGATTGGCTTCGTTGCAGCATATATTTCCGCTTCACGCAGCGCCGCTTCCGCCGCCTGAAAGACCTGACCACGCGCGAGCACGTTGCCCGCCATGCGCTCCTGCAGCAACGTCCCCCGCATAGCGGCCAAGCCAAGCAGTGTCACCACTAGCAACAGGAGAAGCACGACCACGAGCGAAACACCGCGCTGGGTACGCGACCGACCAGAAATCGCGATCTGTCGACTCACAGCACACCTTCCTTGTTGCGAATGGCGACGATATGGGTCAGCTGACGATTCAGAACATCGCCGTCAGTATTCTCGATATAGCTGCCCCGCAACGCACCCTCAGCACCCTCTACAGTCAGGCCAACCTGCACTGCGTTCACGTCGCCCCAGCTGCCTGCGGCGGTAATAGTAGATGCATCAACAAAATTGGCGGTGCCACTGGTGCGATACCGAAGATTCATGCCGCTGACACCTTCCGCGATCTCGACCACCTCTTCTGCGGTGGGAACCACCCCGCCGGCCTCATTGACCAACGTCGCACGATACAGCGACCGCCCACCCGGCCGGCCATTATTGCCGATGAACCATCTGAAGCTCTGTACCTGCACCACAGTGGCCGGCGAGCGGCTGTGCTTGGCACAGTTGGGGTTGACCGACTTTCCGTCCGGCACCAGGAAGCAATAACCCTTGTCACCACTGGCCCCACCGGTGCAGTTGCGCTCGTACTGGAACTCGTTGCCGCAGTTTCCCGCAGTACCACTGCCGCTACCGCCGTTGTGCCCGATCTTCACGCCGCTACCGGTGATGCCTGTGGCCTGGAAGACGAACGCGAAGGAATTATTGCAGACCATCAGGATGTCGTTGTCCGAGATGCCCGTGGTACTGGTGACATCCAGAACGGCGGCCGGATTGTCATGCTGCGTCACCCGGATATCGCCATTGTTCGCCATGTGCAAATCGATGGCATCGGTACCAGCGACGCGCTGCGCCGCGGCAGATCCCGTCGTGGTGCCTGGCGCGACTTCACTGCCGGCATAGCCGTGCAGGCCATCGGCATACTGCCCCCACCAGCCGTTATCGCCCGACTTCAGCTGGCTGACGATGGGAAGCGCACCGCCGCATGGATTGCCACCTGCCTCGCGCAGATCCCGGGACATGATCTCGAACGCCACCCGGGTGTTTTCCTGGATGCGATTGAGAGTCTCTGTCGACGCGTAGACCCGCTTGTTGGCAAGGAACATCCCGCCGGCGGCGGCAGTCACCACCAAGCCGAGAAGCAGTGCAATCATCAGCTCGATCAGTGAAAGACCACGGACTAGATGGGGATTAACGTGTCCGGAGCGTCGTTGGTTTCGGATAGCCGCCATGTCACAGTCCAGTGGTGGTTTCGATTTCGAGGGGCTCGGTGTCTTCCACGTCTCCCGTCGCGCGAGTGTCATCCCAGCGCACTCCAACGGTGCATTGGTTCGCACCACATTGAATGCGACCGCAGGCGTCGGCACCGAGAACGCCCTGCACATTGGCAAGCCAGCCATTGAACGCCGAGTAATCCGTGTGGTCGTCGTCATCAGCGGCGACGGCGGCGGTGCAGGTCCACGTGCCGACATTGAAGCCACCCTTCATGGCCAGATCACGATTCAGGCGCAGCCGATCAAGCATCGAATAGGTCTGCATCACTGCCTGCGAGCGCGCAGCCGAACTGTTGCTGTTCTTCAGCGTGACAGCCTGCAGCGCCGCCATGCCGAGCATGCCGATCCCCAGCACCAGCACGGCGATCAGCACCTCCAGCAGTGAACTACCCGATTGTTTCCACGCGCTGGTGGGACTCATGTTTCGAGGTTTCATGGAATTCCTCAGTTCGCTCTGGCGGTGCATGCCGACGATCCATCCCTTGAGGACACGCTGATGCGACTCACGGCAACAGCGACATCCCTCGTATTCGTGGCGCTCGGCAGTTTGGCGTTGCACACAGAAAGCGCGCCCTCGCGTGCGCTTCCGCTTCCGATCCGCGCAAGGCCATCGGCCGAAAAGCGGATTCGGTTATTCGTCGCGACATTGGCGCTCGGCTTGACTTGCGTGTTGCCAGTCGAAACCGCGATATCGCGAATGATCGCGTCAACTCCCGCATCGACGGCGTTGTCTCCGTCCGCGTCAGAGAACACGATCAATCGCTTCCAATCGCCGCCGGAGCACGTAGCCCCATCGACGCTGGGGCACAGCACGACGCTGCTGTTCCGGCGGATCGCTTCCATCCTCGCCGTCTGCAGCGCGGCCACGACTTCGTTTGCCGATGCGGTCAGGCGATTGCTGTTGATGAGGTTCGAGAAGCTTGGTGCCGCGATGGCAGACAGGATGGCCAGAACCGCAACCGTCACCATCAGCTCCACCAACGTGAAGCCGGCCGACAGGCGCTGGCACCCGGGTCGTCGCCCAGATCGATCTCGTACGGACTGCATCTCCCCTCCCCGGGAAATCGACGCCTGAACACCCTAGTGCCGGCAGTCTCCACGTGCCAGCCGCGCCCGACCAACGGCCGCGGGGACAGCGCGAGTGGCATCCAGAGCCTGCCGGCGCCTAGCCTGGGCATCGCAAGCACGTCATCATCGGATTTTCCCTTGCGCACCCCATGGCCAAGACCGACCCACATCCGCTGGACGCCCTGTGGCAGCCGCAGGCCCTTATCTGGGTTCTCCTGGCGGGGGAATGCCTGGCTGCCGTGCTGGCCTTGGCGCCCGGGGACAACGGCGGCCGCTGGATCTATTTCGGACTCGCCTCTTTCCTGATCCAGTGGGTTGCGCTGTTGACGCTCGGCACGCTTTACATGTTCCGGCGCCTTCTTGCGGGAATGCGCCCACCGCGCGTGGCATGGCTGGCGCTGGCGTTGCTCCTGGCCAACACCTGGCTTGTCACGGGCCTGGCGTGGCTCCTGCTCGGGGCATCATGGCCGGCTGCCGAAGACGGCTGGCTGACACTGATGCTGCAGCTGACGGGCGTCGTCATTGCGGTGGGCCTCCTCGGCCTGGCCGCCTTCCAGAACCACTGGCGTGCCCGCCAGCTCGCGGTGCGGGCGAAGCAATCGGAGCTGGAGGCGCTGCAGGCGCGGGTTCGGCCGCACTTCCTGTTCAACACGTTGAACAGCGGGGTGGCGCTGGTGCGGCAGCGGCCGGAGCAGGCGGAGGAACTGCTGCTGGGGTTGTCGGACCTGTTCCGCGCGGCGTTGGCGCGGCCGCATGACGTGCCGTTGGCCGAGGAACTGGCCCTGGTGCGGCGCTACCTGGAGATCGAGGCGGTGCGGTTCGGGCCGCGGTTGCGGGTGGCGTGGCGGTTGCCGGAATCCCTGCCCGAGGTCGCGGTGCCGGCGCTGTCGGTGCAGGCGCTGGTGGAGAACGCGGTGCGGCACGGGATCGAGCGGCTGCCGGAAGGCGGGGAAGTCAGCATCGAAGTCGTCCCGGATGACGATTGGGTGGTGGTGGCGATCCGCAACGCGGTGCCCGCGGGGGCGGACGACGGCAACGGCGGGCATTCGATCGGGCTTGAGGCGACGCGGGCGCGGCTGCAGGCCAGCACCGCGGGGCGTGGCAGCCTTGAGTCGGGACGCGAAAGTGGGGGATTCGTGGCGCGGATGCGTTTGCCGCTGGGGTGAGTCATCTCAACCGCATGACAGTTGCCTGCGGCGCTGTCGAAGGAGATATGTCAGGGGCGTAGCCCCGGCCTACGACGGAATTGACCCGAGGCTTAGTCGATCAAGGCCGCGATGGGGTTGCCGGACCTGGCCGCACCGGAATCGTCGGGAGTGTAGCCCCCACCCGCGACGGTCGGGGCGGATGGGCGTGCTCACGAACCCGGCGTGGGCCCTACGCGATGACTTCGTAGCAGGGCTTGTAGTCGCCGGCGATCTTCATGCGGCGCTGCTCGACGAACGCGCGCAGCAGCGCGTCGAGCGATTCCATCATGTCCTTGTCGCCGTGGATCTGGAACGGGCCATGCTGCTCGATCCGGCGCATGCCGTCTTCCTTGACGTTGCCGGCGACGATGCCGGAGAACGCGCGGCGCAGGTCGGCAGCCAGCTCGTGCGGCTTGCGGCCGTGGTGGAGATCGAGCGCGGCCATGGCCTCATGCGTGGGCTGGAACGGCTGCTGGAATTCGAGCGGCACGTCCAGCGACCAGTTGAAATAGAACGAGTCCTTCTGCTCCAGTCGATACTCGCGCACCTTGTGGATGCCAGCAGTCATTCGCTTGGCCACCTTCGTGGGCTCGCCAATGATGATTTCGTAGCGCCCGGTCGCCGCCTCGCCCAGGGTGAGACGGATGAACTTGTCGATCTGCTCGAAGTACGGCGCCGAAGCCACCGGGCCGGTGAGGATCAGCGGGAACGGCAACTGCGCGTTCTCCTCGCGCAACAGGATGCCGAGCAGATAGAGGATCTCCTCGGCGGTGCCGACGCCGCCGGGAAACACGACGATGCCGTGGCCGAGCCGAACGAAGGACTCGAGACGCTTCTCGATGTCCGGCATGATCACCAGCTGGTTGACGATCGGGTTGGGAGACTCGGCGGCGATGATGCCCGGCTCGGTGATGCCGATGTAGCGCGGGCGGCGCTGGCGCTGCTTGGCGTGGGCGATGTTGGCGCCCTTCATCGGGCCCTTCATCGCACCCGGGCCGCAGCCGGTGCAGATGTCCAGGCCACGCAGGCCGAGTTCGTAGCCTACGTCCTTGGTGTACTCGTACTCGTCGCGGCCGATGGAGTGGCCGCCCCAGCACACGACGAGGTTGGGGTCGGCCGGCTGCAGCACGCTGGCGTTGCGCAGCAGGCGGAACACGGCGTCGGTGACGCCCGCCGAGGTGCCGAGCTCGTCGGCGTATTCGGGCGCCAGCTCGATCGCGGTGTAGACCAGGTCGCGCACCACTGCGGCCAGCAGTTCAGCGACGCCGCGGATGATCTCGCCGTCGACGAAGGCGATGGCGGGCGCATTCTTCAGGTCGATGCGTACGCCACGGTCCTGCTGGCGCACTTCGATGTCGAAATCCGGATACAGCTCCTGCGCCGCGCGCGGATCGTCCGACGTGCTGCCGGTGGTCAACACGGCCAGGGTGCAGCGCCGCAGCAAGCCGTGCATGCCGCCGCGCGAGGCATCGCGCAGGCGCGCGACTTCCTCGCGGGACAGGATATCGAGGCCGCCGCGCGGATAGATGCGGGCGTTGACGGTGGGCAGGGCGATGGCCCGGGCGGATGCGTGATCGGAGTTGTTTTTATTCATGGGGAGACTTTAGCGCAGCAGCGGGGTTTGCAGGAGCCGGCAAGTCGGGCCACACCCCTGGAATACGGGGATGGCAGCAGAAAGAATGTCGCGGGCCCGGCCCCGACTTGCGAGGCTGCCCACGAACGAAAACGGCCGGGTTGCCCCGGCCGTTTCCGATATTGCATCGGGACTGCGATCAGAAGCGGTACTTGAAGCTCGCCATGACCGACCAGCGGGACACGCCGGTGTTGCCCTTGTCGTTGTTGTTTTCCTGAATCCCGGGCTTGTCGGTGCTGCCGGAGAAGTTGTAGACGTACTTGCCGGTGGTCGGGTCGATGCCCGCGTAGTTGGCAACGCGCGCGGTGGAGAAGAAGCCGTAGTCGTCGATCAGGCCCCACTCCTTGTTCAGCAGGTTGCCGATATTCATGATGTCCAGTGCCAGCTCGGCCTTGTGGCCCTTCATGAAGCCCGGGATCTCCTGGCTGATGCGCACGTCGAAGCTGTTGACCCACTTGGCGTTGAACTCGTTGGCCGGGGCGATCTGGCCCTGGTAGCGCTTCAACTCCGGGTGATCCTCGAGCCACGCGAAGAACGACTGCTCCATCGCCGCGCCGCCGGTGAACAGCACGTCGCCAGGACCATTGGGGACATAGAACAGGTCGTTGGTGCCTGCGCCGTCGCCGTTGACGTCGTTGTAGAAGATGTAGCTGTACGGACGGCCCGAACGACCTTCGTAGAACACGCCGATGCTGGTCTTGTTGTCGCCGAAGAAGTTGTGCTGCCAATTCAGGGTCGCGGTGAGGCGGTCCTGGATCGCGTAACGCGAGTTGTAGGAGATCTCTTCGTTCGAGGTGCCGATCAGCGTGTTGCCCCAGTTCGAGGTGTTCTGCGAGCTGGTGAGCGGGCTGACTTCCTTCGCGGACGTATGGGTATAGGCGGCCGACCACGCCCAGTTGTTGATCATCGGCTTGCTCAGGCTGACGGTCAGCTGGTTGGTCTTGCCCTTGCTGGTGTTGCGCAGCAGGATCACGTCGCCGATGCCGTTGGGGCGGTAGTTCTTCGGCTGCACGGCGCCACCGGCCGACATGCCGAACCTGCCTGCGTTCGCCGGGTCGAGGCCTTCCGGCGTCCAGAAGATCGGACGGCCGTCCTGGCCGATCGCGGTGGCGGCGTTGCCGTTGCCGTCGGACAGGTCGAGACGCTCGAAGTAGAACGCGTCGTTGACGTCCGTCAGCAGCAGTTCGGCCGACGCAACGATGCCGTACCACGGCAGTTCATGGTCGATGGCCAGGTTGGCCTTCCACACCGACGGCAGCTTGGTGCCGGGCTCGACGAGGTCGACGTTCGCTCGCGGGCAGCTGTCGAGGGTCGGCACCGGGGTGCATGCCGGGTTCGCGCCGGTCGGCGGAATGTACGGCGGATTGACGTTGGGGGTGAAGATACCTGCCAGCTCGGCCGGGTCGCGCACGGTGTACTCGACGTAGTTCAGGCCGGTGTTCTGGTAGGCGCCAGCCAGCCAGACGTTGGGAGCCGCGCCGCCGAACAGGCCGATGCCGCCGCGCAGCTGGGTCGGGCGATCGCTGTCGAAGGTGTAGTTGAAGCCGAAGCGCGGCTGCACGAGCTTGTCGTCGATCAGCTGCGTGTTGTCATAGCCGTAGGTCTGCTCGATCAGCGGGTTGTACAGCGTCTGGTCGCTGAAGTCGGGCATGTCGACGCGGACGCCGAACGTCAGGTTGAGGTTGTAGTTGACCGCCCAGGTGTCCTGCAGGAACAGGCCGGTGTTCTTCAGCGTGTACTCGGCGGGAATGTCGCTGTAGCTGCCGCCATCGGGACGCGGTGCGCGCACCTGGTATTCGGCCGGCGCGTTGTTCTCGAAATCCTCGATGCTGTCGAAGGTGTAGACGCCGTTGAGGTTGCGGCCGTAGTAATTGAGGATGTCCTGCTTGGAGTAGTCGACGCCACCCTTGATGGTGTGGTTGCCGACGTACCAGGTCGCGGCGCCGAAGAAGCTGTCTTCCTTGGTGCCGATGATGTTGACATGGGTGTTCTGCTCGGTGCCGAGATAGACCGAATCATTGTTCGGGCCGTAACCCTCGATCTCGATCTGCGGCAGGTTGGAGAACGGGCTGCGAACCGCGTCGTATTCCTTGTGCGCCACCTTGAACTCGGTGGAGAAGTTGTCGCTCCAGTCGCTGAACAGTTCGCCGACCACGGTTTCGTAGGTCTTCGGCAAGGCATACCACGACGAGCTCAGCGACACGCGGCCACTGCCGATCAGCGGGAAGCGCAGCACGCTCTGCTCGAACTTGTTGTAGCGCAACGCGGCGCGATGATTCTCGCTGATGTTCCAGTCGAGCTTGATCGCCTTTTCCTCGGTCTCCGTCTTGCTCGCTGCGGGCAACTGGAACGAACCTGCGTCGAAACCATAAAGGTTGGTCGCGGCATCCTGGATGCGGGCGATGTCGGCGTCGGTCACGGTGCCGTTGCCGTACGGCGTTCCGGTCAGGCTGGTGCCCGGCGCAGTGCGCTCGTACTTCTCGTAGTTGGCGAAGAAGAACAGCTTGTCCTTGATGATCGGGCCGCCGAGGGTGGCGCCGTAGGTCTGCTCGTCGTCGAAGCCGTTGAACTCGACGTCGCGCAGGTCCTTGCGCACCATGTCCTTGTCGCGGTAGCTGTAATACACGCTGCCGTGGAATTCGTTGGTGCCGGACTTGGTCACCGCGTCGATGACCGCGCCGGTGCCGCCGGTGATGGTGGTGTCGTAGTTGGCCAGGTCGATGTTGATCGCCTCGATGGCGTCCATCGACACCGGCTGGCGCTCGGTCGGCAGGTTGTTCGGCTCCAGGCCAAACGGGTCGCCGGCGCTGACGCCGTCGATGCGGATGGCGTTGTAGCGGGTGTTCTGGCCGCCGGCGGAGATCGCGCCGTCAGCCTTGCTGACCTGCGAGATGCGGGGATCGAGACGGATGTAATCCTGGATGTTGCGGTTGGCCGACGGCAGGGCCTCGATGGTCTGGCGGTCGACGTTGGTGCCGGTACCCATCTTGTTGGCGCTGAACACCTCGGAGCCGGCGACGCCGATCGCCTCGACGGTGCCCAGCGTGGTCACGTCGTTCTGCAACTCGGCATTGACCGTGTTGACCTGGTTCAACGCCAGGTAGACGTTCTCTTCGGTATCCGTGCCGGCACCGGCCTTGTTGATCGTGATGCTGTACGGACCGCCGACGCGCAGGCCGCGGGCGTTGTAGCGGCCGCTGGCATCGGTGGTGGCGCGGCTGACCGTGCCCGATTCGACGTGGGTGATCGTCACTTCCGCGCCCGCGACCGGCTGGCCATCGGCGCTGGTGACGAGACCGCCGACACCGGCGGATGTGCTCTGCGCGAATGCGGGCGCAGCAGCGAGTGCGACGATCAGCCCGAGCGACAGCTTGGAAAGTCGAAGACGGGATTGGTTCATGTCTGGTTGGCCTCGATACGATTGACGGTGTTGCGCACGCGTGCGCAAGTCCTTGGGAAGTGCAAAAACCGGGAGATCCCCACCCCACGCGAGCTCGTCGCCCGTCTTCGGGGTTAACAACAGATTAACACGATAGGGTGCACGGATGACAGCGGGATGACAGTTCCCGGCGCGCGCGTTCCGACCGTAATTTCGGCCAAAATCGCCTGATTCCGGCGTACTTCAGCAATCCGCGCTAAGTGCTTGTCGCCCCGTCCGGTTCAGGCCGTGGAAGCGATTCCAAGATAGGCACCGATGCCGTCGAGGAACATCTGCACCGAGATCGCCACCAGCAGCATGCCCATCAGCCGCTCGACCGCGGTCAGCGCGCGGGCGCCGAGCAGCTTGTACAGGATCGTGGCCGACATCAGGATCACCGCGGTCGCGACCCAGGCGATCATCAGCGCCAGGCTCCAGGTGCCGAGGCGGTCGGGCTCCTGGCTGCCCATCAGCATCACCGCGGCCATTCCGGACGGGCCGGCGATCATCGGGATCGCGATCGGCACGATGAATGGCTCGCCGCCCGGCAGCGCGCCCATCAGGCCTTCCGGCGGCGGGAAGATCATGCGGATGCCGATCAGGAACAGCACGATGCCGCCGGCGATCGACACCGATTCCTGGCGCAGGTGCATCAGTTCCAGGGCGTATTTGCCGAACCACAGGAATGCCAGCAGTACCACCAGCGCGATCAGCAACTCGCGGATCATGACGATGCGTTGACGCTTTGGTGTCAGCGGGCGCAGCAGGCTCAGCACCACCGGCACGTTGCCGAGCGGGTCGAGGATGAGGAACAGCAGCAGGGCGGCGGAGACGATGGTCATGGGCGTGGCCGCAACTTCAAATCGTCATTCCCGCGCAAGCGGGAACCCAGTGATTTTGCATCCTCGGGATCGACGCTCTCAAGCAAACCCAAAGTCGCTGAGTTCCCGTCTGCGCGGGAATGACGACGAGAGTTCGACATGGCATCGAGCGCCCAGATCCCGCTCACGCCAGCGGATTCCACACCTGCCCGCGGTGGGCGGCGCCCGCCGCCGACAGCAGCGTCACGCAGTCGTCCGCGTAGCGCGCGGGCTCGACGGCTTCGCGATCATCTTCCTCGACATAGGCCTGCGCGCGCAGGCCGGTGCGCATCGGGCCCGGCTGCAGCCCGCTCACGCGCACCGGCGAGTTGGCCAACTCCGCATGCAGCATGCCGACCAGTGCCACGCTGGCGTGCTGGGCCAGGCCATAGCCGCCCCAGTAGGCGCCACCGACACGCTGCGGATCGTCGACCACGAACACCACTGCGCTGTCCTGCGCCTTGCGCAGCAGCGGCAGGCAGGCCTGGGTGAGCCACGCGCGGGCGGTGAGGTTGACGTGGACGGCGCGCGCGAATGTCGCGGGGTCGCTGCGTTCGAGCGAAGTCAGACCCTTGAAGTCGGCCGCGCAGTGCAGCATGCCGTCCAGGCGCCCGAAGCTGTCGCTGATGCGGCTTGCAAGTTCGGCGTGGTCGTCGGGCGATGCGCCTTCGAGGTCGAACGGGTAGTTCACCGGTTCCGGCAGCGCTTCGCCGGACTTGGCGATGGCGTCGTAGACGCGATTCAACTTCGGCACCTTGCGGCCGAGCAGGACCACGGTCGCGCCCGCGCGCGCGCAGGCGATCGACGCCGCGCGCCCGAGCCCGCCATGCGCGCCGCTGACCAGGATTACCCGGTCGCGCAGGGCGCCGGGCTGCACGCCCGACTCCGTCGCCGCCACACTCACGCCTTCTGCACTTCCGCGATCATGCGTGCCAGTTCGCCGGATTCGTACAGTTCCATGGTGATGTCGCAGCCGCCGATCAGTTCACCGTGGATGAACAGCTGCGGGAAGGTCGGCCAGTTGGAGTAACGCGGCAGGTTGGCGCGGATCTCCGGCTCCTCCAGCACGTTGACGCTGTGCAGCTCGCCGACGCCGGCGGCCTTGAGCGCCTGCACGGTGCGGCTGGAAAAACCGCACATCGGGAACTGTGGCGTGCCCTTCATGAAAAGGACGATGGGATGGCCTTCGACTTCGGCCTTGATCCGCTCGAGAACGGGCATTGCACTCTCCTGCATGGCACGGCGCCGCGACGGACAATGCCGCGGCCGTGCGTGGGGTTTCGGAAGGCCGTATTGTAAGCCCACGCACGGCGCCGGCACCCGGGCCGCGCCTTCCCGACCGCCCCAGGACTCCATGGCCATCGAACTGCCCCCCCTGCCCTACGAGCACAGCGCGCTGGAACCGCATATTTCCGCGGAAACCGTCGACTTCCACCACGGCAAGCACCAGCGCGCCTACGTGGAGCGGCTCAACGCCCTGGTTGCCGGCACCGGGTTCGCCGAGGCCACGCTGGAGGAGATCGTCCGCAAGGCCCAGGGCGAGATGTTCAACAACGCCGCCCAGGCCTGGAACCACGCCTTCTACTGGCAATGCCTGCGGCCGTCGGCGGGCGGTGGCGGGGGCGCGCCGTCCGGGGCGCTGGCCGAGGCGGTCGACCGGGCGTTCGGCGGCTTCGAGGCGTTCCGCAAGCAGTTCGACGCACTGGCCCTGAGGACCTTCGGTTCGGGCTGGGTCTGGCTGGTGCAGCGCGCCGACGGTGGCCTTGCGCTGGCGGCGACCGCGAACGCGGCCACGCCGCTGACCGGCAGCGACACCCCGCTGCTCACCTGCGACGTGTGGGAGCACGCGTATTACATCGACTACCGCAACGCGCGGGCAAAGTACCTCGAGGCGTTCTGGAATGTCGTCAACTGGGACTTCGTGGCTGCGAACCTGAAATAGCGCGACGCGCCGCCCGCGCCGCCGGCCCGTGCGACTCCTCGCCGAATGCCGACGGCCCGCTATTCGTGCGCGGCCACCGCGTCCATGACCCGCGCCGAATACACCAAAGCGGCGCCGGCGTTGAGTGCGACTGCGACACCCAGCGCCTCGGCGATCTCGTCGCGGGTGGCACCGTTTCGCAACGCCGCGTCGACGTGCACGGTGATGCAGCCATCGCAGCGCGTGGTCACCGCCACCGCGAGCGCGATCAGCTCGCGCGTCTTGGCATCGAGATGCCCGGTGCGCTCGCCGGCGTTGCTGAGCGTCGCGTAACCCCGGACCGTGTCCGGCGACAGCTGATGCACCCCTTGAGTTCCTCGCGATACTGGTTCCAGTCGAGCATGATCGTCTCCGACGCAGTGGGAAATCGAGGGTATCGCTCAGGAAACCGCGCCCGCCAGTGCTTCGACGACCGGCGCCACCTGCGCCTCGCGGCCCAGCGCCTCGCCCACCCGCCGCAGCGCCTGCGCCAGCCCGGTGGGCGAATCGGCGCGCACGGTGGCATGGCCGACCTTGCGCCCGGGTCGCGGCGACTTGCCGTAGTCGTGCCAGTGCGCGCCGGCCACGCGCAGCACGGCGTCGGCATCGGGCAACTCGCCGATCCAGTTGAGCATGCAGGCGTGCCCGCGCATCGTCGTCGCGCCCAGCGGGCGACCGAGCACGGCGCGCAGGTGGTTCTGGAACTGCGAGGTCTCGGCGCCCTCGAAACTCCAGTGGCCGGAGTTGTGCACGCGCGGCGCGAGCTCGTTGGCCAGCAGCGCGCCGTCGCGGCAGAACAGCTCCAGCGCGAACACGCCGACGTAATCCAGTTCCTCGGCAAGCCGCCGGGCATGATCGAACGCGGTTGCGACCAGCGCATCGTCGGCGCGGGCCGGCGCAAGGCTGGCCGAGAGCACGCCGTCGACATGCCAGTTTTCGGTCAGCGGCCAGGTGCGGAACTCGCCGTCGCGGCCGCGCACGGCCACCACGCTGAGCTCGCGCTCGAACGGCACGAAGGCCTCGAGGATCAGCCCCACCGTCTGCGCCTGCGCGCCGAGCGCATCCCACGCCGCATCCGCCGCGGCCCTTGCATCCGTTTCCCCGCTTCCCGGCTTGATCCGGAACTGCCCCTTGCCGTCGTAGCCCAGCCGCCGGGTCTTGAGGATGCACGGCATGCCGATCTTCGCGATCGCCGCATCGAGGTCTTCGCGCGAGCCGACATCGGCGAACTCCGGCACCGGCACGCCGACCTCGCGGAACAGCGTCTTCTCCGCCAGCCGGTCCTGGATCACCGCCAGTGCGCGCGGATTCGGGAACACCGGCACGCGTTCGCTAAGCCACTGCGCGGACTCGGCCGGCACGTTCTCGAAATCGAACGTGGCCACGTCGATCTTCGAGGCGAACTCGGCCAATGCGCCCTGGTCGCGGTAGTCGCCGACCAGCAGCGGCGCGAACTGCCCGGCGCAGGCGTCGGGTTCGGTGTCCATGACCAGGAAGCGCAAGCCCAGCGGCGCGCCCGACAGGGCAAGCATGCGGGCGAGCTGGCCGCCGCCAAGTATTCCGACGGTGGTCATGTCAGCCCTGAATCGGGACGCGCGGGTCGTCATTGCCGGCAACCTCGTCGCTCTGGCGCTGGCGGAACGCGGCGAGCGCGTCCGCGACGTCGGCATGGTCGGCCGCGAGCATCGCGGCGGCGAACAGCGCCGCATTCGCAGCGCCGGCGTTGCCGATCGCGAACGTCGCCACCGGAATGCCCGCGGGCATCTGCACGATCGACAGCAACGAGTCCATGCCGTTGAGCGCCTTCGACTGCACCGGCACGCCCAGCACCGGCACCACGGTCTTCGCCGCCAGCATGCCCGGCAGGTGCGCGGCGCCGCCGGCACCGGCGATGATCGCGCGCAGGCCGCGCGACTGCGCCGTGGCGGCGTAGTCGAACAGCACGTCCGGCGTACGGTGCGCGGACACCACGCGGATCTCGTGCGGCACGCCGAGCGCTTCCAGCCTCGAAGCGGCGTGCTGCATCGTCTCCCAGTCGGAACGCGAACCCATCACGATGCCGACCAGCGCTTGCTTCGGATTGGCTGACATGGCCGCCCCCGGTGACAAAGACGTATTCTAGGGCCTGCCGGGCAAGTCCCGCGAATCCCATCCCCACGGTACCGCCATGGATCGCAAGCTGCTCGATCTCCTCGTCTGTCCCGCCAGCCGCCAGCCGCTGGCCCTGCTCGAAAAGGCCGGCCTTGATGCGTTGAACGGCGCCATCGCCGCAGGCACCGTCAAGCGCGGCGATGACACGCCGCAATCCGAACCGCTGCGCGAGGCACTGGTCACGCGCGACCGCAAGACCGTCTACCGCATCGACGACGGCATCCCGGTGCTGCTGGTCGAGGAAGGCCTGGCCACCGCGCAGGTCCCGGGCTTCCCGCAGGCATGAACGCGGTGGACCGGGCCCCGCCGCAGGACGTGGTCGAATCCGACGTCGCGCGCGCGCTGGCCGAGGACATCGGCAGCGGCGACGTGACCGCGATGCTGCTGCCCGACCACGACGACATCGCCTACCTGCTGTGCAAGGAGCCGGCGGTGGTCTGCGGGCGCCCCTGGTTCGACGCCTGCCACCGCGCGCTGGACCCCGGCGTGGACATCGACTGGCGGGTGGCCGAAGGCGACCGCGTCGAAGCGGGCACCGTGCTGGCCACCCTGGCCGGAAGCGCACGCGCGCTGGTCAGCGCCGAACGCACGGCGCTGAATTTCATGCAGACGCTCAGCGGCACCGCCACCATCACCGCGGCGCATGTCGACGCGGTGCGCGGCGCCCGCGCGCCCGCACCCGATCCGCAGATCCTCGATACCCGCAAGACCATTCCCGGCATGCGCGTGGCGCAGAAGTACGCGGTGCGCATCGGGGGCGGCGTCAACCACCGCATGGGTCTGTTCGACGCGGTGATGCTGAAGGAAAACCACGTCCGCGCCGCCGGCTCGCTCACCGCGGCGATCCGCGCCGCGCGCACGCAGCAGCCGGCGCTGCCGCTGATCGTGGAGGTCGAAACGCTGGCCCAACTCCAAGAGGCGCTGGCCGAGGGCTGCGAGCGGATCCTGATCGACGACTTCGACGCGGAAACCCGGCGCGAGGCAGTGCGCATCGCCGCTGGCAGGATCCCGCTGGAAGTCTCCGGCGGCGTCGACCTGCCCGGCCTGCGCGCGATCGCCGAGGACGGCGTCGATTGCATCTCGATCGGTGCGCTGACCAAGCACGTGCACGCGATCGACCTGTCGATGAAGCTGGGACCGCCGCCGGACGACTCGAAGGCAAGACTTAAGGAATAGGGCAGCCTACGCCTGCGGCGCCTCCACCGTGGGCACAAGGCCCTGCTCCCGCCTGCGGGAGAAGGGCTGGATCGGTCGCAAGCGCGATTGCCTGGCCGGCCTCGACCTACCCGGACGCATTGCGAACCTAGCGCCGGCCCGCCACCATTGGTGCCATGCCCAGTCTCGTGATCCTGATGATCGTCGGCGCCATCGCCGCGGCCCTGTGGAGTTCGGCGCGCGCGGCCGCGGAGCGCGCCGAAGTCGTCGGCCGCAATGCCTGCCGCGCCGCCAACGTGCAGTTGCTCGACCAGACCGTGCACGCGACCGGCGTGCGCCTGCATCGCGGCGCGGACGGGCGGCTGGGCTTCGAGCGCGCCTTCCGCTTCGAATACTCGGAGGGCGGCGACGACCGCAACGTCGGCCGGCTGGTGCTGCGCGGCGACGAACTGGTCTACTTCAGCGGGCCGGCGCAGGCAGCGAGCGTGGTGCAATTGCATTGATGCGCGACCGCCTCCTGTCTCGCCTGCAGGAAGCTGTCGGCACATGCTTCGTGGCTTCGGGCGATCCGGCTGGAGGAATTTGATCGACCCCAGCGCTTCCGTGACTGCACGGCAGTCGGGACGGCTACTTGACCACGCGCAGGTGCCCGCCGCGGCGAGGCGGCGTGGGATCGTCGTCCGGCCCTTCATCCGGTGAAGAAGCATCCGCCCCCGCTTCCGCGTCGGTACCCGCGGGCTCGCCGCTGGCGCCGATGTCGTCCGGCAGCGCCATGCCCTGCCCGGTTTCGCGGGCGTAGATCGCCAGCACCGCCGCGATCGGCACGACCACCGGCTGGCTGACCCCGCCGAAGCGCGCCGTGAACCGGATGCTGTCGTTGTCCATCTCCAGCTTGGCCACCGCGCGGTCGGCGATGTTGAGCACCACGCGACCGTCCTTGACCGTGTGCGGCGGCACGCGGACGCCGCCGTGCGTGGCATCGACCAGCACGTGCGGGGTCATGCCGTTGTCGGCGATCCATTCGTAAAGCGCCCGCAGCAGATACGGGCGATGGCTGGTCATGGCATGCGGCGCGTCGCTCATCGCTGCAGTTTAAAGCAAGCCATGCGAAGGAATGGCCGTGCGTGCGCGCAACGAATGCAGGCCAGCCCGCGGCGCCGGCCGGAAACGCTGAACCGCCACACGCCGGCCGGCACCAGGCCTAGACCGGCATTTCGCGCAGGTTCTTTTCCTGCGTGGTCAGGCTGCGCACGAAGCCGGGATTGCGGAAGATGCGGTTGCCGTAGTCCTCGATCGCCTTGCCGTCCTTCGGCAGCGACACCTCGAGCGCATCGAGGCGCCACACGATCGGCGCCATGGCGCAATCGGCCAGGCTCATCTCGGGGTTGAGGAAGAACTTGCTGGCCTTGAACAGTGGCACCGAGGCGGTCAGCAGTTCCTTGAGCCGCTTGCGGGCGGCATCGGCCTGCTGCTTGGTGCCGAACTGGATCGCCTGCACCTGCGGCACCCAGTCGTGTTCGATGCGCAGCATCGCCAGACGCAGCCGGGCCCTGGACAGCGGGTCGACCGGCATCAGCGGCGGGTGCGGATAGCGCTCGTCGAGGTATTCGCTGACCACGCTGGCCGCGTACAGCACCAGGTCGCGCTCGACCAGCGTCGGCACCGAGTGGTACGGGTTGAGGTCGATCAGGTCCTCGGGCGGATTCTGCGGGTCGACCGCGATCAGGTCGTATGTCACGCCCTTGGCCGCCAACACCAGGCGGACGCGATGGCACAGGACGTCGTCGACGGAGGAAAACAGGGTCAGTGCATTTCGCATACGCGGACTCGCAGCCATCATGGGCTTCTCCAACGACCGGAATCCGCCGGTCGCATCGACGCCGCCCGCGCATCGCGGACGGTCGCCCGGTTCCCCCGAGCCATTCCTCCTGCGCAGGCATGGCCGGCGCGAAACCGGGCCACGCCGGGGATCGCACGTGCGTGCGGTCCCGCGGTCGCCTGCGTGGAATTACTTCACGTCGCGCCAGTATTCCTTCTTCAGGAGGAAGGCGAGGAACGTGAAGAACGCCAGGAACAGGATCACCCAGACGCCAAGGCTCTGGCGCTTGAGCGCGGCCGGTTCACCGGCGTACTCCAGGAAAGTGGTGATATCACGGACGGTCTGGTCGAACTCGACCTTGTTCTGGGTGCCCGGTTGCGCGATCTCGAGGCGCTCCACGGGCGCTTCGCCCGTGCCCGGGTCCTTCTTGCCGTAGACCGGACGCTGCAGCCCCTGCATTTCCCACAACGGATTGGGCATCGAGGCGTTGGCGAACAGCGTGTTGTTCCAGCCCAGCGGGCGCGACTCGTCCTGATAGAAGGACGTGAGGTAGGTGAAGATCCAGTCGCTGGTGCGGACGCGCGAGATCACGCTCAGGTCCGGCGGCATCTTGCCGAACCACTGCGTGCCGTGCTCCGCGGTCATGGCGACCTGGATCTGCTCGCCGAACTTGGCGCCGGTGAAGTTGAGGTTGTCCATCACCTCTTCCTCGCTCAGGCCAAGGTCCTCGGCCATGCGCGAGTAGCGCAGGTACTTGAGCGAATGGCAGCCGGAGCAGTAGTTCATGTACAGCTTGGCGCCGCGTTGCAGCGAGGCGATGTCGCCGATATCGGTGCCCGATTGCCGCAGGTTGCCGCCGCCGGCGGCAACCGCCGACAGCGAAAGAAGCAGTCCGCCGGCAAACAGGGCCGCACGCGTGGCCAGGCCAGGCATCTTGAAGATCTTAGTCATGCATCGTCACCCGTTCCGGCACCGGCTTGGTCTTGTCGAACTTGGTCCACAGCGGCATCGTGATGAAGAACACGAAGTAGAGGAAGGTCAGCACGCGGCCGATGATGGTCTCCACCGGGTCGGTGCCCGGGCCGGCGCCGATCTTGCCCAGCCACAGGAAGCACACCGTGAACATCGCCAGCATCGCCCACGACAGCTTGCCACGGTAGCGGTACGACTTGACCGGGCTCTTGTCCAGCCATGGCACCAGGAACAGCACCACGATCGCGCCGAACATCACCAGCACGCCCCACAGCTTGATCGCGAAGAACGACGGCACCACGCGCAACATCGCGTAGTACGGGGTGAAGTACCACACCGGCTTGATGTGCTCCGGCGTCACCAGGCGGTTGGCCTCGGTGAAGTTGTCGTGCTCGAGGAACCAGCCGCCGAAAGTCGGGGCGAAGAAGATGATGAAGGCGGCCAGCATCAGGAAGAAGCCGACGCCGACCAGGTCCTTGACCGTGTAGTACGGGTGGAACGGGATGCCGTCGGCCGGCTTGTTCGCATCCCAGCGGTTGCCCTTCGGGCCATGCTTGATGTCGACGCCGTCGGGGTTGTTGGAACCCACTTCATGCAGCGCGCCCAGGTGCAGCACTACCAGCAGCAGCAATACCAGCGGCAGCGCGATCACGTGCAGAGCGAAGAAGCGGTTGAGGGTGGCGTCGGCGGGCAGGTAGTCGCCCATGATCCACTCGGTCAGGCCGTTGCCGATCACCGGGATCGCGCCGAACAGCGAGATGATCACCTTGGCGCCCCAGAACGACATCTGGCCCCACGGCAGCACGTAGCCCATGAAGGCCTCGGCCATCAGCACCAGGTAGATCAGCATGCCCAGGATCCACACCAGTTCGCGCGGCTTCTGGTACGAGCCGTACATCAGGCCGCGGAACATGTGCAGGTAGACGACGATGAAGAACAGCGAGGCGCCGGTGCTGTGCATGTAGCGGATCAGCCAGCCCCACTCCACGTCGCGCATGATGTACTCGACCGACGAGAACGCTTCGGCCGCGGACGGCTTGAAGTGCATCGTCAGGAAGATGCCGGTCAGGATCTGGTTGACCAGCACCAGCAGGGCCAGCGAGCCCATGTAGTACCAGAAGTTGAAGTTCTTCGGCGCGTAGTACTCGGTCATGTGCTTGCGGTAGACCGGCATCATGCCGGGCGCGCGCTGGTTGACCCAGTCCCACAGGTTGTTGGCGGTTCGCGAGATCACGTTCGACATGGCTTACGCAGCTCCCTTGCCGTTCGTCGGATCGACACCGATGACGAGGGTGGCGTCGTTCTCGTAGTGGTGCGGCGGCACCAGCAGGTTGATCGGTGCGGGCACGCCCTGGAAGACGCGGCCGGCCATGTCGAAGCGCGACTTGTGGCAGGGGCAGAAGTAGCCACCCTTCCACTCCGGGTCGAACGGCTCGGGCTTGATCTCGGCGACCATCTCCGGCGCGCAGCCCAGGTGGGTGCACAGGCCGACCAGCACGGAAATCTCCGGCTTGATCGAGCGCAGTTCGTTTCGGGCGTAATCGGGCTGCTGGTCGGTGGTCGACTCGGGGTCGGCCAGCCGCGGGTCGAGCGTCGGCAGGATGTCGAGCATCTGCTTGGTGCGCTTGACGATCCAGATCGGCTGGCCGCGCCATTCGTCGACCAGGCGTTGCCCTTCGGCAAGCGCGCTGATGTCGACGGTCACCGGCGCGCCGGCCAGCTTGGCGCGGGCGCTGGGGTTCCACGACTTGATGAAGGGCACCGCGGCGAATCCCGCGCCGACCGCACCGACCACGGCCGTGGTGGCGGTCAGGAAGCGGCGGCGGCCGAGATCGACCGTTCCTCCGCCTTCGACAGGATCAAGCACTCGTTCATTGGCCATCCGGCACTCCGCAAATCTTTCGGTCGCTAGTCATTGGCTGCCACGACCGTCCCGAGGGGATCGGCCGCAAAAGACGACAAAGTGTAACGGAACGCTGAATCGCCCGACAATGCTCAAAAGCGGGAGATTCCATCGGCGGGCCGCCGGGCCCCTGCCAAAACCCCGGAAAATCGCCGCGCCAGAGTTAGTTTGCGGCCGCCAGCGAGCTGCGGTAACGCGCAGCCAGGACGCCCACGCGCTGCACGTAGCGCTGGGTTTCGCTGTAGGGCGGCACGCCCTTGTACTTGTCGACGGCCCCTTCGCCGGCGTTGTAGCCGGCCGCGGCCAGGGTCAGGTCGCCGTTGAAGCGCTTCAGCAGCCAGGCCAGGTATTGCACCCCGCCCTGGATGTTCTGGCCCGCGTCGAACGGGTTGCCGACCCCGAAACGGCGCGCGGTGGCCGGCATCAGCTGCATCAGGCCCTGGGCACCGACGCGCGACAGCGCATTGGGGTTGAAGGCCGATTCGGCGTGGATGATCGCGCGCACCACGGCCTCGTCCACGCCGTACTGCTTCGCCGCCCTGCTGATTTCCGAAGAATAGGCGGAAGTGTTGAGGCGCAGCGTGCCGAAGTTCACGCCCGGGGCGCTGGCACAAGCGAAACAGGTTTCGAGGAAGCTGTAGCGGATCGTGCGCAGCGCAGTGGCGCCGGCCACGCCCTTGGGCGGCTTGCTGGCGTAGTGGCGCACGCCGTCCTTGATGTAGGAATAGACCTGCCCCTGCACCAGCCGCGTCGGCTTGCGCGCGGGCGCGACAGAGGCCACCACGGGTGTCGCCGGCGTCGCCGAACCAGAATCAGGGCTGGAGCCGGAGCCGGAGCCGGAATCAGAACCAGACCCCATGAAAGTGGCCGGCGCATTGGCATTCACGCTGGCCGTCGCGGCGGATGGCGTCGACCGGCGCTGCGGTGCCGCGCTGGAGTGGGCGATCGCGACGCACTTGGCGCCCGCGACCCGCTTGCTGACGTAGCTGCGGGCGCCGTCGGGGCTGTCGCAGCGATAGAGCGTGCCAGCCACGGCCGGGGCGGCCAGCAGCAGGCAGGCTATCGTCAGTAGTCCCCTCACCCCCTTCATCGCGCGGAGTGTCACCTGTACGTTCCTTCTTGCCAAGTCCTTGATTGGCAAACGCGGGCCGGTGCCGTGGCAGGACGTGACCGATTACACTAATTGGCCCTGAAGCCAGCCATCCGGCGCGGATTAACCACCGCCCTCCGGACCCGCCATGACCGAACACCAGCTCCCGGCCGACGCCCTCCCTGTCCCGACTTCCACCAGCCCCGTCCGCGGCAAGCCCGCGGCAGGTTTGCCGGCCGGGAAGCTCTACATCCAGACCCACGGCTGCCAGATGAACGAGTACGACTCGGCGCGCATGGCCGACGTGCTGGCCGCCGCCGACGGCCTGGAACTCACCGACGACGTGACCGAGGCCGACGTGGTCCTGGTCAACACCTGCTCGATCCGCGAAAAGGCGCAGGAGAAGGTGTTCAGCCAGCTCGGCCGCTGGAAGTCGCTCAAGGCCGACGGCAAGCCGGTGATCATCGGCGTCGGCGGCTGCGTGGCGTCGCAGGAGGGCGCAGCGATCGTCAAGCGCGCACCCTACGTGGACCTGGTGTTCGGCCCGCAGACCCTGCACCGCCTGCCGGAACTGATTCGCGCCCGCCGCGAGACCGGCACACCGCAGGTCGACATCAGCTTCCCGGAGATCGAGAAGTTCGACCGCCTGCCCGAACCGCGCGCCGAAGGCCCCAGCGCCTTCGTCTCGATCATGGAAGGCTGCTCGAAGTACTGCTCGTTCTGCGTGGTGCCCTACACCCGCGGCGAGGAGGTGAGCCGGCCGTTCGAGGACGTACTGGTGGAAGTCGCGCAGCTCGCCGCGCAGGGCGTGCGCGAGGTCAACCTGCTGGGCCAGAACGTCAACGCGTATCGCGGACCGATGGCTTCGGCCGAAGGTGGCGCGGCGGACGAGTTCGCCGACCTCGGCCTGCTGATCCGCACCATCGCCGAAATCGACGGCATCGACCGCATCCGCTTCACCACCTCGCACCCGCTGGAGTTCTCGGATTCGCTGATCGAGGCCTACCGCGATGTGCCCCAGCTGGCCAACTACCTGCACCTGCCGGTGCAGTCGGGCTCCGACCGCATCCTGGCGGCGATGAAGCGCGGCTACACCGCGCTGGAGTTCAAGCAGAAGATCCGCAGGCTGCGCGCGGTGCGGCCGGACATCTCGATCTCGTCCGACTTCATCGTCGGCTTCCCCGGCGAGACCGATGCCGACTTCGAGAAGACCATGAAGCTGATCGAGGACGTCGGCTTCGACCAGTCGTTCTCCTTCATCTACTCGCGCCGCCCCGGCACGCCGGCCGCGGATCTCGAGGACCACGTGTCCAGCGAGGAAAAGCACGCGCGGCTGTCGCGGCTGCAGGCGCACATCAACGCCCACTCGGCCGGCATCTCGCAGGCGATGGTCGGCAGCGTGCAGTCGGTGCTGGTCGAAGGGCCGTCGAGAAAGGACGCCAGCGAGTTGACCGGCAAGACCGAGAACATGCGCTCGGTGAACTTCGCCGGCCATCCGCGCCTGGTCGGCCAGTTCGTCGACGTGGTGATCACCGAGGCGCGCACCAACTCGCTGCGGGGGCGCGTCGTGCTTGCCAGCGACGAAGTGGCGGCTTGAGCCGCGCGCTGGATAGCCGGCTTTCGAGGCGGAAGACACGATGAGCAGGCGATTGCCCGACGAAGCCGACCAGCCGGCGGCCCCTGCGCCGCCCTCCTTGCTGCGTCGCTGCGCACTGGGCATCTGGCTGTGCGGGATCGCGTTGCTGGGCGTGGTCGAGTTCCGCCGCTACGCGCTGGCAGGCGAAGACCTGTCGATGACACCCGTCGCGTGGATGTGGCTGGTCGGGTCGACCGTTACCGGCGTGGTCGGCGTCGTCTTGTTGCTGCGCGAACTGCGTCGCAATCGGCAGCCATAGCCCGGCTTCCGGCAGACGGCCGGCTCAATCCAGCCGCTTGCGGAAGCGCAGGATCGCCGCGGCCATCATCACCGTGGTGAACGCGAGCAGCGCTGCCACTTCGGGCCACAGCTCCATCAGTCCGGCACCGCGCAGCATCACGCCGCGGATCAGGCGCAGGAAATGGGTGAGCGGCAACACCTCGGCCAGCCACTGCACCACGCGCGGCATGCCGGCGAACGGGAACATGAAGCCCGATAGCAGGATCGACGGCAGGAACACGAAGAAGGTCATCTGCATCGCCTGGAACTGCGATTGCGCGCGGGTGCTGATCAGCAGGCCGAGGGTCAGGTTGGCGACGATCAGCAGCGACGCGGCCACATAGACATCCAGCACGCTGCCGCGCACCGGCACGTCGAACAGCCACATCCCCAGCGCAAGCACCACCGTGGTCTGCAACAGCCCGATCGCGATGTAGGGCAGCACCTTGCCGATCATCAGTTCCGAGCGGCTGAGCGGCGTGGCGATCAGCAGTTCCATGTTGCCACGCTCGCGCTCGCGCACGATCGCAACCGCGGTGAACAGCACCATCGTCATGGTCAGGATCACGCCGATCAGGCCGGGCACGATGTTGACCGCCGAGCGACGCTCCGGGTTGTAGAAACTGACCACGCTGACCTGGCCGATGCCGCCGCGTTCACTCTTCGCGTTGCTGGTCGGCCGGGTGTCGAGCGGCAACTGCGCGAGCTGGATCGCCGCGCTCTGCACCACCGTGTCGCTGCCGTCCACCAGCACCTGCACCGCTTCGCGGCCATCGAAGCGGCGGCGCTCGAAGTCCGGCGGGATCACCACGCCAACGCTGATCTCGCCGCGTCGCAGCGCCTCCATCAACTGCTGCGGCGACGTCGCGCTCAAGGTTGGGGTGATGACGCCCGTGGCCACCATGTCCATGACCAGTGCGCGCGAGGCGGCGGTGTTGGCCTGGTCGGAAATGCCGGTGTCCAGGCCGCGCAGATTGAGGTTGATCGCGTAGCCGAACAGCACCAGCTGCATCACCGGGATGCCGAGGATCATCGCCAGGGTGACGCGGTCGCGGCGCAGCTGGCGCAGTTCCTTGACCACGATCGCGAGCATGCGGCGCAGGTTCATGGCGCTGGCCGCCCATACAGGACGCCGCCGCGCGCATGGCTGCGCGACATCGGCGCCACGAGCATCCCTGCGTGCGGGCGGCAGGAACGGTTCACGCGGCTGCCTCCTTCCTCTCCCGATCTTCGTCCGACTTGCCTCCAGTGGCGGAGACGAACACGTCCTCGAGGTTCGGTTCCGAGGCCGACACGCCGGCCTGCAGGCCCGCCTTCCCGAGCACGTCGCGGATCCGCGCCGCCGCATCGCCGTTGCGATCGGTCAGCACCCGCAGGCTGTTGCCGATCTGCGCGACGCTGAGCACGCCGGGCACGTCGACCAGCGCCTTCTGCGCCCGCCGCGGCTCGCCGGCGTCGACCAGCACCGTGCGCCCTTCGAGCGCGGCGGTCAGTTCGCCCGGCGTGCCGTCGGCTACCAGCGCGCCGTGGTCGAGGATCGCGATGCGGTGGCAGCGTTCGGCCTCGTCCATGTAGTGCGTGGACACGAGCAGCGTGGTGCCGGCGTCGGCAAGGTCGAAGAGCTTTTCCCAGAAGTCGCGGCGCGATTCGGGATCGACCGCGCTGGTGGGTTCGTCGAGGAACAGCAGTTCGGGTTCCTGGATCACCGCACCGGCCAGCGCGAGGCGCTGTTTCTGGCCGCCGCTCAGGGTACCCGCCAGCTGTTTTTCGCGACCACCGAAATGGTACTGCTCGACCAGCGTGTCGATGCGCGCGCGCGCCTTCGCCTTCGGCACGTCCTGCACGGCGGCGAGGAACTCGAGGTTCTCGCGCACCGTCAGGTCGTCGAACAGCGAAAACTTCTGGGTCATGTAGCCGATGCGGCTGCGCAGCTGTTCCGATTGCTCGGGGATGCGCAGGCCCAGCACCTCGATCTCGCCCTCGGTCGGCGTCAACAGGCCGCAGAGCATGCGGATGGTGGTGGACTTGCCGGAGCCGTTCGGGCCGAGGAAACCGTACACGCAGGCCTTCGGCACCGACAGGTCGACATGGTCCACCGCGAGCAGGTCGCCGAAGCGCTTGCTCAGGCCACGGGCGCGTATGGCGAGGTCGGCGGCGGCTCGCGGGACGGCATTCATGGGATGAGGTGGTCGCGCTCCGCTGCAACCCTTTCCGCGACTCTTTCCGCGGTCATTCCCGCAAAAGCGGGGTTTTCAACAGACGAACGTCTGGTCACCCAGTGACTTCGGCGAAAGGCTCCGGATACGTTCGTTGCCTGACAACGAAAAGTCACTGGGTTCCCGCTTTTGCGGGAATGACGACGCTTGTTGTCTCGGGCAACCGGCAGGCGGGCGCTCATTGCCCGTCTCCAGCCTCGAATTCCACCCTCACGGGCAAACCCGCCGGCAGCGTGCCGGCCGCCGCGTCCAGCTGGATCTCGGCCAGGTAGCTCAGTCGCGCGGCGTCCTCGCCGGTCAGCGCGTAGTACGGGGTGAAACTGGGCTCGCTGCGGATCATGCGCACCGCGCCCGCCAGCGCCGCTTCACGGCCATCGACGAACACCTGCGCGCGCTGGCCGACGGCAACGCCGGCGCGGATCGGTTCGGGCACGTACACCCGCGCATACGGCGCGTCGCCGACCAGCATCACCACCAGCGGCGCGCCGACCGGCGCCTGGTCACCGAGCTTGTAGGGAATGCTGTCGATGCGGCCGGCGCGCGGCGCCACCAGGTCCAGCTTCTGCAGGGTGGCCTGTTCGGCTTCGGCCTGGGCCTGCGCGGCCTGCAATGCCGCCTCGCCCTGGGCGACCTGCTCCCGGCGGGTACCGTGCTCGAGTTCGTCCAGCGCGGCCTGCGCGGCACGCACCTGCGCTTGCGCATTGCCGGCTGCCGCTCGCGCGCGATCGACCTCGGCCGCGGCGACAAGCTGGCGCTTTCCCAGCGGCTGCAGGCGTGCGTAGTACGCGCTGGCGTCGCGGGCCTGCGCCTGCGCAGCGTTGAGGTTGGCGCGCGCCTGGGCGATGTCCTCGCTGCGCGGGCCGGCCTGCAGCTCGGCCAGCACCTCGCGCTGCCGCTGCACTTCGGCCAATGCCGCCTGGGCCTGCGCACCGGTGCGGGTGCGCTCCAGCGTCAACAGCTTCGTACCGACCTCGACCTGCTGCCCTTCGCGCACGTCGATCGAAACGATGCGTTCGGCCACCGGTGCCGGCAGGGTGACGCGGTCGAATTCCAGCGTGCCCAGCGCCTGCGGCGCGTCGTCGCGGCAGCCCGGCAGCAGCGCAAGCCACAGCATCAGCATCAGCGGGACGAATCGGTTGCGCATGGCCGTCATGGGAACCTCGGGGCGTCAGAGCATGCAGGTGTCGCCGCAGTTGCCGGCGACATCACGTTCGATCGCGCGGCGCACTGCGGGGATCACCATCAGCGGCAGCAACGGCCAGTACGCCGGGACCTGCCGCGCCAGGAGGGCGATGCCGTCGGCACCCGCGTGCAGGCAGCCGTCGCGCAGGTCGCGCACCGCCACCTCGCCCATCCGCATCGGCCGCTCGAACGGCGACTGCGCGGAGTCCTCGACCCGGCCCAGCCAGTCCAGGCGCTGGTGCATGCGCGCGTAGCGCGCGCAGCGGCGGCAGCCGGGATTGCGGTGGACGCGCACGGTCTTCATTTTCCTGGGCCTTTCAGTTCGAGGCCACGATCCAGCAGCGCGATGGCATGTCGGCGCACGTCGTCGAGGCCGAGGTCATCGGCTTCGAACAGCGCGCGCCAGATCGGCGCGCCGGCCGCGGGCAGCAGGGTCAGGCCGACCAGCGAGGTCATGAGCAGGCGCGGGTCGAGGTCGGCGTTGAGTTCGCCGCGCGCCTGCGCCGCGGCGAAACGGCCCGCGATCGTGCGCGCAAGCTCAGGCGCGATCCGCGTCAGCAGCAGGTCGCGCAACGCCCCGCCCTCGCACAGCACTTCGCGTACCCAGAGCTGCGGCCACCAGGGATGGGCCTTCATCGCCTCGGTCAGGCCGCAGACGAAGGCGGCCACGGTGTCGGCGATGTCGTCGCCGGCCGCGGCCACGCGATCGCGCACGACGCCGAACGCCGGCAGCATCCGGTCTTCCACCAGCGCCTCGACCAGCTGCGCCTTGTCGCCGTAGTAGTAGTGCAGCAGCGCCGGGGTGACATGCGCCTGGGTGGCGATTTCCCGCAGCGATGCCGCGGCGATGCCCTTGGTGGTGAAGCAGACGATGGCGGCATCCAGCAGCGCCTCGCGGACGTCGCCATGCCCCTGCTTGCGCACCGGCCGCCCCGGTGCGCGCCTCGCGGCGGGTTGCGCGGCACGAGCGGGCTTGGCGGGCGGTACAGGCGGAGCGCCCGCCGCACCGGTGCCCTTGCGTGGCGACCTGGGCCTGCTTGCGGAAGCGGGGACCGCTTCCGGCTTCGCTGCTCGTTTCGCGGGGGCGACGGGCGCCCTGGATTTCGTTCCAACTGGCATGGCGCCAGAATTTAATTTCTTGATTAATTAATTGCAAGTGGCCTGGATGCTGCCCCGCCTCGTGGCCACGCCCGCCTGCGGGGCGCTACCCTTGCCCTCCCCCGTCGACTGCCGCTTTCCGCGCGCCCGCATGCCCAACCCCCACCAGCGCGACTTCACCCTCGAACCCGACAACGCCGAACGCCTGGCCAACCTGGCTGGCCCGTTCGACGGCCACCTGCGCCAGATCGAACTGCGGCTCGGGGTGGAGATCGCCAATCGCGGCAACGTCTTCCGCGTCACCGGGCCGGAAGAGGCACCGGTCGCGCAGGCCGAACGCCTGCTGCGCACGCTGTACGCCGAGGCCGCGGAGGAGACGTTCGATGGCCAGTCGATCAATCTGCGCATGAACGCAGCCGGCGTGGACGCCGGCATCGATGCACGCATCGACGACGACGGCTATGTTCCGCAGGACGTCGCGATCCGCGTGCGCCGCGGCACCATCCGCGGGCGCGGGCCGAACCAGCAGAAATACCTGCACGCGATCGCCACCCACGACATCAACTTCGGCGTCGGCCCCGCCGGCACCGGCAAGACCTTCCTCGCCGTGGCCAGCGCGGTCGAGGCCCTGAACGAATCGCGGGTGCAGCGGCTCGTGCTGGTGCGCCCGGCGGTGGAGGCCGGCGAGAAGCTCGGCTTCCTGCCCGGCGACCTGTCGCAGAAGGTCGACCCGTACCTGCGGCCCCTGTACGACGCGCTGTACGAGATGCTGGGCGTGGAGAAGGTGCTCAAGCTGCTGGAGAAGAACGTCATCGAGATCGCGCCGCTGGCCTACATGCGCGGGCGCACGCTCAACGACGCCTACGTGATCCTGGACGAGGCGCAGAACACCACGATCGAGCAGATGAAGATGTTCCTGACCCGACTGGGGTTCGGCAGCACCGCGGTGGTGACCGGCGACCTGACCCAGATCGACCTGCCCAAGCACGTGAAGTCCGGGTTGCGCGACGCGGTCGAGGTGCTGCACGAAGTGGAGGGCGTGAGCTTTACCTTCTTCGAGGCCCGCGACGTGGTCCGGCACCCGCTGGTGGCGCGCATCGTCGGCGCCTACGAGCGCCGCGACGCACAGGATGCGTCGACCGGACCGGCGTAGACTGCGCGCATGACCCGTGGCCCGGTCCGCCTCGATGTTTCCGTCGGTTACGCCCTGCCCCGCGCCGGCCTGCCGGCGGCGGTGAGTTTCCGCAAGTGGGTGGCCGCGGCGCTGGCCGGGCGCATCCGCGAAGCCGATCTGGCCGTCCGTCTGGTGGATGCACGCGAAGGCCGCGCCCTCAACCGCCACTACCGCGGCAAGGACTACGCCACCAACGTGCTCAGCTTCCCGGCCGACATGGCCGAGGGCGTCAAGCTGCCCAAGGGCGTGAAGATGCCGCTGCTCGGCGACCTGGTGCTGTGCGCGCCGGTGATCGCCCGCGAAGCGCGCGAGCAGAAGAAGCCGCTGGCCGCGCACTACGCGCATCTCACCGTGCACGGCGCCCTGCACCTGCTGGGCTGGAACCACGAGGACGCGCGCGAGGCCGACTGCATGGAGGCCCTGGAGCGCGAAATCCTCGCCGGCCTCGGCATCGCGGATCCATACCGGGACGATCTGGACGCCTGAAGCGGGCGGTCGCGGCAATTGACATGTGACCCGATCAAGCGCGTAATTACGTTCGTAATAACACCCGGAGCCAGCCATGACCTCCCTCAAGCTCACCCGCATCGGCAATTCCGTCGGCGTCGTCCTGCCCAAGGACGTGCTCGCCCGGCTGCGGCTGGGCGAAGGCGATGCGGTGTACCTGACCGAATCGCCCGACGGGTATCGGCTGACGCCCTATGACGCCGAGTTCGAGCGGCAGATGGAAGCCGCGCGCCGGGTCATGAAACGTCGCCGCGCTGCCCTGCGCGAACTGGCCAGGTGAGGTAACGCCAAGTGGGCCAATGGACCTGGCTCGGCGAAGCCGTCGTGCTCGCCATGCACGAAGACCAGTTGAGCGAGCACGGCGGGGGCGTCGGCATCCGCGATAGGGCCTTGCTGCAGACCGCGCTCGCCAAACCGATGCAGGCTGCCAGCTATGGCGACCCTTCTCCGGATCTCGCGGCGTTGGCTGCGGCATACGCATATGGCATCGCCCACCTGCATCCGTTCATCGATGGCAACAAGCGCACTTCTCTGGTCGCCGCAGAAACCTTCATCGACCTGCATGGATTCCGGCTGGACGCGACGGACATCGAGTGCGTGCCGGTCTGGCTTGCCCTCGCCGCCGGCGAACTCGACGAAGCCGCGCTCGCAGCCTGGTTGCGCGCGCGCCTGCAGCCGGCTGACTGATCGGCGCCAGCCGCCCGGCTCGCCGGCTCGGCCCGCTCCGTTTCACCAGCCCGCCGCCGGGCCGCGCTAGACTCCCCCCGTGGCCCATCCGGGCGCTGACAAGACTGCAATGCCAGAGGACGACAGTAGTACCCCCCACGCCACCGAGATCCCGGAAAAACGGCGTTCTTGGCTGGACCGCATCGGCTCGATGCTGTCCGGCGAACCTTCCACCCGCGATGACCTGATCGAACTCCTGCGCGACGTGCAGGCCGACGGCCTGATCGCCGCGGACACGCTGAAGATGATGGAGGGCGCGCTGACCGTGTCCGAACTCAGCGTGGGCGACGTGATGATCCCGCGCTCGCAGATGGTGATGCTGTCGGCCGACGAGAAGTTCATCGACCTGATGAAGCACGTCGTCGAGTCGGGGCATTCGCGCTTCCCTGTGCACGGCGACGACAAGGACGAAATCCTCGGCGTGCTGCTGGCCAAGGACCTGCTGCGCGGCGTGGTCGCCGACAACGGCCCGGGCACCATCCACGAACTGCTGCGGCCGGCGGTGCTGATCCCCGAGTCCAAGCGCCTGGACGTGCTGCTGCGCGAGTTCCGCCAGTCGCGCAACCACATGGCGATCGTCATCGACGAATACGGCGGCGTTGCCGGGCTGCTCACGATCGAGGACGTGCTCGAGCAGATCGTCGGCGAGATCGACGACGAGCACGACGACGCCGAGGACCCCGGCGCGCTGATCGCCGCCCAGGCCGACGGCCAGTACGTGGTCGATGCGCTGACGCCGATTTCCGATTTCAACGAACGCTTCGGCGCCGACTTCGACGACGACGAGTACGACACCATCGGCGGCCTGATCACCGCGGCGATCGGCCACCTGCCCGAGGCCGGCGAGGAACTGGTCCTGGACCGCTTCGGCTTCCGGGTTGCGCGGGCGGACTCGCGACGCCTGCACGCGCTGCTGGTGAGCATCCACGGCAATGACGGCTGACCAGCGACGGTTGAAGCCGGTGGGCCGCTTTCCCGCGTCCCGCATTCCCGCGGCGGCAGGCAACGGTTGCCGCCTGTTGCTCGCGCTGATGCTGTGGATGCTGGCCTGCGGCGTCGCATTGGCTGCCCCCGCGCCGCGCATCGGCGTGGCGACGATGCAGCCGGGCACGGTGTTCTTCGAGCGCTTTGGCCACGACGCGATCGTGGTCGTCGATCCGGCGACGGGCGCGGCCACTTCGTACAACTTCGGTTTCTTCGATCCCGACGAATCGGACTTCATCTCGAACTTCGTCTACGGCCGCATGCGCTACCGGCTGCAGGCGCTGCCGTTTGCCGACGACATGGCCTACTACCGCGACGTCGGCCGCGGCGTCTCGATCCAGTGGCTGAACCTCAACGAGGGCGAAGCCAATCGCCTGGCCGCAGCGCTGGCCGAGAACGCAAAGCCCGAGAACGCGCGCTACGGCTACGACTATTTCACCGACAACTGCGCCTCCCGCGTGCGCGACGCCGTCGACCGGGCCCTGGGCGGATCGCTCAGGCGCCAGATCGAAGGCCGTTCGCATGGCAGCACCTATCGCAGCGAGTCGGTGCGCCTGGCCTCGCCGGCATTGTGGATGTGGCTGGGTTTCGACATCGGCCTCGGGCCGGCCGCGGACCAGCCGCTGTCGGTGTGGCAGGAATCCTTCGTGCCGATGCGCCTGGCCGATGCGCTGCGCGAGGCCGACGGCAGCAACGGCCAGCCACTGGTGCTGGCCGAGGAACGGATCCTGCCGCACCACATCGCCCCCGAACCCGCCGAAGCACCGCGGCCGTGGTGGCCGTGGGCGCTGGCCGGCCTCGCGATTGCTGCGGTTACCGTGCTGGCCGCGCGTCGCGCGCCGCGTGCCGTCGCCGCGTGCGCGTTGCCGTTTTGGAGCCTGTGCGTCGTGCTCGGCGCATTGATGCTGTTCCTGTGGATCTTCACCGCGCACCGCTTCGCCTGGGCCAACCACAACCTGCTGCTGTTCAATCCGCTGTGCCTGCTGCTGCTCCCGGGCGGCTGGCGCATCGTGCGGGGACGCGCGGCGGGGCCGTGGTTCGGGCGCTGGCTGGTGGTGGTCGCGGCCTGCACCGTCGTCGCGCTGTTCCTGCTGTGGCTGCCGGTGGTTCCGCAGCGCAACGCGCCCTGGATCGCGCTGCTGCTGCCGGTGCATGCCGGGTTGTGGCTGGCGTTGGGCCGGATAGAGCCATTTCTCCAGCGCGAATCCGGCGCGTCGGGGACGTAGCCCCGACCTGCGCCGGCGCTGACTTGTCGGCCCGGCGCCCCGGGGGCAGGATGCCCGGATGAAACCCACCGCCCCTGCCAGCAACGCGGCCTCGCGCCCCGACGTTCCCGCCTGCGTGGTCAACGCGGCCGTCTACAACACCAGCGGCAAGCTGCGCGACATCTCGCTCGACGAGATCAGCGACGTGCTGGCCGACGACGACGGCAGCTTCGTCTGGGTCGGCGTCTACGAGCCGGAAGACAGCGTGCTCGACAAGCTGCAGGAAGAGTTCGACCTGCACGACCTGGCGATCGAGGACGCACGCAACGCGCACCAGCGGCCGAAGCTCGAGGCCTACGGCGACTGCCTGTTCATCGTGGTCAACACCGCACAGGTGGTGGACGAACGCATCCGCTACGGCGAGACCCATGCCTTCCTCGGCCCGCGCTACCTGGTGACCGTGCGCCACGGCGCTTCGCTGTCATATGCACCGGTGCGGGCGCGGGTCGAACGCGAGCCGGAACTGCTGGAACTCGGCCCGTCGTACGCGCTGTATGCAGTGCTCGACGCGGTGGTCGACAACTACCTGCCAATCGTCGACGAATTCAAGCAGACGCTGCTGGTGCTGGAGAAGGACATCTTTACCGAGGATTTCCATCGCGGCACCGTGGTGCGCCTGTACGACCTCAAGCGCGAGCTCACCTACATGCGGCTGGCGGTGACGCCGCTGCAGGACGTGCTGTCGCAGCTGGTGCGCTCGCCCAGCACATTGCTCGTGCCCGAGGTGCGGCTGTACTTCCGCGACGTGCTGGACCACTCGGTGCGCAGCAACGAGACCGTCGACGCGCTGCGCGACATGCTCAGCACCGCGCTGGGCGTGAACCAGGCACTGGTCACCCTGTCGCAGGGCGAAGTGGTCAAGCGCCTGGCCGGCTGGGCCGCCCTGCTGGCCGCACCCACCCTGGTCACCAGCTGGTACGGCATGAACTTCAGGCACATGCCCGAACTGGCCGGGCGCTACAGCTACCCCATCCTGATCGGCGCCCTGGCATTGGGCTGCTTCGGCCTGTACCGCTACCTGAAAAAGGTGCGCTGGCTGTAGGTCGGGGCTACGTCCCCCGACCTACAGACCATTCCGGCGACGCCCTGGAGTGGCCGTGTCCGCTCCACATGGGCCCCGGATTGACCCGCGTCAAGGCGCGCGCCCCCACCTGCGCCTACCTTGGCCCCATGCTCGCCAACCCCACTTTCGACGCCAACCTGCTGCGCCGCTACGACCGGCCCGGCCCGCGCTACACCTCGTATCCGACCGCGCCGCAGTTCGCGCCCGGCTTCGGCGAGGCCGAACTGCGCGAGGCGGCGCTGGCCAGCAACGGCGACCCGATTCCGCGCCGGCTGTCGCTGTACGTGCACGTGCCGTTCTGCCTGAGCCCCTGCTTCTACTGCGGCTGCAACCGCATCATCACCCGCGACAAGTCGCGCGCCGGCACCTATCTCGCGCGCCTGTACCGCGAGATCGGCCTGATGGCAGAACTGTTCGACCGCGATCGCGAGGTGATCCAGGTGCACCTGGGCGGCGGCACGCCCAACTTCCTCGACGCCGGGCAGTTGCAGGAGCTGATGGAAACGCTGGCCAGCCAGTTCCGGTTCTCGCATTCGCCGGCACGCGACATCTCGATCGAGCTCGACCCGCGCTTCGTCTCGCCCGCCGACATCGCCGGCATGGCGCAACTCGGCTTCAACCGCGCCAGCTTCGGCGTGCAGGATTTCGACCCGGCGGTGCAGGAAGCTGTCAACCGCATCCAGTCGGTGGAGGAAACCCGCGCGGTGGTCGATGCCTGCCGCACGAACGGCTTCCGCTCGGTCAACATCGATTTGATCTACGGATTGCCGAAGCAGAACCTCGAAGGCTTCGCGCGCACGATCGATACCGTGCTGGAGATGCGCCCGGACCGGCTCGCGGTCTACGGCTATGCGCACCTGCCGGAGATATTCAAGGCGCAGCGGCAGATCCACGCCGAGGACCTGCCCTCGCCGCAGGACAAGCTCGGCCTGCTGCAGCTGGCAATCGGGAAGCTCACCGCCGCCGGCTACGCCTACATCGGCATGGACCACTTCGCCCTGCCCGACGACGACCTGGCGCAGGCGCAGGCGCGCGGTGGCCTGCACCGCAACTTCATGGGCTACACCACCCACGCCGACAGCGACCTGGTGGGCCTGGGCGTCAGCGCGATCAGCCATATCGGCGACAGCTTCAGCCAGAATCCGCGCGATCTGCCGTCCTGGCAGTTCGCGATCGACGAAGGCCGGCTGCCGGTGTTCCGCGGCATGCGGCTGAGCGAGGACGACCTGCTGCGCGCGGACCTGATCCAGCAGCTGATGTGCCAGGCGCAGATCCCGATCGGCGCGCTGGAACGGCGCTACGCGATCGATTTCCAGGACTACTTCGCCGACGCGCTCGAGCGGCTGCGCCCGCTGCAGGACGACGGGCTGGTGCGGATCGAGCCCGGTCGCATCGTTGCAACCACGCAAGGCCGGCTGTTGTTGCGTAATATTGCCATGTGCTTCGACCACTACCTGCCCCCCGCCGACGCCGCCAGCGCCACGCCGCGCTTCTCCCGCGCCATCTGATCGCGCAAGGAGTCCGCGCGTGAGCGATACCGCGTTTCCGCGGGTGGACCCCAGCATCCTCGCCGACGACGGCGATGCGCTGACCTTCTGTTCCACCTGCGCGTTCTCCCAGGCCTGCCTGTCGCAGGGCATGGACAAGGCCTCGTTGCAGGACCTGCACATGCTGGTCGAACACGTCGGCCCGCTGCACGCGGGCGAACACGTGTTCCGCGTCGGCGATCCGTTCGAGGCGATCGCCGCGGTGCGCGCCGGCACGGTCAAGACCTACGTCATCGACCGCGAAGGGCGCGAGCACGTGCTGGGCTTCCACTTCCCGGGCGAGGTGATCGGCCTGGACGCGATCGACGGCGACACCTACCCATGCAACGCGATTGCACTGGACACGGTGATGCTGTGCCGGTTCTCGTTCCCGAAGATCTCGGTGCTGGCCGCGCGCCTGCCGGGGCTGCAGCAGCACCTGTTCCGGCTGCTGAGCCGCAGCATCGGCCGCGCCGCGCTGCTGGCAGGCGACTTCAGCGCCGACGAGCGCATGGCGGCGTTCCTGATCGGCATGTCCGAGCGCCTCGCCGCGCGCGGCTTCTCGCCCAACCGCTTCGCGTTGACCATGCCGCGCACCGACATCGCCAACTACCTGCGGCTGGCGCCGGAAACGGTCAGCCGCGTGCTCAAGCGCTTCCAGGACGACGGCCTGCTGCAGGTCGACCGACGCGAGCTGGAACTGGTCGACCGCGATCGGCTCGAAGCGCTGGCCGCGCCGGTGCTGCGGCACTAGGCGCACGCGGCCGGGAACCCTCACCAGGGCGGCTGTGGGAGCGGCTTCAGCCGCGAGCCCTTGATCCTTTCCGATGGTGCGAAAAGCCCGCGGTTGAAGCCGCTCCCACGGGGAATGCGCGGCGGGACGTGCCCGCTTGATTCAAGTCAACGTGCCACTACCGGCAACTGGCGAAGATGGCGCCCATCTGTCCGGGAGTACGAAACATGGAATCGAAAAGCGTGCAAATCACCAGGCGACTCTGGCTGGGGCTGGGGGCCCTGCTGATCGCCAGCTTCGGCATCATGCTGTGGCTCGGCAAGGACATCTACCAGACCGCGCCGCCGATGCCTGAGCAGGTGGTGACGCAAAGCGGGCAGGTGGTGTACTCGCGCGCCGACATCGAGACCGGGCGGCACGTCTGGCAGAGCATCGGCGGCCAGCAAAACGGTTCGATCTGGGGCCACGGTGCGCTGATCGCGCCGGACTGGTCGGCCGAATGGCTGCATCGTGAGGTGATGGCGCTGCTGGAGTTGCGCGCGCGCGCGGAGTACGGCATGGCCTACGACGCGCTGGACGCCAGCGAGCAGGCCAAGCTCCAGGCCGAGATCCGGCCGGAGATCCGACGCAACTCCTACGATCCCGACACCGGTTCGATCGTCATTTCCGACGAACGCGCGCAGGCGATCTCGCAGGTGGCCGCGCACTACATGAGCGTGTTCTCCAACGATCCGGCGACCGCCGAGCTGCGCGAGGCCTACGCGCTGCGCGAGAACCCGGTGCCTGACCTGGAGCATCGCCGGATGATGACCGGCTTCTTCTTCTGGGCGTCATGGGCAACGGTGACCAACCGGCCCGATGACGTGAAGTCGTACACCAACAACTTCCCGCACGAGCCGCTGGTGGGCAACGTGCCGACGTCCAGCAGCTTCATGTGGTCGATGTTCTCGATCCTGTTCATGATCGCCGGCATCGCGCTGCTGGCCTGGCACTACGCGGTCTACCACGGCAAGGAAAAACCGCTGGTGCCGCCCACGCGGGACCCGGGACGCGCGATCGTGGTGACGCCATCGATGCGCGCCACCGGCAAGTACTTCTGGCTGGTGATGGCGCTGTTCCTGGTGCAGATCCTGCTCGGCGCGACCACCGCGCACTACCAGATCGAAGGCCAGGAGGCCTACGGCTTCGCGCTTGCCGACTACCTGCCGTATGCGGTGACCCGCAGCTGGCACACCCAACTGGCCATCCTCTGGATCGCGACCGCATGGCTGGCGACCGGCCTGTACCTGGGTCCGGCGATTTCCGGGCATGAGCCGAAGTACCAGAAGCTCGGCGTCAACTTCCTGTTCATCAGCCTGATCGTCATCGTGGTCGGTTCGTTCGCCGGCCAGTGGTTCGCGGTGATGCAGAAGCTGGGCCTGGCCAAGAACTTCTGGTTCGGCCACCAGGGCTGGGAATACACCGACATCGGCCGCTTCTGGCAGATCTACCTGTTCATCGGCCTGATGCTGTGGCTGACGCTGGTCGGCCGCGCGCTGTGGCCGGCGATGCGCCGCCGCGACCAGACCTCGTCGATCGCGGGCCTGCTGTTCCTGTCCACGGTGGCGATCGGGCTGCTGTACGCGGCTGGCCTGATGTGGCGCGAGGACACCCACATCTCGATCATCACCTACTGGCGCTTCTGGATCGTGCACCTGTGGGTGGAAGGCTTCTTCGAGGTGTTCGCGGTCGCGGTGATCAGCTTCATCTTCGTCAAGCTCGGGCTGGTGCGCGGCAAGTCGGCGACGATCAACGTGCTGTTCGCCACCATCGTGTTCATGGCCGGCGGCGTGCTGGGCATGTTCCACCACCTGTACTTCGCCGGCGTCACCACCGGCGTGGTCGCGCTGGGCGCGAGCATCTCGGCGCTGGAAGTGGTGCCGTTGGCGCTGATCGGGCTGGAGGCCCATGAAACCTGGAAGAGCAGCCGCGCCACGCCATGGATGGACCGCTACAAGTGGCCGATCATGTTCTTCCTCGCGGTCAGCTTCTGGAACCTGGTCGGCGCGGGCCTGCTCGGCTTCCTGATCAACACCCCGCTGGCGCTGTTCTACATGCAGGGCACCAACATCACCGCGGCCCACGGCCACACCGCGCTGTTCGGCGTGTACGGGATGCTCGGCATCGGCCTGATGCTGTACTGCCTGCGCGGCCTGCGGCCGGACGTGGTGTGGAAGGAAGGCCTGCTGCGCAGCGGCTTCTGGACCTTGAACATCGGCCTTGGGCTGATGGCGATCCTGACCCTGCTGCCGATGGGCGTGCTGCAGCTGGAAGCGAACCTGGAGCGCGGCTACTGGTTCGCGCGGTCGGCGGAGTTCATGAACCGCCCGATCATCGACCTGCTGGTGTGGATGCGCGTGCCGGGCGACACGGTGTTCGCGGTCGGCGCGCTGCTGGTGGCGCTGTTCGTGCTCCGGCTCTGGATCGCGCCCAAGCGCGCACGGGTGCCGGCGGGCGCGGCGGAAGCCGCGGGCGCCGAGTAGCGGAGACCACCCCGGGCCGCAGCGAATGCGGCGGCCCGGGCGATACCCGATCCGCCCCGGGATCCCTTCGCGGAGATCCCGGGGCGGTTCACGTTTCCGGGCCGGCAAATGCGCGGCCGGCGACGCCAACGCAGGGGTTGGGGCATGCCGGCTGGCGCCCGTGCAACCCGCGGACGCCGCTGACCTGGATCAAGGCAGCGGCGTCGCCGTCCGCGCACACTGCGCGCCATGGACAAGCATTCCGCATCTTCCCCGCAGCACGCCCTCTCGCCGGCGATGCTCGCCCGCGCGCCGCATCGGCTGCTGTTCTTCATCGGTGCGGCCAACGTGCTGCTGGCGATGGCGTGGTGGACGCTGTGGCTGGTGGCCGCCCGCTGGCCCGCGGTCGGCCTGCCGCAGCCGCAGGTCTACGGCGGCTGGATCCACGCGATCGTGATGCAGTACCACGTGCTCGCGCCCTTCATGTTCGGCTTCCTGCTGACCGTGTTCCCGCGCTGGATGGGCCAGGACGAACTTACCCGCTGGCACTACGTGCCGGTCGGGCTGGGCCTGTTCGGCGGCCAGCTGCTGACCCTGGCCGGCGCGCTGGGGCCGGCGCACCTGCTGCACCTGGGCGCGATCTTCACCCTCGTGGGCTGGGGCACGGGCCTGTTCTACCTGCTGCGCCTGCTGTGGCGCGACGGCGCCAAGACCTGGCACGCGGTGTCGTGCGGGGCCGCGATCTTCCTTGGCTTCGTGGGCCTGCTGGCGTACGCGGCGTTCCTGCACGTGGAGGACGCTCGGCTGATGTTCGCGGCGATCAAGATCGGCACGTTCGGGCTGCTGCTGCCGGTGTACTTCACCGTCGCGCACCGGATGTTCCCGTTCTTCGCCGGCAACGTGGTGCCGGGCTACAAGCCGTGGCGGCCGATGTGGCTGCTGGGCGCGTTCTGGCCGCTGGTGCTCGCCCACCTGGCGCTGGAGCTGGTGCATGGCTACCAGTGGCTGTGGCTGGCGGACGCGCCGCTGCTGGCGCTCGCGGGCAGCTGGCTGTGGCGCAACTGGCCGCGCGGACCGGCGCCGGCGCTGCTGCGGGTGCTGTTCCTCGGCTACGCCTGGCTGCCGATCGCGCTGGCGCTGTTCATCGTGCAGAGCCTGACGTATGCGCTCGACGGCGATTTCATCCTCGGCCGCGCCCCGGCGCACGCGCTGTTCATCGGCTTCTTCGGCAGCCTGCTGGTGGCGATGGTGACGCGGGTGACCCAGGGCCACTCCGGGCGGCCGCTGGTGTTCGGCGGCGTGGCGACGTTCGCCTTCGTGGTGATCCAGCTGGTGAGCCTGACCCGCATCGCCGCCGAACTGGTGCCCGACCAGATGACCTGGCACACGATGGCGGCGATTGGCTGGTTGCTGGCGTTCGCGCCGTGGGTGCTGCGCTCGCTGTGGATCTACCTGGCACCGCGCACCGACGGCAAGCCTGGCTGAAGGCCACGGACGAAACGACATGATCGAGTTCTATCCCGAGATCCGGAACGTCCACATCCTGACGGTGATCCTCAGCGGCAGCCTGTTCGCGCTGCGCGGGCTGTTCGCGCTGGCCGGCGCACGCTGGCCGCACGCCGCGCCGGTGCGCTACCTGAGCTACACCATCGACACCACGCTGCTGACCGCGGCGCTGATGCTGGTGTCGATCCTGCCCGGTGCGATGTTCGCCAACGGCTGGCTGGCGACGAAGCTGGTGCTGGTGGTGGTGTACGTGGTGCTCGGCGTGCTGGCGATGAAGCGCGGGCGCACGCGCGGCATCCGTGGCGGCTGCTATGTCGCGGCGCTGCTGGTGTTCGCCGCGATCTTCGGCATCGCGCGCATGCACCATCCGCTGGGATGGCTGTTTCCGTGGCTGGGCTGATGGCCGCCACGCGGCACGACACGGCTGCCATCGGCGAAGACCGCGACTGGGCCGCGCAGGCCGTCGCCGCGCTGCAACGCGAAGCTGCGCGTTCGGCCGATACCCACCTGCTCCATGCGACCTTCCCCGGGCTGCCGGGCATCGATTTCTACTTCAAGGACGAGGCCGCGCATCCCACCGGCAGCCTGAAGCACCGCCTCGCCCGCTCGCTGTTCCTGTACGCGTTGTGCAACGGCCGGCTGCGACCGGGACAGGCGGTGGTGGACGCGTCGTCAGGCAGCACCGCGATCTCCGAAGCCTGGTTCGCGCGCCTGCTGGGGCTGTCGTTCACCGCGGTGATGCCGGCGGCCACCGCCCCGGCAAAGATCGAGGCGGTCCATGCGCTGGGCGGGCACTGCGAGCTCACCGGCGCAGGGACGTGCCCGCAGGCGCGGGCCGGCGAAATCGCCGCGCGCGGCGCCTGCTTCCTCGACCAGTTCGGCCTGGCCGAACGCGCCACCGACTGGCGCGGCAACAACAACATCGCCGAATCGATCATCGGGCAGATGCGGCAGGAACGCTTCCCCGAGCCGGCATGGATCGTCTGCGGCGCAGGCACCGGCGGCACTTCGGCCACGATCGGGCGCTACCTGCGCTACCGCGGCCTGCGCACGCGGCTTTGCGTGGCCGAACCGACCGGCATGGCCTTCGCACAGGCATGGCGATTGCGCGACCACGACGCACGCGCAACGCATGCGACCTGCATCGAAGGCATCGGCCGGCCCAGCGCCGAACCGGGGTTCCTGTTCGAAGTCGTGGATGACGTCATCGAAGTGCCCGACGCGGCGTCGGTTGCGGGGATGCAGCTGCTTGAACGAAACCTGGGGCGCCGTTACGGCGGTTCGTCCGGCACCAACCTCGTCGCCTGCCTGCAACTGGCCGAACGCATGCACGCGCGCGGCGAGCCCGGCAGCATCGTCAGCCTGTTGTGCGACCGCGGCGAACGCTACGACCGCACCCTGTTCGATCCGCAGTGGCTGTCGCGCAGTGGCATCGATCCGACGCCGTGGACGCAACGCCTGCGTGCCACCACCGAAGGCGATGGCGCGCAGACGCCGGTCGCCGCTCAGTCGGCAGCGGCATCGCTTGCAGATGCCGCAACGCCTGGATCGTCGAACAGCCGGCCATAGTCGGCAAGCGCCTCGCGCATCGACGCGATCGGGGCGGGATCGCCCGGGTTCGACTTCAGCGCGGCGGCATTCGCGGCGAGCTTGCCGATGATCGGGTGCAATGCGGCGTCCGCGTCGGGCGCCAGCTCGCAATGGCTGACGATCCAGTTGACGTCGCCACCAATGCCATCGGCCAACGCCACCGTGCGTTCGTCGCCCATGTGCCCCATCTCGCGATGGCGCAGTTCGTCCACCGCCGCGCGGATGCGGCCCATGCCCGCACGCAGGTTGGCATCGGTCGCCCAGCGCTGGCCCTGCACCGGTTGTGCGGGGGCCGGCGGGGCGTGATCGCGATGGGTGGCAGCGTGATCGTGCTGCGCCAGGGCGGGAAGGCCGGCGAACGCCAGCAGCAGCGGCAGCGCATGGCGGATATCAAAGGTGGACATGGCGTGAGCCTCGCAGAACGGTGATGTTCGGAGCCATGTTGCGCGCGGCGTGCCGGTGCCGCGCTGATGCAGATCAATGAACCTCGCCTGCGCAAGCGCCACCGGCCCGGACCTGGCAGCGCGAGAGCACCGGCCAGGTCCGAATGCGCGCCTACAGGGTGCGGAACACCAGCGTGCCGTTGGTGCCGCCGAAGCCGAAGCTGTTCGACATCACGGTGCGGAGCTTCACGTCGGTCGTCTCACGCAGGATCGGAAAGCCTTCGGCGCGCGGATCGAGTTCGGCGATGTTGGCCGAGCCGGCCATGAAGCCGCCCTGCATCATGAGCAGGCAGTAGATCGCCTCGTGCACGCTGGCCGCGCCGAGCGAGTGGCCGGACAGGCCCTTGGTCGACGACAGCGGCGGCAGCTTGCCGTCGAAGGCCTCGCGCACGGCCTCGAGTTCGACGATGTCGCCCAGCGGCGTCGAGGTGCCGTGGGTGTTGAGGTAGTCGATCGGCGTGTCGACGCCATCCATCGCCATGCGCATGCAGCGCACCGCGCCCTCGCCCGAAGGCGCGACCATGTCGACGCCGTCGGAGGTCACGCCGTAGCCGACCAGCTCGGCATGGATGCGCGCGCCGCGCGCCTTGGCGTGCTCGTATTCCTCCAGCACCAGCATGCCGCCGCCACCGGCGATGACGAAGCCATCGCGGCCGGTGTCGTAGGGGCGCGAGGCGCTTTCGGGCGTGTCGTTGTGGTGGGTGGACAGCGCGCCCATCGCGTCGAACTGCGCGGTCATGCCCCAGTGCAGCTCCTCGCCGCCGCCAGCGAACATCACGTCCTTGGCGCCATGCCGGATCATGTTCGCGGCCGCGCCGATGCAGTGCGCGGAAGTCGCGCAGGCCGCGGAAATCGAATAGCTGATGCCGCGGATGCCGAACGCCGTCGACAGCGCGGCCGATACGGTCGAGCCCATCGTGCGCGGCACCATGTACGGCCCAACCTTGCGCACACCACGGTTGCGCAGCAGGTCGCCGGTCTCGATCTGCCACTGCGGCGAGCCGCCGCCGGAGCCCGCGATCAGGCCGGTGCGGGTATCACGGACGCTCTCATCGGCCAGCCCCGCATCGGCGATCGCATCGCGCATCGACACATAGGCATACGCCGCGGCGTCGCCCATGAAACGCTTGAGCTTGCGGTCGATCTGCGCGTCGAGGTCGATCTCCGGCGCGCCGGCCACCTGGCTGCGCAGCCCCAGCTCGGCGTACTCCGGGACGAAGCGGATGCCGGCCTTGAGCTCGCGCAGCGAGGTCGCAACGCTGGCCTGGTCGTTGCCCAGGCACGAGACGATGCCCATGCCGGTGACGACGACGCGGCGGTTGCCATCGGGACCGTTCATCAGAAGCCCTCCGTACTGCGGAACAGGCCCACGCGCAGGCCTTCGGCGACATAGATCTCGTTGCCGTCGACCAGCGTGCGGCCGTCGGCGATCACCAGCGCGAGCTTGCCGCGCATGACGCGGCGGATGTCGATTTCGTAGCTGACCAGCTTCGCGTCCGGCAGCACCTGGCCGCTGAACTTCACCTGGCCCACGCCCAGCGCGCGGCCGCGCCCGGGTTCGCCCAGCCACGGCAGGAAGAAGCCGGTGAGCTGCCACATCGCATCCATGCCCAGGCAGCCGGGCATCACCGGGTCGCCCTCGAAGTGGCAGCTGAAGAACCACAGGTCCGGATGGATGTCGAGTTCGGCGCGGATCAGGCCCTTGCCGAACGCGCCGCCCTCGCTGGCGATCTGCGTGATGCGGTCGAACATCAGCATCGGCGGCAGCGGCAGGCGCGCGTTGCCGGGGCCGAACATTTCGCCACGCCCGCAGGCGAGAAGCTGTTCGCGGTCCAGCGAAGAAGGTCTCGTCATTGAATCGATCCGCTCTGGGGGAAAGGGCGAATTATGTCAGCAGCGCGGTGAAACCACGCCATCCGGGCCATCGTGCCCGCCATACGGCGAAGTAGGTCCCGGTGAGCGGGGTCCGGCGCGCAGGGCGCGGGCAAATCAGTCGCGTGATGGCTCGCCGTCGTCCCGGCCGTGGCACGGGATGCCGCCATCGATCCCGGCCGCGTCGAGCGATTCGGCCATGGCATGGGGCGCCTGCAGCGCGAAATCCACCCATTCGAACTCGTTGCCCATGTCCGGGGCTCCAGTGCGGAAACGTTGGTGCCATCGGGCTCGTCCGCGCCCCGCGGCGCATTGATCCGGATCAAGAACACCGGTTCCGGCTTCCGCACAATCACGTCCGGAGCAGCGGCCTGGAACTTGACGCAGGTCATGGGCATCCACCGGGGAAAAGGCACCATACGTACACGGATGGCGGCGGCCGTATCTGCCGCATCGTCAACGCCGCAGGTCCGCTGGCCGCCAGGAATGACACATGCCCGCAACCCCGGAGCCAACACGTGCCACCGCAACAGCACCGCAAGGCAACCGCACCATCACCCTCGCAATGACACGCTGACCCCCTGACGGGAAAAGGGACACAGACCATGAAACACCTCATCGCCTGCCTCGCCATCGCAACCCTGCTGGCCGCGGCCGGCTGCAAGAAGGACGCGGCGTCCGACACGCTGGCCAAACAGGCGGCCGCGACCGCCGACTCCGGTGGCTCGATCAAGGGCGACTTCGGCCCGCCGCAGGGCAAGCCGATCGACGCGATCCTGACCTCGCCGCCGCACGTGCCGCCGCCGACCGGTCGCGACTACCCGGCCAAGGTGATCGTCGAGCTCGACGTGGTCGAGAAGGAGATGGAGATCTCCGAGGGCACCACCTACACGTTCTGGACCTTCGGCGGCACCGTGCCGGGCAGCTTCATCCGCGTGCGCCAGGGCGACACGGTCCAGTTCCACCTGCGCAACATGCCCGACAGCAAGATGCCCCACAACATCGACCTGCATGGGGTCACCGGCCCCGGCGGCGGCGCGGCGTCGAGCTTCACAGCGCCCGGCCACGTCACCCGCTTCACGTTCAAGGCGCTCAACGCGGGCCTGTTCGTCTACCACTGCGCCACGGCGCCGGTGGGCATGCACATCGCCAATGGCATGTACGGCCTGATCCTGGTCGAGCCGCCGGCAGGCATGCCGCCGGTGGACAAGGAGTACTACGTGATGCAGGGCGACTTCTACACTTCGGGCAAGTACCGCGAGAAGGGCCACCAGGACTTCGACATGCAGAAGGGCATCGACGAGAACCCGACCTATGTCCTGTTCAACGGCAGCGAAGGCTCGCTGACCGGCGACAAGGCACTGACCGCCAATACCGGCGAGAACGTGCGCCTGTACGTGGGCAACGGCGGCCCGAACCTGGTGTCGAGCTTCCACGTGATCGGCGAGATCTTCGACAAGGTCTGGTTCGAGGGCGGCACGCGCTACAACGAGAACGTGCAGACCACGCTGATCCCGTCTGGCGGCGCGGCAATCATGGACTTCCATGTCGAGGTGCCGGGCAGCTACGTGCTGGTCGACCACTCGATCTTCCGCGCCTTCAACAAGGGCGCGCTGGCGATCCTCAAGGCCGACGGCGCCGAACGCCCCGACATCTATTCGGGCAAGGAGGTCGATGCGATGTATATCGGCGACCAGGCCAACGCCAGCCTCGCCGCGGTCGGTGTCGCAGCCAAGTCGGCCAAGGCGGGCGAACTGACGGTGGAGGAACAGGTCGCCGCCGGCCAGGCGCTGTTCGCCGGCACCTGCTCCACTTGCCACCAGGGCAACGGCGAAGGCATGCCGGGTGTATTCCCGCCGCTGGCCAAGTCCGACTACATCGCCGCCGATCCAAAGCACGTGCCACAGGTGATCCTGCATGGCCTGCAGGGCCCGGTGAAGGTCAACGGCACCGACTACAACTCGATCATGCCGCCGATGAACCAGCTGACGGACGACGAGGTGGCCAACATCTCCACCTACGTGCTCAACAGCTGGGGCAACCCGGGCGGCCACGTGACCAAGGCCGAGGCGGCGGAGATCCGCAAGCTCAAGCCCGCGAACGCGTCCGAAGGCCACTGAGGCAACCGCCATGCGCCGCATCGCCGCCCTGCTCTGCCTGCTGCCCGCCGCCGTGGCCATCGCGGCCGGCGGCGCGGCATGGGTGAAACTGCCGGGTGGCAGCTTCCGCTCGGCGCTCAAGTACGAGGACGCGCGCGAGGTGAAACTCGCGCCGTTCGAACTGCAGAAGCGCCCGGTGACGAACGCCGAGTTCCTGGCCTTCGTGAAGTCGCACCCGCAGTGGCGGCGCGACAAGGTCGCCTCCGTGCTGGCCGAACCGCGCTACCTCTCGCACTGGGCCGGTGCGCAGGCGCTCGGCGACGACGCGCTGCCGCAGCAGCCGGTGGTGCAGGTCAGCTGGTTCGCCGCATCGGCCTACTGCGAGGCGCAGGGCGCGCGGCTGCCGACCTGGTCGGAGTGGGAGTACGCCGCCGCGGCCGACGAAACCCGCCGCGATGCGCGCAAGGACCCGATCTGGCGCGAGCGCATCCTGGCCTGGTACTCGAAGCCGTCCAATCACGCGCTGCCACGCGCCGGCCTGCAGACGCCGAACGCCTGGGGCGTGCAGGACCTGCACGGGCTGGTGTGGGAGTGGACGGACGACTTCTCGTCGCTGCTGGTCTCCGGCGACAACCGCATGCAGGGCGACGCCGACAAGTTCAAGTTCTGCGGCGCCGGTGCGTTGTCGATGGACGACCGTGAAAACTACGCGGTGCTGATGCGGGTGGCGATGCTGTCTTCGCTGGAGGCCCGCGATACCACCGCAAACCTTGGATTCCGCTGTGCGAGGGACGTGAAATGAAACGTTTCGGCAATCTCGTCGCATGCGTGCTGCCGGCGCTCATGCTGCTGGCCACGGCCGCCCTTGCGGCGCCGGCACAGGCACCACTGCCGCGCGACTCGGTCTACCAGTTGCCGGCCACGCTCACCGACCAGGACGGCAAGACCTGGGACTGGCGCAGCAAGCGCGGCACACCGCAGGTGGTGGCGATGTTCTACACCTCCTGCCAGTACGTGTGCCCGTTGATCGTCGACAGCGGCAAGGCGGTCGAGCATGCCCTGTCCGAGGGCGAGCGTGCGAAGCTCGGCATCCTGCTGATCAGCATGGATCCGGCCCGCGACGACCCCGAGGCGCTGCTGTCGGTAGCACGCAAGCGCAAGCTCGACGGCGCCCGCTGGTCGCTGGCCAGCCCCGCGCCCGACAACGTCCGCGGCGTCGCCGGGGTGCTGGGCGTGCGCTACCGCGAGCTTGCCGACGGCGAGTTCAACCACACCAGCGCGCTGGTGCTGCTCGACCGCGATGGCCGCATTGTGGCCCGGACCGAGCAGATCGGCAGCCAGCTCGACCCGGAGTTCGTTGCCGAAGTACGGCGCGTGCTGGCCCACTGAACGGCCCGGACCCGGCACGGATGCTCTGCAGGAGCGGCTCCAGCCGCGAGCTTTCCCGATTTCGCCCAAGCGGCGAATAGCTCGCCGCTCCGACAGGAAGCCCGCCTTGCGGTACTCCCCTCGCCCCTGCCTACGACCAATGTCGTAGACCGTTTTTGCATCGCAGCATCGTTTGCGCATTGACCGCCCGCGACGCAGGCGCGACCCTGCCGGTTCCGGATGGAGGGCGGCACATGAACGATGGCTTGGTGAAGAAATTTGCATGGGCGGCGCTGGCGATCCTCGGCGCGTTCTGCCTGGGCACCATCGCGCTGCGACGCGGCGAGACGATCAACGCGCTGTGGATCGTGGCGGCCGCGGTTTCGATCTACCTGGTCGCCTACCGTTTCTATGCGAAGTTCATCGCCGACAAGGTGATGGGGCTTGATCCCTCGCGCGCCACCCCGGCCGTGCTCAACAACGACGGCCTGGATTTCGTGCCCACCAACCGGCATGTGCTGTTCGGCCACCATTTCGCGGCGATCGCCGGTGCCGGCCCGCTGGTCGGCCCGGTGCTTGCGGCACAGATGGGCTACCTGCCCGGCACGCTGTGGCTGATCGCGGGCGTGGTCCTCGCCGGTGCGGTGCAGGACTTCATGGTGCTGGTGATTTCCAGCCGCCGCGACGGCCGCTCGCTCGGCGACCTGGTGCGCGAGGAGATGGGACAGACGCCCGGCACCATCGCGCTGTTCGGCGCCTTCCTGATCATGATCATCATCCTCGCGGTGCTGGCGATGATCGTGGTGAAGGCATTGCAGGGCAGCCCGTGGGGCATGTTCACGGTGATCGCGACGATGCCGATCGCGATCTTCATGGGCATCTACATGCGCTACATCCGGCCCGGGAAGATCGGCGAGATCTCGGTGGTGGGCCTGGTGCTGTTGCTGGCCGCGATCTGGTTCGGCGGGCAGGTCGCCGCCAGCCCGACCTGGGGCCCGGCATTCACCTTCACCGGCACCCAGATCACCTGGATGCTGATCGGCTACGGCTTCGTCGCCGCGGTGCTGCCGGTGTGGCTGCTGCTCGCGCCGCGCGACTACCTGTCGACCTTCCTCAAGATCGGCACCATCGTGGCCCTGGCGATCGGCATCGTGATCGTGATGCCGGAACTGCGCATGCCGGCGCTGACCCAGTTCACCGACGGCACCGGCCCGGTGTGGAAGGGCAGCATGTTCCCGTTCCTGTTCATCACCATCGCCTGCGGCGCGGTGTCGGGCTTCCACGCGCTGATCGCATCGGGCACCACGCCCAAGCTGCTGGCCAACGAGCGCGACGCACGCTACATCGGCTACGGCGGCATGCTGATGGAGTCGTTCGTGGCGATCATGGCGATGGTCGCCGCCTCGATCATCGACCCGGGCATCTACTTCGCAATGAACGCCCCGGCCGCACTCATCGGCACTGATGCCGTGACCGTCGCGCAGACCGTGTCGAGCTGGGGTTTCGTGGTCTCGCCCGACCTGCTCACCGCGACCGCGAAGGAGATCGGCGAGAGCAGCATCCTTTCACGCGCCGGCGGCGCGCCGACGCTGGCGGTCGGCATCGCGCAGATCCTGCACAGCGTGCTGCCGAGCGCCAACATGATGGCGTTCTGGTACCACTTCGCGATCCTGTTCGAGGCGCTGTTCATCCTCACCGCGGTCGATGCAGGTACCCGCGCGGGTCGCTTCATGCTGCAGGACCTGCTGGGCAACTTCGTGCCGGTGATGCGCCGCACCGAGGCCTGGGGCCCGAACCTCATCGCCACCGGTGGCTGCGTGGCGCTGTGGGGCTACTTCCTCTACCAGGGCGTGACCGACCCGCTGGGCGGCATCAACATGCTGTGGCCGCTGTTCGGCATCGCCAACCAGATGCTCGCCGGCATCGCGTTGCTGCTGTGCACCGTGGTGCTGTTCAAGATGAAGAAGGAGCGTTATGCGTGGGTCTCGATCGTACCGACGGCATGGCTGCTGATCTGCACGACCGCGGCCGGCTGGATCAAGATCTTCGACGCCGATCCGGGCGTGGGCTTCCTGGCGCAGGCCAACAAGTACCGCGACGCGATCGCAGCCGGTGAACTGATCGCCCCGTCCAAGGATTTCGGCGGCATGCAGCAGATCATGATCAACAACTACGTCAACGCCGGGCTCACCGCGCTGTTCCTGTTCGTGGTGCTTGCGGTGCTGTTCTACTCGGTCAAGGCGATCGCCAAGGCGCGCGCCAGCACCGCGCGCACCGACCGCGAGCAGCCCTACGTCGCTCTGACGCCCGAACAGCAGGCCGCGCAACCCTGATGGGGACCGCGCTCGTCCCGCTCGACCACTACCAGACGCACAAGCGCGTCTGGCGGCGGCTGGTGCAGACCGCGCGACTATGCTGCGGCGTGCCGGACTACGACAACTACGTCCGGCATATGCTGGACAAGCATCCGGACCGCGAAGTCATGGATTACCCCACCTTCTTCCGCGAGCGGCAGGAAGCGCGTTTCGGCGGCAGGGGTGGATTCCGCTGCTGCTGAGCGCCCACTTCTCGATGCCTAGTGGGAGCGAGACTTCAGCCACGAGCGCTTGATGCTCAGGTAACCGCGGAAATGGCTCGCGACTGAAGCCGCTCCTATGGGTGAATGCGCAGGTGTTTATCCGCTGGCCATCGACCTGAGGATGATCCCCAGCAGGTACGCCAGTCCGGTCCCCGTCGCGTAGCCGAGGGTGCCCAGCAGCGCGCCGACCGGCGCCAGCGAGGGATGGAAGACCGATGCCACCACAGGCGCAGACGCGGGGCCGCCGATGTTGCTCTGCGAGCCGATCGCGAAATAGAAGAACGGCACCCGCAACAGCTTGCCCACTACCCACAGCAGGCCGATGTGGATCAGGATCCACACCACGCCGAGCAGGAACAACTCGGGGCGCTGCAGCAGCGCCATGATGTCCATCTGCATGCCGATGCAGGCGATCAGGAAGTACAACAGCAGGGTGCCGATCTTCGATGCGCCCGCGCCTTCGTAGGTACGCGCGCGGGTGAAGCTGAGCCCCAGGCCGATGAACGTCGACAGCGCGACCACCCAGACGAAGGGCTCGTGCAGGCTGACCGTCTTCGCCCAGGAGACATTGGCGCCGAACCAGGTCGCCAGCGGCGTCGCGATCGCATGTGCCAGGCCAACCGCACCGAAGGCGATGCCGATGATGATCATCAGGTCGGCAAGGCTGGCGATGCGCGCGTGCTGGGCCTGGAAGCTGGCCATCCGCTGCTTGAGGTCATCGAGCGCCCGGGTGTCTGCGCCGCTGCGCTTGTCGATCGCCTCTGCGCGGCCGGCGAGGAAGATCAGGATCGCCATCCACACGTAGCCCACGCCCACGTCGACCACCGCGAACTGGCCGAACGTGGTGGCGTTGACGTCGAAGATCTCCTTCATCGCCATCATGTTGGCACCGCCGCCGATCCAGCTGCCGGCCAGCGCGGTCATCCCGCCCCAGGTGTCACCGGCTACCGTCGCCGGGTGCACCGCGGCGAACAGCGCGAACGCGGCCACTGCACCGATCATCACGCTGATCGACGAGGCGGCATACATCGCCAACAGTTTCCATCCGAGCCCGAGGATGCCCTTGATGTCGATCGTGAGTGTGAGCAGCACCAGCGCCGCCGGCAGCAGCACGCGGCTGGCGACCGGGTTGTAGAGGCTGGTGTTGTTGCCATCGATCAGGCCGACGCTGTTGTAAATGCCGGGGATGAAATAGCACAGCAGCAGCGCCGGCACGTAGGTATAGAACTTCTTCCAGATCCCGGTTTCGCGCGATTCGGTCCAGAAGATCACGCCAAGGGTGGCGGCAATCAGGCCGAGGACGACGATGTCGTTGGTGATCAGGGCGTGGCTGGTTACGGCTTCTGGCATGTCGTTTCCACTGTTGCTTCGTTGTTCCTTCTCCCTCCGGGAGAAGGTGCCGAAGGCGGATGAGGGAAAGCGGCATCAGATCGCAGGCAGTTGTCGCTCCTGGAAACCCCTGCCCCCGCCGCTGCGCGCCACCTTCCCCCGGAGGGAGAAGGCAGTGCACAAGCAGTCCTACTGGCCGAGATGCTGCTTGAGCCAGCCGTTCACGGTGTCGTGCCAGAGGATGCTGTTCTGCGGCTTCAGCACCCAGTGGTTCTCGTCGGGGAAGTACAGGAACTTCGACTCGATGCCCTGGCGCTGCAGTGCGGTGAACGCGCCGATGCCTTGCGAAACGGGAATGCGGTAGTCGAGCTGGCCGTGGATCACCAGCATCGGCACGCGCCAGTCCTTGACGTGGTTGACCGGGTTGAACTGCTCGTAGCCCTTCGGGTTGTCGTACGGCGTGCCGCCGTTCTCCCACTCGCTGAACCACAGTTCCTCGGTGGCGTAGCCCATGATGCGGTTGTCGAACACGCCGTCGTGGTCGACCAGGCACTTCCACGCGCCGGACTTCGGCGTGTGCCAGTTTCCGGCCATCCAATACACCATGTAGCCGCCGTAACTGGCGCCCAGCGCGCAGGCATTGGCGCCGTCGAGGAAGTCGTATTGCTGCTGCGCCGCGGCCCAGCCCTTCTGCAGGTCTTCCAGCGGGCGATCGCCCCAGTGCTGGCTGATCGCGTCGGTGAAGGCCTGGCCGTAACCGGTGGAACCGTGGAAGTCGATCATCACCACCGCATAGCCCTGGCCGGCGTAGGTCTGCGGATTCCAACGATAGCTCCAGCCGTTGCCGAAGCTGCCCTGCGGACCGCCGTGGACCAGGAACGCAACCGGGTACTTCTTGCCTTCCTGGTAGTTCCACGGCTTGACCACGTAGCCGTGCACGGTCTCGTTGTTCCAGCCCTTGAAGCTGAACTGTTCGAAATCGGCGAACGTGGCGTCCGGCACCATCTCGCCGGCGCTCGGCGTGATCGCGCGCAGCGGCGCGCCGTCGACGCTGGTGGTGAACAGCTGGTCGCCGGACTTCATGCTGTTGCGCGAGAACGCGAGCGTCGGGCCGGCGATCTCGAACGACGAGATCGTGCCGTCGCCGACCACCTTCTTCGCCTCGCCCGTGGCCATGTCGATCGCGAACAGCGGATGCTCGCCCACGTCCTGCGCGGTGGTGTAGAGCGTGGCGCCGTCCTCGGACACGACGATGCCGTCAGCCGAACGGTCCCACTTCGGCGCGATCTCGCGGGTGTCGCCGCTGGCCAGATCCATCACCATCAGCGCAAAGCGGTCGGCCTCGAAGCCCGGGCGCTTCATCGCGCGGTAGTAGAGCGTCTTGCCGTCGCTTCCGAAAACAGGACCGGTGTCCCAGGCCTTGTTGGCTTCGGTCAGGTTCTTCGCCGCGCCGCTGCCGTCGGCGCTGACCTGGTAGAGGTCGAAATTGGTCGACCACGGCTCGGTGCGGTCGGACTTGCGCGCGCTTAGCACCAGCGACTTGCCGTCGGGCGCCCAGGCGTATTCGCCGCTGTCGCCGAAGGGCTTGGACGGCACGTCGCCGATCACGTCGGCACCGACGAGGGTGGCGCTGGCAATAGCCTTCGTTTCCGACGCCGGGAGGTCGGTGACGAACACACGATTGAGGCGGCCGTCGTTCCAGGTGTCCCAGTGGCGGATGAACATGCGGTCGAAGACCATGCCGGTGGCCTTCTCCTTGCCGGCCTCGTCCAGCTTCGCCTTGGTGCAGGCCAGCACGCCCTGCCCTGCATCGGCCTTGCAGTCAGGGAACGCACCGGCGCTGAAAGCCACGCGCTTGCCGTCCGGCGAGAGCTTGAACGAATCGACGTCGACCGGGAACGCGGTCAACTGCACCGGCGTGCCGCCCGCGGCCGGCATCGCGTACAGCTGCGACGAGTCGCCCTTCGCACTGAGGAAGTACACGGTGGCGCCATCGGGCGAGAACGTCGGGCTGTTGACGTTCCAGCCCTCCGGCGTGAGCTGCGTCGGCGGCGCGGCATCGCGCGCGAACAGGTCTTCGATCCACAGCGAGGTGCTGGCCTTTCCGCTTTTGTCATCGAGCACGCGCTTGGCGAACACCAGCTTTCGCCCATCTGGCGACAGCGTCGGCGACGAGTAGCGATCGAGCTTGACCATGTCGCGCACATCGAAGCCGCGCATGGCGGCCAGCGACGGCATCGCGACCAGGAGGGCGAGGGGCAGGACGAGGTAGCGGGATTTCATGACGACTCCTGGAATTGCGGGTGCGGCAAGGATTTTCTTCCCACCCAAGGGGGCAGGCGTTGCGTTTCCCCTTCCCCTATCAAGGGGAAGGCCATTGCTTTCTCCTTCCCCTTCAAGGGGAAGGCCGGGATGGGGATGGGTTTGCCGTGGACTCGAACGAAACCCATCCCCGCCCAACCCTCCCCTTGAAGGGGAGGGCCGGAAGCGAATTACATCGGGCCGGGCTCGGCGTCGCCCAGCGCCTTCTTCGCGCCGCTGCGATACAGCAGCCAGCCGACCACGACCAGCACCGCCAGGCCGACCAGCTGGCCGAACTGGAACTGCTCCGGCAACGCCAGCACGTCGGCGCGCTCGGACACCACGATCGGGATCGCGATCGCGATGCCCATCAGCGCCTCGCCGGTGATCAGGCCGGCGGAGAACAGGGTACCGGGGCGATGGATGCGGTCGCGCTCCTCCTCGTCGTGGGGCTTCAGGCCCTTCTTGCGCTCGACGAAGTACGACAGCAGACCACCGATGAAGATCGGCACCATCAGTTCCAGCGGCAGGTAGATGCCGATCGCCGCGGCCAGCACCGGCACCCGGAAGGTCGACTTGCGCGACTTGAGCCATTCGTCCAATGCAATCACCACCGCGCCGATGCCGACACCGATGCCGATCATCGTCCACGGCAGTTCGCCACCGAACATGCCCTTGGCCACCGACGCCATCAGCGTGGCCTGCGGCGCGGACAGCGAATTGGGATGTTCCGCGGTGGGCGCGCCGATGCCGTACGCGGCCGCCAGCAGGTTCAGCACAGGTGCCATGATCAGCGCGCAGGAGAACGCACCGATGGCGAGCATGAGCTGCTGTTTCCACGGCGTGGCGCCGACGATGTAGCCGGCCTTGAGGTCCTGCAGGTTGTCGCCGCCGACCGCGGCCGCGCAGCACACCACCGCGCCGATCATGATCGCGGCGACTGCGCCGATCGGCGAGTCGCGCCCGAGCAGGAACATCAGCACCACCGATGCGAACAGGATGGTGGCGATGGTGATGCCGGACACGGGATTGTTGGACGAGCCAACGAGACCCGCGAGATAGGCCGATACCGACACGAACAGGAAGCCGGCGACGATCATGATGATCGTCATCGGAATGCTCACCATCCACTGGTCGACGATGGCCTGGTACAGCAGGCCCAGCGGGACCACGAAGGCCACCAGCGCCACCAGCATCCACTTCATCGGCAGGTCACGGTCGGTTTCGGCGACCATTGCACCAGTGCCCTTGCGCGCAGCGGCAAAGCCGCTCTTGATGCCGGACGCCAGCGACTTGCGCAGCGAGAACAGCGTCCACACGCCACCGATGAGCATGGTGCCGACGCCGAGGTAGCGGATCTTGGCCGACCAGATCGCGCCGGCGATGTCCGCCGCGCCCGCCCCGGCCACCGAGGCCGCGAGCGCCGGGTCGCTGCCCATGAAGAACGACTGGTAGATCGGGATCGCGATGTTGAACGACAGGATGCTGCCCGACACGACCACGATGCCGACGTTCAGGCCGACGATGTAGCCCACGCCCAGCAGCGCCGGCGACAGGCCGGTGCCCATGTAGCCCAGGTACTTGCCGAGGAAGCCGGCGCCGATCGCGCTGTCGGGAATCATGCGCAGGCCGCTGGCCGCGGCCAGCTTGACCACCGCGCCGATCACGCCGGACAGCGCCAGGATCTTCAGCCCGGGCCCCGGGTTGTCGCCGGCCTTGAGCACTTCGGCCGCCGCCTTGCCTTCCGGGAACGGCAGCGGATCCTCGACTATCATCGTGCGCCGCAGCGGCACCGAGAACAGCACGCCGAGCAGGCCGCCGAGGCCGGCGATCGCCAGCACCCACGAGTAGCGGAAGTCCTGCCAGTAGCCGAGGATGATCAGCGCCGGGATGGTGAAGATCACGCCCGCCGCGATCGACGAGCCGGCCGAGGCGCCGGTCTGGACGATGTTGTTCTCGAGGATCGTGCCGCCGCCGAGCAGCCGCAGCACGCCCATCGACACGACGGCGGCGGGGATCGCAGTGGCGATGGTCAGGCCGGCGAACAGGCCGAGGTAGGCATTGGCCGCGGCCAGGATCATCGCCAGGATGACCGCGAGCAGGACCGCCCGGACCGTGAGTTGCCGTGTCGCCGGCTTGTTCATCTTCTACCCCTGTCCACGAAAGCCCCACACGCTAATCGCTGCCCCCGGGCAAGTCCAGTGCGCCCGGGCGTGCCCGCTATACTCGCGCGGATTCCGTACGGAGCAGCATGTGGCCGCCAGCATCGTGAGTCCGGTCCCCGCCGGCGAGGATTTCCTCGGCCACCCCAAAGGCGTCTACGTCTGCTTCTTCACCGAAATGTGGGAGCGCTTCTCGTTCTACGGAATGAAGGCGCTGCTGCTGCTGTACCTGACCAAGTACCACCTGTTCGGCGACGGCCCCGGGCTCGACCTGCTCGGCGCCTATGGCGGCCTCGTCTACTGCATTCCCGTGATCGGCGGCGTGCTCGCCGACCGCTGGCTGGGCATGCGCAAGGCGGTGGTGTTCGGCGGCATCCTGCTGTGCCTAGGCCACCTGGGCATGGCGTTCGAGGGCCATGCGGCGGTGAACGTCGGCGGTCAGGTCGTCCGCGACGAGGGCGCGCTGCGCATCACCTACCTCTCGCTGGCGCTGATCATCATGGGTGTCGGCTTCCTCAAGCCGAACATCTCCACCATCGTCGGTAAGCTCTACGCGGACAACGACCCGCGCCGCGACTCGGGCTTCTCGCTGTTCTACGCCGGCATCAACCTGGGCGCGCTGTTCGCCTCGCTGGTGTGCGGTTTCCTGGGTGAGGTCTACGGCTGGAAGTACGGTTTCGGCGCGGCCGGCATCGGCATGCTGGTCGGCCTGGGCATGTTCCTGTGGGGACAGAAGTACCTGCATGGTCATGCCGAACCATCCGCGCCGCACACCCTGCGCGAGCGCGTCGCCGGCGTGCCGCGCGAATGGCTGATCTACGCGCTCGCCATCGCCGGCGTGTTGCCGGTCGCGTGGCTGATGTGGGCCGCGGGGTCGGGCGCGTTCGCACTCGGTGGCCAGGTCTCGCTGGCGCTGATGCTGATGATCGTGGTGCTCGGCGCGGTGCTGCTGTGGTTCGCCTGGTTCACCGGCACCCAGTGCACGCAGGTGCAACGCCAGCAGATGATCGCGCTGATGACGCTGATCTTCATGGCGCTGGTGTTCTTCACCCTGTACGAGCAGACCTACGGCTCATGGGTGACGTTCACCGACCGCATGCTGACCAAGGACATCGTGCCGTCGCTGGTGGTGCGCGACGGCACGCCGCTGCCGTGGTCGATCGCATCCTTGCTGCTGGCACCGCTGTCGTTCGTGGTGGCCGCGCGGATGTCGGACCGCAATCCATCGTCCAACGCACCGCGTGCCTTGTTCATCACGGTGGTCGCGCTGATGCTGGTCCTGCTGGTACGCGACTGCGTGGTGCTGCCGCAGACCGCCGGCTCGCTGACCTATCTCGGCGCGCTCTTCCTGGTGCTGCTGGCGCCGATCTTCGCCGCGCTGTGGGCCTGGCTGGATCGGCGCGGACTGGACCCGTCGAAGCCGGTGAAGTCGGCCTGGGGCCTGGTGTTCGCGGGCCTGTCCTTCATCCCGCTGGCGTGGGCAGCGCAGCAGGTCGGCATGACCGGGCAGATGGCCAGCGTGTGGTGGCTGGTGCTGGCCTATCTGGTGCTGGAGATCGGCGAGATGTGCCTGTCGCCGGTCGGGCTGTCCGCGGTCACCCAGCTCGCGGTACCGCGCGTGGTCAGCCTGATGATGGGCACCTGGTTCCTGGCCACGGCGTTCTCGGAAACGCTGGCCGCACTGTTCGGCAAGCTCGCTGCGATCGATGTCCCCGAAGGCGAGGTGATGGACATCGCCCAGGCGTCGGCGAAATACGCGCACCTGTTCTGGCTGATGATGTGGATTGGTTTGGGCTGCGCGGTGGTTGCCTTCATCGCTGCGCCGCTGCTGCGAAGGATGATGCACGGGGTGAAATAGGGCGCCGTGCAGCGGCAATTGCATCGGGGAGGCCGGCCCGGTCATCGACGCGGCCAGCCTGATCCCCGGTGGCTCAGTCCGTCGCTGCCGAAGCCGTCGAGCGCCCCGCCCCGATGTTCCGATCGAGGAAAGCCAGCAGGCGCTGGTAGAACTCGATGCGATGGGCCTGGACATAGAAGCCGTGCCCTTCCTTGGAGTAGTAGAGCGACTCGACCGGCGTGTCGCCGGCCTTCAGCGCCGCCTCCATCTTGCGGCTGTGCTCGATGGGCGCTGTCTCGTCCTCGCCGCCAGCCGCAAGGAACACGGGGATGCGGATCCTGTCGGCCAGCCGATTCGGCGAGGTGGCGGCCAAGGCGGCCGTATCCGTGCCGACCCATTCGTCATTGAAGGTGGCCAGCGACTTGCTTTTGCGGCGATCGGTCGCTGTCATCATCGGCAAGTCGTAGACGCCCACGTAACCGGCGGCGCAGCGATACAGCGCCGGCTCCCGGGCCGCGCCCATCAAGGCCGCATAGCCGCCATAGCTCGCGCCGTAGATGCAGATCCGGTCCGCGTCGGCGATGCCCTGCGCGATCGCCCAACGCGTAGCGTCGGTCAGGTCGTCCTGCATCTTTCCGCCCCATTCAAGCGCACCGGCCTGCCGGAACGCGCGCCCATGGTTCCCCGAGCCGCGAAAGTTCAGGCGCAGTACCGCGTAACCGGCCTTCGCCAGCAGTTGCGCCTCGGTATTGAAGGCATTGGTCTCGAAAATGCCGAAGGGGCCACCGTGCGGCAACACCACCATCGGCAGCGCCTTCGGTGCGGCACCCGCGGGGATCGTCAGGAAGCCGTGCAGCTGGACGCCGTCGCGCGCGGCGACTTTGATACCGCTAGTTGGCGCCATCTGGTCCCGGTCGAACCAGTCCCCGCGGCTGAGCAGGTACGCGGCCTTCCCGGCCCGGGTATCGAAGACGTAGAAATCCCCCGGATTGCGATCGCTGGCAACCTCGACCAGTGCCAGCCCGCCATCGTCTGTGCGCGAGGTGATGGAGACCTCCTGCCCCGGGAATGCGGCCTCGAGTTTGCGGTGCAGCAGTGCGTCGGTGGAATCCTCGTCGAAGAAGGCGGTGCGACTGCGCGCGCCACGGTACACCACGCCGATCGGCGAACCGTCCGTGGCGTACAGCACGACCGAAGGGTCGACCACCTCGTCCCGCAGCACGGACTTGCGCTTGCCGCTGGCCGGGTCGAACACGACGATCTCGTCGGGCCCTTGCGACTGCTCGGACTGCAGATAGGCAAGCTTCCCATCGCTGGAGAACCCCAGTGGCCATTCGCGGCGATGCTTCAGGCTTTCATCGTTGATGAGCTGCCACTCGCTGCCGCGCCCGTCGCGGTAGTACAGCTTGTTGGAGTTGTCGCTGCCCGCGCCGTACGCAAACCGGACGTCGCCGGTGGCATCGGTAACGAACTCGGCGTTCTGCACCGGCGCACGCGCCACCACCGTCCGCCGCCCGGAATAGACATCGAGCCGTTCTGCGCGCGTGTACGGATCCGCGCTGAATGGCCATACCGAAACGATCACGCCCTTGTCGTCGTTGCGCAGCTCGTCGACCATGAACGCGGCGACATCCTCCTGCTTCTTGCTGTTGATGCGGGTCCCCGGCCCCGCCCCGGTCACGCGCTGGCCCACGAGGATCTCCGGGTCGCTGCCATCGGCATTGATCGCATAGAGTTCGCCGGTCGGTTGCGGCTTGGCCAGCAGGCCGAACTTCTCGGAAATGCTGATCAGCAGGCGCTCCGGGTTCACCCACCAGACGCGGTCGACATGGCTGTTCTTGCCGAGCGCAAAGCTCGCCGTGACTTTCAGGTCGCTGCGCTGGAGGACCACGACACCAGTCCTGTCCTCCTTCGGCACCGTCGCCGCGAGGTACCTGCCATCCGGGGATATCTCGATGGTTTGGAAGTTGTCCTTCCGCACATAGGGCCCCACGTCCACCTGCGCGGATGCCGTCATCGTCCATGCCGCGAACAGCAGCACCAACCAGTTTGCCTTCCCCATGATGTCCCCTGTCTGCTTGTCGCCATTCCGGCAGGTCGCTCCCCAGCGACCTGCCCCACGGCATTTCCCGGAAGCCGGATCCGGTCGGTCCACGCCTCAATCGCGCTATTGAAGCGCGCCATGCGCCGCGTTCAAACCCGGTTGCAGCTTGCTCCACCGCGCCACGCGCGCGCTCCGATAATACCCGACCGCCCGCGCCCCGGGAGCAAGCCCCCGCGCGCCGCTGCCGCCTGCGGCGCGGCGCGCCTGGTTCGTGCACGAGTCAGGATTCGACGTCGCCGGCCAGCGTGTCCAGCACCTGCGTCAGCGCATCCCGCCAATCCGGCCCATGCAAGCCGAAATCACTTTGCAGGCGGCCGTTGTCGAGCACCGAGAACGCAGGACGCGCAGCGGGTGTCGGATAGTCGCTGGTGGAAATCGGGAGCACCCGCGGCGCCTTGTCGAGCAGTCCGCGCTCGACCGCGCCGGCCATGATCGCTTCGGCAAAACCGTGCCAGCTGGTCTGACCGGTACAGGTCAGGTGCCACAAGCCGCCGGAGCGCGCGTGCTGCGCCAGGATCGCCGCGGTCGCATCCGCGATGTGCGCAGCCGACGTCGGACTGCCCACCTGGTCGGCGACCACGCGCAACTCGTCGCGCTCGGCGGCCAGGCGCAGCATGGTCAGCAGGAAGTTGCGTCCATGCGCTGCGTAGACCCAGGACGTGCGGAAGATCATGTGGCGCGCGCCGCTGTCGCGGATGGCCACTTCGCCGGCAAGTTTGCTCGCGCCGTATACGCCGAGTGGCGAGGTCGGATCCTCCTCGCGATATGGCTGCGTCGAAGTCCCGTCGAAGACATAATCCGTCGAGTAATGGACGAGCAATGCATCGCGCGATGCGCAGGCGGCGGCGATCGCAGCAGGGGCCATGGCATTGGCGCGCAAGGCCGCTTCCGGCTCGGTTTCCGCACGGTCGACGGCGGTGTAGGCGGCGGCATTGACGACCACATCGGGCGCAACGCGATCGACCAGCGCCGGCAAACCCTCTGGGCGATCGAAGTCCGCAATCTCGCACGCGGAGCCGTCTGCGAGCAGGCCATTTCGCGTTGCGACAACGACTTTACCGAGCGAAGCCAGGCTGCGCCGCAACTCGGTGCCGACCTGGCCGTTGCCGCCGAGCAACAGGATCCTCAAGGTGCGTATACCGGCAATCGGTCCGGTGCGACATCCGCAAGCAGCGGTGCACGCGTGTCCTTGTCCGACAGTACCGGCTCGGCGACCGGCCAGTCGATCGCCAGCGCGGGATCGTTCCAGCGGATGCCGGCGTCCGCTTCGCGAGCGTAGGTCCGCGTGCACAGGTAGGTGAAGGTTGCGCGTTCGCTGAGCACCGCGAAGCCGTGCGCGAAGCCTTCCGGGATCCAGAAGTGCCGCCTGTTCTCGCCACTGAGCAGCACCGCTTCCCACTTGCCGAACGTCGGCGATCCGCGGCGGATGTCCACCGCGACATCCCAGACCTCGCCGTCGAGCACCGACACGTACTTGCCCTGCGGCTTCGGCCACTGGTAGTGCAGCCCGCGCAGCACGCCGCGCGTCGAGGTGGAGACGTTGCCCTGCACGAAATCCGGTTCGAGCCCGTGTGCAGCTAGCTTGTCGCGGTTGAACGATTCGAAGAACTGGCCGCGGGCGTCGCCGAACACCTGCGGTTCGATCACCACGCAACCCGGCAGACTGGTCTTGATCAGCTTCATGCCACGTATCCGCGATCGATCAGGTCCAGCAGGTAACGTCCGTAGCCGTTCTTGACCAGCGGCTTGGCCAGCGCCTTGAGTTGCGTTTCGTCGATCCAGCCGCTGTGGAAGGCGATCTCTTCCGGACAGCACACACGCAAGCCCTGGCGCGCCTCGATGGTCTCGATGTAGTTCGAGGCCTCCAGCAGCGAGCGATGCGTACCGGTGTCGAGCCAGGCATAACCGCGCCCGAGCTGCTCCAGGTGCAGGTCGCCTTCCTCGAGATAGCACCGGTTGAGGTCGGTGATCTCGAGCTCGCCGCGCGGCGACGGTTTGAGCGCGGCGGCGAAATCACTGGCGCGCCCGTCGTAGAAATACAGTCCGGTCACCGCGTAGTTCGAGCGCGGCTGCACCGGCTTCTCTTCGAGGCCGACCACCTTGCCGTTGCCGTCGAACTCGGCGACGCCATAGCGCTCCGGGTCGCGGACCCAGTAACCGAACACCGTCGCGCCATCCTCGCGCTGGTCGGCGCGTTTGAGCAGCGCCGTCAGTCCCGGGCCATGGAAGATGTTGTCGCCCAGCACCAGGCAACTGGGCTTGCCATCGACGAACTCGCGTCCGATCAGGTAGGCCTGAGCCAGCCCGTCCGGGCTCGGCTGCACCGCGTATTCGATCCGCATGCCCCACTGCGAACCGTCGCCCAGCAAGGCCTTGAACAGCGCCTGCTCGTGCGGCGTGTTGATGATCAGCACTTCGCGGATGCCCGCCAGCATCAGCACGCTCAGCGGGTAGTAGATCATCGGCTTGTCGTAAACCGGCAGCAGTTGCTTGCTGATCGCCTGGGTGATCGGATACAGCCGGGTGCCGGACCCGCCGGCGAGGATGATGCCGCGCCGCGCGGTCATGCCGCGCTCCCGATGCGTTCGAGCCGGTAGCTGCCGTCGAGCACGCGCTGCACCCAGGGCTGGTTGCCGAGGTACCAGTCGACCGTATCGGCGATGCCCTGCTCGAAGCTGTGCGCGGGCGCCCAGCCCAGCTCCGATTTCAGCTTCGAGGCGTCGATCGCGTAGCGGCGGTCGTGGCCGGGTCGGTCCTTGACATAGGTAATTTGCGAATTGCGCGGCTTGCCGTCCTCGCGCGGGCGGCGTTCGTCGAGCAGTGCGCAGATGACATTCACCACTTCGATGTTCGGGCGCTCGGCGTCGCCGCCGACGTTGTAGGTTTCGCCGACGCGGCCGCGTTCGAGCACGGCGCGGATCGCGGTGCAATGGTCGCCGACATAGAGCCAGTCGCGCACGTTCATGCCGTCGCCATAGATCGGCAGCGGCTCGCCGGCGATCGCCTTGGCGATCACCAGCGGGATGAGCTTCTCCGGGAACTGGTACGGACCATAGTTGTTGGAGCAGTTGGTGGTCACCACCGGCAACCCGTAGGTGTGGTGGAAGGCGCGCACCAGATGGTCGGACGCGGCCTTGGAGGCCGAGTACGGTGAATTCGGCGCATACGGCGTGGTTTCGACGAACTTGCCGCTGTCGCCGAGCGAACCGTAGACCTCGTCGGTGGACACGTGCAGGAAGCGGAACGCGTCCCTGGCGCCGCCTTCCAGCGACTTCCAGTAATCGCGGGAGGCCTCCAGCAACGCCAAGGTGCCCACGACGTTGGTCTGGATGAACTCGCCCGGGCCATCGATCGAGCGGTCGACATGGCTCTCGGCGGCGAAGTTGACCACCGCATCGGGCCGGTGCTCGGCCAGCAGGTTCGCGACCAGCTCGCGGTCGCCGATGTCGCCCTGGACGAAGCGATGGGCCGGGTTGCCCTGCAGGGAGGAAAGGGTGTCGAGGTTACCGGCGTAGGTCAGGGCATCGAGGTTGACCACGCGGACGCCGTTGGCAACCGCTTCGAGCACGAAGTTACCGCCGATGAAGCCGGCTCCGCCGGTTACAAGCCATGTTGGCACGCAGGAACTCCTTACTTTTGCTGTGTTGGGTGATCGGCCACGCCATGACGATCGGAATCGTGCGAACAGCCGCAAACGAGTAAAGACGCGATGAGAGCGGCTCGCGTGCATCGCGGATTGTAGGACAGGTCCCGGCCGTCGCCCCGGCATTGGGAATTACCGTTGTAATCGCATTTAGCAGGCAATCACCGCCATTTTCCCTGGGATATCGAGCGCCCGGCCCCCATGCGCTGTTGGAGCCGCCTCCGTCGATGGATCACCGGCTGGCGGAAATCGGGCCGAAAGCGTCATCCCCCGCCCCGAATGACGCTGATATCGAGTGACGCGCCGCCACAGGCAGCATCTCGATTATCGACCGCGTGCCGACTTGCCCCGGCACCCGCCTGGAAGCCAGGCATGGAAAGGCCCGCCTGAAGCGGGCCTCCCTGAGCCGCAAACCGCCGTGCTGACCTAGAACGGAATGTCATCATCCGAAAAGTCGTCCGCCGGGGGCGGTGCCGACTGGCGTTGCGGTGCCTGCCGCTGCGGCGGGGCGGACGACTCCTGGCGCGGGCGCGACATGCGTTCACCACCACCGCCTCCGCCACCGCCTTCCCCGCGACCACCGAGCATCTGCATCTCGTTGCCGATGATGTCGGTGTAATAGCGTTTCTGGCCGTCGTCGCCGGTGTGTTCGCTGTAACGGATCTCGCCCTCGACATACACCTGCGAACCCTTGCGCAGGTATTCGCCGGCGATCTCCCCGAGCTTGCCGAAGAAGGTCACCCGGTGCCACTGCGTGCTTTCCTGCTGGTTGCCGTCGCGGTCCTTGCGGACGCTGGTCGTCGCCAGGCTGACCTTGGTGATGGCCATGCCACCTTGCGTGTACTTGATTTCCGGGTCGTTGCCGAGATTGCCGACCAGGATGGCCTTGTTGATGCCGCGTGCCATGGATGACCTCTTCTGCGTTCTGTTTGGTGGCTTGCACGCCGTCGCCTGCGTCCCGGCGCGGGACCTGCGGGCGGGCGCCAGATGATTGCCCGTGCATGATACCGGGCTGGCCCGATCCTCGCGCCAAAGCCACCCTACGGCCCCGCCAGGACGCGGGCAACCTGAAAATGTGGTCAGGAAACCCCCACTGCCCCGCCCGGACGCCGTGTTATCCTCGCCGCCCCTTTGGGGAGTAGCCTGCTTCCGGCCACGCCGGAAGCGCCCGCGTCAACATGCTCGGCATCGCAACGTGCCGTGGCGCGGGCAACCAGTCCAGGTTGGCGAGACCATCGGCCTCCGGCGCAACGAAGGTTGGGCGCGCCGGCGTGCCGTCGTCGCCAAGCCCGATCCCGAACCGGTCTGCATGTCCCTCCTTTCGATTTTCCTGATCGGCATCGCCATGTCGACGGACGCGTTTGCTGCCGCGGTTGGCAAGGGCGCGACGATGCGCAACCCGCGCCTGCCCGAAGCGCTGCGCGCAGGGCTGATCTTCGGCACCATCGAAGGCCTGACCCCGGTCATCGGCTGGGCGCTGGGCAGCGCGGCTTCGCGCTACATCACCGCCTGGGACCACTGGATCGCGTTCACGCTGCTGGCCGCGCTCGGCGCGCACATGATCCACGCCGGGTTGCAGCCGCAGAACGACGACGACGACGACGCACCGCGCCGCTATGGCTTCTGGGCTCTGGCCACCACCGGTTTCGCCACCAGCATCGATGCGATGGCGGTCGGCGTGGGCCTGGCGTTCCTGGATGCGGAAATCGCGGTCGTCGCGATCGTGATCGGCCTGACCACGCTGGTGATGGTCACCCTGGGCATCATGGTCGGCCACAGGCTAGGCGGGCTGGCCGGCAAGCGGGCGGAAATCGGCGGCGGCGTGCTGCTGATCCTGATCGGGCTGGCGATCCTGTACGAGCACCTCGGCGGCGCAGCCGGCATCCCGGGCCTGTGAGCGTGCCGGCGACATCTGCATACAGCCATTGCTCCCTATAATCGCGCCTTTCCCCCGCCGGACCCGGCATGTCTGCCTCCGCAAGCCTGCAAATCCCCACCCTGCCCGCCATCCAGGACTTCACGGCCGCCGACATGGCGTCTGTCGACGCGCTGATCCGCCGCCGCCTGGCCTCGGATGTGGTGCTGATCAACCAGGTCGCCGAGCACATCGTCGCCGCCGGCGGCAAGCGCCTGCGCCCGATGCTGCTGCTGTTGGCTGCGCGCGCGCTCGGCCACCAGGGCGCCGATGCGCATCAACTCGCCGCCGTGGTCGAGTTCATCCACACCTCCACCCTGCTCCACGACGACGTGGTCGACGAATCCGACCTGCGCCGCGGCCGCCAGACCGCCAACGCGGTGTGGGGCAACGCGGCCAGTGTGCTGGTCGGCGACTTCCTGTACTCGCGCAGCTTCCAGCTGATGGTCGAACTCGATTCGATGGACGTGCAGCGGATCCTCGCTGACACCACCAACCGCATCGCCGAGGGCGAGGTGCTGCAGCTGCTGCACGTGCGCAACCCGGACGTGGACGAAGCGGCCTACCTGCGCGTGATCGAGCGCAAGACCGCGGTGCTGTTCGCCGCCGCCACGCAGCTCGGCGCGCTGCTCGCCGGCGCGGACGCGGCCACCCGGCAGCGGATGCACGATTACGGGCTGGCGCTGGGCCACGCCTTCCAGATCGCCGACGACGTGCTCGACTACAGCGCCGACGAGGCCGCGCTCGGCAAGCACCTGGGCGACGACCTCGCTGAGGGCAAGGCGACACTGCCGCTGATCCACGCGATGGCGCACTCGGACACCGCCACCCGTGATCGGCTGCGCGCGATCATCGAGCAAGGCGACATCGACGCGCTGCCCGAGGCCGTTGCCGCGATCCGCGCGCAGGGCAGCCTGGACTACAGCCGTGCGCGCGCCGCGGAATACGCCGAAGCCGCCGAACGCGCGCTCGACGGGCTGGAAGACAACGAAGCGGTGGCCGCGCTGCGCGGGCTGGCGCGCTACGCGACCGAGCGCGATCACTGAGCACACCCCGATTGTCGGGGTCGCCCTTCAATCCTCGCCGAAGAGCTCGTCGAAGAAGTCTTCCATCATCCGGTACGCGCGTTTCGCCGCGCGCGGGTTGTAGACGCAGCCCGGCGGGCTGTTCGCGGTCTTCAGTGCGAAGCAGTGCACCGCGCCGCTGAAGTTGACGAACGTCCAGTCGGCGCCGCCCGCGTCCATTTCCTTCTCGAAACCGTCGATGTCCGGCGCCGTGCCGCGGTCATCGGCGCCGTTGAGCACCAGCAGCGGTGTCTTCACCGCCTCTGGCTTCGCGGGTGTCGTCGTGCCCAGGCCGCCGTGGAAGGTGACGATGCCGGCCAGCTGCGCACCGCTGCGCGCCAATTCCAGTACAGACGAACCGCCGAAGCAGTAACCGAACGCGCCGACCCTGGCCGCATCGAGCGGCGCCTTGCCCGCTTGCGCCTTCAACACCTCCACCGCTTTCGCCGTGCGTGCGCGCATTGCCGGCACGTCTGCGTAGAGCGTCTTCACCTGCGCCTGGGCCTCATCGGCGTTCTTCGGCCGTACGCCCTTGCCATACATGTCGGCGACGAGGATCACGTAGTCGTCGCCGGCCACGTCCCTGGCCTGCGCGACCGCATCGTCCGTCACGCCCATCCAGTCCGGCACCATCACCAGGCCAGGACGCTTGTCCGACGATTCGTCGTCGTACACCAGCACGCCGCTGAAGGCCTGGTCGCCGACTTTCCATTCCACGGGTTTGGCCTGCATCGCGGCGAAGACCGATGCGGACAGCGGCAACAGCGCCAGCAGCAGGGCAGCGCGGCGCAGGGTGCGGCGGCGGAACGGTTCCATGGCTCTCTCCGGTGGGTGGCGATGCCGGCAAGCGTACGCCGGCAGCATTCAACCGCGGTGAATTGGCGGGAGTCGTCGCCCCACGGGAGCCGCGTCAGCCGCGAGCTATTGCCCCGATTCGAACGCGCCAGTCAGGAACTCGCGGCTGAAGCCGTTCCCACATGGAATCCGCCCATCTCGGCTCAGGCGATTCCGAGTCCCGGAATGCCGCTGATCGCCTTCGGGTCGAACCCCGCAAGTTCGGCGAAATGCCGCCCGCGCTCGGTGTAGTCGCGATAAGGACCGAAACTCGGCGCGCCGGGCGAAAGCAGGATCACGCCCTCGTCGCCCAACACCGCGCGCGCCCTGCCGATCGCATCGGCCATGTCCGTCGCATCGGCCAGCACAAAGCCGCCCGCGCGGGCGACCGGTGCAAGCAGGTCGTGGATCCGCCGGCCGTTCTGCCCCATCGTCACGATCGCCACTGGCGCGCGGAGCTTCATCGCCTCGGCGAATCCGGACCAGTCCAGGCCGCGGTCGTGTCCGCCGGCAAGCAGCGCGACACGGCGGTCGCGGAACACGTCGAGCGCCGCCAGGCTGGCGTGCGGGGTGGTGCTGATCGAGTCGTTGACGTAGGTGATGCCATCCCGCACGCCAAGCGTCTGCAGGCGATGCGGCAGCGGCCGGAACGAGACCGCATGCGATGCCAGCGCCGCGCCGTCGAAGCCGAGCGCATCGATCGCGGTGAGCACCGCGCACAGGTTGCCGCGGTTGTGGCGGCCCGGCACCGGGACGTCGCGGGTGTCGAGGACGAAATCGTCGCCGCGATGCAGCGCGTCGCCGCGCATGTGCCAACCATCGGCGCGGCCGAACCAGCGCACGTCGCTGTCCGGCAGCGGAAGCGCCGCCAGCCGTGGATCATCGGCATTGAGCACGGCGATGCGCGGCCTGGCGTCGGTGAGCAACGCCAGCTTGTCCTCGACGTAGCGCTGCTCGCTGCCGTGCCAGTCCAGGTGTTCCGGGAACACATTGGTGACCACGGCGATTTCGGGGCGCACGCCGCTGGCTGCAACGTCCCGCGTCTGGTAGCTCGACAGCTCGATCGCCCAAAGCTCCGCTTCGCCGTCGAGCAGTTCCAGCAGCGGCAGGCCGATGTTGCCGCACAGCGCGGTGCGGTGGCCGCCTGCGCGCAGCAGATGGGCCAGCAGCGCCGTGGTGGTGCTCTTGCCCTTGGTGCCGGTGACGCACACCGTGCGCGCGTCGGGCCGCTCGGCGAACCACAGCGAGGTGCCGCCGATGAAGGCCGTGCCGCGTTCGCGCGCCGCCATGGCCTCGGGCCGGTACGGGCTGATGCCCGGCGACTTGATCACCACGTCGAAGGCCGCCAAGCGTTCGGCGGTGGCCTCGGTTTCCACTTGCAGCGCCGGATCACCAAGTGCGTTCGCCTGCTCTACCTCATCTTCGCCGCAGAACAGGGTCAGGGGCAGTGCGCCACCCGCTTTCGAATCCCGGATCCCGGATCCCGAATCCCGCGCGCGCAGCGCGCGATACGCCGCACGCCCCTCGCGGCCCCAGCCCCAGAGCGCGACGCGCCGGCCTTCAAGCTGCGAAATGCGCACGCAACCGTTCCCAGAGCTGCGCCGGGATCCGATGCTCCTCGTCGATCACCAGCAACGATCCGATATCGAGTTCCGAAGCGTCCAGCTGCGGCAGGATCTCGCGCGCAAAGCGCTTCACGACCGCGTCCTCGCGCCACTCCGGGCGCTGCGCCAGCGTCGCCATCGCGGCGCGCGACTCGCGGCCCTCGCCGACGCATTCGAACGGCTTGTGGTCCTGGTATTCGAGCAGCGCATCGAAGCCGGGGACCTGCTCCGGGTCGTCGAGCAGGTTGCGGCCGAAGATGCCCATCAGCCGCGGCTTGGGCATGAACGGCGCCAGCGCCAGGAACACGAAGTGACACTTGGGGCAGACACCGCACCAGCGGCCGACCGGGCGTTCGCCCAGCAGGTGGAAGTTGCGGTTGCAGCTGGAAAAATGGGCGTCGTAGCGATCGATCCTTGCGAACTGCCGCGCCACCGCCAGCTCGCTGAGCGGGCGCAGCAACGAGTAGTAATGCAGCGCCTGCCCCGGACCCGATCCAGGGTCGGCTGCGATCTCGCGCTGCACGTACGCGCCGAAATCGCGCTCGAACGCCCAGCCCTTCGACCACTGGTGGTTCACCTCGCGGGCGTCCCTGCCGTCATCGGACACGATCAGGCTGCCGTAGCTGGCCGAACGCTCGTTGGAAAACACGACCTGGTTGGCGCCCAGCAGCACCGCGGCGAACACCATGATCGCCGAGTTGATCGCAGTCACCGGGATGTGGCCGTTCCACGCGCCCTGGCGGTTGTACTCGAACAATTCGGGTGCGAGCTGGCGGCCGATGTTGAGCGTCGGCAGCCCGGTGCGCTCCGCGCACGCGCGGATCAGCTGCGACCCTCCGATCCAGGTGACGGTCTGTTCGACGCCCGCCGCGCGCAGGGCTTCGATTGAGACCAACGAATCCTTGCCGCCGCCGATCGCGACGAGGGCGTGGTGGCGCAGCGCCAGCTTTGCCCCCTCCGGCTTGTCTCCCTCCCCTTCAAGGGGAGGGCCGGGGTGGGGATGGGTTTCAACTGGAAGGGCAACAACCCCATCCCCACCCAACCCTCCCCTTGAAGGTGAGGGCTTCGAAGTGGGGAACCTGATCTTGCCGTGCAGGTCCAGCCCGTTGCGATAGGCGAACTCGCCCAGCCCGTTGAGGTAGACCTCCTCGAGCAGCGCCGCCGTATCGGCGTCGATCGCATACGAATCGATCCGGATGTCCTGCGGCACCGCCGCCTTGTAGTAGCTCACGCCGGCGATCAGGTGCAGCAGCTGCAGCGCACGTTCCGCGGCTTGCGCACGCGCGTCATCGAGCGCGAAGGGGGCGCCGGGCACGGTGATCGTCTCGACCAGCTCCGGGCCGTCGTCGAAGGCATACACCAGTTCCGCAACGCCGGTGCCGGCGTCGAATCCACAGCGCACGAAGCGGAAACTGCGCACTGCCTCCCTGTCGAACGGCGTCATCGCGCCCCCTCCGAATCCAGGCCACGCGCCTGCCGCAGGAAGCGGCGGCACAGGAAATACTCGATGCACAGCGCCGGCATCGCGCCCAGCAGCAGCCCGAACAGCACCGCGTACACCGCGATCGCCGGTACCCAGGCCAGCGCCTCGCCGAGGTGGCCGGACGCGCCGGAAAGCAGGTGGCTGGCGCTTTCCATCACTCCCATCCACAGCGTCGCCAGCGGCGCGAACATCAGGAACGCCAGCACCACCGTGCGCAGCGCCAGGCCGAACGCCGTCCACTTGCGCGCGTCGCGATCCACGTTCTGCCACCACGCCGTGATCCACCAAGACGCCAGCCCAGCCGCCATGCCGGCCGCCGGCGCCACGCTCAGCGACGCGCGGGCATTCTGGTGCCAGGACGCCAACCCGGCGCCGCTGAGCGTGCCGATGGCGATGTAGGCGAACAGCGCCAGCGCCGCCGCGACGGCCGCGCTGGTCCAAGCCAGGCGCTTGCGCAGCGTCATTCGAGCACGTCCTCGCGCGGCAGCGCGCGCAGGTTGTAGCGGTTGGCCATGACGAAACCGTAGGCGCCGGCGTCGGCCACCAGCACCGCGTCGCCCTCGCGCGTGGCCGCCGGCAACATGCGCTGCGCGCCGAGCACGTCGCCCGATTCGCAGATCGGCCCGACGACGTCGAACGCGATATCCCCACCCTCGTCGAGCCGGGAGAGGTTGTGGATGCCGTGGTAGGCCTCGTACAGCGCCGGGCGCATCAGCGCGTTCATGCCGGCATCGAGGCCGACGCGACGAATCCCCTGCTTCTCCACCACCTGGGTCACGTGCGCCAGCAATACGCCACATTCGGCGACCAGGTAGCGCCCCGGCTCCACCGCCAGCGCGTAGCGCGGGTATGCCGCCTTGATCTCGGCGAGCCCGGCCGCCCAGGCCGCGATGTCGAACGGATGCGCGTCGGGCTTGTACGGGATCGGCAGGCCGCCGCCGATGTCGATGGTGTCGACCGTGCCGACGCTGTCGGCGAAACCGGCCAGCTCCGCGTAGACCTCGCGCCAGTGCGCCGGGGTCACGATGCCGCTGCCCAGGTGCGCATGGATGCCAGCGATGCGCACGTCGAGCTTCTGCGCCTCGGCCACGAAGGCGTCGAAAGCCGCCAGCGGCAGACCAAACTTCGACGCCGCGCCGCCAGTGACCACTTTTGCGTGATGGCCGTCGCCGCGGCCCAGGTCGATGCGCAGCCACAGGGCGCGGCCGCGGAAGGTCTCCGGCCAGTTGTGCAGCGCCTCGACGTTGTCCAGCGTCACCGTCACGCCAAGCGCGAACGCGGCCTCGTACTCGGCGCGCGGGGCGAAGCTGGGAGTAAACAGCACCCGCGCCGGGTCGAGGTCCGGCAGGGTCGCGAACACGTGCTCCAGTTCGCCCAGCGACACGCATTCCAGGCCGAAGCCCTCGGCCACCAGCGCGCGCAGCAGTGCCGGGTGCGGATTGGCCTTGATCGCGAAGTAGCGGCGGTCGATCGCCTCGACATCGAGCAGCGATCGCGCGCGTTCGCGCAGCGTTGGCAGGTGGTAGACGTACACCGGCGTGCCTTCGGCGGCGCGTTCGAGCAGCCGTTCGCGCTCGCCCTGCCACCACGGCGCGGCGCGCTGCGGGCGGCCGTGCTCGATCTCGTGCCAGCTCGGGCCGAACACGCTGGCGTCGCGCACCGGCATCGCCTCGCTTTCGATCAGCTCCGCGTGCAGCACCGGCAGCAGGCCGTCGGCATCGGCCTCGTCGATCACGAAGGTCAAGTTGAGGTCGTTGGACGACTGCGAGATCAGGTGCACGCGCTCCTGGCCGAACGTGGCCCACACATCGGACAGCTTGTGCAGCAGCGAGCGCATGCCGCGCCCGACCAGGGTGATCGCCGCGCACGGCGCGATCACCTTGACCCGGCAGACCTTGGCCAGGTCCGCGGACAGTTCGGCCAGCACGTCGGTGGTGACCAGGTTCTCGCTCGGGTCGAGCGACACGGTGACGTTGGTTTCCGACGAGCCGATCAGGTCGACCGACAGGCCGTGGCGCCGGAACAGCTCGAAGATCTCGGCCAGGAAGCCGACCTGCTGCCACATGCCGACGCTTTCCATCGACACCAGCACGATGCCGTTGCGGCGGCTCACGACCTTGACGCCCGGCACGGTCACACCATTGCCGTCGATGCGGGTCCCCGGCCGTTCCGGATGCTCGGTGTCGAGGATCGCCATCGCCACGCCAGCGTCGCGGCAGGGCTTGATCGAACGCGGGTGCAGCACCTTGGCGCCGGTGGTGGCGATTTCCTGCGCCTCGGCGTAGTCCAGCCGGGTCAGCAGACGCGCGTCCGGCACCACCCGCGGGTTGGCGCTGAACAGGCCGGGCACGTCGGTCCAGATCTCGACCCGCTGCGCGCCGAGCAGTGCACCGAAGTACGCCGCCGAGGTGTCGGAACCGCCGCGCCCGAGGATCGCGGTGCCGCCGTCGGCATGGCGGGCGATGAAGCCTTGCGTGAGCAGCATCCGCGCCGGCTGCGCGCGGAAACGCTCATGGAAGCCGTCCGCGGGTTCGCGCCGGCACGACACCGACAGCCGCGTCGACCAGGCGTTCTGGTTCGGCAGCGCGACCGCATCGAGCCAGTCGCGCGCGTCGCACCAGCCGAAGTCGAGGCCCTGTGCGTGCAGGTAGGCGGCGCCGAGCGCGGAGGACAGCAGTTCGCCCTGCCCCAGCACGTCGGCCTGCCAGTCCAGCGGGTGTTGCGCGGCGCGGGGATCGGCACCCAGCGCGCGCAGCGTGGCCAAGTGCTCGCCGATCACGGCATCCGGATCGAGGCCGAGTTCCCGCGCGAAGGTTTCGTGGCGTTCGACCAGCGCGGCGATCCGGGCATCGCGGTCCTGCGCGCCTTCGGCGATCGCCTGCAGCTCGTTGGTGACGCCCGACAGCGCGGACACCACTACCAGCACGCGCGCGTCGTTGTCGTCGGCACGCTGTTTCGCCAGCCGGCCGATGGTGTCCCAGCGGTGGCGGCGCGACACCGAGGTGCCGCCGAACTTGAGCACGATCCAGGGATGGGAAGTGGGCATGGAAGACATGGCGGGCGCGATCGCCCGGAAGTCGGGCATGAACGCGCAATTCTAGGGCCTGCGGTCGCCGACGCCCACCGCCATGGAGGATGCCCATGTGGGAGCGGCTTCAGCCGCGAGCTTTTGATTCGCCGCCAGACTCTTGCGAAGAGCTCGCGGCGGAACCCGATTGCGCTTCTCCGCAAGCCGGCGATGCCGCCTACACTTCCGGGTTGTAAAGCGTCGACGCCACGCGTGCGCGTGGAAACGACAAAGGCACGTCTTGTCGATATGCGCCCTCCCTCCTCCCCCAGGACCCTTCATGCCCACCCGTCCCTACCTCCAGCTCGACGTCTTCGCCGACCGCCCCGGCGCCGGCAATCCCCTCGCGGTGGTGCTCGACGCGCAGGGCCTCGACGACGACGCCATGCAGGCCATCGCGCGCTGGACGCGCTTGCCCGAGACCACCTTCGTCTTTCCCGCGACCACGCCGGACGCCGACTACCGGCTGCGCATCTTCAGCCCGCGCCGCGAGGTGCCGTTCGCCGGCCACCCCAGCGTCGGCACCGCGCACGCAGTGCTGGACGCCGGGCTGGCGACGCCGCGCGACGGCCTGCTGGTGCAGGAAGGCATCGCCGGCAACCTGCCGCTGCGGGTGGAAGGCACCGGGCACGCGCAGACCATCGCGGTGCGCACGCCGAAGGCACGGGTGATGGAGATCGCCGACGCCGCCGACCCGCGCCTGCGCGACGCCCTGGCATCGCTGCCGCTGGGCGCGCTGCCGCCAGCCCTGATGGACGGCGGCCGCCGCTGGTGGCTGGCGGAACTGCGCGACGAGGCGACGCTGCGTTCGGCGCAACCCGACTGGGATGCGATCGGCAAGCTCGCGCAGGCCACCGACAGCATGGGCCTGTGCGTGTTCGCACGCAGCGACGACCCGGTCTACTACCTCGCGGTGCGCGCCTTCGTCGGCGCGCCGGGGCAGTTCGAGGACGCCGCCTCGGGCGCGGCGAACGCGACGCTCGCCGCATGGCTGGCCTCGCAGGATGCCCTGCCCAGCCCCGACGGCCACTACCGCATCAGCCAGGGCCGCGAAGTCGGCCACGACGCGATCATCGAGCTGTTCGTGGATGGGGATGGCGAGGTGTGGTCTGGCGGACGCGTGCAGACCGTGGTGCGCGGCCAGATCGATTGGTGATCGAAACGCTTTTGTAGGAGCGGCTTCAGCCGCGAGCTCTTCGGGATCTTCCGAAAATCAAAAGCTCGCGGCTGAAGCCGCCCCCTACACGAGCACCGGCGAGAGCTGTGGCTACTGCTTCGCGGGCTTGCCTGCCTCGTACACCGGCTTGCCGTCGACCCAGGTCGATTCGATCTCCAGATCGTCGAGCTGCGACGCCGGTACCTCCAACGGATCCTCGGCGAGGATCACGAAATCCGCGCGCAGCCCCGGCGCCAGCTTGCCGACTTGTTTTTCGTCGAAACCGGCATACGCGGCATCGGCCGTGAACCCACGCAGCGCCTCGGCCGCGCTCAGGCGCTGGTCGGGCAACCAGCCGCCCGGCGGCTGGCCGTCGCGATCCTGGCGCGTCACCGCCGCATACAGGCCCAGGCGCGGATCAGGCGATTCCACCGGGAAATCCGAACCCAGCGCCAGGTGCGCGCCGCTGTGCAGGAAACGCTGCCAGGCGTAGGCGCCGAACAGGCGCTCCTTGCCCAGGCGCTCCTCGGCCCACGGCATGTCGGACGTGGCATGGGTCGGCTGCATCGAGGCGATCACGCCCAGCGGCGCGAAACGCGGGATGTCCTCGGGCGACACGATCTGTGCGTGTTCGACGCGCCAGCGGTGGTCACTCTTCGCATCGTCGCCCAGCACGCGCTCGTAGGTGTCGAGCACGATTCGATTGCCGCGATCGCCAATGGCGTGCGTCGCAACCTGCACGCCGCAGCCCTTGGCCTTGCGCACGCTGCCCTCGTAGGTGGCCGGATCGGTCACCAGCAACCCGCGGTTGCCGGGCTCGTCGCTGTAGTCGGTCAGCAGCGCGGCGCCGCGGCTGCCGAGCGCGCCGTCGATGAACAGCTTCACGCCGCGCATCTCCAGTCGCCCGCCCGGGTGGCGATAGGCGCCGTGTTCGCACAGGTCGGCCAGCGCCTGGCCGTCGCCGTTGGCGTAGGCGTCGATGCGCAGGCTCAGCTTGCCGGCATCGGCGAAGCGCTTGTACAGCGCCAGGTCCGTGCTCGACACGCCCATGTCGTGCACGCCGGTCAGGCCGTCGCGCGCGGCGGCGGCCAGCGCGCGCTCCAGCGCTTGGGTGCGGTACGCCTCGTCCGGCGCGGGCAACACCTCGCTGACGAGGCCCATCGCGCCGTCGACGAACACGCCGGTGGCCTTGTCACCGTCGCGCAGGATGCGGCCGCCATCGGGCTGCCAGTCGCCGGCCAGGGTGCGGCCGGACATCGCCTTCTCCACCGCCTTCATCGCGGCGCTGTTGGCCCAGCCTGCGTGTCCGTCCACGCGATCGAGCCAGACCGGGCGGTCGGGGAAGGCCGCGTCCAGGTCGGCCGCGGTGGGGAATGCCTTTTCCGGCCAGTCGTTCTGGTCCCAGCCTCCGCCGAGCAGCCAGGCGCCTTCCGGCAGCGTCTTTTCGTAGGCCTTGAGCCGCGCGATCACGTCGGCCTTGTCACGCGCGCCGGTGAGGTCGGCCTGCATCAATGCATAGCCCAGCCCCATCACGTGCCCGTGGGCATCGATCAGGCCGGGTACGACGGTCGCGTCGCCGGCATCGACGCGCTCGGCGTCCGGATAGCGCGCCAGCAGCGCCTTGGCATCGCCCACGGCGAGCACGCGCCCGGATGCGTCCCAAACCATCGCTTCGACCTGCGGCTGTGCGGGATCGGAAGTGTGGATGCGTGCCGCGGTCAGCAGGTGGACATCGGCCGCCTGCGCGGTGGCGGCAAGGCAGCACAGCGTGGCGATCCAGGTGATGCGGCGCATGCGGGCGACTCCGTGTGGAATCGCCCCACTATGCCGCCCCACGCCGGATGCGGCAACGGCGCGGTAGCGCATGCACGTCCGGATCCCGTGGGGGCGACTTCAGCCCCGAGCTTCCGCTCCCGTTCGTCCAGGCACGAAAACCTGTCGTCTGGAATTCCACAAACGAAGGGCTGGGCGCCTGTTCCCACGCGCCTGCCCCAGCACATTCGAACCCTATTCCGCTGCCTGCACGTCGACGCGCACGCGGATCGTGTCGCCGGGGTGGTGGTTGGTACGGGTGGTGTAGGTGCGCCCGGCGTACTCGTAGGTCACGTCGTAGGCACCGACGCGGCCGTCGTCGACCGTGTAACCGTCGCCGTTCGCCGGCACCGGGTCGCAGACGGTGACCACGCGATCGCGTTCCGGGCGTTGGCTGTTCTCGTAGACCTTCCGGCCAGCCATGCCGCCGACCATCGACCCCACAGCGGCGGTCGCATAGCGTGCCGAGCCGCCACCGACCTTGCTGCCGAGCACCGCCCCGACCACGCCGCCGACCACCGTGGCAACGTTGCGCCCGGTTTCGCTGCCACCGCTGCGATAACCATCGTTTCGATAACCATCGTTTCGATAGCCATCGTTTCGATAGCCGTCATCGCGGTAGCGATCGTCACGATAACCATCGTTGCGATAGTCGCGGTCAGCATAGGGATCGCGATAGCCGTCGTAGCCGACATAGCCATCGTTGCGCTGCGAACGGCAGCGCTGCGCCTGCGACCCGTAGCCCTCGTTCCCGTAGCCGGACACGATCACCGGATCGACGCGGACCACGCGTGCCTGGTCGTACTGCACGCCGGTGGAACCTGCGTAAGCGTCATCGCGGACTGGCGGATAGGCATCCGCCGGATAACCGGACTGCGCGAAGGCGCTGCCGGCGGTGGCCGCCAGTCCGAGGACCAGCAGTGAGGCGGCGATTCGATGCATGACAGGCTCCCAGGCACCCGGATCGGGCGCGGGAGACACGCTAGCGCCGATCCGGTAACGCACGCCTGAATCGAATCCGCCCGCGGCCCGCCCCGTCGTTCCCGTTTAGCGCGCCGACAGCCACGCCAGTGCCTGCGCGGCGACCTTGGCCGCGTCGCGCCCGAGCAGCGGCCCGGCGTGGCTGAGGGCGTCGACGCGCAGCAGATCGGCGTTCCAGGCGAGCGCGAGCGCGGCGGTCAGCGCCGGCGGCACGTCCTCGTCGAGCTGCGAGGCGATGCACAGCACGCGGCACGGGGGGCGCTCGATGTCCACGCCGGCATAGGCCGCGCGCATCACCGCGCCGCTTTCGTCGCGCCAGTGGCGGAACGCGAACAACGCGCTGGCGTCGTCGGCGTCGGGCACGGCGCGGCGGGTCGATTCAAGCCGCGCATCGCGCCGCCAGGGCACGATGTCCGGCCATTCGCGCTCCGGCAATTGCGCATGCCACGGCACCGGCGGCAGCGGGTTGACCAGCACCAGCGCATCGGCATCGCCGGCGGCCATCGCGGCCAGCAGGCCGCCGAGGCTGGCGCCCACCAGCGCGCGCGGACGCGGCAGGCCGCGCAATGCGTCGCGCACCTGTTGCAGGTAGTCCTCGAGGGCAGTGTGTTCCAGCCCCGCGGCCGACGGTGCCAGGTCGGGCGCCACGACCCGCACCCCGGCAGCGCCGAACACGCCGCGCCAGGCATTCCATTCCCAGCCGCCCGCACCCGCGCCGTGGACGAACAGCGCGGACGCGAAACCCTCAGCCAAGCAGCTCCGCCTTCAGCGTGATCGGCACCGCCGACAGCGCCTTCGAGACCGGGCAGTTCTGCTTGGCATCGTCGGCGATGGCGCGGAACTTCGCGTCGTCGATGCCCGGCACCTTGGCCTTCGTTTCCAGCCGGATCGCGCTGATGGTGGGCCCGCCGTCCATCGACAGGTCGACCTCGGCGCGCGTGTCCACCGCGTCGGGCGCGTGCCCGGCCTGCGCCAGCGCGTTCGACAGCGCCATGGTGAAGCACGATGCGTGCGCGGCGGCGATGAGCTCCTCGGGGTTGGTTCCTTTCTTGTCGCCGAATCGGGTGTTGAAACCGTACGCGGTCTCCGCCATCAGCCCGCTCTGCGGCGTGCTGATCGTGCCGCCTCCGGTCTTGAGGTCGCCGGACCAGTGGGCGGTGGCGTGGCGGGTGGTGGCCATGGGGATGTCTCCGATGTTGTCGCGGGGTGGGAACGGCAGGTTAGCCACGACGGCGTTACGCGCGCGTTCGCTTTGCTGCGCTGCAACGGGACGCTGCGTTCGCCGCCGCGCTATCGTCCCCGTCCCGCCATGACCGCCCGCCGAGCGCACCGCTCGGTCGACGCGCTTCCCCAGCGGACAGCCATGACGTCGTACGCGGATCGTTCGCGGCCATCCGGCCTTCATTGCCGGTTTCGCGAATGGATCCCTCCATGGGAGCCCGGCCAGGCGGCCGGACTCTCCCAGCAGCACGACGGGAGGAACTGGCTCATGCCGTACTCGACTCCGGACATCCGCAACGTGGCCCTCGCAGGCCATCCTGGCGCCGGCAAGACCACGCTCTTCGAAGCCCTGCTGCATGCCGGCGGCGCCATCCAGGCGGCAGGCACGGTCGAACGGGGCAACACGGTGTCCGATTTCGACCCGATGGAGAAGGAGCGCGGCCACTCGATCGACGCCGCCATCGCCAGCATCGACCACGTGGCGGCTTCGAACCGCCCGGTCCACGTCAACCTGGTCGACACTCCCGGCTACCCGGATTTCCGCGGCCCTACCTTGTCCGCGCTGGCGGCAGTGGAGACCGTGGCGATCGTGGTCGATGCCGACAAGGGCGTCGAGTACGGCACCCGCCGGATGATGGCCCGCGCAAAAGAGCGTGGGCTGTGCCGCGTTGTCGTGGTCAACAAGATCGACCACGACACGGCCGACTGCGCGCGCGTGCTCGAGGAATTGCGCAACGAGTTCGGTACCGAAGTGCTGCCGCTGAACCTGCCGGCCGACGGCGGCAAGGCGGTGGTCGACTGCTTCGGGCCATCGTCCGCCAGCGGGGCCGATGCAAGCAGCGATCTGGGCCCGGTCGCCGACTGGCACCGGAAGATTATCGACCAGGTGGTCGAGGTCAACGAGACGGTGATGGACCACTTCCTCGATCTCGGCGAGGGCGGCCTGGCGGGCGACGAGCTGCACGATGCATTCGAACAGTGCCTGCGCGAGGGCCACCTGGTGCCGGTGTGCTTCGTTTCGGCGCGCAGCGGCGCCGGGGTGGAGGCACTGCTCGACATCGCCGGGCGCCTGTTCCCGCATCCGGGCGAGGCCAACCCGCCGCCATTCGTGAAGGGCGCCGGGCCCGATGCGCAGGCGGTCGAAGCCACGCCCGATCCGGAAGCGCACGTGATCGCGGACGTGTTCCGCATCGTCAACGACCCGTTCGTCGGCAAGCTCGGTGTGTTCCGCGTCTACCAGGGCACGGTGCGCAAGGATTCGCAGCTGTTCGTCGACGACGGCAAGAAGCCGTTCAAGGTCGCGCACCTGTTCCGGCTGCAGGGCAAGGACCATGTCGAGATCGCGCAGGCGATCCCAGGCGACATCGCCGCGGTGGCCAAGGTCGACGAGCTGCACTTCGATGCGGTGCTGCACGACTCGCACGCCGACGACCACATCCACCTGGCGCCGCTGGACTTCCCCAGGCCGATGTTCGGCCTCGCCATCGAGGCCGGCAGCAAAGGCCAGGAGCAGAAGCTGGCCACCGCGCTGCACAAGCTGGCCGAGGAGGATCCCTGCTTCCAGGTCGAGCACCTGGCGGACACCAACGAGACCGTGATCCGGGGCCTGTCCGACCTGCACCTGCGCATCCACCTCGACCGGCTGAAGGACCGCCATGGCGTCGAGGTCACCACCCGTCCGCCGCGCATCGCCTATCGCGAGACCGTGTCGGGCAAGGCCGAGGGCCACCACCGCCACAAGAAGCAGACCGGCGGCGCCGGCCAGTTCGGCGAGGTGTTCCTGCGCATCGAGCCGCTGCCGCGAGGCGGCGGGTTCGAGTTCGTCGACGAGGTCAAGGGCGGCACGATTCCCGGCCAGTTCCTGCCCGCGGTGGAGAAGGGTGTGCGCCAGGTCCTGAGCGGCGGCGCCATCGCCGGCTATCCGATGCAGGACGTGCGCGTGATCGTCTACGACGGCAAGCACCATCCGGTCGACAGCAAGGAGGTCGCGTTCGTCGCCGCGGGCAAGAAGGCGTTCCTCGATGCGATCGCCAAGGCGCGCCCGCAGGTGCTCGAGCCGATCGTCGACCTCGACGTGAATGCGCCCGAGCAGCACATGGGCGACATCAGCGGCGGCCTGGCGGGCAAGCGGGCGCGCATCAACGGCACCGACTCGGTGCGCGGTGGCGAGATCATGGTCAAGGCGCAGGTGCCGCTGTCGGAGCTCGAAGGCTATGCCGCGGAACTGAAGTCGGTCACCGCCGGGCGCGGGCGCTATTCGCTCGATTTCAGCCACTACGAACCGGTGCCCGCGCAGGTGCAGCAGAAACTGGTCGAGGCCTGGAAGCCGAAGCACGAGGACGAATAGGCGGTCGCCAGGGCGCGCTTCCGATGGCGCCCACGCCCGCGGGCAGGCTGCATGCGCCCTCGCTGGAAGCTCACGCACTTCATCAACATCGCGGCGCTCATCGCTGCCTGGAAAGGATGCATGCCGTCCGGCACGGGTGCTTCCGGGTCGCGCCCGGCATCGGTTTGAAACGGCGTTCCACGTCCCGACCGGTGCCGGATCGGAGCGCTCCTGGTGCCGCCCGCTCCACGCGCGGCCCTGAAAAAAAGCATCTTTATCGCCGCAAAGTACTTGGCGGCACGTATTTCTTGCCCTACATTGCGCTTGCCGACGGGTTCGGCCCATCAATCAACCAACGAATACGGAAACACACACACATGGCGAAGAAAGCGAAAAAGGCAGTCAAGAAGGCTGCACCGAAGAAGGCCGCTGCAAAGCCGGCCGCGCCGAAGCCGATCAAGGAAGCCCTCAGCAAGTCGGGCCTGGTCGCCCACATCGCCAACGCCACCGGCGTTGCCGCCAAGGACGTGCGCGCCGTGATGTCCGCGCTCGAAGGTGCCGTGCACGGCTCGGTCAGCAAGAAGGGCGCCGGTTCGTTCACCCTGCCCGGCCTGCTGAAGATCACCGCCGTGAGCGTGCCCGCCAAGCCGAAGCGCAAGGGCATCAACCCCTTCACCAAGGAAGAGCAGTGGTTCGCCGCCAAGCCCGCCTCGGTCAAGGTCAAGGTGCGCCCGCTGAAGAAGCTCAAGGACGCCGCCGCCTGATCCAGGCGAGCGCGTGACGGTGGGGCGGCACGCCGCTCCACCCGCAAAACGGGCCGGATGCCTTTCCCTCGGGAAATGCTCCGGCCTTTTTGTTTTCCCTCGTCCTTGTGTCCCCTCGTCCGCGCATGGAACGCAGCGTCTGCGCATCCCCGTCCACGACGGACGGGTGCGGGCATAGACTCCGTTTTTCCCCGAAGCCAGGCTGGCGGAAACAGGCGCGCCAGCCCGCTGCGCATCGCCGGCCTGGTCCGCCCCCTGCCCCGTGGAGCAATACCGTGACGTCACTGTTCGATGCAACGACCCTGCTCGCCTATCTCGCTGCCGCAACGGTGCTGGTACTGATCCCCGGGCCGGGCACCGCGTGGATCGTCGCGCAAACGGTCGCGGGCGGGACGCGCCGCGGATTGCAGGCCGGGCTGGGACTCGAAACCGCAACCCTGATCCACGCCACCGCGGCGGGATTCGGGCTGTCGGCGCTGCTGGCCACTTCCGCGCTGGCGTTCGAACTGCTCAAGTACGCCGGCGCCGCCTACCTGGTGTGGCTAGGCATCATGGCCTGGCGCGCCAAGGCCGAAGCGCCGGCAGCGGTCGCCGCGCCGCCGGCGAAGGCGCATGTCTATCGCCGCTCGGTGCTCACCGGCGTGCTCAACCCGAAGGTCGCGCTGTTCTTCCTGGCCTTCCTGCCGCAGTTCGTGCATCCCGAACGCGGCATGGCCTGGCTGCAGTTCCTGGTGCTGGGTGCGCTGCTGTCGACGATCGGCTTCGCCAACAGCGCGACCCTGGCCTTCGTGATCGGCCGGTTCGGCCGGCGACTGTCGGCCAGTCCGCGCCTGGCACGCTGGCGGCAACGGGCGATCGGCACCATCTTCCTCGGCATCGGCGTGCGGCTCGCGCTGCAACCGCGAGGCTGACATGGCCAAGGCACGCACCGCGGGCGAAGCCCGGCAACTGGCCGACATCCCCAACATCGGCCCGGCGATGGTCGAGGATTTCCGCAACCTCGGCATCGAGCGGCCCGCGCAGCTGGCCGGCAAGGATCCCTACGTGCTGTACGAGCGCCTGTGCGCGGTCACCGGCGTGCGCCACGATCCCTGCGTCATCGATACCTTCATCAGCGCGGTGCGCTTCATGGAAGGCGCACCGCCGCATCCGTGGTGGCATTACACGCCGGAGCGCAAGCGCCATCTGGCGGCGACCCGGCGCTGATCGAACGGCTCGCATCCGGTCATCGCCTCCGTCGACGCAGTCCGGCGCGCGGAGTAGCATCGCCGCGACATCGGCGCAGCCCGCGCGATGCGTTGCCTGCAAGGGAGCACGCCATGGACAAGCGGTTCTGGGTTTGCGGACTGGTCATGTCGATCGCCGCGTTGCTGCTCGGCTTCATCGTGCACGGCCTGCTGCTGGCGCCCGACTACGCCGCCCTGGGCGCGATGTTCCGCAGCGACGACGAGAGCCAGCACTACGCGCACTGGATGGTGCTGGCGCACGTGCTGATCGGTTTCGCGATGACCTGGATCTACGCGCAGGGCTTCTCCAGCGGCCGCTCCTCGTCGATGCAGGGCCTGCGCTTCGGCCTGGCGATGGCGCTGTTCTCGACAGTCCCTGGCTACCTGATCTACTACGCGGTGCAGCCCCTGCCTGCGGCACTAGTGGTCAAGCAGTTGCTGTTCGGCGTGGCGACCACGTTGCTGCTCGGCCTGCTCGTTGCCTGGCTGCAGCCGCGGCGCAAGGTGCTGGCCGATCTGGCGTGAGGCGTGGCATCGCTCGTGGTTTGCCGGCCGCCATCCATGATGCGACCTTCCCTCCCCGGAAGTCCGGCCCGGCCATCCCCGGTCGGGCGTTCGCGATCGCAGCTGATGCCGACAGGGCATCAGACGGACGCGCCCGCCCACCCCTAATGCCGCGTTCACCTCGTTCGCGTAAGGTGCGCGCCATCGCTTCGCCACGTGGACTTCCCATGCGCAACGCCACGCGCCCCCTGCTCATCGCCGCCGCCGTCGCACTGCTCGCCGCATGCTCGACGATCGGCGCGCTGTCGGCCTGGCTCAACGACCAGGTCGCGTTCACGCCGACACAGCTGCAGCACTCGCTGGACAAGCGTTTCCCGCGCACGTTCGACAAGCTCGGCGGGCTGGTCGAGGTGACGCTGGCCAACCCGCGGCTGTCGATCCCGCCGGGCGATACGCGGCTGCGGCTGGAGTTCGACGTCGGCATGGGTGCGCTCGGCGGCGAGGGCGCACCGACCGGCCACCTCGCGCTGGCCAGCGGCCTGCGCTACGACCCGTCCACCCAGGGCCTGCACCTGGTCGACCCGGACCTGCAGCAGTTCGACCTGCCCGGTTCCGGCACCCTGCTCAAGGGCGGCGCGCGCGGCGTGGTCAACAGCCTGCTCGCCGAATACGCCCGCACCGAGCCGGTGTATCGCCTCGATCCCGACCTGCTCGCCAAGCTGCCCGCCGGCAAGCGCATCGGCAACGTCGGCATCGAGCAAGGGGTCGTCGTCGTCCACCTGGATCGCTGAGGTCGTGCATGTCCATTGCTTCGAAGCTCTCCCTCGCCTGTCTCCTGGCCTGCGCCATTGCGCTGCCCGCATGCGACAACCGCTCCGCGACCGACGCGCAGCAGGCTGCCGGCCAGGACGACGCGCTGCCGGCACCGGACCAGCCCGGCGACTCGATCACCGGCATGTCCTCGCGGCCCGGCCCGGGCGAAGTGCCGCTGTCCGGTGAGCCGCCACCGCCGGTGGTGGCAGCTGAACCGGCGGACCAGGTGGACCTGCTGAATCCCGAAACCGGATTGCTGCCGGGCGCTGCAACGGAGCCGATCGACGGTACCGCTTCGACCGGCATGCCGGCAGAACCCACGCCGCAGGACGCAGTCGCGGTGATCCGCGAGTACTACGCCGCGATCGACGCCGGCAGCCATGCGCGCGCCTATGCGCTGTGGTCGGACGGCGGCAGGGCCAGCAAGCAGACACCGCAGCAGTTCGTCGACGGTTTCGCCGATACCGCGCACGTGGTCGCCACGACCGGCGAACCGACCAACGCCGACGCCGGCGCCGGACAGCGCTACATCCAGGTCCCGGTGGCGCTGACCGCGACCCGCATCGACGGCAACGTCCACCGCTACGCCGGTACCTATACGTTGCACCGCACCGTCGTCGACGGTGCCACCGACGAGCAGCGCGCGTGGCGCATCGCGTCGGCGGACCTGCGGGAAGTGAAGGCCGCGGAGTAAGGCGGCCGCAGGTGCCGATCGCCCCGGTCAGATCTCGAACCGGTAGCTCAGCTTCACCAGCAACTGCTCGTCGTCGCGCAGGTCGAAGCTGTCGCGCAGGCCATCGAACGGATCTTCCGAGAACCGGTCCTCGCGGTAGCCGCCGCGGCCGTAGACCACGTACAGGTACGACAGCGGCGCCAGTTCGTAGCGATAGCGGATCTGGAAGCCGAGGTTGCGCACGCTGAAGTCGTCGATCGGCTCGTCGCTGGGTATCGCGTTGCCCGAGCCGTCCACGCGCCACGCCTGGAGCGCGCGCGCATCGATCGCCAGCGTCTGCAGCTTCACCCGCAGTTCCTGGCGGCTGCCGATGCTCCAGTCGAGCCCGGCGTTGAAATGCCACTCGCGGCCCTCGAAGCTGCCGATCAGGTTGTCGTGCTGCCAGACCAGCCAGTCGGGCGAGCGGTCGGCATAGAAGCCGGCGTTGAGGCTGAGCGCATCGCTGACGAAATAGGTCGGCTCGAACTCGATCGCGTAGCCGATCTTGTCGTTGCCCGCGAGCCCGCCGCTGACCGCATCCACCTCGAAGTCGTAGGCCCAGTTGCCCTTGCGTGGCCTGTCGTACTCGAACGCGGCGTTGAAGTTCGCCGGCAGATTCACCACGCCGTGGCCACGGGTGAGCAGGTCGTCCACGCCGGAACTGTTGACGTTGATCTGCGCGTACTCGCTGCTGCCGTTGCGCAGCTCGCTGCGGCGGCTCATCCGGAACTGGTCGTTGAGCAGCTGGCCGTGGTCGTTGGTCACCCGGCTGATGCGCCAGCGCCAGTCCTTGGACGCGTAGCGCGACTCCTCCGGCAGGCCGGTGAAGCGGCGCGACACTTCCCAGTGGCCGTAGTTGAGGTCGTTCTGCGACAGGTAGCCCAGGTCGTTGATCTGCAGTTCGTCGCCGAAGTGCATCGCGATCCACTGCTGGCGCCAGCCACCGTCCATCTCGTAGTCGGCCCAGATCGTGGCACCGAGGTCATCCGAGTCCTGGCCCGGCTGGCGGATCTGGCTGCCGAACAGGCGGGTGCGGATGTTCCAGCGGGGGCTCGGCCGCCAGTTATGGTCGACGCCCAGCACAGTCGCTTCGCGGTCCAGGTACGGCCGGTCGACGCGGGTCAGCATCAGGCCCACGTTCTGGCTGCTGAAATCGCGCACCAGCCGCAGCGCGCCGAATGTCCGGCCCACCGTGCCCGATTCGTCGGCGGCGAACACGCCGTACTTGGTCGCGCCGAGGCTGCCGTTGAGCTTGACCGCCGCGGTGATGTCGCCGGAGCCCTCGCCGTCGTCGGCCGGGCCGCCCACCCGCCGCGTGTACAGCAGCTGGCTGTAATCGGACGGCGTGGTGTATTCGAAGATGCCCTGGTTCTCGGTGAAGAACGGGCGCTTGTCGCTGATGAAGGTTTCGGTGGCATCGAAGCTGACCACCAGGTCGTCGCTTTCGACCTGGCCGAAATCCGGGTTGAGCGTGGCGGTGAGCTGAAACTGGCCATTGGGCTTCCAGAAGATGTCCGCACCGCCGTCGAAGTCGCTGCCGCCGCCGACGTTGTCGTACAGGCCCGACACGTACGGCGTGACCGCCAGCAGCGACTGGCTGTATACCGGCACCTCGAGCGGTTCGAACCCCGACAGGAAGCGCGACTGCATGAAGCTCACCGCCGGCCACGCCACGCGCTCGCCGGTGGAACCGACAACGCGGTCGACATACACCTTGAGCGTGCGTTTGCCGTCACTGCCCTTGCGCATCGGCGCGATGTACCAGGGGATCAGCATCTCGGCCGACCAGCCGTCGGCATCGTTGCTGGCCGCATGCTTCCAGTTGCCGTCCCAGTCCTTGTTGAACTGGGTTTCGTTGGTGACCACGGCGTCGAACACGCCATCGGTGGAGCTCACGGTGAAGTTGTAGCCGGTGCGGCCGTCGCCGTCGAAGTCGACCATCAGGTTGACCCGGTCGACCTGCTCCTCGAAGTCGCGCTGCACCCGCTGGTTGGTGCGCGGCACCGACGCCGGCTGGGTGTTGCGGAACGCGACCGCCAGCCCCTCGGGCGTGGCCAGGATCCAGGCTTCGGTCGGCTGCGAGGCCGGCTGGCCGGACAGCGGCTGCACCTTGCGGAAATCGGTGACGTGGCGCGCGCCCTGCCACTCGGCCGGGTCGATGCGGCCATCGATTTCCACCGCGAACGCGGGTGCGGACAGCAACGTCGAAAGCGCAAGGGCAAGGCGTGCAACGCGCATCGGAATTCCATCTCGTACGGGGCGTCGCCCCGGGGTGCGTGCAAGTTACCCGCCCGGTTCGGCGCGACCGACTGGCACAAGTCATGCAAACCTTTCGCCCACCGGCTGCATCCGCAACGCGGAAGCCCGCCGAGGCGGGCTTCCTGATCGATGAATGCGACTGGTTTCGCAGGCCTGCATCCCGCAGGCCCGCGCCACGCCTCAGCGCTTGGGCTGGAGCATCGTCCCGGTGCAGTTCTTCGCCCCGCACTTGCACGCCCACAGCTTCTTGAGCTTGGCGGTATGCGGCTCGTCGAGGGTGATGCCGTAGTTGTAGGTCAGCTCCTCGCCCGGCTTGATCTTGCGAATCGCCTCGATGAACACCTTGTCCTTGTGGCGCTTGCCGTTCTGGTTTTCCTCGATCACCGCTTCGCAGTTGGGCTTGCAGCTGTGATTGATCCAGCGCGCGATGTTGCCGCCGGCGTTGGCGTCGACCACGTAATCGTCGTTGAGCGTGAACAGGAAGGTATGGCCGTCTTCCTCCAGCTCGCCGTATTCCTCGTCGACTTCGTCGTGGCTGCGCAGCGTGCCCTTGTAGCGAACGACGCGCTCGCCCTTCTCGATGGTCTCGGTGGCGAACACGCCGTTGCCGTGGATGGGCGACAGGCGGGCGGCGATTTTCTTCTTTGGCATTGCGCGGTTCCAGGCGACGGCAGGAGGGGCTGATTATGGCCCATCGGCTGCGCGCAACGCGGGCATCGCGGCTGCCGCGCCGCGACGGATCAGAAGACGACCCGCCACATCCCGGTCCAGAACAATGCCATGCCCAGGCCGAACGCGATCCAGAACAGACCCTTGAGCCCGCGCCACATGCGCCAGGCGATGAAGATCGCGCCGATCGCCAGCAGCCAGCGCAGCAACTGCGGGCGGGCGGCCTTTTCCGGCAACGTCGCAACGCGTTCGACCAGCTGGCCGGCGACGTTGTGCAGGGCGGTTTCGAAGCTGCTGCGAGGATCGGTGCGCACGTTCATGGCGGGCTTCTTCCTTTCGTCGGGAGACGCCATTCATTGTCCGCGCGACCACGACCGGCGCCATGCGCGCCCGTCAGGCATCGGGGGTGACAGCCGTCATCCCTCCACGCGGTACGGGGCACGCGCCCGGCAGGCTTGAACCCTCGATTGTCGAAAGAGTACAATTTCGGTCCTGATTGAAAGACAGCCAGAGGCGGCCCGACCGCTTCGAGCCAGCCGCCATGCTCCGAGTCACCAAACTCACCGATTACGCGACCGTCGTACTGACAGTACTGGCGAGCGAACCCGACGTCGTCGCCAGCGCCACCGGCCTGGCCGAACGCGCCGGGCTGGAAGCGCCCACGGTGGCCAAGCTGCTCAAGCCGCTGGCCCAGGCCGGCCTGGTCGAGGCCTTCCGCGGCGCCAACGGCGGCTATCGGCTGTCGCGGCCGGCCGAGGCCATCTCGCTGTTCGAGATCGTCGAGGCGATGGAAGGCCCGCTCGGCATGACCGAATGCAGCGTCCATGCCGGCAGCTGCGGGATCGAGGATTCCTGCGGCGTGCGCGCCAACTGGCGCCGGATCAACGACGTCGTCGCCGACGCGCTGCGCGGCGTGTCGCTGGCGCAGATGCTGTCGCCGCAATTCATTCCAACTTCCGGCAAGCCGTCGAGTGGCCGCGCGATCCCCGCGCGCCTGACCGCCAGCTGAGGCAAAGAACCCGATATGTCCGTCGAAAACGCAGAAATCATCGAACAGCTCGGCCGCCGCTATTCGGCCGGCTTCATCACCGACATCGAGTCGGACAGCTTCGCGCCCGGCCTGTCGGAGGACGTGGTGCGCGCGCTGTCGGCGAAGAAGGAAGAGCCCGAGTGGATGGCGGAATGGCGCGTCGCCGCCTACCGCCACTGGCTGACCATGCCGGTGCCGCACTGGGCGAAGCTGAAGATCGCGCCGATCGATTTCCAGTCGATCAGCTACTACTCCGCGCCCAAGGGCCCGAAATACAAGTCGCTCGACGAGGTGCCCAAGGAGCTGCTCGACACCTACGACAAGCTCGGCGTGCCGCTGCACGAACGGGCGAAGCTCGCCGGCGTGGCGGTGGACGCGGTGTTCGACTCGGTCTCGGTCGGCACCACGTTCCGCAAGGAACTCGCCGAGAAGGGCGTCATCTTCTGCTCGATGTCCGAGGCCATCAAGGACCATCCGGACCTGGTGAAACAGTACCTGGGCAGCGTGGTGCCCACCGGTGACAACTACTTCGCCGCGCTCAACTCGGCGGTGTTCTCCGACGGCTCGTTCGTGTTCATCCCCGCCGGCGTGCGCTGCCCGATGGAGCTGTCCACCTACTTCCGCATCAATGCCGGCCACACCGGCCAGTTCGAGCGCACCCTGATCATCTGCGAGGACCGGGGCCACGTTTCGTACCTCGAAGGCTGCACCGCGCCGATGCGCGACGAGAACCAGCTGCACGCGGCGGTGGTGGAACTGGTGGCGCTGGAAGACGCCGAAATCAAGTACTCGACCGTGCAGAACTGGTATCCGGGCGACGAGGAAGGCCGCGGCGGCATCTACAACTTCGTCACCAAGCGCGCCGAATGCCGCGGCGACCGCAGCAAGGTCACCTGGACCCAGGTCGAGACCGGCTCGGCGATCACCTGGAAGTATCCGTCCTGCGTGCTGCTGGGCGACGACTCGGTGGGCGAATTCCACTCGGTGGCGCTCACCCACCACCGCCAGCAGGCCGACACCGGCACCAAGATGATCCACCTGGGCAAGCGCACCAAGAGCAAGATCATCAGCAAGGGCATCAGCGCCGGCCGCGGCCAGAACACCTACCGCGGCCTGGTCAAGGTGGCCGCCTCGGCCGACGGCGCGCGCAACTACACCCAGTGCGATTCGCTGCTGATCGGCAAGAAGTGTGGCGCGCACACCTTCCCCTACATCGAGGTGAAGAACCCCGGCGCCACCGTCGAGCACGAGGCCACCACCTCGAAGATCTCCGACGACCAGATGTTCTATTGCCGCTCGCGCGGCATCTCGCAGGAAGACGCGGTGAGCCTGATCGTCGACGGTTTCTGCAAGCAGGTGTTCCGCGAGCTGCCGATGGAGTTCGCGGTGGAGGCGAAGAAATTGCTGGAAGTGAGCCTGGAAGGCTCGGTCGGCTGATGCGATACCTGCTGCGCCCCTGCTGGCTGATTGGCTTGTGCTTGATTGTCGCTGCAGCCTGCGACGCCGGCACCCCGGAAGCGCCCCCCGTCGCCGCCCAGGCACAGAGGCCATCTGCGGCACAGGGCGAACCCACTGCCGCCCCGCCAGTGCTGGTCGCCATTGGCTCGATGCCGTCGCCGCGCGCAGCGCACTCCGCGACTCGGCTTCGCGACGGACGCGTCCTGATCGCTGGCGGTTGCGTTGCCGATGGTTGCGAAGAAGGCATCGCCGACGACGCGATCCTGTTCGATCCCGTGTCCGCCGGATTCTCGCCAGCGGGCAAGCTGGTGCAGCCGCGGGTGGGGCATCGCGCCATCGCACTCGCCGACGGCTCGATCCTGCTGTTTGGCGGCTGGACGCGCACAGGCGTCACCGACCTCGTCGAACGTTACGCGCCGGAAACCGGGCGATTCGAAGCACAGGGGCGGATGCTCGAACCGCGTGACGGCTTCAGTGCGACGCTGCTCGCCGACGGCACCATCCTGATTGCCGGTGGTTACGGCGACGGGATGCGCAGGCTCGCCTCGGCCGAACGTTACGAACCTGCGACCGGACGCTCGCGCAGCGCCGGTTCGATGTCGGAGCCGCGGATGTCGCACACCGCGACCCTGCTGGCGGACGGCCGCGTCCTCGTTGCCGGCGGTTCGCGCTCCGGCAATGAGGTTCTCGCAACGCTCGAGGTCTTCGACCCGACGACCAATGCATTCACCCCCGCCGGGTCATTGGCGCGTGCTCGCCACAAGCATGCCGCGATCGCCATGGGTGACCGCGTATTGCTGCTCGGCGGCGCATCAATCCCGGAAGCCGACGGCCATTTCGCCGACAGTGAATGGTGGAGCGCCGACGGTATCGCGACGGGTCCGCGCATGGCCGCCGGACGCTACAAGTTTCTCGACTCGCTGGTGAGGCTCGCCGACGGTAGCGTGCTGGTCGCCGGTGGCGGCGCGCGCGCCGGAGTGCTCGCAGCCGATGGCAGCAAGTTCACCCCTGTTGGCGAACGCATCGGCCAGCAACTCGCGTTCGCGACGGCCACGGCGCTCGACGACGGTCGAATCCTCGTCGCAGGCGGGTACGACCCCGATATCCGCGTCAGCCGGGAGGCTTGGCTGTTCTCCCCTGCTACGCGCACCGACAACGCACACCCCACGTCAACGAACTGAATACCCGACATGCTCAAGATCGAAAACCTCCATGCGTCCGTTGCCGGCCGCGAAATCCTCAAGGGCCTGTCACTCGAGGTGAAGCCCGGCGAAGTGCACGCCATCATGGGTCCCAACGGCGCCGGCAAGTCGACGCTCGGCAACATCCTCGCCGGCCGCGAGGGCTACGACATCACCGAAGGCAGCGTGCAGTACGACGGCCGCGACCTGCTCGAACTCGAACCCGAGGAGCGCGCCGCAGCCGGCGTGTTCCTGGCGTTCCAGTACCCGGTGGAAATCCCCGGCGTGAACAACACCTACTTCCTGCGCAGCGCGCTCAACGCGCAGCGCAAGACCCGTGGCGATCCGGAACTGGATTCGATGCAGTTCCTGAAGATCGTGCGCGAGAAACTCGCCGTGCTGCACCTGGACGACCAGCTGCTGCATCGCGGCGTCAACGAGGGGTTCTCGGGCGGCGAGAAGAAGCGCAACGAGATCTTCCAGCTCGCGGTGCTGGAGCCGCGCCTGGCGATCCTCGACGAGACCGACTCGGGCCTCGACATCGACGCGCTGAAGACCGTGGCCGAGGGCGTCAACGCGCTGCGCTCGCCGGAGCGCGCGTTCCTCGTCATCACCCACTACCAGCGCCTGCTGGACTACATCAAGCCGGACGTCGTGCACGTGCTGGCCGATGGCCGCATCGTCGAGAGCGGCGGGCCGGAACTGGCGCTGGAACTCGAAGCGCACGGCTATGCGTGGGTCAAGGACCGCATCGCGCCGGGGGCGACCGCCTGATGAGCGCCCTGCTCGACTCGTTGGTTTCCGGTTTCGCGGGCGACGCAGCTCGCAAACCGGTGCTCGATGCGATCGTGCGCGACGGCCTGCCCGGCCCCCGCAGCGAGGCATGGAAGTACACCCCGCTGCGCGCACTGGAACGTCGTGCATTCGCGCCCGTCGAGGCCGCCGTCGCGGCGTTCGATCCGACGTTGCTCGCGGGCATCCCGGCGCCGCGGCTGGTCTTCGTCAACGGCGTCCACGATCCCGCGCACTCGGACCTCGGCGCGCTGCCCCACGGCGTCACGCTGGCGCCCGGCAGCGCCGGCGGATCGATGCCCGAGGCCGGCACCGACGCGCACGGCCCCGGCGACGAGGTGTTCGCCAATCTCAACGCCGCACTCGCGCGGACTGGCGCCATGCTCCGCGTCGAGGCCGGCGCGCAGATCGAAACCCCGCTGCACCTGGTCTTCATTGGCGCACCGTCCGACACCGACCGCGCCTGGCACCTGCGCCACGCCGTCGAAGTCGGCGAAGACGCCTCGCTGGTGCTCGCCGAGCACCACCTGGCCGCAGGCGCGCACCGCCACCTTGACACCGCGACGCTCTCGCTGCGCCTGGCCGCGCGCGCGCGCCTGCGCCACGCCCGGATCCACGACGCCGCCGAAGGCGCGACCACCTTCCTGCGCACAGACGCCATCGTCGCCGAGGACGCCGAATACCGGCGCCTTGACCTGGAACTGGGCGCCGCGTTGTCGCGCCATGAACTCAACGTGCGCCTCGAGGGCGACCGCGCGCGCCTGGTCGCCAACGGCGTGCTGCTGGCCACCGGCAAGCGCCACCTCGACACCCGCCTTGGCGTCGAGCACGTCGCCCGCGACACCGCCTGCGAACTGACCTGGCGCGGAATCGGCGCCGGTCGCGGTCGCGCGGTGTTCCACGGCGGCATCACCATCCATGAAGGCGCGGACGGCAGCGACGCCAACCTGTCGAACAAGAACCTGTTGCTGTCCGAGGGCGCGGAGATCGACACCCAGCCGGTGCTGGTGATCCACGCCGACGAGGTCAAGGCCGCGCACGGCGCGACCGTAGGCCAGCTCGACCCGACCGCGATGTTCTACCTGCGCTCGCGCGGCCTGCCGGAAACCGATGCGCGCCGCCTGCTGACCGTCGCCTTCGTGCGCGAACCGCTGGGCGTGGTCGCCTCCGACTCGCTGCGCGCTGCGCTGGAAGCCCGACTCGATGCGGCGCTGGCGTCGCTGGTGGGCGACGCATGACGCCCGCACCCGCCACCGGCTCCCGAGCGGCGGACAGCAGCCCGATCGACTGGGCGCGCGTGCGCGGCGACTTCCCGCTGCTGCGGCGCGAGGTCAACGGCAAGCCGCTGGTCTACTTCGATTCGGCCAACACCGGGCAGAAGCCGGCGGCGGTGATCGAGGCGGTCGATGATTTCTACCGCCAGCACAACGCCAACGTCAGCCGCGCCGTGCACACCCTTGGCGGCGAGGCGACCGAGCTCTACGAAAATGCGCGGCGCAAGCTGGCGCGCTTCATCAACGTCCGCCCCGACGAGTTGGTGCTGTGCAGCGGCACCACCTTCGCGATCAACCTGGTCGCGTATTCGTGGGCGCTGCCACGGCTCAAGGCCGGCGACACGATCCTGCTCACGCGCATGGAGCACCACGCCAACATCGTGCCGTGGCAGCTGGTGGCGCAGCGCACCGGCGCGCGCATCGAGGTCGTGGAGCTGTTGCCCGACGGCGCGCTCGACATGGACATGCTGCGGGCCAGGATGACCGCGGACGTGAAGCTGCTCGCCGTCGCCCACGTCAGCAACGTACTGGGCACGGTCAATCCCGTGCGCGAGATCTGCCACGAGGCACGCCGGCGCGGCATCGTCACCGTCGTCGACGGCTCGCAGGCGCTGCCGCACCGACCGGTCGATGTCGCCGCGATCGGCTGCGACTTCTACGCCCTCACCGGCCACAAGATGTGCGGCCCCACCGGCACCGGCGCGCTATGGGCGCGGCGTGAGCACCTGGAGGCGATGCCGCCGTTCATCGGCGGCGGCGAGATGATCAAGGAGGTGCGCTTCGACGGCACCGTGTTCAACGACGCGCCGCGGAAGTTCGAGGCCGGCACGCCCAACATCGCCGGCTTCGCCGGGCTGGGCGCGGCGGTCGACTACCTCGATGCACTGGGCATGACCCACGTCGAGGCGCGCGAACAGGAACTGCTGGCGCACCTCGATGAGGAACTGGCCAGGGTCGATGGCCTGCGCGTCTATGGCACCGCCCCTGGCAAGGCCGCGGTGGTCTCGTTCCTGGTCGAGGGCGCGCACGCGCACGACCTGGCCACCCTGCTCGACATCGAAGGCGTGGCGATCCGCTCGGGCCAGCACTGCGCGCATCCGCTGCTCCAGTGGTTCGGCATCGGCGCCACCTGCCGCGCGTCGCTGGCGTTCTACAACACCCACGAGGAGATCGAGGCCTTCGTCGCCGCGCTGAGCAAGGTGCGCGGCCTGCTGGCCTGAAGCGCCTGCCGTCCATTCCGCGTCCCGCGCGACCTGCAGGAGCGGCGGAAGCCGGGGGCGTCTTTCCGATGGCGGAGGTCGCGGCTTCCGCCGCTCCTGCAATTTCCGAAACCGGATCACACATGACCGAACTCAGCTTCCGCGACGCCACTGCGACCGACGTCGACGCCATCGTCGCCCTCGTCACCTCCGCCTACCGCGGCGATGCCAGCCGCGCTGGCTGGACCACCGAGGCCGACTTCCTCGACGGCAACCGCATCGATCCCGACGTGCTGCGGGTGGACATTGAGCGCCCACGCAGCCGCGTCGTGCTCGCCGAGCGCGACGGCGCGCTGCTGGCCTGCGCGCACGTCGCCGACGAGGGTGGCCACGGTTATTTCGGCATGTTCTCGGTGGTGCCCGGCCTGCAGGGCGGCGGGATCGGCAAGGCGCTGCTGGCGCAATGCGAACGCATCGCGCGCGACGAATGGCAGCTGCCCGACATGCGCATGACCGTGATCGACATCCGCGACGAGCTGATCGCCTTCTACGAGCGCCGGGGCTACCGCCGCACTGGCGTGTACAAGCCCTTCCCGCATGGAGACGAGCGCTTCGGCATTGCCAAACGCGACGATCTGCGTTTCGAGGTCCTCGAAAAGCCCCTGTAGGAGCGCCCCATGGGCGCGATGCCTTCGAGGCATGCCATCGCGCCCATCGGGCGCTCCTACAATGACCGTATCCGACACGAGTGCCTGCCATGTCCGACTGGATCCGCGTCTGCGCCACCTCCGAACTGCTACCGGGCGAGACCGCAGTAGCCTGGGACGGCGACACGCCGATCATCGTGTTCAACGTCGACGGCGACTTCTATGCGCTGGAGGACCGCTGCAGCCATGAGGACTTCGAGCTGTCGGCCGGCAACTTCGACGGCGCCGATGCGACGATCGAATGCACCCTGCACGGCGCGAAGTTCGACGTCCGCGACGGGCGGGCGCTGTGCGCACCGGCCTACGCGCCGGTGGCGAAGTTCCCGGTGAAGGTCGAGGACGGCGCGGTCTGGACGCGCGACGACCGCTAGGGTTCACCGCCACCTTTCCCCCCTGCGGCAACAGCTTTCTCTGGCGGGAGCGACTTCAGCCGCGCGCTTTTGGGTGATGGAATCCGGTGAATTCCATCCCGCTCGGATCATCAGGAAAAGCTCGCGGCTGAAGCCGATCCCACAAGAGCCAGGCACCGCGACAACCGCGCAGGGGCACGCCCCACGCCGCCGCCAGATGCGAAAAGCATTGCGAATCATTATCGTTTGCGGTTGAATACGCGCACCCCGCCGCCCTCTCCGGCGCCAACGCCCACGACAGACCTGGGCCCTTGGCTTCCGCGGATCGCGTCGACCCCAAGCCGCCCCCAGCCCGCCCACAGGCCCGCTACGAGGTTCCGGTCGCCCGTTGCCTCCCGCCCGCGTGCGCGGAGCCCTGGCGCCTCCCACATCGCAACGAAGACACCATGGCCCACATCAAGAGTCGCAAGCACGCCGTTCCGGCGAAGTCGCCCCAGTCCCTGACCGCCGCCACCCTGCTGACCAGCCTGGCGCTGGGGCTGCCGGCCAGCGCCGTTGCCCAGGAGGTCGATTCCGGCCCCAGCCCGGAGCCGCAGGCCAAGACTCTCGACAAGGTCGAAGTGCACGGCCTGAACAGCTTCGTGGTGTCGCCCAAGTTCACCCAGACGCTGCAGGACACGCCGCAAACCATCGAGGTATTCGGCAAGGAGCTGCTCCAGCAGCAAGGCGCCACCACCCTGACTGAGGCGCTGCGCAACAGCCCCGGCGTGGGCACGTTCTATGCCGGTGAAAACGGCAACACCACCACCGGCGACGCGCTGTACATGCGTGGCTTCGACACCTCCAACAGCATCTTCGTCGACGGCACGCGCGACCTCGGCGCGGTGTCGCGCGACCTGTTCAACATCGACCAGGTTGAAGTGGTGAAGGGCCCGGCGGGCACGGACACCGGCCGTTCGGCGCCGACCGGTGCGATCAACCTGGTGTCCAAGCAGGCCAACCTGCGCGACGCGATCTCCGGCGGCGTCTCCGTCGGCAACGACGGCCAGCAGCGCGCCACCGCCGACTGGAACGCCCGCCTGGGCGACACCAGCGCACTGCGCCTGAACGCGATGTGGCAGGACAGCGATGTCGCCGGCCGCGACCACGTCAACAATTCGCGCTGGGGCATCGCGCCGTCGCTCGGCTTCGGGCTGGGTACCGATACCCGCGCGTTCCTCAACCTGCTGTACGTGAAGCAGGACAACGTACCGGACGGGCTCGTGCCGACCATTGGCCTGCCGAGCTGGGTGCCGCAGCCGGGCCTGGAACAATTGGCCGGGCATACGGTCGATCCGGAAAACTTCTACGGCAGCGCGTTCGACCACGACGACGTGACCGCGCAGATGGCCACGCTGCGGTTCGAGCATGATTTCTCCGACACGCTGAAACTGACCAACACGCTGCGCTGGGGCAAGACCGAGCAGGACTACCTGATCACGGCGTTCATGAGCACCGGCGGCACTGTCGACGACGAACAGGCCGGCAACATCCGCTGGACGGACAAGGACGACCTATCCACCTACACCCTGGTGCGCGGCACTTTCAGCTCCCGCGACCAGGAGAACAGGATCCTCACCGACCAACTGAACCTGCGCGCGGATTTCAGCACCGGCGCGGTCGACCACTTCCTCAGCGCCGGCCTGGAGCTGACGCGCGAAGAGCAGACCGCCCACGGCATCGCCATCGACAGCGACCTCGAGCCGGCCAACCTGTACAACCCCGACTGGCGCGATGCCGGCGCGCTGGTCCATGGTCGCAATGGCACGGTTGCCAACGGCAAGACCGACACCGCCGCGCTGTATGCGTTCGACACACTGAAGTTCGGCGAACGCTTCCTGCTCACCGCCGGTATCCGCGCCGATCGCTACACCACGAACTATGACGCCACGGGCATCTGCACCACGGTCGTCCCGCTGCCACGCCGCGGCATCGCCTGCCCGAGCGGCGTCGCCGACGGCAGCATCATCCCCACCGCCGACCTGAAGTCCTCCGACACCCTGCTCAACTACAAGGTCGGTGCGGTGTACAAGCCGGTCGAAGCGCTGAGCCTCTACGCCAACGCCGCGCTGTCGCAGCAGCCGCCGGGCGGCGCCAACTTCAGCCTGAGCACCGCCGCCAACAGCGCCGACAACGTCAACAACGATCCGCAGAAGGCCAGGACCTACGAGGTCGGCGCCAAGTGGGTGACGCCCGGAAGCGGCCTGGCGCTGAACCTGGCGCTGTTCCAGACCAACGTGACCAACGAGATCACCGTCGACGACACCGCACCCGGCGGCTATTCGCAGACCGGCGAGAAGCGCGTGCAGGGCGTCGAAATCTCCGCGGTCGGCAACATCACCGACAACTGGAACCTCTCGCTGGGCTACCTGTACCAGGACGCCACGGTCAAGGAAGGTGCCGGCGTGACCGAGGATGGCAGCAACCAGCTGACCTACACACCGGACGAGGCGGTCACCAGCTGGACGACCTACCAGTTCCCGTTCGGCCTGACCGTCGGCGGCGGCGTCCGCTACACCGGTGGCCTGCACAAGGGCACCGACGGCGCCGTGGGCACGCCGGAGTACACCAAGTCGTGGACGGTGTATGACGCGGTGGTGTCATACGCGATCAACGACAGCATCAGCCTGCGCCTGAACGGCTACAACCTGTTCGACAAGCAGTACGTCGCCGCGATCAACAAGAGCGGCTACCGCTACACTCCGGGCGCGCCGCGCACCTTCGTGCTCAGCGCCGACATCCGCTTCTGATCCTGCACCGGCCGGGGCGTCCGCGCCCCGGCCAAGGCCCGGAGGAAACACTGCCATGCTGCTGCACATTCCCGCCATCCTCGACGCCGCGCAGGTCGCGCGTTTTCGCAAGGCGCTCGACGGCGGCGAGTGGATCGACGGCAAGGCGACGGTCGGTGCGCAGGGGGCGCAGGTCAAGCGCAACCAGCAGCTGGCCGACGGCTCGCCGCTGGCGCGCGAACTGGGCGCCGCGGTGCTCGCGGCACTGGCCGCCAGCCCGCTCTACCACGCCGCGGTGCTGCCGCTGCGCACGCTGCCGCCACGCTTCAACCGCTACCAGGGCGACGGCCAGTACGGGCTGCATGTCGACGGTTCGGTGATGCACGTCGCCATCCCGGGACAACCGACCGGGACATTGCGTACCGACGTGTCGTGCACGCTGTTCCTGTGCGAGCCGGAGGAATACGACGGCGGCGAACTGGTCGTCCATGACACCTATGGCGAACACGAGGTCAAGCTGCCGGCCGGCGACCTGATCATCTATCCGTCGAGCAGCCTGCACCGGGTCGAGCCGGTTACGCGTGGCGCACGGCTGGCGTCGTTCTTCTGGGTACAGAGCCTGGTCCGCGACGACGGCCAGCGGCGGATGCTGTTCGAACTCGATGCCTCGATCCAGAGCCTGACCCAATCCGGCGCCGATCGCGCGGCGTTGCTGCAGCTGACCGGCGTGTACCACAACCTGCTGCGGCGCTGGGCGGAGACCTGAAGGAGTAAGAGGCAAGCGTTTCTTCGCGCCCTGACGCCGCGTCACGGCGAGAGATACTGGCACCTTCACCGTGAGAATGATTCTCATCCATGCCGTATACTCGCGCCCTTCCACGCCTCGAAAACCACTGCCTTGCCACCCGCCTCTCCTTCCACCGACCCCGGCTTCGGCCAGCAGCGCCGCGGTTTCTGGCTGCGCACGCTGCACCAGTGGCACTGGATCAGTTCGGCGGTGTGCCTGGTGGGCATGCTGCTGTTCGCGGTCACCGGCATCACCCTCAACCACGCGGCGAAGATCGAGGGCAGCCCCGAGGTCGCCAATCGGACACTCACCCTGCCCGCACCGCTGCTGCCATCGCTCGGCGATCGCGACGAAGGCAATGCGCCGTTGCCGTCTCCGGTCGCCGACTGGCTGGACGATGAGCTCGACACTGCGATCGGCACGCGCGAAGCCGAATGGTCGGAAGACGAGGTCTACCTGTCGATGCCCGGTCCCGGCGCCGATGCCTGGCTGAGCATCCAGCGCGCGGACGGCGCGGTCGAATACGAACGCACCGAGCGCGGGTGGATTTCCTATTTCAACGACCTGCACAAGGGCCGCAATTCCGGGCCGGCGTGGGGCTGGTTCATCGACGTGTTCGCGATCGCCTGCGTGGTGTTCACGGTGACCGGCTTGTTCCTGCTGCAGATGCACGCGCGCCAGCGCCGCATGACCTGGCCCTACGTCGGGCTCGGGTTGCTGGTGCCGGTGCTGCTCGCCCTGCTCTTCATCCACTGATCCAACTCCAAGGACCGACGAGGTTTCCATGCGCGTCACGCTCACCATCGCCCTCAGCGGCTTGCTTGCCATGCCGGCCTATGCCGCGCAGTTCGACGTCGACGTCCAGATCCCGCAGCTCAAGGTCGCCGAGTACCACCGGCCCTACGTCGCGGTCTGGATCGAGGGCGCCGGCAACAAGACCGTCGCCGACCTCGCCGTCTGGTACCAGAACAAGGACACCAAGGAAGGCCACGGCACCAAGTGGCTACCCGACCTGCGCCAGTGGTGGCGTCGCTCCGGCCGAACCCTCGACCTGCCCGTGGACGGCATCACCGGGCCGACGCGCCCGGCCGGCAAGCACGCGCTGGGCTTCGACACCTCCGATCCGCGGCTGGCGAAGCTGGCTCCCGGCAGCTACACGCTGGTGGTCGAGGCGGTGCGCGAAGTCGGCGGCCGCGAGTTGCTGAAGATTCCCTTCACCTGGCCGGCGGCATCGCCGCAATCCGGCAAGGCGCAGGGCAAGACCGAACTCGGCGCCGTCGCGCTGTCGATCAAGCCCTGAGCGCCCCTCCCTCTTCCCATTGCATCCGGAGCACACCATGAAGCGTTCCTTCGCCCCCACCTTCGCACTCGCACTCGCCCTGGCCGCCGCGCTGCCGATCACCGCGTCCGCGCACAAGGCCTGGCTGATGCCGTCGCAGACCGTCATCGCCGGCGAGAATCCGTGGATCACGGTGGACGCGGCGGTGTCCAACGACCTGTTCTACTTCAACCACGTGCCGCTGCGGCTGGACAACGTCGCCGTCGTCGCGCCCGACGGCAGCAAGGTCGAAACGCAAAACGGCGCCACCGGCAAGTACCGCAGCGTGTTCGATGTCGAACTCAAGCAGCAGGGCACGTACCGGATCGGCGTCACCAACCATTCCCTCACCGGCCGCTGGGAGCAGGACGGCAAGCCCAGGCGCTGGCGCGGCACGGCGGAGACGTTCGCCAGCGAAGTGCCGAAGGACGCGAAGAACCTCGAGGTCGGCGAATCGGTCAGCCGGGTGGAGACGTTCGTCACCAACGGCTCGCCGAACGACACCGCGCTCAAGCCCGGCGGCGTCGGCCTCGAACTGGTACCGGTGACGCATCCCAACGACCTGTTCGCAGGCGAGGAAGCGACGTTCCGCTTCCAGATCGATGGCAAGCCGGCGGCGGGCCTGGAGGTCGAAATCACCCGCGGCGGCACCCGCTATCGCAACGCGCAGGACGAAATCAAGGTCACCACCGATGCCAGCGGCGAATTCAGCGTCACCTGGCCGGAAGCCGGCATGTACTGGCTCGATGCGTCGACCGAAGACGACAAGGTCTCGATGCCGCAGGCAAAGCAGCGTCGGCTCGGTTACGTGGCCACGCTGGAAGTGCTGCCGCAATAAGCCATGCATCGTCGTGCCGCTGCAATGGCGGCATGGCCAGCGACTTCGTACTTGAACCAGATCACCACCCCGGACGCCCGTGTCGTGCACCTGCTCCATGGCGACACCATGGGCACGCGCTGGCGCGTGTGCGTGGTCGCCGGTGCGCGTCTGGCGCTGCCGCCGCTGCATGACGCGGTGCAGGCGACGCTCGACCGCATCGTCGCGCAGATGAGCACCTGGGAAACGGATTCGGACATCAGCCGCTACAACCGCGCCGAGGCCGGCAGCTGGCAGGCGTTGCCGCGGCCTTTCGACAAGGTGCTGCGTGGCGCACTCGACATCGCCGAGGCCAGCGGCGGCGCCTATGACCCGACGGTCGGCCCGCTGGTGGATCTGTGGGGATTCGGTGCCGGCGGGCAAGACCTGTGTGTCCCAAGTGCCGCCGAAATCGACGACGCCCGCACACGCATCGGCTGGCAGCGGATCACGCTGCGCGACAACCCGCCTGCGGTCCTGCAGCCCGGTGGCGTCGCGCTCGACCTCTCGGCGATCGCCAAGGGGCACGGCGTGGATGCGGTGGCCGCTTGCCTGCGCGAACGCGGGATCACCGCCGCGCTGGTCGATGTCGGCGGCGAGCTGTTCGGCTACGGCCGCAAGCCCGACGGTACGCCGTGGCGGGTCTTGGTCGAGGCCGCTCCCGATACCGACGATGCGGCGTCGTGCGTGTTGTCGCTGGATGGCTTCGCCGTGGCCACGTCCGGCGTCCACTGGCACCACTTCGAACACGACGGCCGGACCTATGCGCACACCCTGGACCCGCGCAGCGGCGCGCCCGTCGAACGCGCTCCTGCCGCGGTGACGGTGATTGCCGACGACGCGATGCGCGCCGACGCGTGGGCGACCGCGCTGACGGTGATGGGATTCGACGACGGTTTCGCCTTCGCCCGGGCGCATGGGCTGGCCGCCCGCTTCGTCGCCGCGGACGCGGACAGCGACGGCATCCGGATGACACCGGCGTTCGCAGACCGGCTCGCATCATGAGCACGGTTGCCCTCGGTGCGCAGCGCTCCTCGCGCGCGGCGATCGGCAACGGCCTTGCGCTGCTGGGCCTGATCGCGCTTGCCCTCGCCTTCCTGCCGCTGCACGACGATGCGTGGTGGCCGGCGTCGCCGCAGCGCATGCGTTTGGCGTGGGCGGTGGCGGCGATCGCAGCGTACGCTGCCTTCAGCGGCTGGCTGCTGTGGCGCGCACGCCGCCCCCGCCGCACGCGTGATGCCGTGGCAAGCGGCGCGCAGTTGCTGGTGGCCTGGGCCAGCCAGACCGGCTTCGCCCAGCAGCTCGCCGAACGCTCTGCCGCCACGCTCGCCGAAGCAGGCATGGCCGTGGAGCTGCGCGAACTGGCCGAGGTCGACACGGCCATGCTGTCGAGCACGCCACGCGTGCTGTTCGTGGTCAGCACCACCGGCGAGGGCGACCCGCCCGACCCCGCGCTGGCGTTCGTCCGCGACATGCTCACCGCACCGGGCGCGCTGCCGGCGCTGCAATTCGCGGTGCTGGCACTGGGCGACCGCGAGTACGACCACTTCTGCGGCTTCGGCCACCGCCTCGACCAGTGGCTGCGCCAGGCAGGTGCGACGCCGCTGTTCGACCTGGTGGAGGTCGACAATGGCGACGCCGGTGCGCTGCGCCATTGGCAGCACCACCTGGGCCTGCTCGCGCAGGCGCCGGAGCTGCCCGACTGGTCGCCGGTGGCCTACGAACCATGGCGATTGCACGAACGCGCCGAACTCAATCCCGGCAGCGCGGGCGGGCCGGTGTTCCAGCTCGCCCTCACGCCACCGACCGGCATGCAACCCGCGTGGCAGGCGGGCGACATTGCCGAGATCGGGCCGCGCAACCCGCGTGCGGCGGTCGATGCGCTGCTCTCGACACTCGGACTGGCGGCAGGAACGGAAGTCCGGTTCGAAGACAGATTGCTTGCGCTCGGCGATGCGCTGTCGCGCGCGCACCTTCCCGATCCCGCCGCATTTGCCGATGCGAACGCGCAGGCGCTGGCCGATACCCTCAGGCCACTGCCGCACCGCGAATATTCGATCGCCTCGCTGCCATCGGAGGGCAGGCTGCAATTGCTGGTCCGGCACATGCGGCGGCCCGATGGCCGCAGCGGCCTGGGCAGCGGCTGGCTGTGCGAACACGCATCATCGGGCGCGACGATCGACTTGCGCATCCGCGTCAACGCCAACTTTCACTCGCCTGCGCCAGAACGTCCTTTGATCCTCATCGGCAATGGCACCGGTATCGCCGGCCTGCGCGCACACCTTGCGGCGCGCGCCGCCGCCGGGGCACGCCGCAACTGGCTGCTGTTCGGCGAACGCAACCGCAACCGCGACTTCCATTGCCGCGCCGACATCGAGCGCTGGCAGGCCGACGGCCTCCTCGAGCGCCTCGACCTCGCCTTCTCGCGTGACGACGCGCAACGCCGCTACGTGCAGGACGCACTGCGCGACGCGGCCGACACCTTGCGCGCATGGGTGAACGACGGCGCCGCGATCTACGTCTGCGGCAGCCTGCAGGGCATGGCCCCGGGTGTGGACGCCGTGCTGCGCGAAGCCCTGGGCGACGCCCTGGTCGAGCAACTGCTGCTCGACGGACGCTATCGCCGCGACGTGTACTGATCAGCAGCGGCCTACAGCCTGTTCGAACGCCTGGAGCCACTGGATCCCCGCCTTCGCGGAGATGACGATTCAGGCATAGCGGGATGACGATTCGTTCAAACGTCTCCAGCCGACCCGGTGGAAGCCTCCAGCCGGATCACCAGCAATTCGCCGCCGCCATCGAGCAGATGCCGCGTCCGCTGCGGCTCCGCCAGCAATGCGGTATCGCCAGCGTGCAGCGGCGGCAGCCCGGACCCGGCATCGAAGCGCGCCTCGCCCGCGAGCAGGTGCAGCGCCCACGTCGTCCCCGGCTCGGCGAAGAACACCATCGGCCCGACCAGCGGCCGGTGCAGCAACTCGGCGGCAATCGCGTCGCGCCGCCACATCAGGTTGAAATCGTGCGTGGGGCCATCGACCAGCTCGCCGGTCAACGCCCGCTCGCCGGCGAAGCGCAGCCGGCCGTGCGGCGGTTCGAGCAGGTGCGCCTCGCCATCATCGAAACGCAGCCGCAGGCCATTGCCGCGCAGCAGCACCAGCTCGCGATCGACGCCGGGGAACGCGGAGAACGGCGCGTCCTGTTCGATCTCCGCGATCGACAACCGCCAGGTCCAGTCGCCGGACGGATCCGGCCGCTCGGCGTGGATCTCGCGGGTCCAGCCGAAGCCGTTGCGCCAGCGTTCGCGGCGATACTCGTTGGCGGGAATCACCCGCGATTGCTGTGTGGGGGCCATGCGGCGAGTGTAGCCGGCGGGCCGCGCGGGCTGAATCAGGCGGGACCGGGGGCCCGCGCGCTCGTAGCGGCCTCCGGGACAGTCCATCCAGCCAGTACCCGCGTGTGGGGCAAAAAAAGCCACCCGCGCCGCGCAATCCGCGCGACCCGGGTGGCAAACGTCCCTGTAGGGCGTCATGCCCGTTCCAGCGGAGCGTCCTGCTCCCGACCGCCGATGCCTGCCTTCCTTGGCTGGCACCGGTGACGATCAACGCATCAGCGGTTCGCGGCGCCCATGTTCGCCCCTGCCACTGACCTGGCCGGCTTGGCCTTTCTTTCCGTACCGAAGGAAATCCGGTCGCGATTCTTCTCGACCGTCTTCAGGCCGATGCCCTTGACCATCGCCAGCTGCTCGATGCTCTTGAATGCGCCGTGCTGCTTGCGGTAGGCGACGATGGCCTCGGCCTTGGACGGCCCAACGTTGACCAGCACCCGGTCGATGGTGGCCACGTCGGCCGTGTTGATGTTGATGCGCTCGCCGGCGAGCGCGGCTCCGGCCAGCAGCAGCGACAGCAGCAGCGAGGCGAAGATGGTCTTGATGGATGTCATGGCTGAACTCCCGTGTATGAGGTGGATTCCGTTCCCCGGCGACCCATTGCGCCGGTGGAGACAGTCTCGCCCGCCGCATCGATCCCGCCTATCGCCGCAACCCGCGGCGTGATGCAGGGATTTGCCGCGGCGTGGGGTAGGAAAACTCCTACACGGGGGGGCGTAGAATCAGGGCATTCATTCCACCGAGGCCCCTCCATGGATGCCAGCAAGATCGAAAGCTTCGTCGCCGGGAAGTGGGACGACGAAATCGTTCCCCAGCTCGTCGAATACATCCGCATCCCCAACAAGTCGCCGATGTTCGACGCCGACTGGGTGAAGAACGGCTACATGGCCGATGCGGTCAAGCTGATGGAGGCCTGGGCCCGCGCGCAGTCGATCCCGGGCATGGAACTCGAGGTGGTGCAGCTGGAAGGCCGCACGCCGCTGATCTTCATCGACATCCCGGCCTCGGGCCCCGAGACGGGCGACGACTGCGTGCTGCTCTACGGCCACCTCGACAAGCAGCCGGAGATGACCGGCTGGGACGACGACCTCGGCCCGTGGAAGCCGGTGCTCCGCGGCGACAAGCTCTACGGTCGCGGCGGCGCCGACGACGGCTACGCGATCTTCGGCTCGCTGGCCGCGATCCAGGCGCTGCAGGACCAGGGCGCGCCGCACGCGCGCTGCGTGGTGCTGATCGAGGCCTGCGAGGAGTCGGGCAGCTACGACCTGCCGGCCTATGTCGACCACCTCGCCGACCGCATCGGCAAGCCGTCGCTGGTGGTGTGCCTGGACTCGGGCTGCGGCAACTACGAGCAGCTGTGGTGCACCACCTCGCTGCGCGGCCTGGCCGGCGGCAACTTCACCGTCAAGGTGCTGGAAGAAGGCGTGCACTCGGGCGATGCCTCCGGCGTGGTGCCGTCGAGCTTCCGCCTGCTGCGGCAGCTGCTCTCGCGCATCGAGGACGCCGACACCGGCCGGATCCTGCTCGAAGGGCTACACGCCGAAGTCCCCGCGGACCGGCTGGCGCAGGCGAACAAGTGCGCGGAGGTGCTGGGCACCGCCGTGTTCGACAAGTTCCCGTTCCTGCCGGGCATGACGCCGATGGCCGAGGACCTCACCGAGTTGGTGCTCAACCGCACCTGGCGCCCGGCGCTGTCGGTGACTGGCGTCGACGGCATGCCGCCGCTGGCTTCGGCCGGCAACGTGCTGCGGCCGCAGACCGCGGTGAAGCTCTCGCTGCGCCTGCCGCCCACCCTGGACGGCAAGGTTGCCGGCGACCTGCTCAAGGACGCGCTGCTGCGCGACCCGCCCAACGGCGCCCAGATCACGCTCGAACTGGAAAAGGCCTCCACCGGCTGGAACGCGCCGGCGATGTCGTCATGGCTGGAGAAGGCGATCGACAACGCCAGCCAGGAGTTCTACGGCCGGCCGGCGATGTACATGGGCGAAGGCGGCTCGATTCCCTTCATGGGCATGCTCGGCGAGAAGTTCCCCGGCGCCCAGTTCATGATCACCGGCGTCCTCGGGCCGCATTCCAACGCGCACGGGCCGAATGAATTCCTGCACATCCCGATGGGCAAGAAGGTCACCGCCTCGGTGGCCAGGGTGATCGCCGAGCATCACGCCGCCAGCCTGCGCGGGGAAACCACGGGCGCCGCGGTCGCCGCCGACAGCGGATCCCGGCACGGCGACCACGGCTGCTGCTGACCATCGACACTGGTGGCCGGGCCGCTGGCTGTTAAGCTTCGACCCGGTCCTCCACCACGAAGGGGTTTGGAATGGAAGGTCTGTTCGGCAGCGGCAACTGGCTCTACATCATCCTGATCGGATTCATCGTCGGCGTGCTGGCGCGCCTGCTCAAGCCCGGCAAGGACAGCATGGGCATCATCCTGACGACCCTCCTGGGTATCGCCGGCGCACTGCTGGCGGGCTGGATCGGACAGGCAACCGGCTATTACGAGGCGGGCGAACCGGCGGGATTCATCGCCGCGCTGGCCGGGGCGATCGTGATCCTGATCGTCGCGGGCCTGTTCCGACGCAAGCGCACCACCCTGCCACCGCGCTGAGCGCGACGGCATGCATTGAAGAGCCGGGCGATGCCCGGCTTTTTTTGCCCAGGAAAGTGCGGCCGCGCGCCCAAACCCTTGCAGGAGCCGCTTCAGCCACTCCTTCAACCGCGGGCGTTCGTCCCCTGCGCGGGTCAATCCAGCAGGCGGTCGACCACGCGCTCGGCAAGGCGCTCCGGCGGCTCCGCCATCGTGTCGAGCACCATGTCCGGCCGTTCCGGGACCTCGTAGGCCGAATCGATGCCGGTGAAGTTGGGCAGGTCGCCACGCCGGGCCTTGGCATAGAGCCCCTTGACGTCGCGCCGCTCGGCCTCCGCCAGCGGCGTGTCGACGAACACTTCCAGGAAATCGCCGTCGGCGAACAGTGCGCGCGCCGCGGCACGCTCGGCGCGGAACGGCGAGATGAAACTCACCAGCACGATCAGCCCGGCCTCGGTCATCAGCTTGGCCACTTCGGCCACCCGGCGCAGGTTCTCGACCCGGTCCTCATCGGTAAAGCCCAGGTCGCGGTTGAGGCCGTGACGGACGTTGTCGCCGTCGAGCAGGTAGGTGTGGCAACCGCGCGCCAGCAGGCCGCGTTCGACCAGGTTGGCGATGGTCGATTTGCCTGCACCGGACAACCCCGTGAACCACACGCAGCGCGGCTGCTGGCCCTTGAGCGCGGCGCGCGTTGCGCGGTCGACGTCCAGCGCCTGCCAGTGGAGGTTGTCGGCGCGGCGCAGGCCGTGGCGGATCATGCCGCAGCCCACGGTCGCGCGTGACAGCGGGTCGACCAGGATGAAACCGCCGAGCGCCGGGCTCTCGGCGAACGGCGCGAACGCGACAACCGCATCGAGCGACAAGGTGACCTCGCCGATGTCGTTGGGCCCCAGGTGCCGGGCCGCGAGCGGCTGCAGGCTTTCCGGGTCGCGCTTGTGCTTGAGCTCGCTGATGCGTGCGCCCACCTGGCGCGTGCCGAGCTTGAGCTGGTAGCGCCGGCCGGGCAGCAGGGGGGCCTCGTCGAACCACAGCACGTCGGCGGCGAACTGGTCGCTGGCGGCCAGCGGCGCGGCGGCGTGGGTGAGCACGTCGCCGCGCCCGGCATCGACCTCGTCGGCCAGGCGCACGGCGATCGCATCGCCGGCACGGGCTGCGTGCGTCTCCACACCGGCCACGGTGAGCGCGGCGATCGCGGTGACTACGCCGGCTGGTTCCACGCGAACCGCGTCGCCCACTGCCAGCGTGCCCGACGCCAGGGTGCCCGCCAGCCAGCGCTCGCCGTCGGCGCCGCGCAGCAGCATCTGCACCGGCAGCCGTGCCGGCAGCGCCGGTACACGGCACATGATCTCCACGGCCTCGAGGTGCTGGAGGACATCGGGACCGTCATACCAGGGGAAATTGGGCGACGGCGCCGTGACGTTCTCGCCAGTCGCGGCTGCCAGTGGAATCGCAACGACATCCTCGATGCCAAGCCGCGCAGCATGCGTGCGATAGGCGTCGGCGATGCCGTCGAACACCGCGCGGTCGTAACCGGCGCAGTCCATCTTGTTCACCGCCAGCAGCACGTGGCGCACGCCGAACAGCGACGCGATCGCGGTATGGCGGAAGGTCTGCGGCAACAGGCCCTTGGTCGCATCGACCAGCACGATCGCAACGTCCGCCACCGACGCGCCGGTGGCCATGTTGCGCGTGTACTGCGCGTGGCCGGGGCAATCGGCGATCAGGAACCGCCGGTGCGGCGTCTGCAGGTGGCGCCAGGCCACGTCGATGGTGATGCCCTGCTCGCGCTCGGCTTCCAGGCCATCGAGCAGCAGCGCGTAGTCCACTTCCGCGCCGCGCGTGCCGTGCACGGCGCTGGCGCGCACGAGCGCCGCGCGCTCGTCGTCGGGCACGCGGCCGGCCTCGAACAGCAGGCGCCCGATCAGCGTGCTCTTGCCGTCGTCGACGCTGCCGCAGGCGACGATTCGCAGGAAATCGGACTGCACGCTGCTCATGCCCGCCCCCCGTCAAGTCCACGCCGCTTCTGGCGGTCCCTCCCGCGAACGCGGGTACCCGGCGGCTTTGGTGGCCAGGAAAGCAGCCCACTGGGCGGGACTGGCAACTTGGGGCGAGCGAACGCGACGCGCATCAGAAATACCCCTCGCGCTTCTTCTTCTCCATCGAGTCGCCGTCGGCCTGGTCGATCAGCCGGCCGGCGCGCTCGGACTGCGTCCCCGCTTCCATCTCGGCGATCACCGCATCCAGGTCGGTAGCCTCCGACTCCACCGCCCCGGTCAGCGGATAGCAGCCCAGGGTGCGGAACCGCACCTGGCGCATCACCGGCGATTCGCCGGGCTCGAGCCGGAACCGCTCATCGTCCACCATGATCAGCGCCCCTTCGCGCTCCACCACCGGGCGCGGCGCGGCGAAATACAGCCCCACCACCGGAATGCCTTCGCGGCGGATGTAGTGCCACACGTCCAGCTCGGTCCAGTTCGACAGCGGGAACACCCGCACGCTCTCGCCCGGCGCCACCCGCGCGTTGTACAGGTTCCACAGCTCCGGCCGCTGCCGGCGCGGATCCCAGCGGTGGCGGGCATCGCGGAACGAGAACACCCGCTCCTTGGCCCGCGACTTCTCCTCGTCGCGGCGCGCCCCGCCGATCGCGGCATCGAAGCCGCCGGCCTCCAGCGCCTGCTTCAGCGCCAGCGTCTTCATGATCTCGGTGTGCACGCTGGCACCGTGCGTCTGCGGGCCGACCCCGTCGCGCACGCCGTCGGCGTTGATGTGCACGCGCAGCTCCACCCCGGTTTCGGCGGCGCGGCGGTCGCGGAACGCGATCATCTCGCTGAACTTCCAGGTGGTGTCGACGTGCAGCAGCGGGATCGGTGGCCTGGCGGGCGCGAACGCCTTGAGCAGCAGGTGCAGCAGCACCGAACTGTCCTTGCCGATCGAATACAGCAGCACCGGGGTGCGGCACTCGGCCGCCACCTCGCGCAGGATGTGCAGGCTCTCGGCTTCCAGGCGGTCGAGGTCGCTGTCGTAATCTGAGGCGCTCATTGGCGGCATTGTAGCCAGTCGACCGCGGATTCCAGCGCCGCCTGGAGGCGGCCTGGCTCTTGCAGGAGCGGCTTCCGCCGCGCGCTTTTCCAGATATCGACTCACGAACATAAGCCGCGGCTGAAGCCGCTCCTGCAGGTTCTTCAGGCTACGAGCGGCCGTACACGTCCTCGTAGCGGACGATGTCGTCCTCGCCGAGGTAACCCCCGGACTGCACCTCGATCAGCTCCAGCATCTCCGTGCCGGGGTTCTCCAGCCGGTGCTTCGCGCCCAGCGGGATATAGGTCGACTGGTTGGCGTGCAGTTCGAACACGTCGTTGTCACGCGTCACCCGCGCGGTGCCGCGGACCACGATCCAGTGTTCTGCGCGATGCCGGTGCGACTGCAGCGACAGGCGCGCGCCGGGCTTGACCTTGATCCGCTTGACCTGGAAACCGTCGTCCTGGTCGACCGAATCGTAGCTGCCCCATGGCCGGTGCACCTCGCGGTGCAGGATGGCGTGGCTGCGCTGTTCGGCCTTGAGCCGGGCGACTACCTCCTTGACCTGCTGCACCTTGTCCTTGTGCGCCACCAGCACCGCGTCGTCGGTCTCGACCACGACCAGGTCGTCCACGCCCACCAGCGCCACCAGTCGCCGCGCGTAGGCATAGCTGTTGTGGCTGTCGACCGCGATCACGTCGCCGTGGCGGGCGTTGCCGTCCGCGTCCTGTTCGCTGACGTCCCACAGCGCCGACCACGAGCCGACATCATTCCAGCCGATATCGACCGGCAGCACCATCGCGCGGTCGGTCTTCTCCATCACCGCATAGTCGATCGAATCCGAGGGGCTGGCGGCGAATGCGGCCTTGTCCAGACGGATGAAATCGCCGTCGCGCTGCGCGGCTTCGAACGCGGCGCGCACGGCAGCCAGGATGTCGGGGCGGAAGCGTTCCAGTTCGGCCAGGTAGCTCGACGCACGGAACAGGAACATGCCGCTGTTCCAGTAATAGCCGCCGGCATCGAGGTACTGCTGCGCGGTCGCGGCGTCGGGCTTCTCGACGAAGCGCAGCACGCGACGCACGCCGTCGCCGCCGGCTTTGGACTGACCCGCTTCGGACTGGCCGGCTTCAGACTGGCGGACTTCAGACTGAATGTAGCCGAAGCCGGTCTCCGCCGACTCCGGCACGATGCCGAACGTCACCAGCGCGCCGTCCGCCGCCGCCGGCATGGCCATGCGCACGGCATCCTGGAAGGCCGGCACGTCGCGGACGACGTGGTCCGATGGCAGCACCAGCAGCAGCGGATCGCCGCCCTGCACTGCCGCCTGCAGCGCCGCCGCCGCGATCGCCGGCGCGGTGTTGCGGCCGACCGGCTCGAGCATGATCGCGGCGTGCCCAACGCCGACCTGGCGCAGCTGCTCGGCCGCGAGGAAGCGGTGCTCCTCGTTGGCGACCACGATCGGCGTTGCGTCGCCGGCCAACTTCGCGACCCGCTGCCAGGTGTCCTGCAGCATGGTGCGCTCGCCGGCCAGCGCCAGGAACTGCTTGGGATAGGCCTCGCGCGAGAGCGGCCACAGGCGCGTCCCGGAGCCGCCCGAGAGCAGGACCGGTTGCAGGCGCGCGGCTTGGTCGGACATCGTCGATGCTCGTCGGGGAAGGCGCCGGGAGTTTACCCTGTGCCCCGAATGCTTCCGTTGCCCGGAGACCGGATGCCCGCGCCAGCCCCCAACCCGCCACGCGAAACGCAGCGCCTGCAATGGGCGCGCAGCGCCAGCGGCCAGCCAGCCTTGGGCCTGCAGCGCGCTTCCGTCGACGCAGGCTTCCGCAGCTACTGGCGCACCGTCGGCGAAACGCCGTCGCGCATCGTCATGGATGCGCCACCCGGAGTCGAGGATGCCGGCCCGTGGCTGCGCGTCCGCGACCTGCTCGAAGCCGGTGGCGTGCGCGTACCGCAGGTGCTGACGCGCGACCTCGACCTGGGTTTCCTGCTGCTGGAGGACCTCGGCGGCCCGACCCTCGCGCAGGTCATCGACGCCGACAGCGCCGATGCGCATTTCGACGCTGCCATCGGGCAGCTGCTGCGGCTGCAGGCGATCGTGCCACCGTCGGAACTGGGCACGTTCGGCGAGGCGCTGCTGCAGCGCGACGCCGGCCTGTTCGAGGAATGGTTCCTGCGCCGTCACCTGGGATTGCAGCTCGACTGCGACGATTCGGATCGACTCGAACTCGCGCAGCGCCGGCTGATGGACAACGCGCTGGCGCAACCCAAGGTGCTGGTGCACCGCGACTTCATGCCGCGCAACCTGATGCCGGTGGTGCCCGGCCCGGCGGTGCTCGACTTCCAGGACTGCGTGCGCGGCCCGATTGCCTACGACCCGGTCAGCCTGTTCAAGGACGCGTTCCTCGGCTGGCCGCTGGCGCGCGTCGACGGCTGGCTGCGCCGCTATCACCAGCGCGCGTCCGATGCCGGGCTGCCGGTTCCGCCGCTCGACACCTTCCTCCGCGACGCCGACTGGATGGGGGTGCAGCGCCACCTCAAGATCCTTGGCATCTTCGCCCGCCTGCACCATCGCGACGGCAAGTCGCACTACCTCGCCGATGCGCCGCGTTTCATCGGTTACCTCGATGAAGTGCTGCCGCGGCATCCACGGCTGCAGCCGCTGGCCGAACTGCTCGAGCAGCGGGTGAAGCCGGCGATGCAGGCGCTGGCCGCGGTATGAAGGCGCTGATCTTCGCCGCCGGCCTCGGCGAACGCATGCGGCCGCTGACCGACACCACGCCCAAGCCGCTGCTGGAAGTCGGCGGCAAACCGCTGATCGCATGGCACCTGCAAAAGCTCGCCGCGATCGGCGTACGCGAGGTCGTGGTCAATATCTCCTGGCTGGCCGACCGCTTTCCGCAAGTCCTGGGCGACGGCTCGCACTGGGGGCTGCGCATCACCTATTCGCAAGAAGGCCCGCTGCCGCTGGAGACCGGCGGCGGCATGCATCACGCCCTGCCGCTGCTGAGCGACGACACCAACGCACCATTCATCGCCATCAACGGCGACATCTGGACCGACCACGACTTCGCCCGCCTGCCACGCGAGCCGGCCGGCGATGCGCACCTGGTGCTGGTCGACAACCCGCAACACAACCCGCGCGGCGACTTCGCCCTCACCGCAACCGGACACGTCGCCAGCGACGGCGACGAGCGCCTGACCTTCGCCGGCATCGGGGTCTATCGCCCCGCACTGTTCGACGGCTGGCGCGGCGTGATCGGCGATGCTCCGGGCGTCGACGCGTCACCGCCACGCTTCAGGCTCACCCCGCTGCTGCGCGCCGCGATGGCCCGGGGGCGCGTCAGCGGCGAGCGCCACGGCGGACGCTGGACCGATGTCGGCACCCCGGCGCGGCTGGCGGAACTCGACGCCACGCTCGCCTGAGCCGCGATGCGGACGTCCACGACCCACCCGCTGCGACGGTTGCCCACCTTGGCGCGTACCTTGATGCAATGCCAGATCCCATCGAAGCCACGGATGACGAAGCGCAACTGGTCCGCCGCGCGCGCTGGGGACAGGAGGCGGCGTTCGCCGAACTCTATCGCCGGCATGCGCGCGCGATCCATGCGCTCGCGCTGCGGCTGACCGGCAATCCATCGACCGCCGAGGACATCACCCAGGAATGCTTCCTGAAGATGCTGCAGTTCCTCGGCGACCTGCGCGATGGCACGCCGCTTCGGCCGTGGCTGAAGCGGGTGGCGGCCAATGCCGCGATCGACCGGATCCGCCGCGACGGACGCCTGGTCGCCGCCGAGGACGACGATGCACATCCCGCGAACGGGCCCGACCCGCTCCTGCACGCCGAATCCCTCGGCCTGCTGCGACGGTTGAGCCCCATCGAACGTACCGTGGTATGGCTGCATGCGATGGAGGGCTGGTCGCATCCGGAACTGGGGCGACGCTTCGGACGCAGCGAGAGCTGGTCGAAGTCGATCGTCTCGCGCAGCCTGTCGCGCCTGCGACTCGAACTGGACGAACCCCACACCCATGACGATCCCTGACGACCTCCTGCAAGAACGCCTGCAACAGCTGCCGGACGCACCGCTGCCGGACGGCCTGTGGCAACGCGTCAATGGCGCACGCCGACGCAAGCAGCGGCGGCGCATCGGCATCGCCGCCACGACCGTGGCGGTGGCCACGGTCGCCGCACTGTCGCCGCTGATGCGGCCAGCCCCCGTCATCTCGCAACCCGCACCCGTCGTGGCGGCGGCGCCTTCGTTGCCCCCCGGCGTGGACGCCGAACTGCGCGCGCTGGACCGTGCCCTGCAGGCCGGCTACGCCCGCAACGCCACCGATGCGGAGCTCGAACCGCTCTGGGCGCAGCGCCGCCAGTTGCTGGCCGGCAGCGACGCCCACCCGAACACCCCGCTGCCCCGCAGCCTGCGCATCTGATCCGAGGATTCCCCCCATGTCCGCCATCCGTGGTTTCACACTGCTTGCCTGCCTCGCCTTCCCCGGCCTGCTGCTTGCCGGCGACAAGGACGGCCAGGTCGAAGCAGAGATGGACGCCACCCTGCTGTACCTGGCAGAGCGCGACGCGCTGGGCAGTTTCGACCAGCCGCTCACCATCTCCCGGCCGGCGCAGGTGCGGTACGAACTGGGCGCAGTGGTGGACGTGCGCAAGCCCGATCCGCGCGGCCTCGAAGTGCTCGCCATCACCCCCGACGGCGCCGCAGCGCGCATGGGGCTAAAGACCGGCGACCGGCTGGTGGCCATCAACGACCGTCGCCTTGATGGCCAGGCCGCGCCCGCGCCGCTGCTGCTGGATGCCGTGCGCAAGGGCCACGGCGCGGTGCGGCTGCTGGCGGCGCGCGGCAAGTCACGCATCCAGCTCACGGGCCAGGCGGATACCACGGCGATCCCCGCCTACCAGCTCACCGTCGGCGACGCCGCATCGCGCCACGCGTCCGGCTGCGGTTACGTGTCCTATTCCGCGATGCCGCCTGCCAGCGAAGGCCTGTTCGAATCCTTCATCACCCGGATCGACGGCCGCAGCACGCCTGCGCGCATCAATCTCTTGCGCGTGCCCGCCGGACGCCACGTCCTGACGGTGCAGGAGCTGATCCCAGAGCACCGCCTGAGCGCCTCGCAGAACCTGCAGCGCAGGCTGATGCAGCGCCAATCGATGGCCCGCGCCTACAAAACGCTGGTCGTGGACATCAAGCCGGACACCGATTACCGGGTCGCCACGCGCCTGCACAAGGACAGGCTGGACCGCGGCAGCATCCGCGCCAACGAATACTGGGAGCCGGTGGTGTGGGAGCAGCGCGCAATCAGGTGCCGGTGACCCACCGCCAGCTACGCAAAGGAAGTTTCCCGAACAGGAGAGCGCCAGCATGTCGGGGCCATCGATCGTATCCGGGCATGCCCTGCAAGCACTGCATGCCGCACGGCACACTGAATCATTGCAAGGAGCACACGCATGAAGAAGATGCCAGCTGTCCTGATCGTCCTCGCAACGCTGCCGTGGACGGCCCAGGCGGCCGCCCAGGACACGACGGGGCGGAAGCCGACGGCGTCCTTCGCCGCGCCGGAAACCCCGGTGAAAGGCCGGATGGTGCTGCGCAATTCGACCAGCGATGAACTGGCCACGCAAACCGAGGGCCTGCTCGTCGTGCGTCCCGACATTCGCTGGCGCCTGGCGGGCGAGCAGGCTCGGTCCGAGGGTCGCCATGAAGAGGCCTACCTGCGCTTCCGGCGTGCGGCCCGTTATGGCGACAAGCAGGCGCAATCGATCCTCGCACGCATGCACAACGACGGCTCCGGCGCTGCGCGCGACCCCGCACTGGCATTCGCATGGATGGCGATCGCGGCCGAACGCGGGGACGGCACCTACGTCCAGCTTCGCGATCGTTACTGGCGGCAACTCGATGCGATGCAGCGCGCGGAGGCAGGGCGCCGCTTGCAGGAGTTGCAGGCCGAGTACGGCGATGCAAAGGCCGCCCCGAGGTTGCAACGGAGCATCCGCATGGCCCGTCACCAGGCGACCGGCAGCCGGCTCGGCTACGCCGGTGCACTGGAAGTCACCGCGACCAACGGCGCTCGCGATGCTACCGGCACTTCCATGACCGGGCCGGAGTATTACGACAAGAAATACTGGGGCACCTCGCAGCGTGCAACGGACCAATCGGCGCCCCCGTCGGCCGATGGCCACCAAGGAGGAATCAAGAATGGACAATGAAATCCGCGGCATTGGACGCGGCCCTTCCGGTCGCCGACGCGACGATCCCTGCGTCCGACTCGCCATTTCCGGAGCCCCGCGCCGTTGCGCGACAACCGGATTCGTCTCTGCATTTCTGCTATGCCTGTCGTTCGCGGCCACGGCGCAGGTATCGTCCAACGCACGCGTGCTGACCGCGCAACCGCCGCCCGAGCGTGCCGTGTACGGCAACTACATCGGCGAGCCCGGCATTCCGCCGGAAATGCTCACTTCCGGATTCCTGTCGGCGCATCCCGACATCCGCTGGCGGCGCGAGGGTTCGTACTCCTACAACCGCAAGGAATACGACCTGGCGATGGACCAGTTCACGCGCGCCGCGCGCTACGCCGACAAGCCCTCGCAGGCGATGATCGCCGAGATGTACTGGAAGGGACTGGGCGTGCCGCAGGACCGCGAACTCGGTTATGCGTGGATGGACCTGGCCGCCGAGCGCATGTATCCCAACTTCGTGATCAAGCGCGAGCGCTACTGGGGACTGCTCGACGCCGGGCAGCAGCGCAACGCCATCGAGCGCGGGCAGCAGTTGCTCGCCGAATATGGCGACGACGTGGCCAAGCCGCGGCTGGCGAAGCTCATGCAGCGCGCCAAGCGCGAGACCACCGGCAGCCACATGGGATTCGTCAGCGGCGGCCTGAAGATCACGCCGATGACCGGCCCTCTGGCCGGCACCGGGATCACGATGTCGCCGGAGGAGTACTACAAGCCCGAATTCTGGAATCCGCAGGAATACTTCGCATCCCAGGATGCCGAATGGGGTTCGCCGGAACGCGGGCAGGTCAATGTCGGCGAACTCGAGAACGTGGCGCCGGCACAGGATGAAACCGCGCCCGCGCCCGAGACAACGCCCGAACCTTGATCGGTCATCTACTGCGCCGGCGTGCTGGTTTCCTGACAACATCGCGGCCTACCGTCTCTCCCGCGCGCGCATGCCGGAGCGAGGCGCCGCGACCACGGCCGCGGCGCTATTGCGATCCCTGCCCCGGTTCGCCACCCAGCACTTGGCGCAGGAACGGCACCGTGATCCGCCGCTGCTCGGCGAGCGAAGCGCGGTCGAGCTGGTCGAGCAGCTTGGCCAGGCTCGACAGGTCGCGATCGACGCGGCGCAGCAGCCAGTCGATCGCGGCTTCGTCGATCGCCAGGCCGCGCCGGCGCGCACGCAGCCGCAGTACGTCGCGACGGCCGTCGTCGTCGAGCGGCAACAGCGCGATGCGCGTGCAATGCGACAGCCGCGAACGCAGGTCGGGCAGCACCAGTGGCAGGGCGTCGGGTGCGACGCACGCGGTGTAGAGCACGGCGATGCCGGCATCACGCGCGCGATTGTGGAAGTCGAACAGCGCGACTTCGTCTTCGCTCCTGCCGGCGATAAGGTCGAGCCCATCAAGCGCGATGAAAGGATTGTCGTGCAGCGCGTCGAGCGCCTCGCGCATCCGTCCCACCGCGGCCGCGAGCGGCAGGTATGCGCTGCGGCGCCCGGCCGACTCGGCCGCGGCACAGGCGGACAGCGCGAGATGGGTCTTGCCGGAAGCGGGCGCACCGACCAGGTAAAGCCAGTCGGGAGCCTTGCCCGTAGCCAGCGCCTCGATCTGCGCCAGCGCGCCGGTCGGCGCGGCGACGAAGCCGTCGAAACGCTGGTCGGGTGGGTAGCGCAGCGCCAGCGGCAGCTGCCCGGCCGTCCGGGCGCCGGGCCGGCTCACGCCTTGTCTTCGCCTTCGTCGTCTTCGCCGCCATTGCCGGGAACGATGATGCCCCCGTCACTGATCCGCTCGGCCGGGACGACGATCGCCGGGGACTGCCCCGCATACAGCCGGCTGTGGGTGTAGCGCGCGTGCGCGTAGCGCAGCAGCACGTTGGCCACCGCCGCCACCGGCAACGCCAGCAGCATGCCGAGGAAGCCGAACAGCTGGCCACCGGCAAGCACGGCGAAGATCACCGCCACCGGGTGCAGGCCGATCCGGTCGCCGACCAGCTTCGGTGTCAGCCAGTAGCTCTCGATCACCTGGCCGACGCCGAACACCGCCAGCACCCCGGCCACGTGTTTCCAGTCGCCGTGCTGCACCAGCGCGGCGACCACGCCGAACACCACGCCGCTGGTCGGCCCCAGGTAAGGCACGAACGTCAGCAAGCCGGCGACGATGCCGATCAGCAGGCCCAGGTCGAGGCCGATCGCCCACAGGCCGATGCCGTACATCGCGCCGAGGATCAGCATCACCGTGAACTGCCCGCGCAGGAAGCCGCCGAGCATTTCGCTGGATTCCTTCGCCAGCTGCGACACGGTGCCGAGATGGTCGCGCGGCACCAGCGACGCGGCGCGTTCGACGAACACGTCCCAGTCGCGCAGGAAGAAGAACGTCAGTACCGGAATCAGCACGACGTTGGCGATCATCGCGAACACCGCGAAGCCCGAGCGCGACAGGTAGCCCAGCGCGGTGGTGGCGATGCCGCCGGCGCGCTCCCAGTGCACCCGCAGCTGCTCGATCAGGTATTCCGGGTCCAGCCACGTCGACAGCTGCAGGCGCGTGCGCTGTTCCAGCCACGGGATCGCGGTGTCGGCGAACCAGTCGCGGTAGCGCGGCAACGACTCGACCAGGATGACGATCTGGCGCTGCAGCGTCGGCACCAGGATCAGCAGCGCCAGCGCCAGCAGCAGCGCCATCAGCGCGAACACCAGGATCACGGCGGTATTGCGCGAACGTCCGGCGCGTTCCAGGCGGTCGACCAGCGGGTCGCCCAGCCAGCCCAGCAGCGCGGCAACCACGAACGGCGTCAGGATCGGCCCCAGCAGCCACACCAGCCAGCCCGCGGCCAGCGCAACCAGCGCCCACTGCAGGCGCTTGAGGAAGCGGGCGATGTCGCCCGCGGCGGTATCGTCCATCGGCGGCGGTCTCAGAGCAGGCGGAAGACAGCGGGGGCGACCACTTCGCCCGGCGTGGGTTCTTCACCGGTGGCGCCGACTTCCACCAGCACCTTGTCGTCCACCATGCGGCGGAAGCCCGGCAGCCCGGTCAGCAGCTCGAGGTCGACCTCCAATCCTTCCGGCGTCGCCCGCAGCGGCGTCATGCCGCGCACGACCGACATGCCCTGGAGCAGCGCGGACAGGCGCACGTAGTCGGCGCCGTCGTCGATCCCGGTGAAGGTGACGCGATACTTGCCCGCCGGACCGGCCGGGCTGTGCTTGGCGTAACGCTTGGTCAGCGCGTCGGCAGCGCCATCGGCGCCCGTGGCCATCGCCCGGCGCGCATCGCCTTCGCTGCCGCTCCACCTCGACAGCACGCGGCCGTTGTCGACGAAGATCCAGTCGGCGGTCCAGCCCCCCTTGTTGCGGTAGAGCTTGCCGATCAGCTGCATCGGCGGGCTGTAGCGCGACGACAGCCGCGCGACCGCCGCGGCGTCGCCGCGCCAGATCGCGCCCACGGCGGCCTGCTCGGCGGCGCTGCCGGACGGCAGGCCGAGACTGTAGCCACGCTGCTTGGCCCGCTGCAGCACCGAGCGGGCGACGTTGTTCTGCGCCAGCGCCACCAGGCGCGGGCCGGAACCGTCGTCGATCGCCAGCCACAGCACCGGCTTGGGTCGCGGTGCCGGCCAGACCGGCAGCCCCAGCGCGGCCGCGAGGCCTTCGACATCGTCTTCGCGGAAGCGCACCACCAGCTTGGTCGTGAAGCTGGGCGCCCCGCTGGCCGACACGCCTTCGTCCTGGCGGTAGTCGTAGCCGTCCACGTAATCCTTCGCGCGGCGCAGCTCCCTGCCGACGCCCGGCCTGGACGCCGCTGCGCGGTCGCCCGACAGCTTCGCCAGCACCTCGGCAAGCGCGCGCGCGAAACCGGCGTTGCGCTCGGTCTCGTTCTGGCTGTTGACCGGTACTTCGGCGGCATAAAGCCCCTGCGCGACGGCGCGGTCACCCTCGACGCGCTGCGCCTGGGCACCGGTGGCGACCAGCATCGTGGCCAGCAACAGCCCCGTCGCCCACGCCCACTGGTTGCGGATTGATCCCTGCATCGTTCCTTCCTGCCTGCACGCCAGTGGAAATGGTGCCACAAAGGCGTCCTTCCGATTTCGGACCGTCCGATCCACGCCGCCCCGACGAAACGGGCCGCAGCTGAACGCCCCAGCCGCCGATCAGGCGCGGTTTGGCCTGCCCCCGGCTGCTAAAATCGACGCTTTCCCTAGCCCAGCGAGTCATCGTGACCGGCCCGAACCCCTCCGCACCCGCCCCGATGACCTACCGCGACGCCGGCGTCGACATCGATGCCGGCAACCAGGTCGTCGAACGCATCAAGCCGCTGGTCCGGCGCAGCTTCCGCCCCGAGGTGATGGGCGGGCTGGGCGGGTTCGGCGCGCTGTTCGACCTGTCGGGCAAGTACCGCGAACCGGTCCTGGTCTCCGGCACCGACGGCGTCGGCACCAAGCTCAAGCTCGCCCAGCAGCTCGGCCGCCACGACACCATCGGCATCGACCTGGTCGGCATGTGCGTCAACGACGTGCTGGTGCAGGGCGCCGAACCGCTGTTCTTCCTCGACTACTTCGCCACCGGCAAGCTCGACGTCGACACCACCGTGGCCGTGGTCGGCGGCATCGCGAAGGGCTGCGAACTGGCCGGGTGCGCGCTGATCGGCGGCGAAACCGCGGAGATGCCGGACATGTATGCGCCCGGCGAATACGACCTGGCCGGCTTCACCGTCGGCGCGGTGGAAAAGTCGCAGCTGCTGGACGGCTCGAACGTGCGTGCCGGCGACGTGCTGCTCGGCATCGCCTCCAGCGGCCCGCATTCGAACGGCTATTCGCTGGTCCGGCGCATCTTCGACCGCGCCGGCCGGCCCGGCGACCTCGACCTTGGCGGCGTCCGCCTCGAGGACGCGCTGATGGCGCCGACCACGCTGTACGTCAAACCCATCCTTGAACTACTGCGCGGCGACAACGGCGCCTCGATCCACGCCATGGCCCACATTACTGGCGGCGGCCTGACCGAGAACATCATCCGCGTCGTCCCCGACGGCCTGGGCCTCGACATCGAGGCATCGGCCATCGTGCTGCCGCCGGTGTTCGACTGGCTGCAGCGCGAAGGCGCGGTGGCGAACGAGGAAATGTGGCGCACCTTCAACTGCGGCATCGGCTTCGTGCTGGTCGTCCCCGCCTCGGCGGTGGCCGCGGTCGAAAGCGACCTCGGGCGCCTGGCTTTGCCGCACCGTCGTATCGGCCAGGTCGTCGCGGCCAACCGTGGTGGTGAACGTGTCCGCATCGGCTGACTGGCCCCGCGACTCCCGCCTCCCGACTCCCGATTCCCGGCCTCCCTATCGCATCGCCGTGCTCGCTTCCGGGCGCGGCAGCAACCTGCAGGCGCTGCTCGATGCGATTGCCGACGGCAGCCTCCCGGCCCGGATCGTGGGCGTGTTTTCCGACAAGCCCGCGGCCGTGGCCCTGCAGCGCGCGCGCGACGCCGGGATCCCCGCGGGGGCGCTGAGCCCGAAAGCGTTCGCCAGCCGCGCCGACTTCGACGCCGCCCTGTTCGCGGCCGTGGACGAGGTCCGGCCTGACCTGATCGTCTGCGCCGGCTACATGCGCCTGATCGACGGCGCGGTCGTCGACGCCCGCCGCGGCCGGGTCATCAACATCCATCCCTCCCTGCTGCCGGCGTTCAAGGGTCTGCACACCCACCAGCAGGCGCTGGATGCGGCCGCTGGCGAGCACGGCGCCAGCATCCATTTCGTCACCCCGGACCTCGACGGTGGCCCCGTGATCGCGCAGGCGCGCGTGCCGGTGCACGCGGGAGACGACGCCGACACGCTCGCCGCGCGCGTGCTCGAACGCGAGCACCCGCTGCTGGTGGAGACCGTGCGCTGGTTCGCCGCCGGCCGCATCGCCCTGGCTGAAGACGGTGTTCATATCGACGGGGCGATGCGCGCGCCGCTTCAGCTGGCAGCCAACCAGCGCTTTGCATGATGGCCGCCCGATGAAGCCACTTTTCTCCCTTGCCCTGCTCGCCCTGTTCGCGTGGCAGTCCGCGCACGCGCAGGATGCCGCCGTGCCGCAGCCTGCGCCGGTGGAGGACGTGCAGCCCGCCGTGCTCGAACCTTTCGTCGCCACCTACGAGGCGTACAACAAGGGTGACCTCGCCGGCAACGCCACCATGCAGGTCGTGCACAACGGCGGCGCGCAGTGGCGCGTGGACCTGGGCATCAAGGGCAACCGCGGCTTCGCCGGCATCCTCGGGCTCAACATCCAGCAAAGCACCGTGTTCGACGATATCGACGGCCAGTTCCGTCCACTGACCCAGAGCACGATCCGCAAGGGCCTGTTCATGGGCAAGAAAATCAACGGCGTCTACGACTGGAATGCCCACAGCGCCCGCTGGCAGGGCAGCATCAAGGACGAGCGCAGCAAGCCGGTCGCGCTGCGCGATGGCGACATGAGCGGCCTGCTGATCAACCTCGCCGTGATCCGCGACGCGCGCCCCGGCGCACGCCTGCAGTACCGGTTCGTCGACGGCGGCCGCGTCCGCGACCACATCTACCAGGTCGCCGACGACACCGAAACGATCAAGGTCGGCGAACTGAGCTACAACGCCATGCGGGTTTCACGCGTCAACGGCGGCAACGATGAGACCATCTTCTGGGTCGTCAACGGCGTGCCGACGCCGGTGCGCATGCTGCAGCGGGAAGACGGCCGGGATGGCATCGACCTGCGCCTGATCGAATACCAGGGAATCCAATGATGAAGATCCTCCGCACGAACAAGAAGTCCGTCCTGTCGGCCGCCGCACTGCTGCTCCTGGCCAGCGCGCCGGCCCTGGCGGTCGAACCGTTCACCGCCGACTACCAGGCCAGCTACATGGGCCTGCAGGGCAAGGGCAGGATGACCCTCGAGCCGCAGGGCGACAACCGGTGGAAGTACACCCTCAGCATCGGCAGCGGCGGCATCAAGCTCGACCAGAGCACGGTGTTCGAGGACCGCGACGGCAAGTGGCGGCCGCTGTCGGGCACCGACTCGTCGCTGCTGCTGATCAAGAAGACCGACAAGCAGGCGACCTACGACTGGGACAAAGGCGTGGCCACGTGGAGCGGCGACGTCAAGGCCGAACGCGCCGGCCCGGTGAAACTGCAGGCCGGCGATGTCGACGCGCTGCTGCTCAACCTCGAACTCGCCCGCGACGTCCCCGCGGGCAAGCCGCTCTCGTACCGGATGGTCGAGGACGGACGGGTCAAGAAGCTGACCTACAAGATCGTCGGCAAGGACACCGTCACCGTCGGCGGCAAGTCGCGCCCTGCGACCAAGGTCTCCCACGCGAGCGGCAACAAGGAAACCGTCGCCTGGGTCGTCGAGGGCCTGCCGGTACCGGCGCGCATCCTGCAGCGCAAGGATGGCAAGGACGAGATCGACCTGCGGATCCAGTCGGTGCAGTAGGCGCGTTCCCTGGCTGGGCGGCGCGCCGCTTGGCCAGGAACTGGGCCGCAATACGTAACCTCCGGGTCTGCGGAGATGCGGCGTGGATTCATTTGTGTAGAAGACCAAAGCCAAAACAACAGCAGAGGCAGAGCGAGGCGACTACCGCTGGCAATCCAGTGCGCGGGGTCGTGTGTCAGTCGTCCTGCCCGGAGAACGTCGTCCGGCAGTCCACCCGGATCGGCTGGCCATCCTCCTGTCCACGCCAGTAGAAACTGTGGCACTCGCGCTTGCCCTCACGGGTGCTGCGCACGGTCACCGCATACCAGGACTGCAGCGCTTCCTGCGTCGAGACGCTGCCATCGCCATTCCAGTCCATGGCCTGCGTTTCGATGCCCGCGGTGAACGCGAGGCCGGCATGCCACGCATATCCCGAGTACAGGACCAGCAGCGCCAGCGCACCGAACAGCAGCTTGCGCCGCAGGGGAATGCCCGATTGGCGGCCGGTGCGATACATGCTCAGCCGACGCGGCGGATCTTCGCACCCAGTCCCGACAGCTTGCGCTCGATGTTCTCGTAGCCGCGGTCGAGGTGGTAGATGCGGTCGATGGTGGTCTCGCCCTCGGCGACCAGGCCGGCGAGGATCAGCGACGCAGAGGCGCGCAGGTCGGTCGCCATCACCGGGGCGCCACTGAGCGCCTGCACGCCGGTCACGGTGGCGCGGTTGCCTTCGACGTGGATCTCGGCGCCCAGGCGCACCAGCTCCTGCACGTGCATGAAGCGATTCTCGAAGATCGTCTCGTCGATGGTGCCGACGCCTTCGGCGATGCAATTCATCGCCATGAACTGCGCCTGCATGTCGGTGGGGAAACCGGGGTGCGGCGCGGTAACGAGGTCGACCGCCTTCGGCCTGCGCCCGCGCATGTCGACGGTGATGCTGTCGTCGCGGGTGCCGACGTCTGCACCGGCCTCGACCAGCTTGTCGAGCACCGTGTCGAGCGTTCCGGGACGGGCATGGGTCGCCGTGACGCAACCGCCGGTCATCGCCGCGGCCACCAGGAAGGTGCCGGTTTCGATGCGGTCAGCGACGACGCGGTGGCTGCCGCCGTGCAGCCGTTCGACGCCACGCACCACGATGCGGTCGGTTCCGGCGCCTTCGATGTCAGCGCCCATCGCCACCAGGCAGTCGGCCAGGTCGACGATCTCCGGCTCCTTTGCGGCGTTGTCGATCACCGTGGTGCCGTCGGCGAGGGTCGCGGCCATCAGCACGTTCTCGGTCGCGCCGACGCTGACGATGTCGAACACCACCTTGCCGCCGCGCAGCCGCGCGGCGCTGGCCTTGATGAAGCCGTGTTCGAGGGTGATCTGCGCGCCGAGCGCCTCCAGCGCCCTGATATGCAGGTCGACCGGCCGCGAGCCGATCGCGCAGCCGCCGGGCAGCGAGACTTCAGCCGCGCCGTGCTTCGCCAGCAGTGGGCCGAGCACGAGTACCGAAGCGCGCATGGTCTTGACCAGTTCGTACGGGGCGACGTGGCTGCGCACGGTGCGCGGGTCGATCTGCAGATCGGCGCCGTCCTGGACGATGATGCCGGCGCCGAGTTCGGCCAGCAGGCGCAGCGTGGTCTTGACGTCGTGCAGGTCCGGCACGTTGCCGATCGAGACCGGCTCGTCGGCCAGCAAGGTGGCGCACAGGATCGGCAGGACGGCGTTCTTGGCGCCCGACACGGCTACCTCGCCGTTGAGCGCAATGCCGCCGCTGACGATGATCTTCTGCATTCGGGGCCTGCTGGCTGGGTGGACGGGCCGCGCCAGCCTCGGGGACATGCGCGGCAGCGGGAGTGGAAAGTGTATGTCGATACGGGCCGGGCGACGGCGTCACCGGCCCCGTGAGGCCGGCGCTACTGCGCGCCGTGCTCTTCCGGGGTCAACGTGCGCAGCGCCAGGGCGTGGATTTCGCCGCCCATGAGATCGCCGAGCGTGGCGTAGACCAGCCGGTGCCGCGCCAGCGGCAGCTTGCCGCGGAACGCGTCGGAGACGACCAGCGCCTCGAAGTGCACGCCGTCATCGCCCTGCACCGCGACACGCGCGCCGGGCAGGCCCTGTTCGATCAACTTGCGGATGGTGTTCGTGTCCAAGCCTGGAATCCTCGTGAAGCCTGCATGAGCAGGAGGCGGCCCGCGGCAGGCCAAGCGGGCTTTTGGGCCGCGAAGCGCATAAAATGAACCGATTAGCCTAACGGAAAGGCCCCGGCTTCGATATGGCCGATCACACGGCACCCCTCGCAACACCGCCCATCGACGATGCAACGCTGGCCGCCAGCGGCCGCCGCGTCCTCGAAACCGAGGCCCGCGGGCTGGAAGCCGTCAGCGAACGGATCAACGGTGACTTCTCCCGCGCCTGCCGCCTCCTGCTCGCCGGCCGCGGCCGCGTGGTCTGCATCGGCATGGGCAAGTCCGGGCACGTGGCGCGCAAGATCGCCGCCACGTTCGCCTCCACCGGCACCCCGGCGTTCTACGTGCATCCCGGCGAGGCCGGCCACGGCGACCTGGGCATGATCACCGACGCCGACGTGGTGCTGGCGCTGTCGTACTCGGGCGAATCCGACGAGATCCTGATGCTGCTGCCGGTACTCAAGCGCCAGGGCAACCCGCTGGTGGCGATGACCGGGCGCACGCAGTCGACGCTGGCGCGCGAGGCCGACGTGCACCTGGACGTGAGCGTGCCGGCCGAAGCCTGCCCGCTGCACCTGGCGCCGACGTCCAGCACCACCGCATCGATGGCGATGGGCGATGCGCTGGCGGTGGCGCTGCTGGAAGCGCGCGGTTTCACCGCCGACGACTTCGCCCGCTCGCATCCCGCCGGCGCGCTGGGCCGGCGCCTGCTGCTGCACATCCGCGACGTGATGCACGCCGGCGACGAAGTGCCCGTCGTTGCCGCAGACGCCTCGCTGGCCGATGCGCTGATGGAAATGAGCCGCAAGCGCCTGGGCATGACCGCGATCGCCGACGGCGACGGCCGCCTGCTCGGCCTCTACACCGACGGCGACCTGCGCCGCACGCTCGCCGATCCCTCGATCGACGTCCACGCCGCGCGCATCGCCGACGTGATGACGCGCGCACCGGTGGCGATCGGCGCCAATGCGCTGGCAAGCGAGGCTGCGCGGCTGATGGAAGACCGCAAGATCACCATGCTGGTGGTGCTCGACGACGAGCGCCGCGTGGTGGGTGCACTCAATATTCACGACCTGTTGCGCGCCCGGGTGGTTTAAAAACCGGGATTGGCGATTCGGATCCGGCACGCACGGGTTCCCGGCCCGCTCCCCCGGCCACCGCAGCACGCGCATCCATTGCCTGGAAAACCGAATGCCGAACCAAGCTGTCCCCGCCGACCTCCTCGAACGCGCAGCGAAGATCCGCCTGGCGTGCTTCGACGTCGATGGCACGCTGACCGACGGGCGGCTGTGGTTCGATGCCGACGGCCGCGAGTCCAAGGCCTTCAGCGTGGTCGACGGCCAGGGCCTGTCGCTGCTGCGCAAGTCGGGGATCGAAGTCGCCTTCGTCACCGCACGCAACAGCGCCGCGGCCGCCCACCGGGCACGCGACCTGGGGGTGCGCTCGCACGTCGGCGTCGGCGACAAGTTCGCCTGCGTCGAAGGGCTGGCGGCCGAACTGGGCATCGGCCTGGCACAGGTGGCCTTCATGGGCGACGACCTGCCCGACATCCGGATCATGCGTGCCGTCGGCCTGGCCGTGGCTCCGGCCAGCGCGCACGCCTGGACGCGCGAGCGCGCGCACTGGTGCACCGCCGCGCGCGGCGGCGAAGGCGCGGCGCGCGAACTGTGCGACCTGCTGCTCTCGGCGCAGGGCCACGTGGATACGCTGCTGGCCGCGGTGGACGCGCCATGAGCTGGCGCGGCGTGCTCACCCTCGTCCTGCTGGTCGCCGCCCTTATGACCGGCTGGGCGGTGTGGCGCCAGCGCGCGCCCGAACCGGTGGCAACCGCCCCCAACGCGCGTCCCGACTACGTGCTGCACGACTTCGAACTGGTCGCGCTCGACAAGCAGGGCAAGGAGGCCTTCCTCCTGCGCGCGCCGGAACTGGCACGCAACCCCGACGACAGGACCCTGTCGATCGCCACGCCGCTGTTCCTGATCCCGGACAAGGAAGGCAAGCGCTGGGAGGTCCGCTCGAAGACCGGCTGGGTGGCCGCCGACAACAGCGAGATCCGGCTACGCGGGAAGGTGGAGGCCAACAGCCCCCCCGGCGATTCGCGCCCAAGCGTGATGAAGACCGAGCAACTGAACGTGTTCCCGGACACGAACAAGGCATCCTCGCCCGTTCTGGTGACCGTCACCAGCCCCGCCTCTACAATGCGGGGCACTGGAATGCGGGCCGACCTGGCCACCAATCGCATCGAACTCCTTTCCAAGGTCAGCATGAGCTATGAACCCACGCGCCACTAGTTTTCCGACGATCCTCGTCGCGCTGCTGTGCCTGTGCGTGGGCAGCGCTTGGGCGAAATCCTCCGACCGCAACCAGCGGATGAATGTCAGCTCCGACAGCAGCGACTGCTCGGTCAATGAATCCGGGCCCTGCATCCTGCGCGGCAACGTGCACATCGTGCAGGGCACGCTCGACATCCAGTCGTCGAAGGCCGACATCCGCCGCGGCGGCAACCAGCAGGTCATCAAGCTCACCGGCGCGCCGGTGAAGATGAAGCAGCAGATGGACGACGGCGGCTGGATGAACGCCACTGCCGCGCAGATCGACTACGACCAGAACCGGGACACCGTGGTGTTCAGTGGCAAGGCCGTGGTGCAGCAGCCCGGCCGGGGCAGCATCTCCGGCGAGCGCATCGTCTACAACATGGCCACCGGCCAGGTGCAGAGCGGCGCGGCCGCCGGCACCGGTGGCCGCGTCAACATGACCTTCGAACCGAAGAACAAGGCCCCTGCCCAGGACTCGAAGACCGAGCCGCAGGCCGAGCCGCCGAAACAGGACGACAACTAGTGCTCGTCGCCAAGGGACTGCGCAAGCGCTACCGCTCGCGCGAGGTCGTGCGCGACTTCGGGCTGACGCTCGACGCCGGAGAGGTCGTGGGCCTGCTCGGCCCCAACGGCGCCGGCAAGACCACCTGCTTCTACATGATCGTCGGCCTGGTGCCGGCCGACGAGGGCGAAATCGTGCTCGACGGCCGCGACATCACCGCCGAGCCGATGTACACCCGCGCGCGCCTCGGCGTCGGCTACCTGCCGCAGGAACCATCGGTGTTCCGCAAGCTCAGCGTCGCCGACAACATCCGGCTGGTGCTGGAACTGCGCGACGACCTCGACCGCAACGCCCGCGAGCGCGAGCTGGCCAGCCTGATGGACGAGTTGCAAGTCGGCCACGTCGCCGAGCAGATCGGCGCGAGCCTGTCCGGTGGCGAGCGGCGCCGGGTCGAAATCGCGCGCGCGCTGGCCGCCAACCCGCGGCTGATGCTGCTCGACGAACCCTTCGCAGGCGTCGACCCGATCTCCGTCGGCGAGATCCAGCGCATCGTCCGCCACCTCAAGAACCGCGGCATCGGCGTGCTGATCACCGACCACAACGTCCGCGAGACCTTGGGCATTTGCGACCGGGCGTATATCCTCAGCGAAGGCGGCGTGCTCGCGCAGGGGGCTCCGGACGCGCTGCTGGCCAATCCGGACGTGCGTCGCGTCTACCTGGGGGATTCCTTCCGCCTGTAGCCGCGCGCCGTCGCCAACGGTCGCAGGAAGCGCCTGCAGGGGAAGATGAAACCACGCCTCCAGACATCGCTGGGACAACACCTCGTCCTGACGCCGCAACTGCGCCAGGCGCTGCACCTGTTGCAGCTCTCGGCGCTGGAACTCGAGGCCGAGATCAACGCCGCGGTCGAGAGCAACCCGCTGCTCGACTGGGACGAATCCGAGCCGCTGCGCGTCGGCGACGACAGCGCCGATGCGCCGGCCGCCGAAGCCGTGGGCGACGGCGAAGCGAAGGACGCCGAATTCCGCGATGACGACTGGGGCCAGTCCGGCGAGGCGTGGCAGGAATCGCGCGGCTGGCAAGGCGACGACGACGGCGACCCGGTCGATCGCATGGTGCAGACCGATTCGCTGCACGACCATCTGGCGTGGCAACTGAACCTGGGCCAGTTGTCCGTGCGCGACCTGCGCATCGGCCTGATGCTGATCGACGCGATCGACGACGACGGCTACCTGCGCGAATCGCTGGACGCGATCGCGCAATCGCTGTTGCCGGAGATCCAGTGCACGCCCGATGAAATCCTGGCCGTGCTGCGCCATGTGCAGCGCCTCGACCCGGTGGGCGTCGGCGCGCGCGACCTCGGCGAATGCCTGGTGCTGCAGCTCGACAACCTGCCCGACGACACCCCCGGGCGAACGCTGGCGCGGCGCATCGCCACCGACCACATCGACCGCCTGCCCAGGATCGGCATCGAGGGCGTGGCCGCCGAGCTGTGCTGCGAACTGGAGCGGGCGGAGCAGGCGCTGGCACTGCTGCGTTCGCTCGATCCGCGCCCCGGTGCACAGATCGGCGACCTGCCGGCCAACACCTACGTCACGCCCGACTGCGTGATCACCCGCCAGCAGGGCATGTGGCGGGTCACGCTGGCCAACGAGCGGCAACCGCGGCTGACCATCCATCGCGGCTACGAGCAGATGATCCAGCACGCCGGCAGCAGCGATGCCGGCTACCTGCGCGGCCGCCTGCAGGAAGCGCGCTGGCTGCTGAAGAACCTGGCCCAGCGCGGCGAAACCCTGCTCAAGGTGGTGCAGTGCCTGGTCCGCGAACAATCCGGGTTCCTCGAGTTCGGCCCCCAGGCCCTGCGGCCGCTGACGCTGCGCGAGGTCGCGGCCGAAGTGGGCCTGCACGAATCGACGATTTCCCGCTCGATCTCGCGCAAGTACGTGCGCACGCCGCGCGGGACGATCCCGCTGCGCGCCTTCTTCGCCTCCGGCATCGGCACCGAGGGCGGCGGCGAGGCATCGAGCATCGCCATCCAGGAAATGATCAAGCGCCTGGTCGAAGCCGAGAACCCGCGCAAGCCGCTGTCCGACGCGCGCCTGGCCGAGATGCTGAAGGCCACCGGCGTGCCCGTGGCCCGGCGCACCGTGGCCAAGTACCGCGAACTGCTCAGCATCCCCTCCTCGCACGAGCGCGTCCGGGTGGCGTGAATGCGCCGCGGCAGGTCCTGAACCTTCCCGCCGCCGGCACGCTGGGTTAACCTGTTTTTATCCCTTGCGCGCCCGCTTCGGGCGATGCTGGATCCCCGGCCAGTCCGGCCGGAAAACCAGGAGGTGGCGAATGCGTATCGATATCCACGGCCATGAGATCAAGGTGACCTCCGCGCTGCGCGACTACGTCGAAAGCAAGTTCGAGCGCCTCGGGCGCCATTTCGAACAGCCCTTCGAGATCCGCACCCAGCTCAGCCTCGACAAGCCCAACCACTGCGCCGAGGCCACGATCAATCTGTCGGGCCAGAACCTGCACGCCGATGCCAGCGCCATCGACATGTACGCGGCGATCGACCTGCTGGCCGACAAGCTCGACCGGCTGCTGCTCAAGCACAAGCAGAAGATGGTGGACAACTACCGCCGCGGCGAGAGCATCGCGCGCAGCGGCGAATTCACCTGACACGCACGGGCGGCCCCGTCCCATGCCGATTGCCGACCTGCTCACCGCCTCGCGCGTCGTGATGCTGACCGAAGCGGGCAATCGCGACCGGGTCCTGGACGCCGCCGCCCGCCTGCTGGCGGATGCTTCGCCCACCATGACCCCGGTCATCGGCGCTGCCCTGCGCGAGCGCGAGGCGCTGGGCAGCACCGCCATCGGCCACGGCGTGGCCATCCCGCACGCCCGCAGCAAGGCCTTCAGCGCCGCGCGCGGCACCTTCCTCCGGCTCGACCACCCGGTCGACTTCGGCGCCCGCGACCATGCGCCGGTCGACCTGGTGTTCGCGATGAGCGTGCCGGAGCACTCGCCGCAGCAATACCTGGAAATCCTCTCGGAACTGGCCGAGCGGTTTTCCAGCCGAGACTTCCGCGACGCACTGCGCGACGCCCGCGACGTGCGCACGCTGCACGGGATCCTGCTGGGCCTGCCGCAGCCGACCATGGCGGTGCTGCATTGAACGCCAGCATCACCGCCGCCGACCTGTTCGAACAGATGCGCGAACGCCTGGACCTGCACTGGATCGCGGGCCAGCGCGGCGAGCCGCGTGTGCTGGAGGCGGTTGACACCGTCGCCCGCCGGCCATCGCTCGCCGGCTACCTCAACACCATCTATCCCAACAAGGTGCAGATCCTCGGCACCGAGGAACTGGCCTGGCTGGATTCGCTCGATTCGCGGCTGCGCTGGGAGATCATCGAAAAGCTGATGCGCTACCGGCCGCTGGCGCTGGTGATCAGCAAGGACCAGCGCTGTCCCGAGGACCTGGCCGAGGCCGCCGAGGAATCGGACACGCCGCTGTGGGGCTCGCCCCGGCGTGGCCATGAACTGCTCAACCACCTCCAGTACCACCTGGCGCGCAAGCTGGCGCCGCGGATCACCCTGCACGGGGTGTTCATGGAGATTTACTCGATCGGCGTGCTGATCACCGGCGAATCGGGTTCGGGCAAGAGCGAGCTGGCGCTCGAACTGCTCTCGCGCGGCCATCGCCTGGTGGCCGACGATGCGCCCGAGTTCACCCAGATCGCGCCCGACGTGCTCGACGGCACCTGTCCAGAGCTGCTGCAGGACCTACTGGAACTGCGCGGCCTGGGCGTGCTCAACATCCGCGAGATGTTCGGCGACACCGCGGTGAAACGGAACAAGTACCTGCGCCTGGTCGTCCACCTGACCCGGCCGCGGCTGGAACCGCAGCCGAGCACCAGCGACGGCATGGAGCGCCTGACCGGCGACCTCGGCCTGCGCCGCGTCCTCGACCTGGACGTGCCACTGATCACCTTGGAGGTGATGCCGGGCCGCAACCTCGCCGTGCTGACCGAGGCAGCCACGCGCATGCACATCCTGCGGGCCAAGGGCGTGGACCCGGCGGCGGCGTTCATGGCCCGGCATTCGCATTTCCTGGAGCGCGGCGTGCCATGAGCGAATCCGTCAACGACCCGGCGACGAACGACGGCAAGCCGGTCCTGCTGGTCGTCAGCGGGATGTCGGGCAGCGGCAAGTCGGTCGCGCTCAAGACCTTCGAGGACCTCGAGTTCTACTGCGTCGACAACCTGCCGGCCGAATTGCTGGCCAGCTTCGTGCGCAGCGTCGCCGATGGCGACAGCGCGCCGCGCAAGCTCGCGGTCGGGATCGACGTGCGCAACCGCCACGGCGACCTCGCCAGCCTGCCGCAGTGGCTGTCGGAAGTCGGCGCGATGGGGCTCGACCCGAAGCTGGTGTTCTTCGACACCCGCGACGAGGTGCTGCTCAAGCGCTACGCCGATACCCGCCGGCGACACCCGCTCAGCCACCTCGGCCTCGCGCTGGCCGATTCGATCGCGCTGGAACGCCAGGTGCTCAAGCCGCTGCGCGCACTGGCCGACGTGATCATCGACACCAGCGACCTCAACGTCCACCAGCTGCGGCGCCGGGTCACCACCGACCTCAACCTCGGCCTGGACTCGTCGCTGTCGCTGCTGTTCGAATCGTTCGCCTACCGCCGTGGCGTGCCGTCGGACGCGGACTTCGTGTTCGACGCCCGGGTGCTGCCCAACCCGCACTGGGACCCCCGGCTGCGACCGCTGTCCGGGCGCGACCACGACGTCGCCGAATACCTCGCCGCGCAGCCGGACGTGCGCGACTACGTCGCCCAGGTGACCGGTTTTCTCGACCACTGGCTGCCGCGGATGCGCTCGGACACGCGCAGCTACGTCACCATCGCCTTCGGCTGCACCGGTGGCCGCCACCGCTCGGTCTACCTGACCGAGACCCTGGCCGAACACGCCCGCGCCCAGGGCTGGCCGGACGTGGCCACCTACCACCGCGAACTGGACTGAGTCGCCCCCGGCGCCATGTGGGAGCGGCCATGGCCGCTCCCACAAAACCGGCATCCCGCATCTCCAAGCTTCCGGCCCGTCACCCGCGTCTGCTAAGTTTGACGGCATGGCCGTCGGCATCCTTCTCGTCACCCACACCGGCATCGGCAGCGCACTGGTTGCGGTGGCGTCGTCGCTGCTGCGCAACCTGCCGCTCAAGGTCGAGGCGTTCGAGGTGCCGTTCGACGGCGACCCCGACACGTTGCTGCCGCAGGCCAGTGCGGCATTGCGCAAGGTGGACTCGGGCACCGGCGTGCTGGTGCTCACCGACCTGTACGGCGCCACGCCCAGCAACCTGGCCGCGAAGCTTGCACACCTAGGCACGCCGGTGCGGCGGGTGTCGGCGCTGAACCTGCCGATGCTGCTGCGGGTGCTGAACTATCCCGAGCTCACGCTCGACGAACTGCCCGCGGTGGCCACGGCCGGCGCCCGCAACGGCGTGGTGCTCGACGATGCCTGAGTCCGCCAGCCCTGTTGATACTGATCCGCACGCCACCCTTCCTGCCCCGCCCTCCCCCGCGCTTGCCCGTCGATGCGACGCGCAGGCAGAGACAACCCGATGATCGAACGCGAACTCCTGATCGGCAACAAGCTCGGCCTGCACGCCCGCGCCACCGCAAAACTGGTGCAGGCGCTGGCGCCGTATCGCTGCAATGCCACGCTCACCGCCAAGGGCCGCGAGGTCAATGCCAAGAGCATCATGGGGGTGATGCTGCTGGCTGCCGGACACGGCACGCCGGTGGTGCTGCGGGTCGAAGGCGAGGACGAGACCGCCGCCGCCGATGCCGTTTCGGCGCTGTTCGAGCGACGATTCGACGAGGAGAGCTGATGCGGCAGGTCCTGTCCGGTCATGGCGCATCGAAGGGCAACGCGCTGGGCCGGGCTCGCCTGCGCCTGCCGCACGTACTGGATGTCGCCGAAGACCGGATCGATGCCGCGGCGGTCGATGCCGAACTGGCGCGCCTGCATGCGGCGGTGGACACCGTGCGCTCGGAGATGCTGGCGCTGCGCGACCGCCTGCACGGCGCACTCGCGCATGAGGTCGGCGAGTTCATCGACATGCACACCCTGCTGCTCGACGACCCCGAACTGCTGCACGGGATCGAAGAGCTGATCCGCAAGGGCCTGTATGGCGCCAACTACGCGCTGCGCCTGCAGCGCGACCGGCTCGCGACCCTGTTCGCGGGCATGGACGACACCTACTTCCGCAACCGCATCGACGACATCGACCACGTCATCGGCCGCCTGCACGCCGCCCTGCACAAGCGCGACGTGAACATGCGTGGCGTGGCCGGCGAGGTCCTGGTCACCGACAACGTCGCGCCATCGGAGCTGGCGCAGCTGCAGTCGCAGGGCGTGGTGGCGATCGTCACCACCGGCGGCAGCGCGCTTTCGCACAGCGCGATCCTCGCGCGCAGCCTGCACCTGCCGCTGGTGGTGGGCGCGGCGCAGGCGCTGCAATTGGTGAACGACGGCGACGTGCTGGCGGTCGACGGCAGCGGCGGACTGGTGGTTATCGAGCCCAGCGCAACGGACCTGCGCGAGTATCGCACCCGCGTGCGCGACGAGAAGCGGGAGCGCAAGCAGCTGCACCGGCTGCGGCGCGAACCCTCGCGCACGCTCGACGGCGTCGACATCCGCGTCTACGCCAATGCCGAATCGCGCACGGATGTCGCCGAGGCGCATGCGCTGGGCGCGGCCGGCATCGGCCTGTACCGCACCGAGTTCCTATTCATGGGCGAGGAACTGCCGGACGAGGAATCGCAGTTCCGCGCCTATCGCGATGTCGCGCTCGGCATGACCGGCCGCACGGTGACGATCCGCACCCTCGACATCGGCGCCGACAAGGCCGACCGCACCGGGCTGGCGTTGAGCGACGAACCCAATCCCGCGCTCGGCCTGCGCGGCGTGCGCCTGTCGCTGGCGCGTGCGGACATCTTCGAAACGCAGATGCGGGCGATCGTACGCGCCTCGGGCTACGGCCCGATCCGCGTGCTGGTGCCGATGATCAGCAGCCGCGACGAGGTCGTCGCGGTGGCGGCGTTGCTCAAGCGCGTGCGCCGCGACCTGGTGAGCGGGGGCCACGAGATCGCCGAGCACATCCCGCTCGGGGCGATGATCGAGGTGCCGGCAGCGGCGATCGCGCTGCCCGGGTTCATCGACATGGTCGACTTCCTGTCGATCGGCACCAACGACCTGGTCCAGTACCTGCTGGCCGCGGACCGCAACAACGAGGCCCTGGGCGAGCTGTACACGCCGCTGCATCCCGCGCTGCTGCGCCTGCTGGAGAGCGTGATCCGCATCGCCCGGCGCCGCGCCAAGCCGGTGGCCGTGTGCGGCGAGATGGCCGGCGACGCCCGCTTCGCGCCGCTGCTGCTGGCACTGGGGCTGGAGGAATTCAGCCTCCATCCGGGCACGCTGCTGGAATTGCGCCACGCGATCCGCGCCTGCGACCTGGGCGTCCTGCGCGGCCGCGCACCCGCCCTGCTGCGCGCGCGCGACCGCGCGGGCATCGAGAAGTGGATGCAGGCCAACGCGCCCACCCCCGGATAGCCCACGCTCTTGTGGGAGCGGCTTCAGCCGCGAGCGCTTTCATCCGCCTCTTCACCCAAGGCAAAGCTCGCGGCTGAAGCCGCTCCCGCAGGGTGGGCAGATGTATCCCCACAAGCGATAATGCGCGCATGAACGCCTGATCCCTGTCGCGCGCACACGTGTCGCGACGCAGCCACGGAAGTTCCCGCATGGCAGAACCCGTCCGCCACGACAAGACCGCGCGCCAGCTGCGTCTGCTTTCGGACGCGCTCGACAGCGGTCGCCTCGGGCCCGTGCGGCGGCTGGTCAACACCCTCGCCCCCGCCGAGATCGGCAACCTGCTCGAATCGCTGCCGCCGGCCAAGCGCCAGGTGGTTTGGGGACTGGTCGACCCGGAAGACGACGGCGAGGTGCTGGTCCACGTCGGCGACGAGGTGCGCGAGAGCCTGCTCGCCGACATGGATCCGGACGAGATCGTGGCCGCGGTCGAGGATCTCGACATCGATGACCTCGCCGACCTGGTCGAGGACCTGCCGGACACGGTCATCGACGAAGTGCTCAAGTCGATGGACCGCGAGAACCGCGAGCGCCTCGAACAGGTGCTGTCGTACCAGGAAGACACCGCCGGCCGCCTGATGAACCCAGACGTGGTGACGGTGCGCGCCGACACCACGGTCGACGTGGTGCTGCGCTACCTGCGCCTGCGCGGCGAGCTGCCCGAGCACACCGACCACCTGTACGTAGTCAGCCGCCGCCACCAGTACCTGGGCCGCATCGCATTGCAGGTGCTGCTCACGCACGAGGCCAACACCCCGATCAACCAGCTGATCGACGACGAGCAGCCGGCGATCGACGTGCAGGAACCCGCCGACGAGGTCGCGCGCCAGTTCTCCGACCACGACTGGATCAGCGCACCGGTGGTCGACGACGGCAACATCCTGCTCGGCCGCATCACCATCGACGACGTGGTCGACATCATCCGCGACCAGGCCGAGCACCAGGCGCTGTCCGCCGCCGGCCTGGACGAGGACGAGGACATGTTCAGCCCGGTGCCGCGCGCATTCCGGCGTCGCGTGGTCTGGCTGGGCGTGAACCTGTGCACCGCGTTCCTCGCCGCCAGCGTGGTCGGCCGCTTCGAGGGTACGATCCAGCAGATCGTCGCGCTGGCGGTGCTGATGCCGATCGTCGCCGGCATGGGAGGCAACGCCGGCACCCAGGTACTGACGCTGATGGTGCGCGGCCTGGCACTCGGCCAGATCGGCAGCTCCAACTCGCGCACGCTGCTGTGGAAGGAAGTGCGCGTGGCGCTGATGAACGGGCTGACGCTGGGCACCGGGCTCGGCCTGATCGTGTGGGTCTGGTATCGCGACGTCTCGCTGTCGCTGGTGATCGCCTCGGCGCTGACGATCAACCTCGCGTCGGCCGCGCTCGGCGGCGTGCTGGTGCCGCTGGCCCTCAAGCGCATGGGCTTCGACCCGGCGCTGGCCGGCGGCGTGATCCTGACCACGATCACTGACGTGATGGGATTCCTGAGCTTCCTCGGCCTGGCGACGCTGATCCTGTTGCGTTGATCCTGCTGCGCCGCGCGTGCCGCGCTGCCCTGCTTGTCGCACCCGCCGCACACCCAACCGCAGCGCGCGTCAACGCACGTTCACTGCCACTGCCCTAGATTTTCGGGGCCGGGCTGCCGGCCACACAAGGAGAGCAAGGATGAGGATCAGCATCGCCGCCTGCCTCATGGCCGGCCTGTTCGCGATCACGGGGATGGCCCTCGCCGGGGACGGCGCCAGCCGCGTGTACCAGGACGCGAAGGTCGCCAACTTCGCCATTCCGGGCCACGACTACAGTTCGCCCGGATTCGAGAGCCTGTCGTTCTGGAGCGGCCCGCGCGGGCAGGTGGTCGATTACGAATACGGCGCAAACCACAAGCGCGTGCGGCTGCGGACGCTGGGTTCCAGCGCCGACGGCAAGGGTTTCGCCGTGCGCTTCCCGAACGGATTCGTGCTCGACGTGGTGCCGCAGGACAAGGCGCTGCAGGTCAGCGACCGCGCCGGCAAGTACAGCAAGACCTTCGAATGGCAATACGAAGGGCCGGTCGATGGCCGCGGCACGTTCTGCCAGCCATGCGTCGATGAGCCCGATGCGATCGGCTTCGTGCGCGAACACTTCATGAAGTGATGCCGCGACTGCCGTGGCGATTCGCGGCCCTGCCGGAGGTCCGGCTCCGCGCAATCCGCCTGCGTCAGCCGAGCAACGCCTCCAGCACCGCCATCCGCGCCGCGACGCCGTTGGCGACCTGGCGCAGCACCAGCGACTGCGAGCCGTCGGCCACGTCGCCGTCGATCTCGACGCCGCGGTTCATCGGCCCCGGATGCATCACCACCGCGTCCGTCGCGGCGCGGCACAGCCGTTCCGCGGTCAGGCCGTAGTCGCGGTGGTAGTCGTCGAGCGACGACACCAGCCCTTCGGCCATGCGCTCGCGCTGCAGGCGCAGCATCATCACCGCGTCGACACCTTCGAGCGCCGCGTCGAAGTCGTGCCCGACCTCGCAGCCGTCGAGCATGGCGTCGTCGGGTAACAGCGACCCCGGCCCGCAGATCCGGATTTCGCCGACGCCCAGCGTGCGCAGCGCCTGCAGGTCCGAGCGGGCGACGCGCGAATGGCGGATGTCGCCGACGATCAGCACCTTGAGCCGGGAGAAATCCGCCCCCTTGGCCTGGCGCAGCGTGAGCATGTCGAGCAGGCCCTGGGTGGGATGCGCTGTGCGGCCGTCACCGGCGTTGACCAGCGCGGTGCCCGGTCGCGCCTGCGCCGCCAGCGCGGCGACGCCACCGTCCTCGGAGTGCCGCACCACGAACCCGCGCACACCCATCGCCTCGATGTTCTTCATCGTGTCGAGCGCGGTCTCGCCCTTGCTGGTCGACGAGGTCGAGGCGTCGAAGTTGAGCACGTCCGCGCCGAGCCGCTGCGCGGCGCGCTGGAAGCTCAGCCGCGTGCGCGTCGATGGCTCGAAGAACAGCGTGCAGACCGCAGTGCCGGCCAGCGACCGCCCGGCCTCGCCGTCGGCGAAGGCCTGCGCACGGTCGAGCAGCGCGACGAGGTGTTCGCGCGGCAGGCCTTCCAGGGTGAGCAGGTGGCGCAGGTGGCCGTTGGTGTCGAGTTGCGGTGTCATGTGGTGCCCAGGTGCATAAAACCGTTCCGATCATTCGGCTTGCAGGCGCGCCTCATGGACACGATGACCCTGCCAGGTGCAGCCCGATCGCGCCCATGGAGCGCGCCTACAAAACCGTGGCGTCTCCGGGTGCGGCGATCCAGCGTTCGACGATCACCGCCGCCGCCACCGCGTCCAGGGCCGCGGCATCACGCCGCCGGCGCCGGCCTTCGGACCGGTCGAGCGCGAACCGCTGCGCCGCCTCGATCGAGCTGGCGCGCTCGTCCATCAGCACCACCGGCAGCTGGTAGCGCGCCTGCAGTTCGCGCGCGAAGGCGTGGGCGCGCTGGCGGATCGGCTGGTCGCCGCCGTCGAGCGTCATCGGATCGCCGACCACCAGCCCGTCCGGGCGCCATTCCTTGTGCAGGCGGTCGATTGTTGGCCAATCGATGTGGTCGGCATGCACATCGATCACTGCCAGCGCGCGTGCGCCGTGGCCGAAGGCGCTGCCGACCGCGACTCCGATCCGGCGCGCGCCGACGTCGAAGCCGAGCACGGTGCCGTCCGGCTTGATCGCCGTGGTGTTCATGCGTGGCCGCTGTAGTCGGCCATCCGCGCCATGTCGACGCCGATGCGCCCGGCGGCCGCCTGCCAGCGCGCGTCCAGTGGCGTTGCGAACAGCAGTTCGGCGTCGGCGGGTACGGTGAGCCAGCTGTTCTCGGTCAGTTCATACTCGAGCTGTCCCGCGCCCCAGCCCGCGCAGCCGAGCGCAACGGTCGCGCGTTCCGGGCCTTCCCCGCGCGCGATCGCCTCAAGCACGTCGCGCGAGGTGGTGACGAACAGGCCGTCGCTGATCGCCAGGCTCGAATCCCAGGCCCGCTCGCCGTCGTGCAGGACGAAGCCGCGCTCCGGATGCACCGGGCCGCCGGCGAGCACCGGCTGTTCGCCCAGCGCGGCGTCGCCGGTTTCGATTCCCATCTGCTCGAACACGTCGCCCAGGGTGTATTCCGATGGGCGGTTCACCACCACGCCCATCGCGCCGTCCTCGTCGTGCTGGCAGATCAGCGCCACCGAGCGCGCGAAATTCGGGTCGGCGAGCGACGGCAGCGCGATCAGCAGCTGGTTGGCCAGCGGTGTGGATGTGGCAGGCATGGGGGCATTCTACCGGGCAGGCCGCGATGCGTCGCCGCTCAGCCGATGCCGAACTGGATCTCTTCGGGCGACGCCAGGCGCACGTCGACCACCTCGACCTGGGCCCGGAACGGGCGCCCGGCCAGCGGGTGGTTGCCGTCGACCGTGACCGTGTCGGCATCGACCGCGGTCACCACCACGTCCAGCGGGCCACGCGCGGTCTGCGCCTTCAGCCGCGCCCCGACCTGCGGCTGGCTGTCGGCACCGAGCAGGCTGCGCGGCAGGGTCTGCACCAGCCCCTCGTGGCGCTTGCCGAAGCCCTGTTCGGGCGCGACTTCCACCTCGAACTTGTCGCCGGCCTTGCGCCCCGCCAGCGCCTCCTCGAGCCCGCGCACGATGCCGCCGGTGCCGTGCACGTAGACCAACGGGTCGTGGCCGTGCGTGGTGGTGACCTGCCCGCCCTGCTGGTCGAGCAGGGTGAAGTGGATGGTGGCGACGCGCCGATCGGCGATTTCCATGGCGAACCTGTCGTAGTCGGGGAATGCCGGGCATGGTCGCGCAGCGGCGAATCCCGGCGCAACCCCGGGCCGGCCCGCATTCGCGCCCCTGCGTTCGCTATGCTGGCGCGCATGAGCGGTTACTGCGACATCGCGCCCGGGCATCCCCTGCACGGCCCTTACCACGACCACGAGTACGGTTTCCCGCAGCGCGACGAGCACGTGCTGTTCGAGCGCCTGCTGCTGGAGATCAACCAGGCCGGCCTGAGCTGGGAAACGATCCTGCGCAAGCGCGACGGTTTCCGCCGCGCCTACGACGGTTTCGACGTCGACACCGTCGCCGGCTACGGCGAGACCGACCGCACGCGCCTGCTGGCCGACGCCGGCATCATCCGCAACCGGTTGAAGGTGGACGCCGCGATCCACAACGCCCAGGTGATCCGCGGCCTGCGCGGCACCCATGGCGACTTCGCGCAGTGGCTCGACGCCCACGCCAGCGAGAACGGCCAGCCGCGCGACAAGGCCTCATGGGTGAAGCTGTTCAAGCGGACATTCAAGTTCACCGGAGGCGAGATCACCGGCGAATTCCTGATGAGTCTGGGCTACCTGCCGGGCGCGCACCGGGCCGGGTGCCCGGCGCTCAAGCGGATCGCGGCGGCGCGCAAGGCGCTTGGCATTTGAGCGGCCGCTTCGGCTTCGGCTCTGGCCTTGGCCTTGGCCTTGGCGCTGGAACCTGGTCTTGGCTTCTGTTCCGAGTCAGGAGGCCAGAGGTCAAAATCGATGGCGAAAGTCAGAAGCTTCCGCCTTCGGCGGCTTCATTTCTTTTGATAAGCGTCACTGCGCGCGCAGGAGCGCGCGCGAACAGCGAAGCTGGCCCCGAAGGGGCGAGCGCCACGGATGGCGCGAGTCAAAGAAACAAAGCAAAGAAAAACGCTTCCTCGTACAGAGCTAACCGGGTGATTCATTGGCGCAGGGATTCTTCTAATCGGCATCCTGCCTCATAGAAAAACGTCGCACATCCATGTGCGCCGCCCTCCAGGTCTGCCCGATGACGCCGGTGATTCATTGGCAAAGCAACAACAGCGGCAGCGGCAGCGTCATTCTGCGAGGCGCCGGACGCGAACGAGTCGCCATGAATGAAAAAGGCCCGGCATTGCCGGGCCTTTTCGGAACCATCACGCAGGCAGCCGACTACGCGGCGCCTCGCCAAGCTCAACCCTTGACGGCTTCCTGGTAACGACGCTCGACCTCGTTCCAGTCGACCACGTTGTAGAACGCGCCAATGTATTCCGGGCGGCGGTTCTGGTACTTCAGGTAATAGGCGTGTTCCCACACGTCGAGACCCAGGACCGGGGTGTTGCCCGAGCCGATGCCCTTCATCAGGGGGTTGTCCTGGTTGGCGCTGCTCTCGACCGACAGCTTTCCGGACTTGTCGACGCTGAGCCACGCCCAGCCGCTGCCGAAGCGGGTCAGCGCCGCCTGGGTGAAGGCTTCCTTGAACTTCTCGAAACCGCCCAGGTCGCTGTCGATGTGCTTGGCGACATCGCCGACCGGCTGGCCGCCGCCCTTGGGCGACATCACGGTCCAGAACAGGGAGTGGTTGGCGTGGCCGCCACCGTTGTTGCGCACCGCGCCGCGGATCTTCTCGGGCAGCGCGTCGAGGTCGCGGATCAGGTCCTCGGCCGGCTTGTCGGCCAGGTCGCTGTCTTCCAGCGCCTTGTCAAGATTGTTGATGTAGGCCTGGTGATGCTTGGAGTGATGGATCTCCATCGTCTGCGCGTCGATATGCGGCTCGAGCGCGTCGTAGGCGTAGGGCAATGCGGGGAGGGTATGGGCCACGTCGATCTCCTGTCTGGAAAGCTGAATGGGTATTGTCCTACGGATGGGGTAAAGAAGGCGAAAAGAAAAGGGCGCCTGCGCGCCCTTTTCTCCGGTTTCGCCACAACGATGTGTTTCAGTCCGGCAGGCTCAGTTCGCCTCCGCGACCTCCACCCCGTCCAGCCCCTGCGACAGCGTGCGCGCATCGCCGCCCTGGGCCAGCTTGATCCGCAGGCGCACCTCGTTGGCGGAGTCGGCGTAACGCAGGGCGTCCTCGTAGCTGATCTCGCCGGCCTGGTAGAGCTCGAACAGGCTCTGGTCGAAGGTCTTCATGCCGAGGTTGGTCGACTCCTTCATGATTTCCTTGAGCTTGTGGATCTCGCCGTCGCGGATGTAGTCCTGCACCAGCGGCGTGCCGAGCATGATCTCCATCGCCACGCGCCGGCTCTTGCCGTCCGGGGTCGGGATCAGCTGCTGCGCCACCACGCCCTTGAGGTTGAGCGACAGGTCCATCAGCAGCTGGCCGCGGCGATCCTCGGGGAAGAAGTTGATGATCCGGTCCATCGCCTGGTTGGCGTTGTTGGCGTGCAGCGTACACAGCACCAGGTGGCCGGTTTCGGCGAAGGCGATGGCGTGGTCCATGCCCTCGCGGGTGCGCACCTCGCCGATCATGATCACGTCGGGCGCCTGGCGCAGGGTGTTCTTCAGCGCCGCATCCCAGCTGTCGGTGTCGATGCCGACCTCGCGCTGGGTAATGATGCAGCCCTCGTGCTTGTGCACGAACTCGATCGGGTCCTCGATGGTGATGATGTGGCCGGTCGAGTTCTGGTTGCGATAGCCGATCATCGAGGCCAGCGAGGTGGATTTACCCGTGCCGGTGGCGCCGACGAAGATGATGATGCCGCGCTTGGTCATCGCCAGGGTCTTGATGATCGCCGGCAGGTTGAGCTCTTCGATCGTCGGGATCCGGGTCTCGATCCGGCGCAGCACCATGCCCACCTGGTTGCGCTGGTAGAAGCACGACACGCGGAAGCGGCCCACGCCCGACACGCCGATGGCGAAGTTGCACTCGTGGGTGCGCTCGAACTCCTCGCGCTGCGGCGGCGACATCACGTTGAGCACCAGCTCGCGCGCCTGCTGCGGCGTCAGCGGGTTCTGGGTGATCGGCGAGATCTTGCCGTTGACCTTCATCGACGGCGGCATGCCCGCGGTGATGAACAGGTCCGACGCCTTCTGGTGCGCCATCAGCTTGAGGAACGAAGTGAAATCAATGCTGCTCATGGTGGAACTCCGGCGACTTCTGGAGGTGTCATTCCGGGCGCAGCGAGGAACCTGTCCCGGATGGTTCCCGGCGAGGCAGGATCCCCCGCTTCGCCCGGGACATTCGAAACGTTACTCGAACAAGCGCTTGTCCTTGGCGTAATCCTTCGCCTGCGCGCGCGTGACCAGGCCGCGCTTGACCAGGTCCTGCAGGTGCTGGTCGAGGGTCATCATGCCGTGCTGCTGGCCGGTCTGGATCGACGAGTACATCTGCGCCACCTTGTCCTCGCGGATCAGGTTGCGGATGGCGGGGATGCCCACCATGATTTCCCACGCCGCGGTGCGGCCGCCGCCGACCTTCTTCAGCAGCGCCTGCGAGATCACCGCGCGCAAGCTTTCGGACAGCATCGAGCGCACCATCGGCTTTTCGCCGGCGGGGAACACGTCGATGATGCGGTCGATGGTCTTGGCCGCGCTCGACGTATGCAGCGTGCCGAACACCAGGTGGCCGGTCTCCGCGGCGGTCAGCGCCAGGCGGATGGTTTCCAGGTCGCGCAGCTCGCCGACCAGGATGTAGTCCGGGTCCTCGCGCAGCGCCGAGCGCAGCGCCTCGTTGAAGCCGTGCGTGTCGCGGTGCACCTCGCGCTGGTTGATCAGGCACTTCTGCGCGGTGTGCACGAACTCGATCGGGTCCTCGATGGTGAGGATGTGGCCGTACTCGCTCTTGTTGACGTGGTCGACCATCGCCGCGAGCGTGGTCGACTTGCCCGAACCGGTCGGGCCGGTGACCAGGATCAGGCCCTGCGGCTGGTCGATCAGCTCCTTGAAGATCCGCGGCGTCGCCAGGTCCTCGAGCGTCAGCACCTCGGACGGAATCGTGCGGAACACCGCGCCGGCGCCGCGGTTCTGGTTGAACGCGTTGACGCGGAAGCGCGCCAGCCCGGCGATCTCGAACGAGAAGTCGACCTCGAGGAATTCCTCGTAGTCGCGGCGCTGCTTGTCCGACATGATGTCGTACACCAGCGCGTGCACCTGCTTGTGGTCCAGCGCCGGGATGTTGATGCGACGCACATCGCCATCGACGCGGATCATCGGCGGCAGGCCTGCCGACAGATGCAGGTCCGATGCCTTGTTCTTGACAGAAAACGCCAACAGTTCGGCGATATCCATGCATGCTCCCCTGGCATTGCGACTGGAAATGAACAACCCCTGCGCGGCAGTATAGCCCCGGACCCGCGCCAGAAATCCAGCCCGTCCCCCGCCGGAACCGCATGTACGCGCAAGCCCTGAACGCCGTCCTCGAACGCCTCGCCGCGGCTGCACGCGATGTAGGCCGCCCGCAGCCGCGCCTGCTCGCGGTGTCCAAGACGCAACCTGCGACGGCCGTCGCGGAAATGGCCGCCGCCCTGCGTGCGTCCTCCGCATCGAACGCAACCGTGACCGGCGTCGCGCATGCCCCGGCATTCGGCGAGAACTACGTCCAGGAAGCGCTGGCGAAACAGGCCGCGATTTCCCACGAAACGCTGGAATGGCACCTGATCGGCCACCTGCAGTCGAACAAGGCCCGCGAGGCGGCAGCCGCGTTCGACTGGGTGCAGACGGTGGACCGCGACAAGCTGGTCGCCGCCCTCGCCCGCCACCGCCCCGACGACCTGCCGCCGCTGAACGTGCTGGTGCAGGTGAACATCGACGACGAAGCCAGCAAGCACGGCTGCGCGCCGGAACAGGTGTCGGCGCTTGCCGCCGCGATCGCCGCGCAGCCGCGGCTGCTGCTGCGCGGACTGATGGCGATCCCCGCACCGCATCCGGACGTCGCCCGGCGACGCGCCGCATTCGGCCGCATGAAAACGCTGTTCGATACGCTGGCCACGCAGTACCCGCACGTCGACACCCTGTCGATGGGCATGAGCGACGACCTCGAACTGGCGGTGGCCGAGGGTGCAACGATGGTGCGGGTGGGGACCGCGCTGTTCGGGAAACGAGCGTGACGCTTGAAGACAGCGCGTTGGCGCCGGGCGCTGGGTGGGTGTCGGGATTGAGCTCCCGCATGCAGTAGGCTTGATGCTCGCCTGGACGGCCTGCGAGAACCCTGGCCATGCTGTCATCCCGAGCGCAGCGAGGGATCTGGCATTCCGGCAAGCGGATCCCTCGCTACGCTGGGAATGGCACCCGCCAATGCCTGGGGATTCCCGGCGCCCAAAGCACCACCGGATTCGAATGCAGCCATGCGCGCGATCAAACTGTCCGTCGCATTGGCCAGTCTCCAGGATCCAACCCTCACCAACTCCTTCCGATGACCATGAACTCTCCCAGTCCCCAGCCCCCAGCTCCCACCCCCATCGCCTTCATCGGCGGCGGCAACATGGCCCGCAGCCTGATCGGCGGACTGGTGGCGCGCGGCGTGCAGGGAGACTCGATCCGCGTCGCCGAACCGGTCGAGGCGGCGCGCACGGCCCTGGCGGCGGATTTCGGCATCACCACGTTCGCGACCGGGGCCGAGGCCGTGGACGGCGCCGGCGTATGGGTGCTGGCGGTCAAGCCGCAGGTCCTGCGTCAGGTATGCGAAACGCTGGCGCCGCAGGCGCGGGAGCAGCGACCACTGGTGATTTCGATCGCCGCCGGCATCACCTCGGCGCAGATCGCGCGCTGGCTCGGCGGCGATGACGGAACCGCAACTTCCATCGTGCGCTGCATGCCCAACACCCCGGCCATGCTCGGCGCCGGTGTCACCGGCCTGTTCGCCACGCCCGGGGTCGACGTACCGGGCCGGGCGCAGGCGGAGGAACTGCTGTCGAGCGCCGGCAAGACAGTATGGATCGACGACGAGGCGAAGATGGACGCGGTCACCGCGGTGTCCGGCAGCGGGCCGGCCTACGTCTTCCTGCTCGCCGAGGCGATGGAGGAGGCGGCGAAACACCAGGGCCTGCCCGACGATGCCGCCCGCTCCCTGGTGCTGCAGACCGTGCTCGGCGCCGCACGCATGCTCACCGAATCGGACGAACCTCCGGCCGAACTGCGCCGCCGCGTCACCTCGCCCGGCGGCACCACCCAGGCAGCGATCGAAACCTTCGAGACCGGTGGCCTGCGCGAACTGGTGGACCAGGCGATCGCCAACGCCACTGAGCGCGGCCGGCAGCTGTCGGCGGCCAATGACTGACGCGGTGTTCCGTGTCGCGACGGCGCTGCTGTTCGGCATCGCGCTCGCCGGATGCGGCAGCGGTGCGCCCGTCCCGACCGACGGCCAGGCGCAGATGCAACAGGAGGCCAGCACGCGGGTCGGCAACGTCGTCGTGCGCGCCAACGCCATCCCCACTGCGGGCCTGGGCGAAGCGGTTGCCCGCCAGTACGGCATCGAGCGCGACGCCGGCACGGTGATGCTGCTGGTCGGCGTGCGCCGCGACGACGGCAACGGTGGCGAGACCGCCCTGCCGGCGCGCGTGACCGCCGTGGCCATCGACCTGCTCGGCAAGCGCCAGCAACTGGCGATGCGCGAGGTGCGCAGCGGCAACTCCGGATCAGGTCCCGGGCAAGATTTCATCGACTACGTGGGCACCGCCCGCGTGATTACGCCGGATACGCTGCGCTTCGATGTCGAAGTAGTGCCCGAGGACGGCCCCGCGATGGAACTACACTTCAACCGCGACTTCTTCCCGCGCTGACGCAGCGGCGAATTCGAACTTGTCCCTGTAGGAGCGGCTTCAGCCGCGAGCTTTTCGGCTCTTGCCCCGGCCTTCGCAGGCGAGAAGGTAAAAGCTCGCGGCTGAAGCCGCTCCTACAAGGATGGCATGCCGTCGGGTGCTAGCGCTGGTTGATCGCGTAGCGCCCCGGGCCGAGCAGCGTGATCGCCACCGCCGTGAACAGGAACATGCCCTGCAGCTCCAGCGCCCAGCCGCCCTGGTCGTTGAGCTGGCCAAGCTGGCCCATGTGCGCCAGCGCGAACGCGAACAGCATGTTGATGACGACGATGACGGCGCCGATCCGCGCGTAGAAGCCGAACAGCAGCATCAGCGGCGCCAGCACTTCGCCGACCAGGACGCCGTAGGCGAAGAAACCCGGCAACCCGTAACCCACCACCATGCCCTCGATGGGGCCGAGTCCGTTTTTCAGTTTCGAAATGCCGTGCAGCAGGATCAGTGCGCCCAGCACGATGCGCAACACCAGCTTGCCGAAGTCCTGCATTGCCGCCTGGTTCATGGCCGTGTCCCCGTTGGTTGGAGCCGCATCATCGCAGGGCCGGGGGAATTTGTGTGTGGATGCGCAGCTGGTTCCCCCCGGCAGGAGCGGCCATGGGCGCAAGCTTTGCCGGCAATGCCTGATCGCGCCCACGGGGCGCTCCTGCGGGGATTCCGCCTCTGCGACCAGCCCCCGACGCCCGGACGGCCCCGATTCCTGACACCCCGAGACTTTCCACGCGTCGGCCGCACGGTACGTGGCTTCGACACGGGCAAATCGAAAGCCGTCGGGGGCGTAACCCCGACCTACGCGTGGCGGTTCGACCAGTCGCGGATGACGCGGGCGATCTCGCGGACGCCGTCGGTCAGCGCGGCAGGGCCGGGCTGCAGGATGATCGGCGACTTGATTTCGTGCAGTTCGCCGTCGCGCACCGCGGGGATCGCCTCCCAGCCGGGGCGCGCGGCCACTTTCTCGGGGCGGAATTTCTTGCCGCACCACGAGCCGAAGATGATGTCCGGCGCGCGCCGCGCCACCTCCAGCGGGTCGGCGAGGATGCGCTGCTTCGCCAGCGGCTCGGCCGCGCGCTCCGGGAACACGTCGTCGCCGCCGGCGATGCGCATCAGCTCGGCGACCCAGCGGATGCCGGTGATCAATGGCTCGTCCCATTCCTCGAAGTACACCCGCGGGCGCCGCGGCAGGCGCGCGGCGTCAGCGGCGATGGCATCGAGCCCGCGCTGCAGCCCGTCGGCGTAGTCGTTGGCAGGCCCGGCCGCGCCGACCAGCGCGCCGAGCCGGCGCACGTAGTCGACGATGCCATCGACGCTGCGATGGTTGCTGATCCACACCTCGACGCCGCGACGCACGAGCTCGGCCGCGATGTCGGCTTGGATGTCGGAGAACCCGACCACGAAGTCCGGCGCGAGCTTCAGGATCTCGTCGATCTTCGCGCTGGTGAATGCGCTGACCTTGGGCTTCTCCCTGCGCGCCCGCGGCGGTCGCACGGTGAAGCCGCTGATGCCGACGATCCGGTCCTGCTCGCCGAGCGCGTACAGCACCTCGGTCGGCTCCTCGGTCAGGCAGACGATGCGTTGCGGGCCGGAAGGCCGGCTGTTCACGGATACAGCATCCGCTTGGTCCAGGTACCCGTCACGTCGCCCTCGTACAGCCAGCGCTCGTGCAGGCGCGCATCGCCGGCGTACCAGAACTCGATGCCGTGCGGCCGTACGCGCAGGCCGGTCCAGCGCGGCGGGCGCGGCACGTCGCGTCCTTCGAATTCGCGTTCGGCGGCTTCCAGCGCGCGTTCGAACTGTTCGTGCGATTCCAGCGTCTCGGACTGCTTCGACACCCACGCGCCGACCTGGCTGCCGCGCGGCCGCGTGGCGAAGTAGGCGTCGGCTTCGGCGTCGCTCACCAGTTCCACGTCGCCTTCGATGCGCACCTGCACGCCGCTGCGCACGCGTGGCCAGTGGAACAGCAGCGCGGCGCGATGGTTGGCCTGCAGCTCGCGGCCCTTGCGGCCATCAAGATGGGTGTAGAACACGAAACCGCGCGCGTCATGCGCCTTGAGCAGCACCGTGCGCGCCGAAGGACAGGCATCGAGCGATGCGGTGGCGACCACCATCGCGGTGCGGTCAGGTTCGCCGGCGGCCAGGGCTTCGTCGAACAGTTGCTCGAACGTGGCGAGGGCTTCGGTGTAGAGGTCGGGCTGGTTCATTGCGGTATTGTGGCCCGATGTCCACCGGCACGCATCCCGGCGCCACGCAGGGCTTTGCAGGCGATTTCGTCGCATCCTGCCTCGACGCCGCGCTCGCCACCGGCGACCGCATCCATGGCATCACCGGCCTGCAGGGCACGGGCAAATCCACCCTGGCCGCGCAGATGGCCGCGCTGGCCGCGCAGCGCGGCCTGGCGGTCGCGGTGCTGTCGGTGGACGACGCCTATCTCGACCGGGATCAACGCGCCGCGCTCGCACGCGAGGTGCATCCGTTGCTCGCCACCCGCGGGCCGCCCGGCACGCACGACGTAGGCCTGGCCTGCCGCACGCTCGACGCCCTGCGCGCGGGCGGAACGGTCGCGCTGCCGCGTTTCGACAAGCTCGGCGACCGCCGTCTGCCGGAACCCGAATGGCCCCGTGTCGGGCCGGTCGACCTGGTGTTGTTCGAAGGCTGGTTCCTCGGCACCTCGGCAGAGCCGGGAGCAGCGCTGGCCGAGCCGGTCAACGCGCTCGAGCGCGACGAGGATCCCGACGGCCGCTGGCGCCGTTACTGCAACGACGCGCTGGCGCGCGACTACCCGGCGCTGTGGCGGCGCATCGACCACCTGCTGTTCCTGCAGGGCCCGGGCTTCGACATCGTGCCGCGCTGGCGCTGGCAGCAGGAACAGGCTCTGCAGGCCAGGCACCCGCACCGCAAGGCCATGACGCGCGAACAGGTCGAACGCTTCGTGCAGTTCTTCGAGCGCACCAGCCGCCAGGCCATGCGCACCCTGCCCGGCATCGCGGATCGCACCGTGCGGCTCGATGCGGAACGGCGGCCGCTGTAGCGCGGCGACACCATGCCGCCGCCAACGCAACACTGCAGGAGCGGCTTCAGCCGCGAGCTTTTCCGCTTCCTGGCCAGGAGAAAACAAAAGCTCGCGGCTGAAGCCGCTCCTGCAAGGGGTATCCCGATGGCGCCGTTCCGGGCTACGCCACCACGAAGGTGATGCGCAGGTTGACGCGCCACTCGGTGATGTCGCCGGTATCGTTGGTGACGGCCTTGATCTCGTTCACCCACACGCCCTTGATGCCCTTGACCGTTTCCGAAGTCTTCTTCAGGCCGTGCCGGACGGCATCCTCCACGCTGGTGGTCGACGACGCATTGACTTCGATGACCTTGGCGACTGCCATTGCACTTCTCCTGTCAGGGCGGCAGCGCCGCCGGAACACGCAGGCTAGACCGGGCCGCGTTAAGGCCGCGCCACGCGGTGCTAGCATCCGGCCATGAATCCGGCACCCAATCTCGTCCTCGTCGGCCCGATGGGCTCGGGCAAGTCGTCGATCGGCCGGCGCCTGGCGGAACGTTTCGGGCTGGCGTTCTTCGACGCCGACCGCGAGATCGAGGCGCAGGCCGGCGCCAGCGTCGCCACCATCTTCGAATGCGCCGGCGAGGCCGATTTCCGCGCCCGTGAACAGGTCGTCCTCGCCGGACTGCTGGCCAACGAAGGCGTGGTGATCGCCACCGGGGGCGGCGCCGTGCTCGACCCGCGCCTGCGCCAGCGCCTGCATGAACGCGGCTTCGTGGTGCACCTGCACGTCGATATCCCGCAGCAGCTCGCAAGGCTGGCGCGCGACCGCAGCCGCCCGCTGCTGGCCAGCGACGACCGCGAAGCCGTCCTGCGCCGCCTCGCCGAGGTCCGCGAACCGCTCTACGCGGAAATCGCCGACCTGCGCTTCGACACCGCGGCGATGGGCGCCGCCGAAACCGCTGCGAAACTCGGGCACCTGCTCGACGCGCGCTGGCGGGTTGCCGCGCCCACGGCTGCCGGCGGCACGCGCCCATGAGCGTGCGCCAGGTCGAAGTCGGCGGCGCCGAGCCCTACCGCATCACCATCGGTGCCGGCCTGTTGCGCGACGGCGGGCTGCTCGCGCAACCGCTGCGCGGTCGCCACGCGCTGGTGGTCAGCGACGCCAACGTCGCCCCGCTTCATGCATCTACCGTCATCGACGCCCTGCGCTCCGCGCGGCCGGATGCGCGCATCGCCAGCCACGTGATGCCGGCGGGCGAACAGGAAAAGACGCTGTCCCGCTTCGGCGACGCCGTCGACGCGCTGGCCGCGCTCGGCGCCACCCGCGACGCCTGCGTCTACGCGCTGGGTGGCGGCGTGGTCGGCGACCTCGCCGGTTTTGCCGCCGCGTGCTGGATGCGCGGCATCGACTGCGTGCAGCTGCCGACCACGCTGCTGGCCATGGTCGACTCCTCGGTCGGCGGCAAGACCGCGGTCGACCTGCCGCAGGGCAAGAACCTGGTCGGCGCCTTCCATCCGCCGATTGCGGTCGTGGCCGACACCGGCACGCTGCGGACACTGCCCGCGCGCGAACTGCGCGCCGGCCTTGCCGAAGTGGTGAAGTACGGCGCAATCGTCGATGCATCCTTCCTCGACTGGCTCGCCGCGCATTCCGACACCCTGCTCGGCGGCGATGCGGATGCGCTGTCGGAAGCCATCGCCCGCAGCTGCACGCACAAGGCCGCGATCGTCGAACGCGACCCGTTCGAGCACGGCGAACGCGCCCTGCTCAACTTCGGCCACACCTTCGGCCACGCCATCGAGACCGCGCAGGACTACGGCACGCTCAACCATGGCGAAGCGGTGGCAGTCGGCATGGTCCTCGCGGCGCGGCTGTCCACCGCCCTGGGGCTGGCCACCGACACCGACGCGATGATCCTGCAGGCGCTGCTGCAGCGTTTCGGCCTGCCGACCGCGCTGCCCGCCGGGCTGGACCCCGACGTCCTGCTCGCCCACATGCGCCTGGACAAGAAGGCCCAGGCCAGCGGCCTGCGCTTCGTGCTCTGGGAGGGCCTGGGCCGCGCCCGCGTGGTGCCGGATGTGCCCGAAGAAGCGGTGCTGGGAATCCTGCGCAACGCATAAAAGCAACATGCTTTCGTAGGAGCGGCGGCAGCCGCGAACTCTTGCTTTTGCGCCGCAACGCAAGAGCCCGCGGCTGCCGCCGCTCCTACGGACACCCCCGCGGATTGCCGCCCTCCGAAATTTCGCCGCTGAAGCCGCTCCCACAACAGTCGGTTCTAGAGGCCGACCCGGCCGCTCGCCCCGCCCGCACCGTACAATGCCCGGCCCATGCGCCTGTTCCTGCAACAACGCTCCGATGGCCGCGACGCCCCGCGCTTCGTGCAACTGATGCTGCAGCCCGACCTGCTCGGCGGCTGGGAGCTGGTGCGCGAAACCGGACAGCTCGGCGGCCGCAGCACCGTGCGCCGCGAACAGTTCCTCGACCAGGCCAGCGCGGTTGCCGCGCTGGAGCACGCGCGGGACCAGCAGCTCAAGCGCGGCTTCCAGCTGACGTTCGCGCAGGGCTCGGACGCCCCAAGATCCAGCAATCCGTAGGTCGGGGTTACATCCCCGACGCCCACGATTGCCTGGATCCCGAACGTCGGGGTGCAACCCCGGCCTGCATCACGCCCGCTTGCACCCGCAGGCGGGGCGAACATCTTCAAACCCGAGTGAGCACCACCATGTCCGACACCCCCGCCAACGACCGTTTCCTCCGTGCCCTGCGCCGCGAGCCCGTGGACCGCACGCCCGTCTGGCTGATGCGCCAGGCCGGCCGCTACCTGCCCGAGTACCGCGCCACCCGCAAAAGCGCCGGCAGCTTCCTGGCGATGGCGAAGAATCCCGAGATCGCCTGCGAAGTCACCCTGCAGCCGCTGACGCGTTTTCCGCTCGACGCCGCGATCCTGTTCTCCGACATCCTCACCATTCCCGACGCGATGGGCCTGGAGCTGTACTTCGTCGAAGGCGAAGGCCCCAAGTTCCGCCACCCCGTGCGCGATGCCGCCGCGATCGCCAGGCTCGGCGTGCCCGACATGGAAACCGAGCTGCGCTACGTGATGGACGCGGTGCGCACCATCCGCCGCGAACTGGGCAACAAGGTGCCGCTGATCGGCTTCTCCGGCAGCCCGTGGACGCTGGCCTGCTACATGGTCGAAGGCGGCGGCAGCAAGGACTACGCGCGCATCAAGGCGATGGCGCACAACAATCCGAAGGCGCTGCACGCGCTGCTGTCGGTCAACACCGATGCGGTGATCGCCTACCTGTCGGCGCAACGCGCGACCGGGGCGCAGGCGCTGCAGGTGTTCGACACCTGGGGCGGCGTGCTGTCACCTGCGATGTACCGCGAGTTCTCGCTGCCCTACCTCACCCGCATCGCGCGCGAACTCGAGCGTGGCGAAGGCAGCGAACGCACGCCATTGATCCTGTTCGGCAAGGGCAACGCCACGCATCTCGAGGCGCTGGCCGAGTGCGGCACCGAAGGCGTCGGCGTCGACTGGCTGGTGGAACTGGGCGAAGCGGCGCGCCGCACCCAGGGCAAGGTCGCGCTGCAGGGCAACCTCGACCCGGCCACGCTGTACGGTTCGCCCGACGCGATCCGCAGCGAAGTACGCCGCGCCCTCGACAGCTACCGCGACGGCAACGGCGGCTCGCGCGAGGGCCACGTGTTCAACCTCGGCCATGGCATGTCGCCGGACATGGACCCGGACCACGTCGCCGTACTGGTCGACGAAGTCCACGCCTACAGCGCGCGCTGACGCCACCCTTCGAAGCCCTCCCCTTCAAGGGGAGGGTTGGGCGGGGATGGGTTTCCCCCCCAGCCCGCTGCCTTCATGCTGTCACGCAGCAGGCATTGAATCGTCGCAATCGCCACACCCCCATCGGCAAATGGCCCCGACGCCCACGCCCCACCTCCCGCGACTCCCGGCCGCGCAACACGGCATCGTCGTGCGGCCAGCCTGCGTGCTGCTGCTGTTGGCCGCGCTTTCCGGCATCGCCCACGCCCGGGAGCCGGCATGGCGAACGGTATCCACCCGCGACGGCCTGCTGCTGGAAACCAGGCCCGTTGCCGGCGAGCGCTTCGACGAACTGCGCGTCAGCACCACGCTGGTCGCATCGCCGGACGCCGTGGCGGACTACCTGTTCGGCAAGTATCTCGACGCGGAAAACAGGAACATCCGCCGCACCTTCATCAAGCGCGACCCTGCGGTCACGGTCTGGTCGGACATTCTCGATACGCCGGTGATCAGCGAACGCTGCTATTCCATGCGTTTCGAGCGCGAGGCCCTTGCGGCCGGCGGCGTGCGCGTGGCGTTCACGTCGCTGGCCTACGCCGGAAAGGAGCCGATGCCCGGTTGCATCGCCCTGCGCGCCCGCGGCGAATGGCGCATGACCCCGACCGCCACCGGCACGCGCCTGTCCTATACCTCGCTGACGGACCTCGGCGGCCGCGTTCCGGCGCTCCTGGCCCGCCGCTCGCTGTCGGCCGCCGCTGTCTCGAGCGTCAGCAAGGTCGCCGCCGGCGTGTCCGGCCTGCCGCTGCCCCGCGGTATCGGGGACTGAGCCGCCCGCTACTGCGCCGACTCCTCCGGAGGCGGCTGCAGCTTCACCGCCAGTTCCTCGAAGTCGGCGATCACGCTTTCCAGCGCATCGTGCAGCTCGCCCTGGCGGACCATCAGGTTGTCGATCTTCGCGGTCTGGCCCAGCTTCGACAGTTCACCGTCGAACAGCAGCCACGCCGCCGTGAGTACCTCGACGTTGTTCTTGGAGTAATGCCGCATCTCCTTGAGCTGGGTCAGGGTGTCGTGCACGTGGTCGAGGTCGGTCTTGGCGTCGTCGGACATCGCTCGCTCCTTCCGGGTGGCGGTTTCGCCGAAGGTATCCATGTCGCCCGGAGAACGATGTCACGACGCGGCCAGCGACGGTGAAAACGTTCATCTTCGTGCTCGTGCGCGGCATTCCGGGCGCTTCCGTCGCCGGGCGCGGCGATGGCACGGCCGACACGCAGCGGCGGGCGCGCACGTCGATAATGGCCGTCGCCATGCCCGGACCCACGATGCCGCCCACCACGCCACCGCCCGCCCTGCTGTCCCGGGTGCTGGAGGGACTGCTCGAAATGCGGCCGGCGCCGCCACGGCGCTGGCTGTTCGCGCTGCGCGCGGCGGGGTGCATGGGCGCGCCGATCCTCGCCGGATGGCTGGCCGGCGACGTGCCGGCCGGGCTGATGGCATCGATCGGCGGATTCACCGCGCTGTATGGCAGCGGCCGTCCCTACCTGAATCGCGCGCGGCAGCTTGCGCTGATCGCGCTCGCGTTCGCGCTGGCGGTGGGACTGGGGCTCTGGGTGGCTGCGAACACGTGGGCGGTGATCGTGGCGATGGCGGCGATCGCCATGCTCTCGACTTGGCTGGCGAACGCGCTGCAGATCGGGCCGCCAGGCGCCTACATGTTCATGCTCGCCTGCGCGGCCGGCACCGCGATGCCGGCATCGCACCTCGGCCCGGGGCATGCCGCGACGCTGGTGCTGGGCGGCGGCGCATTCGCATGGCTGGTGCACATGGGCGGCGCGCTGGCCTGGCCCCGCGGGCCGGAACGCAACGCGGTCACGGCCGCCGGCAAGGCCGTCGCCGCCTATATCGAAGCGATGGGCAGCACGCATGAGAATGCCGCGCGGCACCGCGCGGCCTTCCTGCTGCACGAGGCCTGGACCACGCTGGTCAGCCGGCAGCCCGCACGCGCGCATCCGGATGGCAGGCTCAGCCGCCTGCGCACGCTCAACCGCGAACTGCACCTGCGCTTCGCCGATGCGATGGCGGCGGCGGGCCGGGGACTTCCCGCGCCATCCACGCTGCTCGACGACGCCAATCGACTGATCGCCCAGATCGGCACCCTGCAGGGCCTGCCCGGCACCGCCGGCAACGACGTGCCACTGGGCCATCCCGGTGCGCTCGCCGCGCTGCGCGACGCCCTGCAGCCGGGTTCCAGTGCACGCCGCGTGCTGCTGCGCGTGGGCGTGGCGGCGCTGGTGGCCGGCACGCTCGGCGCCGCGGTCCACCTCGAACGCGCGTACTGGGCTGTCGCCGCGGCGGTGCTGATGCTGCACCAGGGATTCGACTGGCTGCGCATGCTCCAGCGCAGCGTGCAGCGCCTGCTCGGCACCTGGGTCGGGCTGCTGCTCGCCGGCGCGATCATCGTCGTGCATCCGCAGGGCCCGTGGCTGGTGCTGGTGGTGATGGCGCTGCAGTTCACCATCGAGATGGTGGTCATGCGCAACTACACGCTGGCAGTGGTGTTCATCACCGGCGCGGCGCTGACCATCGCCGCCGGCGGGCAGCCGGTCGAGTCGCCGGGCGCGTACCTGCTGGCGCGCGGGGTCGATACCCTGGCCGGCTGCGCGGTGGCACTGCTGGTGTTCCGCCTGATCCCGCCGCGCACGGCGCAGGCGAGGATCCCGGAACAACTGGTGCGGATGCTGCGCGCGGTCGACGCCGTGGTCGTCCACCTTGCCGGCGGCGCCGTCACCACGCCGGCGGCGAAGGCCGCACGCCAGCGGCTGCAGCATGCCAGCTTCGCCCTCGCCCAGGCGCACGAGGACGGCCTGTCCGCGTCGCGAACCCAGCGCCGCGCCGCCGAACAGGCCTGGCCCGCGATCGCCGCCACCGAACAGCTCGCATATCGCACCCTGTCCGCCTGCTGGGCGCTGGAACGCCTCGATGGCGACGCCGCGCGCGCCTCGGCCGCCTCGATGTTCGGCGACCACGGCCAAGCCCGCGTGCAGCGCGCGCTCGATCTCCTCGCCAACGCCGTCCGTGACGGCCAGCCGCCGGCGCCGATCGGTGCAATGCCGTCATTGCTCGCGACCGAACTCGACCAGCTGCATGGGTGCCTGTCGCGCGAAACGTCGGCGACAGCTTGGCCCTGATCGCGTCCCCGCGTCCCGCTTCAGCCTTCGCCGGCCTCCGCGGCCGGCGCGCACAGCCACGCCGACGCCGCGCCCAGCATCGCCTGCAAACCCACCTTCAGGGTCGGCTCGAGCACCGGCGCGAAGCGCGGCGAATGGTTGCTCGGGATCGCGTTGAGCGTCCCCGCCTGCTTCGCGTCCGCATACGCCTGCGGATCGGTGCCGCCCACGAACCAGAACACGTACGGCAGGTCCCAGCTGCGGCCGAACACGCTGAAATCCTCGCTGGCGGCGGCCGGCTTGCCTTCGTACGCGTCGTCGCCGAACTGGATGCGGAACGCCTCGACCACGCGCGCGGTGGCCGCACGGTCGTTGTCGGTCGGCGGATAGCTGCTCAGGGTGGTGAACTCCGGCGGCCGCGGCGCGGCGGACGCCTCGCACTCGGCGCAGCAGATGCGTCGCACCGCCTTGAGCATGTGCTCGCGCACGCCTTCGTCGTAGGTGCGCATGTTGAGCTTGATGGTGGCGTCGTCGGGGATGATGTTTTCCTTGCTGCCGGCCTGGAGCGCGCCGATGGTCAGCACCGCGCTGTCCAGCGGCGAGATCTCGCGCGAGACGATGGTCTGCAGGCGCAGCACGGTCGACGCCGCCATCACCACCGGGTCGATCGAGGTCTGCGGCTGCGAGCCGTGCGAACCGCGGCCGAACAGCTTCACCTGCAGGCTGTCGCCCGCCGACAGGATCACGCCGGCGCGATAGCTCACGGTGCCGGCCGGGCCCACCATCACGTGCTGGCCGAGGATGACATCCGGCCGCGGCAACCCCGCGCCTTCCCAGTCGACCACCATCGCATTCGCGCCCTGCGCCGTTTCCTCGCCGGGCTGGAACACCACCAGCACCGTGCCGCGCCATGCATCGCGCGACCCGGCCAGCACGCGCGCGGCGCCCATCAGCCAGGTGACATGCAGGTCGTGCCCGCACGAATGCGCGACCGCCACCTGCCGCCCCTCCGCATCGGTGGCGGTGGCCTGGCTGGCATAGGGCAAGCCGGTGTCCTCGGCCATCGGCAGCGCGTCCATGTCGCCGCGCAGCATCACCGTGGGGCCGTCGCCGTTGCGCAGCACGCCGACGACGCCGGTGACGCCGACTTCCCGCGTCACCGCGTAGCCGAGCCGCTCGATGTAATCGGCGGCGATGCCCGCAGTGCGATGTTCCTGCATCGAGAGCTCCGGATTCCGGTGCAGGTCCCGGTAGATCTCAAGCAGCTCCGGCGCCATGGCGTCGAAGGTCGATTCAAGGGCATCGGCCAATGGGTTCATGTCGTGTCGTTGTCTCTCGCAGGAGCCGCATGCGTCCGCTCGTACCGGAACGCGTGCGCGATGGCGCGATTCTCGCCCCGTCGGATTCAGGCCCGGTGAAGGCACGGCGATCCACCGCATCATGCCGCGCGTCGGCAGGCATGCGGCCGCGCCCGGGTATGCCCAACGGGGCCCGAAAGTGTTGCCGGGCGCACGCTCCTGCCCGGGAATGTCTGCAACGATGGCCCGGTCGCCATCGTGATGCCTTGCCGCGTCGCGCCCGCCAGCGCCGAGTCCGGGTGCACGGCTGGTGTAAGGTATCCAGGCTTGCCGTACGGCAGAAGGGGACCGGTATCAACGGTGCCAACAGCGGGCAGGAAGGGGATTTCCGGCAGCGTGCCACGTGCTCCGCAATCGGCGCGCGGTGCGCACCGGTCCCGGCGACAGTGGCGGCCGCCGCCGTTCCGGATCCGATGCCGTGCGTCGCAGGCCTGTTTCCGCCCACGCCCATGCCTGCCCCTCATCCACGCACGACAGCGGTATGCCCATGACCAAGTCCCGGCTGCATCCGATCGTCCGGCTCGACTACATCGTCCGGATCTCGTGTTTCCCGCCGCTGATCGCGATCTTCTACTCGGTGTTCCATGCCTCCGGGCGAGCGAGCAACACGGTGATCGCGCTGCTCCTGCTCTGGGGACTGGTGTGGCCGCAGCTGGCCTGGCTCCACGCGCGCTTCAGCCGCGACTCCAAGCGTGCCGAGCACTACAACATGATCATCGATTCGGTGATGGTCGGCGCGTGGATTGCCGGCATGCACTTCAGCCTGTGGCCGGGCGTGATGTTCCTGACCGCGGTCAACCTCGGCAACCTCGGGGTCGGTGGCCTGACCCTCGGGCGCAAGGGATGGATCGCCATCGCGGTGGGCGTCATCGGCTGCGGCTGGTTCACCGGATTCGCATATAGCTTCGACGCGCCGGCGCTGCCGACCGCGGCGAGCATCATCGGCGTGTTCCTCACCAGCTCGATCTTCGCCCTGCACTCGTACCTGCAGAGCAAGCGCTTCGTGCGCAGCCGCAAGCTGCTCGAGGAGCAGAACCTCAAGATCGAGGAAAAGAGCACCCAGCTGGCGCATGCCAAGGAAGAAGCCGACGCGGCCAACAGATCCAAGAGCCTGTTCCTGGCCAACATGAGCCACGAACTGCGCACCCCGCTCAACGCGATCATCGGCTACAGCGAACTGCTGGTCGAAGAGGCCGAGGACACCGGCGACGACGCGCTGATCCCCGACCTGCAGAAGATCCACAGCGCCGGCAAGCACCTGCTCGGCCTGATCAACGAAGTGCTCGACCTGTCCAAGATCGAAGCCGGCAAGATGGAAATGCACCTGGAAGACGTCGAGCTCGGGCCGGTGCTCGACGACGTGATGGACACGGTGCGGCCGCTGGCCGAGAAGAAGGGCAACCGGCTGATCATCGAGGCCGCCGACCTCGGCCGCATGCACACGGACATCACCAAGCTGCGGCAGATGCTGTTCAACCTGCTCGGCAACGCGGCGAAGTTCACCGAACAGGGCGAGATCCGCCTGCGCGCACGCCGCGAGCACCAGGCGTCGCGGGAGTGGATGGTGTTCGAGGTCGAGGACACCGGCATCGGCATGACGCCCGAGCAGCAGTCGCGCCTGTTCCAGCCGTTCTCGCAGGCCGACGCATCGACCACGCGCAAATACGGCGGGACCGGCCTTGGCCTGGCCCTGTCGCGCCATTTCGCCGAAATGCTAGGCGGCGAGATCGACATGCGCAGCGCCATCGGTGCCGGCACGACGTTCACCATCCGCCTTCCGGCCAGCGCCGGCGACGCGCCGCAGGCGGCCGTCGACAGCGCGCCGATGGCCGTCGAACCGGCAACGATGTCCGCGAACACGCAAACCGTGCTCATCATCGACGACGACGCCGCGGGCTGCGAGGTGATCGGCCGCATGCTCGTGCGCCAGGGCCTGCGCGTCGAATCGGCCACCAACGGCAACGACGGCATCCGCCGCGCCCGCGAGTTGCAGCCGGACCTGATCCTGCTCGACGTGCTGATGCCGAGCGCCGATGGCTGGAGCGTGCTGGCGCGGCTGAAGGCCGATGCGCAGCTGGCATCGATCCCGGTGGTCATGATCTCGGTGACCGAACAGCAGACCCTCGGCTTCGCGCTCGGCGCAGCGGACTACCTGGTCAAGCCGGTGCAGAACGACACCCTGGCGCGCGCGATCGGCAAGCACCTCGGTGCGCCGGCGCCGACGCAGCCGATCCTCGTGGTCGACGACGACGCCAACACCCGCAACATGCTGCGCCGGCTGCTGGAGCGGCAGGGCTGGAGCGTGGTCGAGGCCGCGAACGGCATCGAAGGGCTGGCCTGCATCGAAGACGCGCTGCCGGCGCTGGTGCTGCTCGACCTGATGATGCCGGGCATGGACGGCTTCGCCTTCCTCGACGCACTGCGCACGAAAGGCAGCGCCGGCGCCGTTCCCGTCGTCGTCCTCACCGCGAAGGAACTGACCCGGAATGAACAGCAGGCGCTTGCCAGCCGCGCCAGCAAGGTGATTGCCAAGGGCAGTTACAGTAGCAGCGAGCTGGAACAGGAAGTGCGGCGCGCCCTCGCTGCCGCGCCGACCGCCCACCAGGCATGAGGCCGCCATCCGGAACCACGATGAAGATCCTGCTGGTCGAAGACAACGAAATGAACCGCGACATGCTCTCGCGGCGGCTGATCCGGCGCGGCCACACGGTGGTCATGGCAACCGACGGCCAGACGGCCGTGGACGCGACGCTCCGCGAGATGCCCGACCTGGTGCTGATGGACATGGGCCTGCCGGTAATGGACGGCTGGGAAGCGGCGAGCCGGATCAAGGCCGATGCGCGCACCGCATCCATCCCGGTCATCGCGCTGACCGCGCACGCGATGGCGGAGGACCGCGAGCGCGCCCTGGCCGCGGGCTGCGACGATTTCGACACCAAGCCCGTGGACCTGGAGCGTTTGAGCAGGAAGATCGCGGCCCTCACGAACGGCAACGCGTCGTCATGACCCTGCGCCCGGCGCACGCCGGCACCGAGTTCCACGCCACGACGATGCGGGACCTGCCCGCGCTGGCGACGTTTCTCGCCGGTGCCTGCGCGCAGGCCAACGCCGATGCCGACGCCGCGTCCGCCGTCCGCCTGGCGACGGAGGAAGTGTTCTCCAACATCCTCCACCACGGCTACGGCAACCGGCCCGGGCCGGTCACGATCCGCGTCGAAGCCACGCCGGAACGGATCACCGTCACCCTCATCGATGCGGCGCCCGCCTTCGATCCCGGCACCGTCGCCACGCCCGGCCTCGACACCGGCTGGGCGGAGCGCGGGATCGGCGGCCTGGGCTGGCACCTCGTCCATCAGGTGATGGACGAGGTCCGGCGCGAACCCGGTGCGCAGGGCGGCAACGTGTACACGCTGGTCAAGAAACTTGCAGCGCACCCATCGAACATCCTGGACACCTAGAGGGGAACACACGCATGGAGATCGAAATCCAACCCGGCGAATACGCGGCCGTCGTCGTCATCGCCGGAAGCGTTGACGGACTGACCGCCGAAACGCTGCTCACCACCCTGCAGGGTTATGTCGACGCGGGCCACACGCGCCTGGTCGCCGACCTCGAGCGGGTCGACTACACCAGCAGCGCCGGACTGCGCGCGCTGCTGGCCACGGTGAAGCAGACCCGCCAGCGCGGCGGCGACCTGCGCCTGGCGAACATCAATCCGCAGGTGCTGAAGGTGCTCGAACTGAGCGGCTTCACCACCATCCTGAAGTGCTACGACGATGTGGCCGGCGCCATGGACAGCTACGCCGCCTGACACCGCCACGCCCAACATTCCAGGGAGGATGCAAGATGGATGCAGTCACCACGCCCCAGCCGAAGCGCAAGCGGGTCGCCCTCGTCATCGGCGCCGGCAGCGTGAAGTGCGCCGCCGCGCTCGGCATGTGGAAAGTGTTGCAGCGCGAAGGCATCGACATCGACATGGTGGTCGGCTGCAGCGGCGGCAGCCTGTACGCCTCGGTGATGGCGCTGGGCTACGACCCGGCCACATGCGAGCGCCTGACCGCGGAGTTGTGGACGCCCGAACTGACCCGCCGCCGCAACCTGCGCTCGATGCTCGCCGCCGTGCTGCCGCGCGTGTTCGGTTTCGACGGCTCGCTCAGCATGGTCGACGACCGCGCGCTGCTGCGGGCGCTCGACACGCCGTTCGGCGGGCGCCGTTTCGAGGAAGCCGCCATCCCGCTGCACATCGTCGCCACCGACCTCAACGACGGCCAGAAGGTGGTGCTGAGCAAAGGCAGCGTGCGCGACGCGGTGCGCGCAAGCGTCGCGATCCCGTATGTCTGGAAGCCGTGGGAGATCGACGGCCGCCAGCTGCTCGACGGCTGCGTATCCGACCCGCTGCCGGTCGACGTCGCGATCCGCGAGGGCGCCGACGTCATCCTCGCGATGGGCTTCGAGAGCCCGTACCCGAGCAGGATCCGTTCCGCCACGCGCTACGCCTTCCAGGTCAACAGCATCTATACCAACAACCTGCTGCGCGCCAACTACGCCTTCCACAACCTCGCCCACCACGCCGAGATCATCCCGATCCTGCCGGACTTCGACCGCCCGGTGCGGCTGTTCGACACCCACCTGATCCCGTATGTCATCGAAGAGGGCGAGCGCGCGACCGAAGCGCAACTGCCCCACCTGCACCGGGCGCTCGAGGCCGCGCATGCCTGAGACCGGACCCACGCAGGCGCAAGCCACCGCCGCGCCGCGGCGGCGCCCGCGGCTGGCGCTGGTGGTCGGCTCCGGCGGCATCAAGTGCGTCGCCGCGGTGGGCATGTGGAAGGTGCTGCAGCGCGAGGGCATCCGGCCCGACCTCGTCGTGGGCTGCAGCGGCGGCAGCCTCTACACCGCATCGATGGCACTCGGCATGGATGCCAACGAGGCCGAACGGGTCAGCCACCACATGTGGGACGGGCTGTTCAAGCGCGTACACTACCGCTCGGTATTGCGCGGGCTGCTGCCGAGCCGCTTCGGCGGCAGCGAACGCATCGGCCTGATCGACGACCGCGCCGTCGCCGCCAACATGCGCGGCCTCTACGGCGATGCGACCTTCGCCGAGACCCGCATCCCCTTGCACATCGCGGCCACCGACCTGCATTCGGGCGAAAAAGTGGACATCGTTTCCGGCCGCGTGGCCGACGCGGTGCGCGCCAGCATCGCCATGCCGCTGCTGCTGCGGCCCTGGCCGGTCGGCGGGCGACTGTTGATCGATGGCGGCGCCTCCGATCCGCTGCCGATCAGCGTGGCGATCCGCGAAGGCGCCGACATCATCCTGGCCATGGGTTTCGAGACTCCGCCGGTCGAACGACTGGATTCGCTGATCGGGGTCGCCGGGCAATCGATCTCCACCACCATCAACCATCTGCTGCGGGCGACCTACGCCTTCTACAGCGCCGTGCACCACGCCGAGATCATCCCGATCATGCCGACCTTCGACCAGCCGATCGGCGTCAGCGACACCCACCTCATCCCGCACATCATCGAACAGGGCGAGCGCGCCACGCTGGAGGCATTGCCGTACCTGCGTCGCCTCGGCCTCGCCGCCAGCGCGGAGGGCACGGTGTGACGGTCATCCAGGACGACACAACGGCCGCGCGCATCCTGGTGGTCGACGACAACGAGGCGAACCGCGACCTGCTGGTGCGCCGCCTGCGCCGCGAAGGCCACGCCACGCAGGTCGCCGTCAACGGACGCGAGGCGCTGTCGCTGCTGCAGGGCAGCGCGTTCGACCTGATCCTGCTCGACATCATGATGCCGGAGATGAACGGCTACGAATTGCTGGAACACATGCGCGGCGACGACACGCTGCGCCACGTGCCGGTGATCCTGATCTCGGCGCTCGACGACACCGACAGCATCATCAAGGGCATCGAGCTCGGCGCCGACGATTACCTGCCCAAACCCTTCAACCCGCATATCCTGCGCGCGCGCGTCGGCGCCAGCCTGGCCAGGAAGCGGCTGCGCGACCACGAGCAGCTGTACGCACGCAGCCTCGAACGCGAAATGGACATCGCGCGCGAGATCCAGGCCGGCTTCCTGCCCGACGAACTGCCGGTCGCCGCCGGTTGGGACCTGGCCGCCTGGTTCCAGCCCGCGCGACGCGTCGGCGGCGACTTCTACGATGCCTTCCCGTTGCACGACGGGCGACGCATCGGGCTGGTGGTGGCCGACGTCTGCGACAAGGGCGTCGGCGCCGCGCTGTTCATGGCGCTGTTCCGCAGCCTGGTCCGCGCCCTGGCCGAGCGCATGCTCACCGCAGATGGCGACAGCGCGGCGGAGGCGCGGCAGCTGATCAGCAGCGTGAACGACTACATCGCGCGCACGCACAGCCGCGCCAACATGTTCGCGACCCTGTTCTTCGCCATCCTCGACCCCGCCACCGGCGCGCTTGTCTACGTCAACGGCGGGCACGAAGCGCCTGTGGTCAGCGGCCGCGACGGCGTGCGCACGCGGCTGGCCCCGACCGGCCCCGCGGTCGGCATGCTGCCCGGGATGGCATTCGCGGCGGCGTCGGAAACGATTGCCGCGGGCGAGACATTGGTGGTGTTCACCGATGGCGTCACCGATGCCGTCGACGCGGATGGCGCACGCTACACGGAGCAGCGCTTGCTGGACCAGCTGGCACGCCCCGCCGGCGCGGCCGGCGACACCCTGCGGCGCATCCAGGCCGAGGTGCAGGCCCACGCCGGCCACGCCACGCCCTTCGACGACATCACCCTGTTCGTGGCCCATCGACAGCCCGGCTGATCCCGAAGTCCTCGTAGGAGCGGCGTCAGCCGCGAGCTCTTGATCTCCACGACATGCACCGGAAAGCTCGCGGCTGAAGCCGCTCCTGCATGCATCCGTGTGCATGCATGCGGGCTTCTCGCGCTCAGCGCCCCAATCCGGCCTCGATCGACAGGTTCTCCAGATCACGCCCCACCGACGCCGCGGCCACCAGCTTTCCACCTTTGTAATAGCGCGCAGTGAAGTCGCGCGCGGACAGCTCGCCGTCGATCCGGATCTCCTCCCAGCCGGCCATGTAGCCGCTGCAGCGCAGCTCGACGCCCTGGTGGTGGGTCCAGAAGAACGGCACGTCGGTGAACGCCTGCGCGGCACCCAGCATGTTCGCGGCCACGGCCTGCCCCTGGCGCTGCGCGTGCACCCAGTGCTCCACCCGCGCCCGCTCGCCGCCATGCAGGTAACGCGCCACGTCGCCGGCGGCAAAGATGCCGGCGGCCGACGCCTGCAACTGCGCATCGACCAGGATCCCGTCCTCCACCTCCAGCCCGGCCGCGGCGGCGAGCTGCGTGCGCGGGGCGACGCCCACGCCCACGACCAGCATGTCGGCGGCGATCGTGGTGCCGTCGGCCAGCGTGAGCACCTGGCCGTCGAAGCCCGTGGCGGTGGAACGCAGGTGGAACACGACGCCCTGCGCGCGATGCAGGTCGGCGAGGAAGCCGCCCAGTTCGGGCCCGAGCGCGCGCGCCATCGGCACCTCGCCCGGCGCCACCACGTGCACCTCCAGGCCGCGCGTGCGCAGCGCCCCCGCGGCTTCCATGCCGATGAACCCGGCGCCGATGAAAGCGACCGAGCGCGCGTTCGCGCACGCGGCGATGATCGCGCGCGCATCGGCCAGCGAGCGCAGCGCGAACACGTTGGGCTGGTCGAAGCCGGGCAGCGACAACCGGCGCGGCTCGGCGCCGGTGGCGATCAGCAGCGCATCAAAGCCGAAGCGTTCGCCCGAATCGATGTGCACCTGCCGCGCGGCGGTATCGATCGCGGTGACCTCGCAGCCCAGGCGCAGGTCGATCTCGTGCCCGGCATAGAACTCCGGGCCCTGCAGCGGAATCCAGTCCTCGTCCGCGGTCCCGGCCAGGTAATCCTTCGACAGGTTGGGCCGGTCGCACGGCGCATCCGCATCGGCGCTCAGCATCGACAGGCGGCCGCTGAAACCAAGCTCGCGCAGCCGCTGTGCCGCCGCGAATCCCGCAGCGCCACCGCCGACGATGACGATGGCGCCGGGATCGACGCGCGGGCGCGGCGGCGACGCAGGCGCCGCATCCTCCTGCGCGCGCACGAACACGGCGTCGCCGACAGTTTCGACATGCCACGTCGCCAGCGCCGCGAACGCAGGCGCCCGCAACGCCGCGCCGCTGCGCAGGCTGAAACAGGCGTGATGCCACGGGCAGTGGACCTCGCCGTCGACCACCAGGCCCTCGCCCAGCGGCGCACCGTAATGCGTGCAGGTGCCGCTGACGGCGTGGCAACCGTCGTCCAGCCGGGCAAGCAGCACCGCCTCGCCATCGACGTGGCCTGCGAGCACGCCGCCGTGCGGCACGCTCGCCAACGGCACGCCCTGTCCCAGGTCCGGGCCGGGAGGAACGGAATCGGAATGTGCCATGGCCAAACTCCTCGAATGCACTGGGTCAGCACTTGTGGGTGAGCACTTGTGGGAGCACCCATAAGCGCGATTCGACTGCAATGAAGCATCGCGCCCACGGGCGCTCCCACAGTCGGGTCCCGCAGCGATGCGGTGATGATTCGAACCCGGATGATTCGAACCTACGCCGCATTGGATGACGCAGGCGTCATCAGGTTCCCGACTGCCGCCGGCGGGAACCTCGCGCGCACTGGCGCATCTGGTTGGATATCCCCACCCGAAGGCCGCGCCATGCTCGAAGACCGCCAGACCGCCACCGAAAACATCCAGGCGCTGCCGGACAGCCCGCCGCACACCCTGCGCCCCAGCCGCCAGGAAGCCGAAGCCGCCGTGCGCACGCTGATCCGCTGGGCCGGCGACCAGCCCGCGCGCGCAGGCCTGCTCGATACCCCGGCGCGCGTCGTGCGCGCCTGCGAGGAATGGTTCGGCGGCTACGCCCTCGACCCCGACCAGATCCTCGGCCGCAGCTTCGACGGCGCCGGCTACGACGACATCGTGCTGCTGCGCGACATCCCGCTGCGTTCCACCTGCGAACACCACATGGCCCCGATCCGCGGCGTCGCCCACGTCGCCTACCTGCCCCGCGAACGCGTGGTCGGCATCTCCAAGCTCGCCCGCCTGGTGGACGCCTACGCCCGGCGCCTGCAGATCCAGGAACGCCTGACCACCGAGATCGCCGACACCCTCGACCGCGTCCTGCAGCCGCGCGGCGTCGCCGTCGTCATCAGCGCCACCCACGACTGCATCGCCTCGCGCGGCATCGGCATGCACGGCGTGGCGATGGTGACGCGGCGGCTGACGGGGCAGTTCGAACGCGAGCCATGGCGGCGGGACATCCTCGACGCATTGGCGATTTGAGAGCGCGGCCCTGGTCACCAAAGGCTCCAACGACCCCTGTAGGAGCGGCTTCAGCCGCGAGCTTTTTGCCCTGATCCCGTTGGCCGAGAGCTCGCGGCTGAAGCCGCTCCTGCAACAGCAGGCTGCGGTCAGGTCCCGCTATCCGTCGCTGCCGCACCCCGCGCCGACTCCGGCCCGAGCTTGAACCGGCAGACATGGCCGCCGCGGACCATGCATTCCATGTGGTGGATGCGGCGCCCGGTCGCGGCTTCCATGTAGGCGATGTCGAACTTGCAGACCTGCGGATACTGGCTGGCCAGGCCATGGAACACGCAGTTGAACGCTTCCACCTGCCAATCGTCTCCATGCTGCGCCGGGACCGCCTCGTAGCCGAGCGCATCGAGCCTCTGCGCCAGCGCACGCGCCAGCGCCTCGCTGCCGTCGGCCTGCAGCGGGACCTGCGTGGCCGCCACCGTCGCGCCGAGTTCCTGCAGCAGCACGCCCACGTCCGCCTCGCCCATGCGCGCAAGCAGTTGCGAAATGAGCGCCGCCGAAATCGCACCGTAATTGCGCGGGAACAGCTCGCGGCCCTGCTCTGTCAGCGCATAGCGCGCCTGCGGCCGGCCGCCGGTGGGGCGCGGCCTGATTCGCTGCACCAGGCCGCTGACGATCAGCGTGGTCAGGTGCTGGCGCACCGCGTTGTGGCTGAGATGCAGGCACTCGCACAGCTCCTCGACACCGGCCCCGTCGCGGGCCATCAGCAGCTGCCTGAGCAGCCGCTGCCGGGTGTCTCCGAACTGCGCGAGCCCTTGCGCCATCGCGTCCTCAGCTGGCCTTGTCCGGGAACTGCTTGGCGATGGCCGCTGCCAGCGCGTCGGCAATCATGTCCATGTGCGTCTGCATCGCGGCCCACTCTTCCGCCTCGCCCGCGGTGTCGTCCGCCAGGATCAGGTTGACCTGCTGCGAATGGTGCGCACCGTGCGCCAGCATCAGGCCGTGCACCGTGTCTTCGGGCAGGTTGGGATTGGCGCCGGCGAGGAACTTGGCGATCGCGGCGGCATTGGCGTTGAGGTCGTCCATCGCCTTGGTCGCGCCGGCTTCGTCCTTGGCGGCGCGGGCATCGGTCATCGCCTTGACCGCGCCCCAGTGGCCGCCGAGCAGGGTCAGCATCTGGTCGCCGCCGGCCTGGCCATAGAAGCCGCCGACCGCACCGCTGATCTGCTTCGCGTTCTCCACCACCGCATCGGCCGCGGCGGTGGCGCCGGCCGCGTTGCCCGCGTGCACGGCCAGCGCGTAATCGCGGGCGTGGACGATATGGCCGTGCCACAGGTCGCGCATCGCCGCGTGCAACTGCGGCGCGGGGACGGCGGCGGCTTCGGCGGCCGGCGCGGCGTCGGCTGCAGCGGCCGGGGCTTCGGCCATGGTGTCGGTCGGCGTCGCCACGTCGGCGGTATCGGCCGGCGGAGCGGCCTGGTTGCAGCCGGCCAGCGCCAGCGCGATGGCGAGGCCAAGGGGTTTGAATGAGGTGGACATGGGAGGGCTCCCGGAGACGTCGCGGGTTGCGACGGCCCATCCTGCGTCTCCGCAAACTATTCCACCAAAAGATATGTGTAAAGCATGTACAGCAAGGACTGCCGCGACTAACCCGGACCCGTAAACGGAAGCCCCGGCGAGCGGCTTCAGCCGCGACAGGCGCAGGAGCGCGCGACTGAAGCCGCCCCCGCAAGGGCTGGCGGCGCCAGGGCGTCGGCACCAGCCGCCGGCGGGCGCCGGCGCTAGACTGCGTGCGCCCCTCGCGTTGCGGCCCGTCATGCCGGAATTCAAAGTCGACCGCCTGTTCGACGCCGCCACCGTCTCGGTGAGCCGCGTGCTGTGCAGTGGCACCTGCCGCCACCGCAGTGCGGAGGAGTGCGCATCCTCGACGCACCTGGTGTTCCCGTACCGCGGCCTGTTCCTGCGTCACGTCGGCAGCGACCAGTCGGTGGCCGACGCCAACCACGTGCTGTTCTTCAACGCCGGCGAGGGCTACCAGGTCAGCCATCCGGCGGCCGGCGGCGACGCCTGCCTGTCCCTTGGAATTTCACAACCGCTGCTGCGCGAACTCGCGCCGGCCGCCCTGCTGCAGCCGCGCGACGAACCCGGCTTTCGCATGCAATCGCTGCGTATCGACGCGCGCGCTCAGGTGCTGGTCGCGTTGCTGCGCCACAGCCTGCAGCACGGCACGATCGAATCGCTGGAAGCCGAAAGCCTGGTGCTGACCCTGGTGTGCCGCAGCCTTGGCCCGCGCACCACGCATGCGCCCGGCGCGACGCATGCCCGGCGACGCCTCGTCGACCGCGTGAAGATGCTGCTCGCCAGCGACCTCGGCCGGCGCTGGACCCTGGCGCAGATCGCCGCCGAGGTCGGGGGCTCGCCGGTCTACCTCACCCAGGTGTTTCGCCAGGTCGAAGGCATGCCGCTTTACCGCTACCACCTCCACCTGCGGCTGGCGCGCGCGCTCGACCTCGTCGCGCAGTGCGAAGACGTTTCGGCGCTGGCGCAGGACCTGGGGTTCTCCAGCCACAGCCACTTCACCGCGGCGTTCAGTCGGGCCTACGGGCGCACGCCGACGGAGTTCCGCCAGGCCGCACTATCCAGGCACGCGTGAGCACGCCTGTCGGTCCGCTGCCGGCGATAAACAGCTAAAGATTCCGACAGCCACGCTGGCCCCCCGGTGGTCTCCTGTCCCTGCCCCGCGCCGGGGCATCACCGGAGACTTTCCATGAAAGAGAACACGTGCGCCGTCTGCGACTACGCGCTCGACGACAACGCCATCCAGGTCACCGTCGGCGGCCGCACCGTCGAAGTGTGCTGCGAGGAATGCGCACAGAAACTGCGCGAGGCGGAAGCGCGCGCATGAAGCGCCGTGCATTCCTGGGCGCATCGACGGGCCTGCTCGCAGCCTGTACGTCCGGCTTGCCGCATTGGGGAGGTGCCGGCCATGCCGGCACCTCCGGTGCAGCCTGGTTCCATGCGGCCCGCCGCCACGTTGCCACCCCGTTCGGCCGCATCGCCTGCGTCGAGCGCGGCAGCGGGCCGGCGGCATTGTTCCTGCACGGATTCCCGCTCAACGGCTTCCAGTGGCGCGGCGCGATGGCGCGATTGGCGCCGTACCGGCGCTGCCTCGCACCGGACTTCCTCGGCATGGGTTACACCGAAGTCGCCCACGGCCAGGACTGCGCGCCCGACGCACAGGTAGCGATGCTGGTGGCGCTGCTCGACGCATTGTCGATCGAGCGCGTGGACGTGGTCGCAAACGACAGCGGCGGCGCGGTCGCGCAGTTGCTGGTCGCGCGCCATCCCCACCGGGTACGCACCCTGCTGCTGAGCAACTGCGACACCGAGGTCGACTGCCCACCGCCGGCGTTGCTGCCGGTGATCGAGTTGGCGAAGCAGGGCCGCTTCGTCGACGACTGGCTCGGCGCATGGCATGCCGACCACGCCCTGGCGCGTTCGTCGGAAGGCATCGGTGGCATGTGCTACGCCGATCCCGCGCATCCCACCGACGAAGCCATCGATACCTATTTCGGCCCACTGCTGTCCACCCGGCGGCGCAAGGCCAACGCGCACGCCTATGCCATCGCACTGGAACGCAACGCACTGGCCGGCATCGGGCCCGCGCTGCGGCGTTCCCCTGTGCCCACGCGCATCGTGTGGGGCACAGCCGACACGATCTTCTCCACTGCCAGCCCCACGTTCCTCGACAACGCCTTCGGCGCCTCGCGCGGCGTGCGCCTGCTGGCGGGAAGCAAGCTGTTCTGGCCGGAGGAACGGCCGGACGTGATCGAAGAGGAAGCGCTGCGGCTGTGGCACGCGTCCGCCGCTGCATCCAGACAAGGCGAGCCACGATGAACACGCAACACCGCATTGCCGTGTACGGCGCGTACGGCCATACCGGCCGCTTCGTCATCGCCGAACTGCGCCGCCGCGGCTTCGTCCCGGTGGCCTGCGGCCGCGACGCCACCAGGCTGCGGGAGCTGGCCGCTGCGGCCGGCGTGGAAACACGGGTGGCTGCGATCGACGACGCCGGCGCGCTCGACGCCGCGCTCACCGGCACGGTCGCCGTCCTCCACTGCGCCGGGCCGTTCCTCGACACCGCGCCGGCGCTGCTGGACGCCGCCCTGCACGCACGCATCCATTACTTGGACATCGCGGCGGAACAACGCGCGGTGATGGACACATTCGCACGCGACGCGGACGCCAGGCGTGCCGGCATCACCGTGATCCCGGCGATGGCGTTCTACGGCGGGCTGGCCGACCTGCTCGCCACCGTCGCCCTCGACGGAGCGACCGACGCCGACGCAGTAGAGGTGTCTGTAGCGCTCGACGGCTGGCATCCCACGCGCGGCACCCGCATCACCGGCGAGCGCAACCATCATCCGCGCGTATACCGCGACGAAGGGCGCGCGTGCACGGTTCCCGATCCGGCACCCACGCGCACGATCGACTTCCCCGCCCCGTTCGGGCGCCAGGAGGCGATGCTGCTCCCGCTGTCCGAGGCGATCGTCCTTCCCCGGCATCTCGCCTGCCGCAGCCTGCACACATGGATCAACCTCGCGCCGCTGCAGGACCTGCGTGATCCGGACACCCCACCGCCGGTCGCCATCGACGACAGCGGCCGCTCCGCACAGCGCTTCGCGATGGCCGTCGACGTGCGGCGCCGCGGCGATCGCGTACACCGCGCCGTCGCAGCCGGCCGTGACATCTACGCCATCACCGCACCGCTGCTGGTGGAAGCGCTGGAACGCATCCTGGATGGTCGTGCCAGCGGGCATGGCGCAATCGCGCCGGGACAGGCATTCGATGCGCGGGATTTCCTCGCGGCGTTGTCAGCCGGGCCGATGCAGGTGACGGTCGACGGCATTCGACTTTGGTAACCCTGCGAGGTGACGGCTGCGAGATCCGCTATTGGCGCCAGATCCGTCCGCACCGTTCCCCGGACGTGCCCATTCGCGGCGGGCAATCGAGGTCAAGCGCGCCGCATGGAGCGAAAACAATTCAGCTTGAACGAATTGTCAGCCCACACCCTGGCGGGCTGGCGAACCCGCACAACCAGTGTCTGCGAAAACAAAACGAGCGACATCGCCAACGCGACGTCGAGGAGCCGCTGCAGCAGGCCTCTCCAGGGGGCCAGGTCAGGCTGGACCATGAGGGCGAACACGACCGGGAAGGCGATGCCGGTCAGGAGCATGAAGGCGCGCCGCAGCTTGAACGGGGTGAACCCGGATGCGAAGGACACCAACGCAATACTCACGCCCACCCCCAGGTACAGGATGATGGCAAGACCATTGTGCAGGTCCTGACTGAGCGAACCCTCGACAGGGCAGCCGGCATCGCAGGGCGCAATGACTGCAAATGCATAGGAAGCAGGCACCGACCACAAGAGCCAGAAGCCCAGACGGCTGATGCCGGACACCCGGGCAAGCGGCGTGGCGGAGACCAGGAAGGCCGACAACAGCACGGAAGTGGCAAGAAAGCCCGCGTAAGTGAGCGGGGTGGCCCAGGGCGTACCCGTCGCGTTGTATTCGCTCACGAAGTTGGACAACTGCGAATAACCGGGCTTTACGGCGCTTCCAATGAAGTAGAAGCCAGCCACATACACGATGGCGATGACCAGCAGCAGGCGGGTGAGGCGAGCTCTATCCATGGCTTCGACATCACTCATTCTGGCGAAGGTGTGTCCGGCACGTTCCGCTGCCGCGGCGACGCGTTCAAGTTGTCCATGTCCGAGAAGATCAGCCACGGCTCGCCGGGCGCACGACGCAAAGTGAGGGTGAACTTTCCTGTATCGCCTGGCGTACTGCCGTAACCGTACGCACCGATGATGTAGCCGACCGTGTCAGTCGTGGAAAAAGCGAGTGCACGCAACCGTAACGGGCCGCCCTCTCCTTGGCCTTCATAGGCGGCCTGGATCGCCGGGCGTCCACGGACTGGCGGACGGTTGCCTTGCAGCACGAACCCATCCTCCGCAAACAGCGAGGCAAGGGCCGCCGCGTCGCCCGCGCGCCACGCACGCTCATAGTCGCGGAGCACTCGATCCAGCTGAGGTGGCAATGCGACATCTGGAAGCTCTGTGCCTGCTGCTGGTTTGAAGGCGTCCTGCGCAGCAAGTGGGCCCGCCACCAGCATGAGGCCAACGGCGACAAAAGCGAGGATGGAATGGCGCATACGTCTCTGAATCCCATTAGCCAACAAGAATGCGAAGAACCTGATTACCGCCACGACGAAGCTTTCGATGTCGTGGGCAAGCTTGGATATCGACCTAACGCCTGAACCAAGCCGCTGCGCGAATCAGGTTCGACTTGAATGAATGGTTGGCTGCCACTCTACGGACCATGGTTCCAGGTGTCATAGACACACTTCCATTGCCCGTCGCTGTTGCGACGCCAGATGGCGACACCTCGACCCGTTTGGGTTTGAAGCTTTCCATCAGGCCCTTGGAACGTGAAGGAACTCTCGGCAGTGGTATAGCCCATGCTCCCGTCCGAACTGACAGAGGCATCCAGCGTCTTCCAGCTGATCTTGAACCCCGGCGTCTCAAAGCTCTGTTTGACGTAGTCCCGGATCGCGGCCTTGCCCGAGATGATGGGCGCGCCGGAAGGGACGATGACCGCATCGTCGGTCCAGTAAGCGACAACCTTCTCGACGTCCTTTCCTTCCGCGGCCGCCTGTGACCAGGCCTGGTCGGTCTCCATGAGGAGTTGCCGATCATCCTTTCCCTGGCCTGCCGCAACACCGCTCAGGAAGAGCGCAAGGAGCAATAGCATGGTGCTTTTCATGAATCCTCCACTGGCAGCTGACACCTGAATCAAGCCGCGCTGCGAAGTGGACTCGGCTTGAACGACTTGTCAGGCCGCAGCTGGTCGATGCCACCCTCTGCTGCCTGGACTGCCTTGGCCTATCCCCGAGGCGAACACTACCGCAGATGCGGGCGGGTCGCGATGCGCTACCACAACCACCGGGCCAGGCGCATCAAGAGGTCGCAGAGCCAGCCGAATACATTCGGGGCGAAACGAGGGAAGGCAAAGGACAGGATGGCGAACCCAACGATTGCCCCGACCAGACAGGAGAGCGGGAGTGCGCTGTCCGAGATTGGGGCAATCTGGCTATTGAGGAGCAGCCAGAGAAGGCCCATGAGAGGCACGGCGAACAAGAGCGATGCAAACGCAGCGGCCAAGCGCCCGCCAAACGTAAGGTCCGAATCGATACTTTGACGTGCCCTGCTACGTGACATGTGATCCGGCGCCCGAGTCAAGCCGACTTGCGAAGCGGGTTCGGCTTGAATGAATCGGCCGCTGTCTCCACGCGACCCCGCAAGACATACACAAGCGCTGCAAGTGGAACAGCCACTGCCGCCGATGTGGAGGCGATGTCTGCAACTGTGTGGTACTGCTGATGGAGCATGAGCAGGAAGTACGCCAGTACAGTCGCCGCCACGGGAAGCCGCAGCCCAGGAGAGCTGGCGCCAATGGCGGCTGCCAAGGCGAGCGCAACCGCAGAGTGGGTGCTGTAATCAAGCCCGGCCGAAGGCCACCACAGGAACGCGTTGTCGGCCCACATGAAGGAATAGGCGATTACAAGTGCGGACAAGCCGAGGACAAATCGCCAGAACGCCTGGCGCCATTGCCGAAAGATCGCAGACTGGCCAATGAGCGCGAGCCATGCCACGCCGAGCAAGGGCGTGTAAGCGTCAGCCACCTTGTCTAGAAGTTCGAATGAAGGCACGGAATACTCTCGAGGCAGCTAACGCCTGCCTAAGTCGGGCGGCGAAGCGAGTTCGGATTGAATGAATTCTTGGGCGTCACTTGGCTTGTCCGATCCACAGGCGATTACCGTCCGGGTCTTCAATGCGGAACTCGGTCATGTCGTAGAACGTTTTGTCCACCTCCGGAACGTCCAAGCCGTTTTCCCGGGCACGCCTGTGGAAGTCATGCAAGTTTTCCGGATAGAGATAGAGGACCGAAATCCTGGGAATGCCCGGATGAAGATTGATGGATTCATCGACCATAAGCCGGCAGTCGCCACAGCGAAGCATGGCCCAGCCCCATTCGTCGTTCCGGTTCTCAACCGAAAATCCGAGCTTCTCGTAGAACTCGACGCTGGCCGGCATGCTTGCAACGGGCTGCATTGGAACGAGACGCTCGAGACTCATGTGAAATCTCCTCGCGACGCCTGACGCCTGAGATCAGCCGCCGCGTGAAGCGGCTTCGGCTTGAATGAACTGTCAGCCACCGGGCCCGGAAGGAGGAAGCGGACAAACCTCCATTGCCTGTATCAAGCCATCCTTGATGGTGAAACGATGACCCACATGCTCGTCCGCAAGCACGGAACCAGCCAGGTCGCGCACGAGCTGATGCACGTCAACCAGAACCTGCGAAGCATCTTGAGGGTAGAAGGCACTGGGCTCAACGCGCGGATCAATCTCGCTCCACTGTTCGGTCCAGTAGGCGCGAATCTCTTCAGGCCCATGGACAAAACCGCCTTTGAACGCTTTCGGCCACTTCACGTCGGCCGTCATGAGGGTGAGAGCTGCATCGATGTCACGCGCGTTGAACGCCGCATACGCTGCGCGTAGCAAATGGAGCTCTTGGGCAGATTGATTTGGCATGAGTGTTAACCAGGAAATGTGGAGGCCCAACGCCTGAATTACGCTGTCCCGCGAAGCGGGTGTGGCTCGAATAAAGTGTCAGACCGCAGCCAGCGCACTGACCATGACGTAGTACCCGTCAGGATCGCGCAGCGCGAACTCGCTTGTGCCCGTGTTTGGATTGACATTAGGCTCCTCCTCAAGCTCCGCGACAAGGCCGCGTGCGCGATCAAGTGCTTGGTTAAAGTCATCTACGCGAAAGAAGAGAAGCAGCCCATTTCCAGGCTCTGCATGATCCGGGCTGGCGAGGGACGGATGCTCGTGGTCGCCCCACCGATGAAGGCAAAGCAGGACGGTCCCATCCGTATCGAGGATCTGCCCGAAATAGTCATGGGCGGGCTGCGTGGCAGCTTGCCCCAAGAGCGACTGATACCACGCCAAGCTGCGGGTAACGTCCGTGACGCCAATAATTGTCCACAAGCGCTGCATAGCTGCTCCTGCGACCTGACACCTTTACTAATCCGACCCGAGAAGCGGCTTCGGCTTGAATGAATTGTCAGGCCCCACCGTGACGGGTGTACCAGACAGAGATAAGCCAGAGAGCCGGTCCAAAGCTCCCGCCACAAGCCGACTGCTTTATATGATGAATTTCGCAGTCGGAATTCTGCACCAACCATTCATTGACCTTCTTCTCGAACTCCACGCCATTGCCGCCGCTATCACGAGCAACAAAGCCCTTGTCTCGCATTGGCGCTTGAATCCAAAACAGTTTGACTTGCACTGAAACCTCCTTTTGGGGCCTGGCACCTGAATCAAGCCGACCCGCGAAGCGGCTTCGGCTTGAATGAACTTCCAGGGGACATGCCGCGGCGCACGAGAGCAAAGAGCAGTAGCGTTGTGATTGCTGCCGACAAGAGAGCGGAAAGAAGCGGTGTGCCACCGAATTCCAGTAAGTTAAAGAGATCGCTTGGACGCAGGAAGATGCGGAAGAACGGTGAGAACAGGATCACCAGAGCCAAGCAGGCTTGAAGACAGAAGCAAGCCGCCATCCAACGGATGCGCCAACGTCGCCCGGTGAGCAATAGCCACTGAAGAATGAAAGCGACTGCGAATACGGGTAGCCACCACATGGCAAGTTGTGCCACGAGATCTATAGATGATGTATGGAATTCCATTCTTGCCTCCTGGCACCTGAATTAAGCCGACCCGCGAAGCGGCTTCGGCTTGAATGAATTGTTAGAGCGCACGGAACACATTGGCAAGCTCCCTGTCGGTGTTGGCTGTCTCCCACTTGGAAAGCCAGCATAACGCTATGCCGGAGCGCTCCGCGGTCTTTTTGAACAGTTCCAGTTGACCCTGTGTCGGCCGATAGTGCTCTGGGATGAAATGCAACAGCGCGGTCGGCTTGCGAAGCGAGAAGCCGGGCGCCAGTTCCTTGACCAAGGAACTCAATGTCTCGCGGACCCGAGAGAAATCTGGATCTCCGCGCGAGTTGTCGAGTGCGTAGCAATCACGCCGCGCCCTTTTGTCCTCACCGACCACGCGGCCCATGAAGTGATCCGGGAAAACTTGGATATAGAGGATCCGTTTACGAAACACTTTGGGTGCGCTCTAACACCAGAATTAAGCCGACCCGCGAAGCGGGTTCGGCTTGAATGAATTGTTAGCCCGCTACTCTGAACTTGGCGGCGGCGGTGCTTCGATAATTGTCAACTTGTACGACCCTGAGGATGCACCAATTGCGTAAGAAGTTGGTTCAAATGCAAGCTGACGCTCTTCCACAATAGTGTTATTGACAAACGAACGTATATTTTTGCCGGAAATCACAATTTTAAGTGTGTTCTCCGATGAAATGGAAAATAACCCTTGGTGCGTATTACTGGATAACTCACTATTATCTTTTGTGCCGATTACGCGGGTGTGCACATATTGTTTTTGAAGATTAGCGTTTGTGGTTATTTCGACCCCATATGTAATTTCTGAATCGTCGCCGTGCAATGCGACAAAGGCTGTTGGTGCCCATTTTTGAGATGGGTTCTGATTAATCATGGCGACACCTAGCTCTATGACTCCATTGTCAGGAATGTTTAGCGATAGAGTCTGTATGTAGCCTGGTGCTACATCAAGAAGCACAACTGTAGGAATAGACTTCCGGAAGTCAGCTTTTGGCATCGTCACGCAACTGCTCAAAAATGACAGTGATGCCAGTACCAGGAGCGATATTGTTTTCATGCGGGCTAACACCTGTTTGCCACCGACAATACCGGATAACACCGCCAGCCAGCAGGATGCAGCCCCGCCCGCCAGAGCGATGCACCCGGGCCGCACGGGTCGCGGGTTCGAATCCCGCCATCCCCGCCCCCGGCCGGACACTTGACCGCCCACACAAAAAAGGCCCCGCGATGCGGGGCCTTTCGTGCATGGATCGCGTTGTCGGAAGAGGAACGTCGCGATCACGCGGCAGGGGGTTGCGGGGCCGGCGCGGGCGGGGTTGCGGCGGCGCGCGGGCTGCGGGAGAAGCGGGCGGACAGCATCTGCCGCAGGCTGTCCAGGCCCGCGCCCTTGCCGGACACCTTGAGCACCGCGTAGCCCTCCAGCGAGTTCGACATCAAGTCGCTGCCCACCGCCGTCTCGGTGTCCTGCATGCGCTCGAACAGCCGGCCCATCTTCGACAGGCGCGGGCGCAAAGTGTCGAGCATGGCCAGGTCGCGGCGGTAGGCGTCCAGGTCGAAGTTGCGCGGCAGCACGTCCGGGTTCTCGGTGAAGGCGACCACCGCCTGCCGGCAGAACGCCTCGGACTTGTCGCCCATCCGGCTCATCCCCTTGCGCTCGTCCGGGCTCAGGCCGACCAGCACGGCCAGGTGTTCTTCCAGCACGGCCAGCGCGCCGTCGATGGCGGCCAGGGCCTCGGTGGAAAGTTCGATATCGATGCGGTTCTGACTCATGTGCATTCCTTTGTCCTTGTCGGACCAGTTGGTGTGGTTGAACCGGCCTGCCTGGCCGGCGCGGACAGTTGACCGCAAACCGCCCGGCCCCGGCATCGGCGGACCGCCCGCCTCCGTGTAGGAAAACACCCCGTCGCAGGGTCGGAACTCCCCGCCCCCGCTCCGAACGCAGGCCGGCGCGACGCCTCCGACGCCGCCAAACCCTTGGCCGCAAGCCCCGAACCCTAGCGCGCACGCCTCCGACCCTTGCGGGCAAGCCCGAAAGCCCCGACCGCCGACCGATTCGCCCCGCGTCCCGACCGCCAGGCTTGCGCGCAGGCCCGACGACCGCCCATCCGCAAGCCCCGCACCCTTGCGCGCAACGCCCGAAGCCCCGCGCCCCGACCAGAACACCTTGCGCACAAGCCCGCCGGCCTGCGCGCAAGCCCGCGAACCTGCGATCGGCAAGCCTCGAACCCTTGCGTGCAAGCGTCGAAGGCTTGCGCGCAAGGCGGCGCGCCCGGAAGCCGGCACTTTTGGGTTCGCGCGCGAGGCTTTCACGTTGGCGCGCGGCACTTCCGCCATCGCGCGCGGGGCGAACCGGTTGGAACGCGGCGTCCGCTCGTTCGCGGGCCGGATTGTTTCGTCGGCATTGCGCGGTGCCCTGCCCGCTTGTGGCGGTGGCCGGGCGGCGTCTGGCGGGTTGCGGCTGGCGTTTGCCGCGTGGCGCATGGTGCGCGGCGTTCTTCGTCGCGACGTTCGACGGGTATCGCCTGCGGCTCGGCCCATCGCGCGTACCGACCGATCCTCCGTGCGCGCAGCCCTGGTTTAGGATGGGCCCCAGGCATCGAGGTTGTCCCCAATGAGCCAGGATATCGAAGCACTGCAGACGGCCCTGCGGCAATTCGCCGCCGACCGGGAGTGGGAGCAGTTCCACTCCCCCAAGAACCTCGCCGCGGCGCTTTCGGTGGAATCGGCCGAGCTGTTGGAACATTTCCAATGGCTGACGGAAGAACAAAGCCGCAACCTGCCCCCCGGCAAGCGGGAAAAGGTCGCCGAAGAACTGGCCGACGTCCTGCTGTACCTGCTGCAGATTGCCGACAAGCTCGGCATCGATCCGCTCGATGCCGCCAGGAAAAAGATGCAGCTCAATGCGGCGAAGTACCCGGTGGAGCGCGCCAAAGGCAATATGCGCAAGTACACCGAGCTTTAGCGATAGGGGCCACGGGGGGGCACCGTCTTTGATCATCTACCAGGGCACCAGGTCGGGATTCCTGCACGACACCGACAACCGTGACATCGAGGATGTCGTCTCCCAGGCCTACCTCGCCACCACCGGCAAGTACGTGCCGCATGCGGAAATCCGCGCCTGGCGCGAGTCGCTAGGCCAGATGGCCAAGGTCCTGCGTGACGAGGAAATGCCCGACGACATGGGCGTCGGCATCGAGTACGGCATTCCGCAGACCTCAAAGCGGATCGATTTCATCCTCTCCGGGCGCGGCGCGGATGATCGCCCGCACCTGATCGTGGTCGAGCTCAAGCAATGGTCCTCGTCGAAGCTCTCCGACAAGGACGGCATCGTGATCGCGCAACGCGGCGGCGTGCGCGAACGCGAGGGCGCGCATCCCTGCTATCAGGCCTGGTCGTACGCGGCCCTGCTGGAGGGCTTCAACGAGGCCGTCTACGAAGGCAACGTCGGCCTGCGCCCCTGCGCCTACCTGCACAACTACATCGACGACGGCATCATCAGCCATCCGCATTACGCGCCCTACATGGACAAGGCGCCGCTGTTCCTGCGTGGCGACACCGAGCGCCAGCGCCTGCGCGACTTCATCAAGCAACACGTCAGGCATGGCGACAACGCCGAGTTGCTCTACCGGATCGAGAGCGGCCGCATCCGGCCTTCGAAGATGCTGGCCGACAGCCTCGGCAAGATGCTGCGCGGCAACCGGGAATTCGTGCTGATCGACGACCAGAAGGTCGTCCATGAAACCGCCCTCGCCCTCGCCCGCACCGCCAGCGAAGACGCCAAGCAGGTCGTCATCGTCCAGGGCGGCCCCGGCACCGGCAAGTCCGTGGTCGCGATCAACCTGCTGGCCGCGCTGACCAAGCTCGGGCTGCTGACCAAGTACGTGTCCAAGAACGCCGCGCCGCGCAGCGTCTACAAGGCCAGGCTGATGGGCGAGCGCTTCCGGCAGGTGGAGATCTCCAACCTGTTCAGTGGCTCGGGCGCGTTCATCGAGACACCGCCCAACACCTTCGATGCACTGGTCGTCGACGAAGCGCACCGGCTCAACCGCTTCTCCGGCCTGTACGGCAACCTTGGCGAGAACCAGGTCAAGGAAGTCATCGACAGCGCCAAATGCACGATCCTGTTCGTCGACGACGACCAGATGGTCACCCTCAGCGACATCGGGCACTCGACCGAACTGGAACGCTGGGCGACCCGCCTCGGCGCACAGGTCACCCGGCTCGAACTCGCCTCGCAATTCCGCTGCAACGGCTCCGATGGCTACCTCGCCTGGCTCGACCGCACGCTCGGCATCCGCGACACTGCCAATGCCGACTTCGACCCAGACGCCTTCGACTTCCGCGTCGTCGACTCTCCCGTCGAACTGCACGCGCTGATCGCACAACGCAACCAGGCCAACAACAAGTCACGAGTGGTGGCCGGCTACTGCTGGGATTGGAAAAGCAGGAAGGACCCCGAGGCCTACGACATCGTCCTCGACGAGCATGACTACCGGAAGCAGTGGAACCTCGACCGCGACGGCAGCCTCTGGCTGATCGCCCCGGACTCGATCGACGAAGTCGGCTGCATCCACACCTGCCAGGGCCTGGAACTGGACTACGTCGGCGTGATCATCGGCCCGGACCTGCTGGTCCGCGACGGACAACTGGTGACGTCGCCGGAGAACCGGTCGAAACAGGACCGGTCGATCCGCGGCTACAAGAAGCGGATGAAGTCGGAGCCGGAAGAAACCCGCACCCGGCTCGACAGGATCATCCGGAACACCTACCGCACGCTGATGACCCGCGGGATGAAGGGGTGTTACGTGTTCTGCACGGATGCTGATACGAAGCAGTACTTTCGTCGGGCGATTGGCATCGCCGCCAGTGCGCCGGAATGACGGCTTCCGGCCAGAAGCGGACACTGGAATCCGATTCCATGCAAGCCAGCTGAGCGATCCCTGCCCCTAGCAACACGCCCTCACGGCTTTGTTAGTGGACTCCAGTCGCAACGATGAATGGTGAGGGATCAGATTGCCAAACATCACCCCAAGGCATTACCCGTTGCCTTGGGTATGACAGATACAGCAGGCGCTTGGACCGCGTCGCCGCCACGAAGGCGTTCCGGCGTTCCTCGTCCTGCTGCTTCCGAGTCGTCGCGCGATAGTCGGGGAACACTCCCTTGGCCATGCCCACGACAAAGACCACATCGAACTCCAGACCCTTCGACGAGTGGACCGTCAGCAGAGCCACTCCCTCACGGCCGGCTTGGCCGGAGGTTCCTAACGCAATGTTGCTAAGGAAACCTTGCAGCGTACGCGCGCGCGCGCCCTCTGAGCGCAGGAAGTGATCCCACTCTTGACGAAGCACTGCGACGTCTTCGCGGATGGGGCGTTTGTCAGTTTCGGCGAGCTTGTCGGCATAGTCTTCGAGCGCCTTGAAAGCCGGCATGAAGTCCAAGCGGCGCTGACTGGTCTCGTGAACGGCCGCAATCGCATCGGCAACCGCCGTGCAGGCAGGAGAGCCCTTCGAGCTGGCCATCGAGCGAACAAGCTCGAGGACTTGTTCGGCACTATCCAGAACCGCTGCGGGCTTAGGGAAGTTCCAACGCTTACAGATCGCAGCCAGGTGCAAACCGTCCTTCGGATTGCTCAGGATCCTAAGCACTAGCTGAAAATCGTCCGTCACGCTCGACTCATTCTCGTGGGTGACGCTCAGTCGCTTGTAATAGGGCAGTCCACGGTCTGTCATCTGTCGCTCCACGTTGAGCAAGGCAAAGCGGGTGCGACCGAGGATGGCGAAGCTATTTGGGGTAAGCGGCCCTTCAACGTCGGGATGCCCAGCGCTCATTAAGCGAACCAACTCATTGACTACTTGCTCCGCTTCGTTGACTTCGTCGGCGCCAACGATGAGCCGTGCGGACCCCTCCACTGCCAGTTGGCCCGCGACCTTGTAGGTTGGATCGAGCGCTTGAGCGACCCGCACCACGGATCGCGAGGATCGATAGTTCTCATCGAGGCGAATTTCTGTGGCGTTGAAGTCGGACTTAAAATCGACCGTTAAATACTTCGGGCTCGACGTGTTAAATCCATAGATCGACTGATTCGGATCGCCGACCAACACGATGTTGCGGAGGGAGTCTCCAGCCAAAGCGCGGATGACCGCGTACTGCGCTTCGTTGAGGTCCTGCGCTTCGTCCACGCAGACGTAGCCATAGACGCGCCGATACAAATCAGCAACCTGCGGGAGTTCAGAGAAGAGTTGGTAGGTATACAAAAGCAGGTCATCAAAGTCGCAGGCGTTACACGCTTGCAGGCCCGAGTTGTAGCCTTCGTAGACGCGCTGAACAACTGGGTCGTCGATGCTGCTGGCGGACATCGTCAGCGGGTGTGCCTTGATGTGCGCGATGCCCTTCAACCACGCATCTATCTGTTGGCCCTGGTCCTTGGGTGGCAGGTGCGACAGCTCATTCCTGAGGTAGGGATCCTGCTCCACGACCTGCGCGAGAATTTGTTTGCGATCAGCGTAATGCTCAAAGATCTGGGGCATTGTCGTAAGCCCGATGTGCTTGCCGCGATCGGCCAGAACGTCCACGCAGAATCCGTGCAAGGTGCCGATGAAGGCGCGTTTGCGAGCTTCCGCCAAGTCACTCAACCGGTCCGTCATCTCCTTTGCCGCTTTGTTGGTGAAGGTTAGTGCCAGCACACGGAAGTGGCCCGGCACCTGAGTGAGCAGACGTCGGATGCGTTCGGTGAGAACCCGGGTCTTGCCCGAGCCCGGACCGGCGATCACGGCGAGCGCACCATCGCCAAAGTCGACAACCTGACGCTGCCGCTGAGAAAGGCGTACCGTTGACATCAGACTCTCCACTAATGAAGGCCAAGCTTGGTTACGTCGACCGCCTTGAGGCCGAACTTCTTGCCGACAACATCGAGAAGCTTCGCGACCAGTTTGGGGACCCGGCGTTCCGGCTCCGCGAGCGTCAAGATCGCGCTCGCCAAGGGTGTAGCGTAGCGCGTCTTCTTGTCACTGATCATGTCAAGCGCCGCGCGCTTCCGGCCTTCCGCCCCCGAGTAGTTACGAATCTGCACGATGTTGTCGACTTTCTTGCCTTCCTTACCATGCAGCCTGGCGATGTAATCGTCCAAGGCAGTCGGGCCCGCATAGCTCGAGATTGCAGTCTCGAACGCGTCCAAGTAGCCCTCGCTGATCAGGTGCGCTTCGAGATCCAGCTTGTTGGGGATGACCACCAGGTTGTCGTATGCGGTGATATCGTCGATGCCAGCGCGCTTGGCGTCTGCTTTGAGCTTCGCAACGGGCTTGTCCTCCCCGTCGGAGAAGACATACCAAGGGATGCCGAAGCTCTGCGCCAGCCAGATGAAGGGGAAGTAGTCCGTCCCTCCCACGCCGACGAAGCTGAAACCCAACTCGTGCGCCGATGCTCCCAAGTACGCATGGGCCCACAGAGGAAACGCCTGTTCTTCGGTGTCGCCCTCGAACAGAATCACCGCGCGAGCAAATAACAGATCTCCGCGCGAGGCGATTACCGTGCGTTCAAGTTTGCGCACATCGTCTGCCGTCAGAGCTTGAATTTGGAGACGTTCGGCTCGGGTCACGCCGGCGTGCTTGGTAAACAATCGCAGCTCGCTCAGCTTGGCTTGACCGGCGAAGTAGGGCGAATGGGTACTGACGATGCGCTGGCCCGGAATCGACTTTATCTGTGCGAAGAGTGCCCGTTGAGCCTGGGGGTGCAGGTGCGATTCGGGCTCCTCCAGGGCGAGCAGCGAATGCGTCTGATCCCCTTCCTGCTCGGCCAAGGCGTACCGCCACGACATGAAGGCTCGGAACACGAGCAGAGAGGCCAAACTCCGCGTGCCCATGCCGTGCTTCGACAGCGGGAATGCCTGTGCACCAGTGGTGGCGAAGGTAACATCCACCCCCTTGGAGAGATCGCGCAAACGACGCGCCACCGGCGTGATGTCCACGGCGGCGCTGTCGGCACTGACTACGGACGACATGTCCGATAGATTGGACCGCAAGTGCTGCAGCACCGGGCTCTTGGCCACCATGCCGTCATTGAGATCCGACAAGATCTTCTCGAAGGCTTGAATGTCGGGGTCGGCCAAGCCCAAGTTGTCGGTCAGTCGCCGCCAGAAAGAGCCTTGGCGGCGCAGATCGTCCTCCAGATCGCGCTTCGCGTCGATGTAATGGAGGGCGACGTGTTCCAGTTGCTCGCCGCCAACTCCTTCTGTAGATGCCTTAGCCGTCAGCCAGTCTGCAGGCGTCTTCCATTCAGTCAGGAACTTGCGCTCCAGCACGTAGTCCCCCTTGGCGGGGTTCCACGCAAGCGTTGTGCGGAACGCCATGAAATCATGGAAGTCGATGTCTTGCGAGATGCCAGTTCCCCACAGCGACGTCCAGTAACTTCCGGCCGGGAATGTATCCATCCGCTTGCCGTCGGCGTCGAAGGGGCGAACGAGGATGTCTATCGTGGCCACGCGATGTTGCGGGGCGACGGCTTCGCTCGGGCCGATATGGATATCGTCTTGTCCTAAGCTCTTTCGACCAGCGCCTACCGCCGCATAGATCGCCTCCAGAAAGCTGGTCTTTCCGGCATTGTTGGCGCCTACCAGAACGGTCAGATCATCCAACTCCACGGCGACGTTGGTTAACGAACGAAAGTTCGACACCCGGACCTCCGTCACGCGTACGCCACTTGGCTTAGGGGCACTAGCCGAAGCAGTCACTCGAGCTCCTCCAAAGTTGAGCGGTGATCTTCAAACCGCAGGGCGAGGCTTCATTACCTGTCGCCCGCGTGGATGTTGAGTATGCCTCCGGCTTGATGCTGGAAACAGATCAGTCGAATGTGCCAAATCCGGATTTCACTGCGGGCAAATGTCCGCTTTGGGTCGTTTGCAGACATCCGTTAGCACATCGAAACACCACAAACTCAACCCCCCTGCGCGACAAATTCTCGAAAACGAAGCACTCCCCGGCCGCGCATTGTTGATCGTGTGCAACGCGATCTTGCAGGCCTCGCCGCTGGCGCTGGTGTACGCAATGGCTTCGCCGGTGTTGAGGTTCTTGCGCACCGAGGTGTCGCTGTCGCGGGAGGTGAGGTTGACGATGACGTAACCGACGTTGGCGCTGTCCAGGCCGAGCAAGGTTTCGGGGTCGATCTGCCAGGCGCTGGACGTCAATGGCAACCCATGGCGCGCGCCCGTTCGATGTCTTCCGGCAACCGCAGTGGCATGCGCGGCGTGTGGCCGGCCAGTTCGTGCATGCGCCCGACGGCGGTGTCGAATTCGGTGGCGACGACGACGTTGCGGGTGGCGAAGACGTGGGCGAGCGACTGGTAATAGCCCAGCGTGCCTTCGCGGCCGCCGTTGAAGCGGTCGAACACGGCCTGCCCGATCGCGGGGTTTTCGAGGTCCTGCACGATGGCGCGGGCGTTGTGGAGTTTTTCGCAGGCGCTGACGAGCAGGACATTGTCGTCGGCGTCGATGGTGTTGGCGAGGTGGGCGCGCTTGCGGTCGTACCAGTTGCTGCGGGCGACCTCGGGGTTGGCGTCGGCGGCGCGGGCTTCGGCGGAGACGTCGGTGCAGGCGATGACGATGTCGACGACGGCCTCGCCGAACAGGGCGCGGATCATGGCTTCGTGGGCCTGGCCGCAGTCTTCGATGGTGTCGTGCAGCAGCGCGGCGATGGCCTGGTCTTCGTTGCCGCCGAATTCGATCACCAGCGCGGCGACGCCGAGCACGTGGCTCAGGTACGGGACGTAGGTGCCCTTGCGCAGCTGGCGCGCGTGGGCGATGCGGGCGTAGTCGACGGCGCGGCTGAAGCGGTCGGACAGTGTGGTCATGCGTTCCCCCCTGGTCTTGCGCTTGGCGTGCGGTGGGCCTGGCGATCCCGCAAGGGCGCGGGCGGCCGGCGCAACGCTCGACAAGAGGGCGAATGGTAGTCGCGGGAGGCGGGGAATCGGGGGTGGGGGAGAAGTTTTCCTAGATGGGGGCTTGGTGATCCTTGTGGGAGTGGCTTTGGGCGCGTGCTTCTGGTTTGGCCCCTCCTCCTGCGACGGCAGGGGGAGGTGGGGAGGGGGCCACGGATTGCGGTGCTGCTGAAGGCACCCCTCCCCAACCCGCCCGGCCATCGAGCACAGCTCGATGGCGTTCGTCAGGCCGCGAGCCAATGGCTCGCAAGCGGCCTTCCTCACCCCCTGCCTTCGCAGGGGAGGGAGTTGAAGCTCGCGGCTTCCGCCGCTCCTACGGGAGCGGGAGGCGGGGCGTCATGCGGGGGTGGCGGCGGACGCTGTGGGCAGCAGTGCGGTGATGGCGTCAGCGAGGATGTCGCCGGTGACGGGTTTGCGCAGGAAGCCGTCGAAGCCGGCGGCGGTGGCCTGGGGCTCGGCGTCGGGGTCGGCGCGGGCGGTGACGGCCAGTAGCGGTTGGGTGAAGCCGCCGGCGCGCAGTTGCCGGGCCAGGGCGAGGCCGTCGAGGCCGGGCAGGTCGAGGTCGAGCAGGGCGAGGTCGAAGCGGTGAGCGGCCACTTCCGACAGCGCGGCCAGGCCGTGGGCGGCGTGGACCACGGTGTGGCCCTGGGCGCGCAGCAGGCCGGTGACCACTTCGGCCACGGTGGGGTCGTCTTCGACCAGCAGCAGGTGCAGGGGGCCGGGCGCGGTGCTGCCGCTGGCGGCGCGGGTGGCGGCGACCGTTGCCGGGGCGGCGGTGGCGGGCAGTGGCAGGTCGACGGTGAAGCGGGTGCCCTGCCCCGGCGCGCTGTCGACGACGATCCGGCCGCCCATGGCGTCGGCCAGTTCCTGGCAGATCGCCAGGCCCAGTCCGCTTCCGCCGTAGCGGGCGGCGGTGCGGGCGCCTTCGGCCTGTTCGAAGCGGCGGAACAGGCGCTGCTTCTGTTCGTCGTTGAGGCCGGGGCCGGTGTCGCCGACCACCACGCGCAGGCCGTCGGCGTGCGGCTGCACGCGCAGCGCGACTTCGCCGTGGTCGGTGAACTTGATCGCGTTGCCGAGCAGGTTGAGCAGGATCTGGCGCAGGCGCACGGCGTCGCCGCGCACCCAGCGCGGGGTGTCGGCGGCCAGCGACTGTTCGAAGCGCAGGCCGCGCTTGCGTGCGACCGGTGCCATCAGCGCAACCACGTCGCCGACCAGGGCATGCAGGTCGAACGGGCGGGTATCGAGTTCGAGCTTGCCCGCTTCGATCCGGGCCAGGTCGAGGGCGTCGTTGACCAGCCGCATCAGGTGGTCACCGGCGTTGCGGATCGACTCGGTATAGCCGCGCTGGCGGGGATCGAGTTCGGTGCCCAGCAGCAGTTCGCTCATGCCGAGCACGCCGGTCATCGGCGTGCGCACTTCGTGGCCGAGGGTGGCGAGGAAGCGGCTCTTGGCCAGCGAGGCCTGTTCGGCGACTTCGCGCTGGTGCTTGGCCATCTGCCAGGCGTTGCGGCGGCGCAGGCGATGGCGGTAGTCGGTGGCGCTCTTCCACAGCAGCAACAGCGCGGCCAGCACGAAGGCCGTGCGCGCCCAGGCGGTGCGCCACCAGGGCGGCCGCACGGTGAGCTTGAGCACCTGCTCGCGCGCGGCGCCGCCGGCGGCGTCGGCCGCACGCATGCGCAGCGTGTACTTGCCGGCGGGCAGGCCGCTGAAGCTGCGTTCGCCGCTGGCGCCCTGCTGCACCCAGTCGCTGTCGAAGCCTTCGAGCTTCGACCAGTAGTGGTTGGACTCGGGGTCGTCGTAGGCCAGCAGGCGCGCGCGCACGGTGAACTCGTGTTCGCTCGGCGACAGCGACATCGCCGGCTGCAACGGCACCGGCTGCCAGCGGCCGTCGCGACGCACCGCGAACGAATCCAGGCGCAGCGTCGGCGTGGTCGGTGCGGGCTCGGTGGCCAGGGTGTCGACCAGCACCACGCCGCCGTCGGCGGTGGCGGCGGCGAGCATGCCCTCCTCGGTGATGGCGATGGCGCGGTCGAGGAATTCCTGGCTGCCGATGCCCTGCTGCACGCCGTACTGACGCAGCCGCCGGGTCGAGGGCGTCCAGCGGAACAGGCCGCGAGTGGTGGACATCCAGACCCGGTGCTGCGCGTCGACGCGCAGGCCGGCGGCGCCGACCGATGGCAGGCCGGCCTCGACGCCTACGCTGGCGGTGCGCTGCCACTGGCCTTTGCTGCGCTCGTAGCGCTCCAGGCCGGACAAGCGCTGCAGCCACAGCGCGTCGGGGCCGTCGAAGGCGAAGGCGAACACCTTCGCGCCCGCCATGGCCGGCACCGGCGCGAAGCGGCCGCTGGCGGCATCCAGGCGCGCCAGTCCCTGCGCGCCGGCAATCCAGGGTTCGCCGCTGCCGGGCGCGAACGCCAGCTCCTCGGTTTCGCCGTTGCCGACGCCATCGCCTTGGCCGGCCGGCCAGGCATGGATCACCGCGCCGTTGGCCGGGTTGCGCTGCTGGATGCCGCCGCCCTGATTGGACAGCCAGAGGCTGCCGTCGGGGGCGACGCGCAGCAGGTCGACGTAGCCGGGCAGGATGCGGTCGCTTTCGCGCCTGCGGTTCCATTCGTCGATGGCGCCGTCCGACGACAGCCGCAGCAGGCTCCCGCTGGCGCCGAGCCACAGGTGGCCGTCCAGGTCCTGGGCGATCGCGTACATGCGCACGTTGCGCAGGCGGTCGTGCACGTCGTCGCCGAAGCCGGAGATCTCGCCCTCGGCATCGATGTGCTCGACCAGGCCGTTGTAGGCGCCGAGCCACACGCCGCCGCCGTGCGCGGGCGCCACGGCGCGGTAGAACTCGCCCTCGAGCACGCCGCCGGCGCGCGAGAACTGGGCGACCGAGCGCCAGTCCGAACGCAGGTAGCCCAGGCCCGCACCGGCGATCGGTACCCACAACGCACCGTCGTCGGTGCGCAACAGCGCCGAGATCGTCTTGACGATGCCCGGCCCGCCCAGCGGCACCGGCACCGGCACCTGCCCGGGCAAGACGCGCCACAGGCCGCGCTGGCTGCCGAGCCAGTACGCGCCGTCGTCATCGCGCGCGATCTGGATCAGGGCGTTGGGGCGCTCGAACATCGGCGTCCATTCGGGCTGCGACCAGCGGCCATCGGCGCCGAGCACGTACACGCCCTGCGCGGTGCCGACCCACAGGTCGTCACCGACCAGCGTTGCCGAATACAGCAGCGGCGTTTCGTCCATCGGCATCGCGACGCGATGGACGCGGCCGCCTTCGAACTTCGCCACGCCGGCGCGGCTGCCGATCCACAGCGTGCCATCGCGCGCGAACGCCAGCGACATGATGGTGTTCGACGGCAGGCTGTCGGGATCGTTGTCGTCGTGTGCGTAGCGAGTGATGCGGCCATCGGGCGCGAGGTGGTGCAGGCCGCCCTCGTAATTGCCGAACCAGATGTCGTCGCCATGGCTGGCGATGGCGAACACGTCGTCGCTACCCATCTGCGGGTGGTCGGCCTTGCGGATGTGGCGGAAGCCGGTGCGGTCGCGGCCGAGCACGCTCAGGCCACCGTTCTCGGTGGCCACCCAGACACGGTCGCGTCCGTCGATGTGGACGAACTGGACGTTGTTGCCGGGCAGCGACTGCGGGTCGCCGGGCTCGTGGCGCCAGACGCGCATTTCCAGCCCGTCGTAGCGCGCCAGGCCGTCGCCGGTGGCGATCCAGATGTAGCCGTCGCGGTCGCGGGCGATCCCGAAGAAGTCGGTGGACGGCAGGCCCTGGGCGGCGCCGATAATGCGGAAGCGCGGCGTTTCGGGCACGGCGGCGCGGGCGGTGCCGGCGGCGGACAGCAGTGCGAGCAGCAATACGAGCGGCAGCACGATCAATGTGCGCAGCATGGTTCCCTCCCCCGGCGCGCGCTCCCCGCGCCCGGGGAATCCTCGCAACGCAGCGTTGCGCATGCAAGGCCGACCTGGCGCAAGGTGAACGGCCACGGCGGGCCGCATGCCCCTAGAATCCCCCCATGCTCCTGCCAATCGCCGCCATGGCCCCTGTTTTCCGGTTCGCGTCCCGGTTTGCGTCCTGCCTCGCGCCGCACGCCGGTCGCCTGCAGGTCGCGCTGCTGCTGGTGCTGCTCGCCGCGCCGGCAACGGTGTTTGCACAGGCCGGACGTTACGCGATCGATCCGGTGCACACGCGGGTGATGTTCGAGCTTTCGCACGCGGGTTATTCGCAGGCGATCGGCACGGTGTCGGGCAGCACCGGGACGCTGGTGTTCGATCCCGAGGACTGGAACAGCGCGCGGGTCGAGGTCAGCGTGCCGCTGGCGCGGCTCGACCTGGGCGACGACAAGTGGAACCGGGCGGCGCTCGGGCGCAACCTGCTCGATGGCGAAGACCATCCGGTCGCCAGCTTCACCTCGACACGGGTCGACCCGATCGACGCCACCCACGCCAGCGTGTTCGGCACGCTGACCCTGCGCGGGGTGGCGCGCGAGGTGAAACTCGACGTCGCGTTCAACCAGGTCAAGCGTTATCCGCTGCCGCCGTTCCGCCGCACCATCGGGTTCTCGGCGACCACCACGATCAGCCGCAAGGCCTTCGGCATCGATGCATGGCCGACGGTGATCGGAGACAGCGTCGCGTTGCGCATCGAGGCCGAAGCGCAGCTGCTGCGCGACGGCGACGCGGAAACGATGCCCGACGCGCCCGCACCGGTGCCAGTACCCGAAGACCCTGCCGCCGAAGACGCTTCCAGCAAAGCACCCACGACGCCGACACAGGACCCGACGCCATGACCTGGAAGAACTCCGCCGACCGCTGGGGCCCCGTCAGCCAGCTGTTGCACTGGCTGATCGTGCTGCTGGTCCTGATGCTGGCGATCGTCGGCCTGACGATGGGCGAACTGCCGAAGACGCCGAAGTATTTCTGGGTGTACACGATGCACAAGTCGGTGGGCATCACCGTGCTGGCGCTGGTGCTGGTGCGCATCGGCTGGCGGCTGTACGCCGGCGCGCCGCGGCCGGTGCCGGGCACGCCCACCTGGCAGGCGCGCATCGCCTCGCTGACTCACTTCCTGCTGTACGCGCTGCTGCTGGCGATGCCGCTGTCGGGCTGGCTGTACGACTCGGCCAGCGGGTTGCGCCCGTTCCGGTGGTTCGGCCTGGTGCTGGTGCCGAAGCTGTCGGGGCCGAACGAAGGACTCAGCGAGCTGTCGCACGACGCCCACGAGCTGCTGTTCTGGGTGCTGGTGGCGCTGGTCGCGCTGCACGCGGCGGCGGCTTTCTACCACCACATCTTCCAGAACGACGCCACGCTGTCGCGCATGCTGCCGAGGCGGCGCGCGCGCAGCGGTTCCAGCGCGGGTTAAGCCGCCCCGCAACATCATCCAACCATCTTGTGGGAGCGGCCATGCCGCTCCCACGGTGCCTGCCCCAGGAGTCCCCCATGTCGCACAAGCTCACCACGCCCGCCGCCGTCGCCGCCACCCTCGTCGCGCTGATGGCCGCCGCGCCCGCGTCCGCCGCCGACTACGTGCAGGACGCCGGTTCGACCCTCGTGTTCGCCACCAAGTACGACGGCGAGGTGTTCACCGGCACGTTCCCCGGCTTCTCGACGAAGCTGAGCTTCGACCCGGCCGACCTGCCCGCCGGCAAGCTCGACGTCACCATTCCGCTGGCCGGCGCGAACACCGGCAACAACGACCGCGACACCACCCTGCGCGGCGCCGACTTCTTCAACGTCGCGAAATTCGCGCAGGCGCGTTACCGCGCGGCCGGATTCCGCAGCCTCGGCGGCGACAAGTACGCCGCCGACGGCACGCTGGAACTGCGCGGCGTGAGCAAGCCGGTCACGCTGACCTTCACCTGGACCCCGGGCGCCGCTCCAGTGCTGGCGGGCAAGGCGACGGTGAAGCGGCTGGACTTCGGCGTCGGCGGTGGCGACTGGTCGGATACGGCGACCATTCCCAACGAAGTCGCGGTGAGCACGAAGGTGGTGTTCAAGCCGGTGCAATAGCGGCGCCAGGGTCGCGGCGGCAAGGCGGCGAAGCCAGGCCGCGCAGGCTGCGACAGCGAAAGGGCAAGAGCCGATCGAAAACACGCTTCGCCGCAGCCGGGCCATCCACCGTGATGGCGTTTCCGGTCGCGATTCGTGACGGCAGGCGGTGTCCATCTGGCCCACATCAATGCTCAACCCGGGAGCGACCCTAGGTAGGGCACGCCCCGGATGGCCGGCGCGATGGCGCGGTGTTGCAATCGGTCCAGCTCGAGCACGGGGGGAGCTCAAGCCTCACATTCCGCGAGCGCAAGGAGCATCGATGAGCATTTCGCCCGTCTCTTCCCAGTCAAACGCCGCCCTGCCCAGCACGCAGGCCAGCCACACCGTCCAGCACGGCGACACGCTGTCGGCCATCGCCAAGCAAAACGGCGTTTCGGTGTCGGCACTGCTGGCGGCCAATCCGCAGATCCACAACGCCAACCTGATCTATCCCGGCGACCGGATCGACATCCCGGGCGGCGGCAACACGGGGGCCGGTTCGACCAGCGGCACCGACAGCAGCGCGCCGGCCACCGATACGCCTTCCACCAGTGGCGGCAAGTTCGACTACAACCGCATCTCCGGCGTGCAGGGCAATCCCAACGTGACCCCGGCCTTCATCAAGGGCGTCGAGGACATGGCCGGGCGCCTGGGCACCAAGCCCGAGTACCTGCTGGCGGTGATGAGCTTCGAGACCGGCGGCAGCTTCTCGCCGGGGCAGAAGAACAACGCAGGCAGCGGCGCGACCGGCCTGATCCAGTTCATGCCGAACACGGCCTCCGAGCTGGGCACGAGCACTTCCGCGCTGTCGAAGATGAGCTCGGTCGACCAGCTGCAGTACGTCGAGAAGTACTTCATGCAGCGCGCCGGCGCGCACAACGGCAAGCTGTCCACGCTCGAGGGCGTGTACACCTCGGTGCTGTACGGCTCGCCCAAGTCCGATCCCAACTCCACGCTGTGGTCCAGCGGCAGCAGCGCCTACAAGTGGAACAGCGGGCTGGACCGCAACAACGATGGCCGCATCACCGCAGGCGAAGCCGCGAACGCGGTGCGCGGGCGCGTGGACGGCAACATCGATGAAGGCGGTTCGGCGATCCCGGACAAGTCCGGCCCGACCGATCCAGGCAAGGGTGGCGGTGACAAGGGCGGTGGCAACACCAGCAGCAGCTACACCGTGCAAAGCGGCGACACGCTGTCGCAGATCGCCGCGAGCCACAGCATGTCGCTCGATGCCCTGCTCTCGGCCAACCCGCAGATCAGCAATCCGAACCTGATCTACCCGGGCCAGGCCATCAAGGTCTCCGGCGACGGTGGCGGCACCTACACCGTGCAAAGTGGCGACAACATGTCCGGCATCGCCGCGCGCAACGGCGTCACGCTGTCGTCGCTGATCAATGCCAACCCGCAGGTCAGCAACCCGAACCTGATCTACCCGGGCCAGCAGCTGAGCATCCCGGGCGGCAGCTCCACCGGCCCGGCCGACCCGAGCGGACCTTCCGGCCCGTCGGGCCCCTCCGGACCGTCAGGTCCTTCGGGCGACGGCAACGGCGACGTGGTCGACATCGCCCAGAAATTCCTCGGCCGCAATGCCTCGGACCTGAAGCGCAGCGGCGAGCTGCCGATGGAATCGTGGGTGCCCAACAACGTCAACTGCGCCAACTTCGTCACCGCCGTGCTGCAGAAGGCCGGCATGATCAACTGGCACGACAACACCGTGGCCGGCACCGCCAGCAGGCTCAAGGCGGAGGGCTGGAAGGTCGTCCCGGCGTCGCAGGCCAAGCCCGGCGACGTGTGCATCCTCAACTACGGCGGCCACGTGGAACTGGTGGCCAGCAACAACAACGGCAACGTCAAGCTGATCGGGTCGAACAACATCAACCCCGACGGCTCGCAGCAGGTCAGCTACGGCAACCCGTACGGCAACGCCTACTACCTGTCGCCTCCCTGATCCCCCCAGGGATGGCAGGCGACGACGCCCCCAATCGTCGTTGCCTGTCGGCCCGGCCCCCCGGGCCATGGACGAACGGCCGCGCAAGCGGCCGTTCGTTCGTTCCGGCATGCACGATGGGCCGCGCAGGTGATCACCCGTTCGCTTTCCTGTGGGAGCGGCTTCAGCCGCAAACTCCTGAACGACAGGACGCAAAAGCCGCCTGCGGCAAGTCCATCTTCATCCGCGCGCTTTCGCGGCTGGCGGATCGGCGACTTCTCGAAGGAATGGCCCGGGCGTCGGGGAAAGCTCGCGGCTGAAGCCGCTCCTACATGGGCCTACACGGGCAACGGCAATGACCCGGGAGGAGGCGCATCGCGGAACATGCGAACGGCCGCGTGCGCGGCCGTTCCTGGTGCGTCACCGGGCCTGCCGGTGCGACGTCATTCCTCGAACAGCGCGTGCGGTGCGCCGTACTTCTCCGGCCACGCCAGCCACACCATGTCGGTCGGGCCGATCGCGTCGGCGCGCAGTTCCCAATGGCCGTCCACGCGCTGCAGCAGGGCCACGTAGTCGGGCGAGACGTAGCCTTGCTTGGCGGCGTCCGCGAGCGGGGTGCCGGCGTAGTCGATCACGGTGCCGTTTTCGTCCTGCATCCGCGCATACACGAACCCCCAGCCCTCGCCGATGCGGATCTGCTCGACGGCGAAGCGCACGTCGCGCCCGAGCTTCTGCTTCACCGGCGCGCGCGCCGTATCGAGGAGCTGCTGGCGTTCGCTGCTGCCCTTTTCCGGAGTGTGGATGCCATCTGCGGCTTGGCTGCTGTTCATGAAAATTGTGCCCAAGAAGAGAAGGGAAAGGAGGCTCGGCATCAGTCTGCTTCGCATCGGGGTGCTCCTGGCGCGGCGCTGTGTTGCCGCGAACCCGGCCAGTATCGCCACCACGGCGTTAACGATGCGACTAGGGCGTGCCCCTATTCGAGCGTGCCCCTATTTCGGCGCGCCCTGTTGCGCTTGCGACAACCAGGCGCGGACACGGTCGGCATCGAATGGCCAGTCCAGTTCAGCGCCATTGACCGTATCACGCAGCACCGGGACGCGCACCCCGTAGGCGGCTTCCAGCGCGTCGACGCCGTCGATCCAGACGCTGTCGAACTCCGGCGCGTGGGCGGCGGCGAGCACGGCCAGGGCCTGGTCGCACAGCGGGCAATCGTCCCGCTGGATCAGCTGCAGGCCGGGAACGGCGTTCGAGGCGGGAACGTTCATGGCAGGAAGCGGCAGCCCGGACGGTTGGCGGCATAGAATACCCGCATGGCTGTCAGCACCTTCGACCTCTACAAGATCGGCATCGGGCCGAGTTCCTCGCACACCGTCGGGCCGATGCGCGCCGCGGCGCGATTCGTCGAGCACTGGCTGCAGGACGCCGGGCGGCTGCAGGACGTGGCGCGCATCCGCGCCGAAGTCTTCGGTTCGCTGGCCCTGACCGGCCGCGGCCACGGCACTGACAAGGCGGTGCTGATGGGCCTGGAAGGCCATTGGCCGAACCGGATCGACCCCGACGTCATCCCCACCGCGCTCGAACGCATCCGCGGCGAGAAGCGGGTGCTGCTCGGCGGCACGCACGCCATCGCCTTCGACGAGAAGCGCGACCTGGTGATGAACAAGCGCCAGAAGCTGCCGTACCACACCAACGGCATGCGCTTCACCGCGTTCGACGCCAACGACGAGGTCGTGGCAACGCGCGACTACTACTCGGTCGGCGGCGGCTTCGTGGTCAACCAGGACGAAGCGGCGGAAGACCGCATCGTCGCCGACACCACGCCGGTGCCCTACCCGTTCCACAGCGGCGACGAACTGCTGGCCCAGGCACGCGAGCACGGCCTGAGCATCGCGCAGCTGATGATGGCCAACGAAAAATCCTGGCGCAGCGAGGACGAAGTCCGGGCCGGCCTGCGCGAGATCTGGGAAGCGATGCAGTCGTGCATCAACCGCGGCATCGCCCAGGGCGGCACCCTGCCCGGCGGTCTGCACGTGTCGCGCCGCGCGCCGGCGCTGTACGCGGAACTGTCGGCCAAGCCCGAGGCGGCGATGCGCGACCCGCTGACCACGCTCGACTGGGTCAACCTCTACGCACTCGCCGTCAACGAGGAGAACGCCGCCGGCGGACGCGTCGTCACCGCACCCACCAACGGCGCGGCCGGCATCCTGCCCGCGGTGCTGCGCTACTACGATCGCTTCATCCCGGGTTCGAACGAACAGGGCGTGTTCGACTTCCTGCTCACCGCCTCGGCCGTGGGCATCCTCTACAAGGAAAACGCCAGCATTTCCGGCGCCGAAGTCGGCTGCCAGGGCGAGGTGGGCGTCGCGTGTTCGATGGCGGCTGCAGGACTCACCGCGGCGCTGGGCGGCAATCCCAGCCAGATCGAGAACGCCGCCGAGATCGGCATGGAACACAACCTGGGACTCACCTGCGACCCGATCGGCGGCCTGGTGCAGATCCCGTGCATCGAGCGCAACGCGATGGGCGCGGTGAAGGCGATCAACGCCTCGCGCATGGCGCTGCGCGGAGACGGCAAGCACAAGGTCAGCCTGGACAAGGTCATCAAGACCATGCGCGACACCGGCCGCGACATGCAGGACAAGTACAAGGAAACCTCGCGCGGCGGCCTGGCGGTGAACGTCATCGAGTGCTGAGAGGTCGGTCGATTCCGCCTTTCACGGCCCCACGGCGCCGTCGTCCCTATCCTCGACGCGGTCCGCTCCCGGAATCCATCATGCGCTACACGCCCCTTCTCGCATCGGCCATCGCCATGGCCCTGGCCGCTGCGCCCGCCATTGCCGCGGAACCGCCCTTCTACGGTCCGCAGCTCGAAGGCTTCGACTACCCGCACCCGGTGAAGCGCTTCGAATTCGAGTCGCAGCAGCAGAAGCTGTCGATGGCTTACATGGACGTCGCGCCCACCGCCGAGCCCAACGGGCGCACGGCGGTGCTTCTGCACGGCAAGAACTTCTGCGCCGCGACCTGGGAATCGGCGATCGCCGCGCTCACCGGCGCCGGTTTTCGCGTCATCGCACCCGACCAGGTCGGCTTCTGCAAGTCGAGCAAGCCGCGCCGCTACCAGTTCAGTCTCGGCCAGCTGGCGGACAACACCCACGCGCTGCTGCAGTCGCTGGGGATCACGCGCGCGGTGGTGGTGGGTCATTCGATGGGCGGCATGCTCGCCGCGCGCTACGCGCTGCAGTATCCGGACGGCACCGGGCAACTGGTACTGGTCAACCCGATCGGGCTCGAGGACTGGCGCGCCGAAGGCGTGCCGTGGCGCAACGTCGACGCCTGGTACGCGGGCGAGCTCAAGACCAGCTTCGACGGCATCAAGGCCTACCAGCAGAAGGTCTATTACGGCGGTAAGTGGAAACCGGAATACGACCGCTGGGTCACGATGCTCGCCGGCATGTACGCCGGTCCCGGCAAGGCGGCGGTGGCCTGGGACCAGGCGCTGGCATCGGACATGATCTTCAACCAGCCCGTGGTCTACGAATTCCCGCGCATCCGCGTGCCGACCACGCTGCTGATCGGCCAGCGCGACCGCACGGCGATCGGCCGCGACCTCGCCCCGCCGGAGCTCGCCGAACAACTCGGCGACTATCCCGAACTCGGCAAGCGCGCGGCGCGGCTGATCCGCAACTCGCGGCTGGTGGAGTTCAAGGATCTCGGACACTCGCCGCAGGTCGAGGCGCCTGCGCGCTTCAACGCGGCATTGCTTGAAGCGCTGGAATAAAGCGGCGCGGATGGCTGCTGGCTCTCATGCGTCCCGCAACGGCCCGCCCGCGATGCGCAACACGTCGTCCAGCAGGGCGGCGGCGGTGATGCCGGCGCCGGCACCCGGCCCCTGCACCACCAGCGGCTGGCCGCGGTAGCGGTCGGACCAGATCGCGACCCGGTTGTCGGTGCCCGCGCCGGCAGCCAGCGGATCGCCCGCATCCAGCGCCTCCAGGCCCACGGAGGCGTGGATGCGGGCGTCGTCGCCGCATTGCAGGCGGGCGATGAAACGCAGCTTCGCACCCGCCTTGCTGGCCCGCGCATGGCGCGTGCGCAGCGGCGCATCGAGGCCGAACAGGGCGTCGTCGACATCGTCGCGCGCGGCCGCGGCCAGCGCCGGCGTGAGCAGCGATTCCACCGCCACGTCATGCGCTTCGATCGCGACACCGGCCGCGCGCGCCAGGATCAGCAGCTTGCGGCGCACGTCCTCGCCGGACAGGTCTTCGCGCGGATCGGGCTCGGTGTAGCCGGCGTCGCGCGCCTCGCGCACGAAACCGGAGAACGGCTGGCGCCCGTCGTAGCGATCGAACAGCCATGCCAGCGAGCCCGAGAGCACGCCGGCGATCGCATGGATGCGGTCGCCGCCGGCGCGCAGTTCGCGGATCGAACGCAGCAGCGGCAGCCCGGCGCCGACGGTGGCGGCGTCGCCGTAGCGGGCATCGCCGTCGCGCTGCGCGCGCACGACGGCCCGGGCGCGGTCGCCATCGGTACCGGCGCCGAGCTTGTTGGCGGTGACCACGTGGATGCCGCGCGCCAGCCATTCGCCGTGCCAGCCGGCGACCAGGTCGCTGGTGCTGGCATCGACGAGGATGTCGCCGCGGCGCAGCGCTTCGGCCTCCACCCACGGCGACCACGGGCCCTGGCGTTCCGGTGCGGCGCGCAGGCGTTCGAGCGCGCCTCCGGGCGTGCCATCGGCGCAGGCTTCGAGCGCGCGGGAATTCGACAGCCACGCGAACGCCGGCAGCGCCACGCCGGCCGCACGCAGCGCGTCGCAGCGCGCGACGAAGGCGCCGCCGACGTTGCCGGTGCCCAGCAGCGCGATGCGCGGCGATCGCACCGGACGGGCGGCGACGGCCGACAGCGGCAGATTGACGACGTTGTTCACGCGTCCACCTGCACGGCCCGCTTGCGCGTGGCACCGTCGATCGCCGCCTGTGCGCGCGCCAGCGCGGCGGCGAGATCCGCCTGCAGGTCGTCCAGCGCCTCGATGCCGACCGACAGCCGCAGCAGGCCGTCGGAAATCCCGGCTTCGGCGCGCGCCTCGGGCGACATCGCCGCGTGCGTCATCGTCGCCGGGTGCGCAACCAGGCTTTCCACTCCGCCCAGCGATTCGGCCAGGGTGAAGCACTGCAGGCCGTCGAGGAAGGCGCGCACCGCGAGTTCCTGCACCTCATCGTCGTCGCCACCGAGTTCGACGCCGAGCATCGCGCCGAATCCCTTCTGCTGGCGCGATGCCAGCGCGTGGCCCGGATGCGTGGCCAGGCCTGGGTAGTAAACCGTCGCCACCGCCGGGTGCGCGTCGAGCTGCGCGGCGATCGCGGCGGCGTTTTCCTGGTGCACGCGCAGGCGTGCGTCCAGGGTGCGCAGGCCGCGCAGGGTGAGGAAACTGTCGAACGGCGATCCGGTGATGCCGAGACAGTTCGCCCACCACGTGAAGCGTTCGTGCAGTTCCGGCGTGCGCGCGACCACTGCGCCGCCGACCACGTCGCTGTGGCCGTTGATGTACTTGGTGGTCGAATGCACCACCGCGTCGGCGCCGAAGTCGGTGATCGGCGCCTGCAATGCCGGCGACAGGAACGTGTTGTCGACCACCGCCAGCGCGCCGGCGCGGTGCGCGGCATCGATGACGAAGCGCAGGTCGGTCACGCGCAGCAGCGGGTTGGACGGCGTCTCGATCCACACCACTTTCGGTGCAGGCTCGAGTGCCGCGGCCAGCGCGCGCGGATCGGTCAGGTCGGCGAGCACCAGTTCGAACGCTCCCTTGGCCGCCAGCGCCTTGAACAATCGCCAGCTGCCGCCGTAGCCGTCGTGCGGCACGACCAGGCGGTCGCCCGGCTGCAGCAGCGCATGCAGCACCAGGGTGATCGCGGCCATCCCCGTGGCGGTGATGGTGCCGCCGGCGCCGCCTTCGAGTTCGGCCAGCGCCTCGCCCAGCAGGTCGCGGGTGGGATTGCCGCTGCGCGTGTAGTCGTACCGGCGCTTGTCGTTGAAGCCGGCGAAGCTGAAGTTGCTCGACAGCACCAGCGGCGGCGTGACCGCGCCGAAGGCCTCGTCGCGGTCGATGCCGGCGCGCACCGCGCGGGTGGCGGGAGCGAGGCAGGTGCTGTCGGTGGAAGCGTCGTGGAAGCTCATGCGATGTCTCCGTTGTCGCGCAGCGCGGCCGCCAGGATGGCGTCGATGCGGTCGGTTTCCTTGAGGAAGGCGTCGTGGCCGTAAGGCGAACGCAGCAGGCGCAGCTTGCCCAGCGTGCCCAGGCCCTCGACCAGTGCCACGGCGTCGGACAGCGGCACCAGCCGATCGCCCTCCACCGCCACCACCACGGTGGGAATGCGCACCTGCGCCGGATCCACGCGGTGCAGGTCGATCGATTCGGACAGGCGCCGGAAGGCGGTGGCCGGCGTGCGCCCGACGTAGCGGGCACCAACCGCATCGAGATAATCCTCGGCGGCAACGCGCACGCGGCCGTGGACGAGCTCGGGCGCGGCATCGAAGCGCTGCTCGAACTCCTCCGGCGTGCGGTACGACAGCATGGCGAACTGTCGCGCCAGCGACAGCCCCTGCCCGTCCGCGCACTGCAGCTGGCCCAGGTCCACTGCCTTGCGCTGCAGCGCGCGCCAGGCCGCCGCATACGGATGCGGCCGGTGTGCGCCGCTGACCGCAACCAGCTTGCGGATGCGCAGCGGATGCCGCGCCGCCAGCTGCAATCCCACCAGCGCCCCGTACGAATAACCAACGACGGCGTCCAGCGCATCGATGTCGAGCGCATCGAGCAGGCCACGGATCGCATCGGCCTGGTCGGACGGATCGATCGGCGCATCGAGCGTGCCGTCGGCGCCGATGTAGTCGAACGAGAGGATGCGCCGGCGTGCCGGATCCAGCGCGCGCCCGGGACCGACCAGGTCATTCGCCCAGCCGGCCTCGGGGAACTGCACGCCGGCCGCGACGTGGCGGTGCGCCGAGATGCCGCCGGCCACCAGCACCACCGGCGCATTGGCCGCGCCGACGACCTCGAAGGCGACGCGCACGCTGCGCACGCCGGCGTGGCGCATCGGCAGCACGAGGTCGACGTGGCCGCGCAACGCGGGTGCGGCGACACGATCTTCGGCCGGCGGTGCGAAACAGGGCTGGAAGTGCGGGACGGGGGTTTGCCCGGCAGGGCTTTCGACGAGGCTCATTGGCGCGTTCCGATGGCAGGAAAGGGCCATCGAAATACGCGGGGCATGCCGGAAGTGGCCGCAAGGCGGCGCGTGCGCATCCACCGCGAGGGAGGATCCACAACCATCTTCCGGTGGACGCACAGGTCCCCGCAGGATTTGGCACCGCGACCGAGCGCACCCGCAAGGGAAGCGCTCCATCAGGTTGCCCCGGCGTCGTCGGGCCTGTCCCTCAGCCGGTCTCGATGGAGTGCACAGGTTGCCCGCAGGATTCGCCCTTGTCAATCGCTTTATCGGCATGAAGCGATGGAACTCTCAAAAAGGGGATGACCGCCTGTCGACCCGCTTCCGTTGCCTCCCGCATACTTCGCCGATGTCGAAAACCGCCCTGTTCAGCATTGCCGCAACCCTGTTTCTTGCGGCCTGCACCACGCCTGCACCGAGGGCGCTTCCACCCGCTCCTGTCGCGACCGCCGACTCCGCCGTGGTGGTGCCGGAGCGCTACGTGTCTTCCGAGGATCCGCGCGACGAACTCGATTCGCTGGCCACCTGGCCGACCGAGGATGGCCGCACCTGGCTGATCGCCACCGCCAAGGCGACCCATTCGCTGGTGGTGTTCGACGCCGACACCGGCGAGCGCCTGCACAGCGTCGGCCGCAAGGGTCCGGCGCCGGGTGAGTTCCTGCGCCCCAACGGCATCGCGGTCCAGGGCAACCACCTGTTCGTCGCCGAACGCGACAACCATCGCGTGCAGGTGCTTTCGCTGCCCGATTTCACGCCGCAGGGCACATTCGGCAGCGACCAGCTGCGCAGCCCCTATGGGCTATGGCTCCACGAAAGCGCGCCGGGCGAGTACGAGGTCTACGTGACCGACAGCTTCATGGAGGGCGAACAGCACGACGTGGTGCCGCCGTTCGACCAGCTCGACCGGCGCATACGCCGCTACCGCGTCGCGTTCGACGACGACGACACCCGTTTCAGCGCGCGCGACGAAGGTGCCTTCGGCGACACCAGCGAGTCCAGGGCGCTGCGGATCGTCGAATCGATCGCCGGCGACCCGGCGCAGCAGCGGCTGCTGGTCGCCGACGAATTCATGTCCGGCGAGGGCGATCGCCGTGCTTCCAACCTGCGCGAGTACACCTTCGAAGGCGAACCGACCGGGCGCGAGTTGCCCGCCGGCACGTTCGAGGCCGAGGCCGAAGGCGTGGCGCTGTGGAGCTGCACGCCGGACACCGGCTACTGGGTCGCGGCCGACCAGCGCTACCCGCAGACCCACTTCCTGCTGTTCGACCGCGACACCCTGGCGCCGCGCGGCAGCTTCATGGGCGAGGTCACCGCGCACACCGATGGCATCGCCCTGCATGCCGCGACGACGGCCAACTTCCCCGCCGGCGCGCTGTTCGCGGTGCACGACGACAAGGCGGTGGCGGCGTTCGACCTGGGCGAAATCGCGCGCGCTCTCGACCTGGATCCGCGCTGCACCGAGTGACGACGCAAACGAAATCGCCGGCCCAAGGGCCGGCGATCCGAATGCGGTGCTGTCGATGCGGAGACGTCAGGCGCGCCCGACCGTGATGTTGACCTTGAGGTCCGTCTCGAACGGCAGCGGCAGTGCGATGCGCTCGGGCTCGTCGCTGCCGGAGTCAAGGGACACCGACAGGAACTGGCCCGAGAACGATACCGACAGCAACCCGCTGAACTCGCGGAACATGCTGCCCAGCTGCGCGACCATCGAACTGCCCTGCAGCTTGACCTCGTCGGTCGCGTTGATGAACGCCTGGTCGACGCCGCGCAGCTTGCCCTCGCTGTCGACCGCGACGAAGCCGCGACCGTTCTCGTTCTCCTGCAGGACGTTGCCCTCGCGCGCATTGCTCGTGAGCCTGCCGGTGCCGCCTGCGACGTCGATGTCGACAAAGCCGAGGTCGCCGCGGGTATTGGAGTCGACGCCCTCAATGTGCGCGCCGTACTGGCCGCCGCCGTCGAGGATGGTGACCTGCGAGGCGACCGTGGCGCCGTTGTGGCCTTCGTTCCACGGCGTGGTGGCGATGGTGACGCGGGTGCCATCATCGAGCACGAAGGTCGTCTGCCCCCAGAAATCGAAGGCATGCTTGCCGTCGATCTCGACGTGCGGGTCGCCCCAGATCCGGTAGTTCTCGCCGGTCGCCTTGTTCTGGATCATCACCTCGTTGTTGTCGTCGGCGGTGATGCGATAGTTCTCGTTCTCGAACTGGACCTTGCCGTCGGCGGTCCTGCTGGTGGTGGGACCTTCGCCGCGTCCGATGCAGCCACCCGCGGCGATCTGCTGGCTGGCGCCGAGGTTGATGTTGCCGGTAATGAAGTCGCCCATCACTGTCCTCCCGGGATGCATATCCGTGCATGATTCGTTCATGTATTGGAACGCCAACGCGGCCCGCCGGCCATCTAGGGCCGACCCCACTGGGGGAAACCCGAGTGCGCGGGCGCGACCCTTTCGCCTGCACCTCCGGGATTGGGGCCTGCGTGGCCTGCTGCCGGCGCTGGTCATGCTGCTCGGACTCGCCACGTGCTTCGGCGCGGCCGCCGCGGAGCCCGCCGGCGACGTGCGCCTTCGCGTCGAGGCCGACGACGGCGCCTACCTGGCCTGGGCAGACAACATGCTTCCGGGCCCGGTGGAAGTGATGCTGCACACCGACCGCGGCGACGTGGCGGGCGAACCGGCGCTGCCCGCGCGCGCCACCGTGCCGGCCAACACCAGCGTGCTGGTCGCGCGCGTGCATCGCGGCAACGCGGCGCGCGGCGGTGGCCTCGGCCTGCGCCTGGACACCGTGCCGGGCAGCGTCAACGCCCGTCCGCGCGACTACGAATACCTGTTCCCGCTGCAGCTGCCCGAACCGCGAGTCGAGCAGGCCTGGGGCGGGCGCTACAGCCACGCCGATGCGGAGAACCGCCATGCCGTGGATTTCGCCGCACCGCCGGGCACGACCGTGTTCGCGGCGCGCGACGGCGTGGTCATGCAGGTCGAGGTGTCGGCCATCACGGCCAATGGCCACCACGGCGATGCGAACCTGATCCGCATCCTCCACGACGACGGCAGCATGGCGGTCTACGCCCACCTGGCGCCGGACGGCGCGCTGGTCCGGCCGGGCCAGCGGGTCCGTCGCGGCCAGCCGATCGGCGTCTCCGGCAACAGCGGCCTGAGCGCCGGGCCGCACCTGCACTTCGCGGTCCAGGCCAACCGCGGCATGCATCTGGCATCGATTCCGTTCCGGATGTTCGGGCCTGGCGGGATCCTGCGCTTCAGCGAACCGACAACGGGCGAAAACTGACGTTGGTTCTTTAGCCCTTTCGCCGCGTACAGGAGAAGGAGGCGCGCAGCGCCAGGTGAGGGTCCGGCTTTTCGCAGCGATCTGACACACCCTCACCCCAACCCCTCTCCCGCACGCGGGAGAGGGGCTCGACTGCGCTCCCGCAGGCCCCCAGCCCGTATAATTCGCCCTTCCCCGCACTACTGCCGCGCCATGCAGGCGCCTTTCGCCATGCCTGACGTCGCCGCCGAAGCCGCCCGCCGCCGTACCTTCGCGATCATTTCGCACCCGGACGCCGGCAAGACCACGCTGACCGAGAAGCTGCTGCTGTTCGGCGGCGCGATCCAGATGGCCGGCTCGGTGAAGTCGCGCAAGACCACGCGCCACGCCACGTCCGACTGGATGGCACTGGAGCAGGAGCGCGGGATCTCGGTGACCAGCTCGGTGATGCAGTTCCCCTACGAGGGCCGCATCGTCAACCTGCTCGACACCCCCGGCCACGCCGACTTCGGCGAGGACACCTACCGCGTGCTGACCGCGGTGGACTCGGCGCTGATGGTCATCGACGTCGCCAAGGGCGTCGAGGAGCGCACGATCAAGCTGATGGAGGTGTGCCGGATGCGCGACACGCCGATCATGACCTTCATCAACAAGCTCGACCGCGAGGGCCGCGACCCGATCGACCTGCTGGACGAAGTCGAAAGCGTGCTCGACATCCAGTGCGCGCCGGTGACCTGGCCGATCGGCATGGGCAAGCGGCTCAAGGGCGTCGTGCATCTGGTCACCGGCGAGGTGCACCTGTACGAACCGGGCCGCAACTTCACCCGCCAGGATTCCACCATCTTCGCCTCGATCGACGACCCGCAGCTCGAGGCGCGGATCGGCGCCGACATGCTGCGCGAGCTGCGCGACGAGCTGGAACTGGTGCAGGGCGCCTCGCACCCGTTCGACCTCGAGGCCTACCTCGCCGGCCGGCAGACGCCGGTGTTCTTCGGTTCGGCGGTGAACAACTTCGGCGTGCAGCTGCTGCTGGACTTCTTCGTCCGCCACGCACCGTCGCCGCGGCCGCGGGAGACCACGACCCGCGCGGTCGATCCGGCCGAAGCGAAGCTCAGCGGCTTCGTCTTCAAGATCCAGGCCAACATGGACCCGATGCACCGCGACCGCGTCGCGTTCATGCGCGTATGTTCGGGCCGCTTCGTGGCCGGCATGAAGGCCCTGCACGTGCGCAGCGGCAAGGAGGTCAAGCTCGCCAACGCGCTGACCTTCATGGCCAGCGACCGCGAGATCGCCGTAGAGGCGTTCCCGGGCGACGTGATCGGCATCCACAACCACGGCACGATTTCGATCGGCGACACCTTCACCGAGGGCGAGCCGATCTCGTTCACCGGCATCCCCAACTTCGCCCCGGAACTGTTCCGCCGCGCACGCCTGCGCGACCCGCTCCGGCTGAAGCAGCTGCAGAAGGGGCTGGCGCAGCTCAGCGAGGAAGGCGCCACCCAGTTCTTCCGCCCGCTGATGAGCAACGACCTGATCCTCGGCGCGGTGGGTGTGCTGCAGTTCGACGTCGCCGCGTACCGGCTCAAGGACGAGTACGGAGTCGAGGCGGGGTTCGAGCAGGTGCAGGTGGCCACGGCACGCTGGATCAAGTGCAGCGACGAGAAGAAGCTGGAAGAGTTCCGCGAGAAGAACGCGATGAACCTGGCCATCGACGGCGCCGGCGAGCTGGTCTACCTGGCGCCGACCCGGATCAACCTGCAGCTGGCGCAGGAGCGTGCGCCGGGCGTGGAGTTCATGGCCACGCGCGAGCAGGCGCACATCGTGGCGGCGCGCTGACGCGCCGGAACATCGGCCCGCAACGCCCGACCGCTCTCCGACCGCGCCCGGGCGCGTAGGTCGGGGCTGCGCCCCCAACGGCTTTCCAACCACGCCGACCTGCGGCTTAGGGGGATTTCATGGATCGGGCAGAATCGTGGCTCCCCCGCCTGGAGCCCGGTCATGTCGCGCCTCCTGTTTCCCGCAATTGCCGCCGCCCTGCTGGCCTGCAGCGCCTGCGGCCCTGCTGAACCGCCCGTCGATCCCGCGCGCCACGCAGCGATGCCGGCCACGCGAACGCCCGATCCCGCACCGCCGGCCGCCGCGACTGCGCCCGATCCCGCCGCAGGCGACACGCCGGTGCGCTACGCATGCAGCGACGCAAGCACGATCTCCGTGACCTGGGGCAACGACCAGGCCCGCATCGAACTCCCCGATGGCAGCCTGGCGACGTTGCCCAAGGCCCAGTCGGCTTCGAAGGGCGGCGGCGAGGTCTTCGTCGGCGACACCGTGTCGCTGCAGCGCGACGGCGACGACATCGAGTTGTTCGCCGGCGACGGCCCGGCAAGGCAATGCAGCGCTCAGCCAACGACCGATTGATTGCTCGATGCGCACGGCGCATGGTGTATCGATGACTGCCTCCCAGGCCATCGCCCACGACCCGCGCGAGGAATTCGCCAGCGCGCTGACCCACGGCGTCGGCGCGGCCGCGGCGCTGGCCGGCGGCGCGGTGCTGATCGCGCTGGCCGCGCTGCACGGCGATGGCTGGCAGCTGACCGCCGCGATCGTGTTCGGCATCTGCCTGCTGCTGCTCTACGTCGCCTCCACGCTGTACCACGCCATCTCGCACCCGGTCGCCAAGACCCGGCTGAAGGTGTTCGACCACTGCGCGATCTACCTGCTGATCGCCGGCACCTACACCCCGTTCACCCTGATCGGCCTGCGCGGCACGCTGGGCTGGTCGCTGTTCGCGGCGATCTGGACCCTGGCCCTCGCCGGGGTGGTGTTCAAACTGTTCTTCACCGGCCGCTTCAAGCTGCTGTCCACCGCGATCTACGTGGCGATGGGCTGGCTGGTGATCGTGGCGATCAAGCCGGTGATGGCGGCGCTCGACGGGTGGACGCTGGGCTGGCTGCTGGCCGGCGGCCTGTTCTACACGCTCGGCACGGTGTTCTACCACCGCGAATCGATCCGCTATTCGCACGCCATCTGGCACCTGTTCTGCATCGCCGGCAGCGTCTGCCACTACGTCGCCGTGATGGCGCAAGTGCTGCCGCCGCGATGAACCGCGACTGAGCGCATTCACCACTGCTTGATGGCCATGCGGGGAAGGTGTGCGCGTGCCCACCCCCACCCGTCCAACCGCAGGCAAGCGCATGCGCGATGCCGTCACCGGGCATCCCTGGCGCACCGTGGCCGCAGCGCTCGCACTGGCGGTCGTCGTGCTTGTGCTGCTGTGGGACTGGAACTGGTTCAAGGGCCCGGTGGAACGCGCGGTGGAAGCGCGCACCGGGCGCAGCTTCGAAATCGGCGGCGATCTGGACGTCGACCTTGGCCGCGTCACCACGATCCGCGCCGGCGAGCTGCGCCTGGGTAACGCGCCGTGGTCGAAGCAGCCGACGATGGCGAGCACCGACCAGCTCGAACTGCGCATCGAACCATTTGCACTGCTGTTCCAGCGCGAACTGCGCATCCCCCTGATCCGCCTCGCCAGCCCGGACGTGCGCCTGGAAACCGGGCCGGAAGGTGGCGGCAACTGGGACTTCGGCATGGCGTCCGACGGTGGCAAACCACCCCGGTTGCAGCGGATCTGGATCGAAAACGGCCACCTGCAGTTCACCGATGCGGCGAAGAAGACCGACATCGACATCAAGGTCGCCAGTCGCAAACCGAAGAAGCCGGGCAACGCGCCACCGGTCGCGCTGGACGGCGGCGGCCACTGGGCGGGCAACCGCTTCACTCTCGAAGGCGTCGCCGAATCGCCGCTGGAACTGCAGGCCACCGACAAGCCCTACCGCATCGACCTGCGCGCGGCGGCCGGCGCGACCCGCGCGCATGCGCGCGGCACACTGGTCAATCCATTCCGGCTGCGCGACTTCGACCTGCGCATGGCGCTGTCGGGAAAGAACCTCGAAGACCTGTATCCGCTGCTCGGCCTGGCGCTGCCGCCCACGCCGCCCTACGCCCTGGACGGGCGCTTCACCCGCGACGACGACACCTGGCACTACGACGGCTTCACCGGCAAGGTCGGCGACAGCGACCTGTCCGGCTCGGCCAGCGTCAAGACCGGCGGCAAGCGACCGTTCCTGCGGGCGAACCTCGTATCGAAGCGGCTGGACTTCGACGACCTCGCCGGCTTCATCGGCGACGCGCCGCAGGCAGGCGGCGCCGAATCGACCAATCCCGAGCTGGCCGCGCTGGCCGCGCAGCGCAAAGCCAGCCCCAGGCTGCTCCCCGACACGCCCTACGCGCTCGAAAAGCTGCGCGCGATGGACGCCGACGTGCGCCTGAAGGCGCAGCGCATCAACGCGCCGTCGCTGCCGCTCGACGACATGGACGCGCACCTGACGCTCGACGCCGGCCTGCTGCGGCTGGATCCGCTCAACTTCGGCGTCGCCGGCGGCGACATCCGCTCCAACATCCGCATGGATGCGCGCGAGAAGACCATCCGCACACGCGCGGACATCACCGCAAGGGGGCTCAACCTGGGCGAACTGTTCCCGGACGCGAAGCTGACCGACGACGCGATCGGCAGGATCGGCGGCCACGTCGCGATCACCGGCACCGGCAACTCGATCGCCAGGATGCTCGGCAGCGCCAATGGCGACATCGCGCTGGGAATGGGCCGTGGCCAGATCAGCAACCTGCTGATGGAACTGGCTGGCATCGACATCTACGAGTCGCTGAAATTCCTGATCGGCAAGGACCACAAGGTGCCGATCCGTTGCGCGTTCGGCGACTTCGGCGTCAAGGGCGGGCTGATGACCTCGCGCGCGCTGGCCTTCGACACCACCGACACGATCATCGTCGGCGAAGGCACGGTGAACCTGCGCGACGAGACGCTCGACCTGCTGCTCAAGCCACGCCCCAAGGACCGCAGCATCCTGACCCTGCGCTCGCCACTCGTCGTCGGCGGCACGTTCAAGGATCCGTCGTTCCGTCCCGACTTCAAACGCCTGGGCCTGCGCGGCGCACTCGCAGTGGCGCTGGGCAGCATCGCGCCGCCCGCGGCGCTGCTGGCGACCATCGAGCTGGGTGGCGGCGAGGACAGCAACTGCGGTGGCCAGTACGCGAAGTGAGCGCCGGGCGCGGGGCAATCACCGGCGCTTGATCGCGTGGCGTCGATAATCCACGTCCCACCCTGGAGAACAACGCCATGGGCAAGCTGTCCGCCATCACGCCAGTCCTGCTGCTGGCCTGCCTCACCGGCTGCGGCGACCGCAGCACGGTGACTACCGATACCGGCACCGGCACCGACACTGCCGCTGCCCCTGCCAAGGCCGAAGCAGCACCAGCGGCAGCGGGCGAAGACGACAACGTCACCGCCCGCTATGCCTGCCAGGCCGATACCGGCGTGGTCGTGCTCGATAACCGCTCGGCCCGCGTGTCGTTGCCCGGCGGCGAACGCCACACTCTGCAACACGTCGCCGACAGCGACCCGCAGGTCTATGCCGGCGACTCTCTGTACTTCACGATCCAGGCTGACTCCGCGCACCTGTCGCAGCAGGACGGTGCGCGCGAACTGGCTTGTACCAAGGCCAACTGACCGCGTCAGGTCACCGCGGAAAGCCGAGCCCTCACTCGTCGCTACGCCCTCTTCTCCCATACGCGGGAGATAGGCTGAGCAGTCGGCATCAGGACGCGATGTAACGCTGCAGCTGGTCCAGCTCGTGCTGCTGGTCCTCGATCACGGCCTTCACCAGGTCGCCGATCGAGACCACGCCGAGCACCGCGTCGCGATCGAGCACTGGCAGGTGGCGGATGCGGCGCTCGGTGACGATCTGCATGCAATGCTCGGCGGTGTCGTCGAGGCCGACGCTGACCACTTGCGCAGTCATGATGTCGCGCACCGGCGTATTGGAGGACGCCCGGCCCTGCAACACCACCTTGCGCGCGTAGTCGCGTTCGGAAAGGATGCCGGCCAAGCGGCCGCCCTGCATCACCAGCACCGCGCCGATGCCCTTCTCCGCCATCAGGCGGACTGCCTCGATCACCGGTGCGTCCGGGCCGATCGCGAAGACTTCAGGGGCCTTGCCTTCCAGCAGGTGTCGTACGGTCCGCATGGGACTCTCCCTCGCCATGGACACGGCCCGAGGATACCCCCAACGCCGGACGCCAGCTATCGACCAGGTACAACGGCCGCTGCTTGGATTCCTCGTACAGGCGGCCGAGGTATTCGCCGATCATGCCCAGCGCGACCAGCTGCACGCCGCCAAGGAACAGGATCACCGCCATCATGCTCGGATAGCCGGCCACCGCGTCGCCCCACAGCAGCGCCTTGGACACGATCCACAGCGCATAGACGAAGGCCAGCAGCGCGGTCAGCACGCCCAGGTAGGTGGCCAGGCGCAGCGGCGCGGTGGAGAAACTGGTGATGCCTTCGAGCGCGAAGTTCCACAGCCGCCAAAGGCTGAACTTGCTCTTCCCGGCCAGCCGCGGTTCGCGCTGGTAGGCGATCGACACCTGGTCGAACCCGACCCAGCCGAACAGTCCCTTCATGAACCGGTGCCGCTCGCGCAGTTGCCGCAGCGCCGCCAGCGCACGCGGCGACAGCAGGCGGAAGTCGCCGGTGTCGGTCGGGATCGGCGTCTTCGACAGCCGCTGCATCACCCGGTAGAAGGCGTGCGCCGTGGCCTTCTTCAGCCAGGTCTCGCCCTCGCGGCCGGTGCGCGTGCCGTGCACGTCGTCGTAACCCTCGCGCCACCGGGCCACGAACTGCGGAATCAGCTCCGGCGGATCCTGGCCGTCGGCGTCGAGGATCATGGCCGCGCCCTGCTCGACCCGGTCCAGGCCGGCGGTCAGCGCCGCCTCCTTGCCGAAGTTGCGCGACAGCCGCAGCAGCGACACCCGTGCGTCGCCGTTGGCGATCCCTCGCAGCACGTCCCAGGTGCCGTCTCGGCTGCCGTCGTCGACGTACAGCACGCGGCCGTCGATCGCGCTTTCCAGCGCATCGAGCACCTCGGCGATGCGCGGATGCAACGACGGCAGGGCCTCGGCTTCGTTGAAGGCGGCGACGACGATGGTGAGTTGGTCACGGTGCATGGGCGCATCGTAGCGCGGTGTCAGCATGGTTTGCCGATGGATGCGGCCGCCAGTTCGCCGAGGCAGTCGCAGGTCGCCGCCATGTCCCCCGACTTGCACGTCGGGCCGTCGGGGGCTTAGCCCCGGCCTGCGCTTCAATCCAGCGTGTCGAGATACCCCGTACCCCCAAATCGGCGCACGTTGCGCTCGATCCAGCGCGCGCGTCGCTGCACGTACGGGCCAGGCCGCGCCGCGCTGTAGTGCTTCGGGTTGGGCAGCACCGCCGCCAGCGTCGCGCTCTGCGTCGGCGAGAGCCGCGCAGCATCCTTGCGCCAGAAACTACGTGCCGCGGCTTGCGCACCATAGATGCCGTCGCCGAACTCGGCGACGTTGGCGTACACCTCGAGGATCCGCGACTTCGGCCACAGCGCCTCGATCAACAGCGTGTACCAGGCCTCGATGCCCTTGCGCACCCAGCGCGACGCCCTGCTCTGGCCGCTCCACAGGAACAGGTTCTTGGCCAGCTGCTGGCTGATCGTGCTGGCGCCGCGCACCTTGCGCCCGCGCGCATTGCTCGCGCGCGCCTTCTCGATCGCCGCGAAATCGAAACCGCCATGGCGGGCAAAGTTCTGGTCCTCGGCGGCGACCAGCGACACCGGCACGCTGGCGGCGATCTGGTCCAGGTCGCGCCAGTCGTAGGTAATGCGGAACCCCCAGTCGCCCGAGCCCCAGGCCTGCAGCTGGCGCGCCGCCATGAACGCGGTGAACGGCGGATCGACGAAACGCAGCGCCAGCACCTGCAGCACGCTCAGCGCGAGCAGCAGCAGCGGCAATTTCCACAGCCAGCGCAGCCAGCGGCGACGTCGGGGTTCGGCAGTCATGAAGGGTTTTCCGCGCCCCGGCAGCGGCCGGGGTCAACCCGCCAAATGGTAACCTTGAACACTCCACGACCGCATGGCTTCGCCCTTGGACGCGCCCGCCCAAACACGCATCACCGAACTGGTCGCGCAGGCCGAACAGCTGTCGCAGCGCGGCCAGCCCGATGCGGCCCTGTCGTGCTGGCGCCAGGTCCTGGCGCTGCAACCCGGGCACGCACTGGCATCGAACCACCTGGGCGCGCACGCCATGGCGCACAACGACGTCGCGGCGGCGAAGCGGCATTTCGAGGACGCCATCGCGACGGAACCGGGACTCGCGATCGCACGCGCCAACCTGTCCCGCCTGCACTCGGCGCAGGGAAACGCCGGCGCGGCGCTCGAACAGATCGAACTCGCCATCCGCGCCGACCCGCTGGCCTGGGGCGCGCACATGGAACGGGCACGCTTGTTGCAGGCAGCCGGGCGCACGCGCGAGGCTGCGATGTCGTGGAGCAATGCGCTGAACTACATGCCCGAACCGGTATCGCGCGCGCCGCACATGCAACCCTGGATCGAGCAGGCCCGCGCGGCGATCCGCGAGAACCAGGAACAACTGCACGCGCACCTGCGCGAACGCATGCAACCGCTCATGGGCAACAGCGAGCGGCGCGAACTCCAGCGCTTCGAGCACTGCCTGGACATCGTCACCGGCCGGCGCCCGTTCGTGACCGCACGGCCGCTGATGCTGCCGTTCCCGCGGCTGCCGGCGATCCCGTTCTTCGAACGCGAGGACGCTCCGTGGGTCGCGGAAGTGGAAGCGGCGTTCCCGGCGATGCTGGAAGAACTGCAGGGCGTACTCGCCACCCAGCAGGCCTTCGAGCCCTACGTGAAAACCACGCCGGGCGAGCCTCCGGCGCAGTTCGCCGCGCTCGACCACAACCTCGACTGGGGCGCCTATTTCCTGTGGAAGGACGGCCAGCGGATCGACGCGCATGCCGACCGGTGCCCACGCACCGAGGCCGCACTCGCGCGTGCGCCGCAGAACATGGTGCCGGGACGAGCGCCGGTGGCGTTCTTCTCGGCGCTGAAGCCCGGCGTCCACATCCCACCGCACAACGGCGCGACCAACACCCGCCTGACCGTGCACATGCCGCTGATCATCCCGCCCGATTGCGCGCTGCGCGTGGGCGACGAGACCCGCGTCTGGGAACCGGGCAAGCTGCTGATGTTCGACGACACCATCCGCCATGAAGCCTGGAATTTCAGCGACCGGCTGCGGGTGGTGCTGATCTTCGACGTCTGGCACCCGATGCTGTCCGAGCTCGAACGCGAACTCGTGTCGCAGACCGTGCAGGGGATGCTGGCCTTCTACGGCAGCGACGCCGACCTGGGCGAGCTTTGAAGACGGCATGGCCAACGACAGCGACCACCTGACCCGTTTCCTGCTCGATCGCGCCGGCGTGCGCGGCGTGCGCGTGCACCTGGGCGACAGCTGGACTCGGATCCGCGCCCACGGCGACTACCCGCTGGCGGTAGCAGAGCTGCTGGGCGAAGCCACGGCGGCCGCGGCCCTGTTCACCGGCCACGCCAAGATCGACGGCCGCCTGTCGGTGCAGCTCCGCGGCCAGGGGCGGCTGCGCACCCTGTTCGCCGAATGCACGGCCGCCGGCACCCTGCGCGGCATCGCCCAACTGGCCGAAGACGACACCTCCCCGGTTTCGCGCGACCTGCGCGAGCTCGGCCCGGGCGCGATGCTGGCGATCACCATCGAAAGCCGCGGCGCACCGGGGCGCGAGCCCATGCGCTACCAGGGCGTCGTGGCGCTGGAGACCGATTCCCTGGCCGCCGCTTTCGAACAGTATTTCCGGCAGTCGGAGCAGCTTCCGACCCGCCTGCTGCTGGCTGCCGACGAGCACCACGCGGCGGGCCTGATGCTGCAGAAACTGCCGGGCGACGAGGGCGACGAGGACGGCTGGAACCGTGCCAGCGTGCTGTTCGACACGCTCAAGCCACACGAACTGCTGCAGTGGCCGGCCGAAACCCTGCTGTCGCGTTTGTTCCAGGAAGACGGGGTTCGCCTGCTCGGCGACAAGCCGTTGCGCTTCGCCTGCTCCTGCTCGCGAGAACGGGTGGCGGCGATGCTGGAATCGCTGGGCCCCGACGAGGCCCGGGCGGCGGTCATCGGCGGCAGCGCCAACATCCGCTGCGAGTTCTGCGGCCAGGCCTACCGGTTCGGCGCCGACGAGGTCGAAGCCCTGTTCAGCCGCCCGGGCCCGGAAGTCCGGGCGCCCGGGGCACTTCAGTGAACCGGGAGAGATGAACCGGTCAGGGATGAACCCGTCAAATCCGGGGGATTGTTAAAGAAACATAAACCGGATAGAGTCAAGAGCCCCGCCCAGCGGGAACTTCGATCAGGGAAAAAGGGTCGATTCCAAGCTCATGCGACTGCGCCTCCTCCAATCGTCGATTGTCGTCCTGCTCGCCCTTGGCGCAGCACCGGGCGCGTTCGCGCAGTCGAAGGCCAGCTCGACCAATGCTTCGGCCAACACCGCGGTCCTGCCGGTCATCTATAGCGATTCGGGCAACGGCAACAAGGTCGGCGCCTACCTGCTGCTGGAGCCGACTGATCACCCCAAGACGGGTGCGCGCTGGCGTTTCGGCGGCAAGAACGAACTCGACGCCGCATTCGGCCTCGATGCCGGTGATTCGCTGGCCCTGCTGTGCAGCGGCAAGAGCGGCATCGGCAGCGCGCTTTCCAGCCTGGTCAACAACTGCAAGCTCGGTTCGATCAGCGACGATGGCGACGACGACAGCCACCACGCCAGCGCCACGGCCGCGCTGAGCAGGCCCGGCGGCAGCGTCGGCATCACCGCCGGCAAAGGCAAGGCACGGCTTCCTGCCTGGCTCACGCCCAACACCGGCCGCGCCGGCGACATCAACATCAACGACCTCACCGTCTTCGCCCAGAAGAACATCGGCCGCGAAGGCACGGTATCGATCGCCGGCACGATGGCCAAGGCGCAACTGATCCCCAGCGGCGACATCCCCGCCGGCCTCGCCGACAACTGGGACAGCAAGACCCTGTCGGTCGGCGGCGCCTACGGCGCGTTCGGCGCCAGCATCATCGGCCAGGTCGTCAGCACGCCCGGCCAACAGCAGTGGGAAGGCCTCGGCATCGGCCTGACCTGGCGCACCCCCTGGAGCGGGCAGCTCACCATCGGCGCCGACAACTTGGTCACGCGTGGCAAGAACCCGTTCTCGCCGAGCTCCGACGCCAAGCAGGACGAGGGTGCGATTCCCTACGTCCGCTACGAGCAGGATCTGTAGATCCGCAGGCAACTGCCCGGATTACGGGCATGATCGCTGCGCTCTGGCCTGCAGTCGATATCGCCCGATAGGCATCGCGATTGCGGACGGCTACCCTTTCGGGATGACCTCACCGCACTCCTCCCTGCCCGCCCGCGAGGCGGCGACTGCCCTGGAACTCGGCCGCCAGCAGGCCGCGAGGGGTGACTTCGACAACGCGCGACGCAGCTTCGAGCACGCAACACGGCTCGACCCCGACCTGTTCGATGCCTGGTTCCTGCTCGGCATTACTTATATGCGCGACGAACGCCGGCTCGAGGCCCTGCCCGCCCTGCGCCAGGCGCACCGGCTGCAGTCGGGACAGGTCGACGCAACGCGCGCGCTGGCCGACGCGGAGTTCCACGCCGGCACGCCCGGCGACGCATTGCCCCTGTGGCAGGCGGTGGTCGCGGCACGACCGGGCGATGTCGATGCAAGGCTGAAGCTCGGCGAGACGCTCAACCGCCTCGGCCTGCTCGACAAGGAGATCGCCAACTACCAGGACGCGCTGGCGCTGCTGCCGGAATCGGCGGACCTGTGGATGGCGCTCGCCCAGTCGCGCGAGGACGGCGGCGACCGGGAGGACGCGATCCAGGCCTACCGCCAGGCGCTGCGGTTCCGGCCCGGCTGGGTCACGCCCCTGGCCGGGCTGCTGGCCCTGCAGCGCAAGGCCCCGCCCGCCGAACTGGTCGAGCAGGCCGTGGCATTGCAAGCACGGCCTGACCTTCCGGACCGCGACCGGGCGCTGCTCGGCTACGCGCTGGGCAAGATCCAGGACAGCCGCGGTGAGCACCTCGCGGCCATGGCCAGCTGGCACGACGCCAACGCCGCCCGGCGACGGACCAACGGCACGTACGACCTCGCCCGGACGGAAGCCAGGCTCCGGCGCCTGATGACGTTGTACGACGCACGCTTCTTCGCGCGCCCCCTGCAGACCGTCGGCAGCCAGGACACGCGCCCGGTGTTCGTGGTCGGGATGCCGCGCAGCGGCACCACGCTCACCGAGCAGATCATCTCGATGCATTCGCAGGCCCACGGCTGCGGCGAACTGCCGGACCTGCCGCTGATTGTCCAGGCGCTGGGCAACCGCTGGCCGGAAAACGCAGCGGGCCTCGAACGCGAATTCCTCGAATACGAAGCCGCGCGATACCTCGCCGCGGCATCGAGGCACGCGCCCGAATCCGCGCTGCGCCTGGTCGACAAGTCGCCGCTGAACTATTTCAACCTCGGCCTGGCCGCACAGCTGTTTCCACGCGCGCGCGTCATCTGGTGCCGACGCGATCCGCGCGATATTGCCCTGTCCATCTACAGCGAGAATTTCGCGCTCGACGCGCAATTCGCCACCGGGCTCGACGCCATCGCCCATTCCATCGCGCTGCAGACGCGGCTGATGCGCCACTGGCAATCGGCGCTGCCGCTGCCGATCCACGAACTGCGCTACGAATCGCTGGTCGAATCCCCGGAACCCGAGGCGCAGCGCCTGTTCGCGTTCCTTGACCTGCCGTGGGAGCCCGCCTGCCTGGAATTCCACCGCAGCAACCGCATCGTGCAGACACCGAGCCGCTGGCAGGTCCGCGAACCGATCCACGGTCGCTCTGCGGGGCGCTGGCGCCGCTATGCCGACAGCCTGCCGGAGTTCGATCCGGACGCGTTCCCCGGCCCTGCCGCAGATCGCAACGTCTGATTCCCGACCCGGCCTCGACCACGGACAGCCTGGACACTCGTCGTCATTCCCCTCTGGCGGGAAGCGCTTTACCCCAGCCGAAGGGCTGGCCATCCATGGCCCCTCATTCAACCAGTCAACGACTGGATCCCCGTCTGCGCGGGGATGACGATCGGAAGCGTCGCTGTTCAGCCCCTTATTCAACTGATCGCGGGCCGTCCGGCTGCCCGGATTCGATTGATTGAAAAGGAAATATCCTTCTTCACAAGCGATTGCATACGGTCACGTACTGAACGGAAGCCCCCGCCTGCACACCAATTTTCCTATTTGTTAACGACACTTTAATTTTCCAGCGAGCGGGGCTACTATCGGCGACAGCCTTGCCGGCCTTGGTGTCTTTTTTGACGTCACCGGGAAGGTTCCCATGGGTTTTCCCGAGCACTCTACGTTTGGAGAGAGAGATGACGTTCAAGACCACCAAGCTCCGCGACGCGATCACCTTCGCGCTCGTTGCGGGCGCCACCGGTATCGCCGGCACCGGTGTTGCGTTCGCGCAGGACCAGGACCAGGGCAGCACCACTGCTGCTTCCGACACCACCACCCTCGACCGCATCGAGGTCACCGGTTCGCGCCTGAAGCGTGCCGAAATCGAAGGCGCCATGCCGGTCACGGTCATCGACCGCGCCCAGATCGACGCCAGCGGCGAAGTGTCCGTCGCCGACTACCTGCGTACCACCAACTTCAACTCGGTCGGCCAGTTCCGCCCGCAGTCGGGTAGCTCGGCCCAGGCCGGCGCGTTCGCCGACCTGCGCGGCCTCGGCGGCCAGCGTACCCTCGTCCTGATCGACGGCCACCGCGCACCGAAGGCGCCGTTCGCCGCCGGTTCGGGTACCGACCTCAACGCCATCCCGCTGGCGGCCGTGGAGCGCATCGAAGTGCTCACCGACGGCGCATCGGCCGTGTACGGCGCCGACGCGGTCGGCGGCGTGATCAACCTGATCCTGCGCAAGGACTACAACGGCGCGCAGGTCACCGTCGGCAAGTCGAGCCCGAAGTGGGGCCCGACCGACGAAGCCTCGATCCTGTTCGGTGTCAGCGGCGACCGCGGCCACATCGTCGGCGGCTTCTCGCACAACCGCCGCGCGATGATCTTCACCAACAGCCGTCCGTGGGGCGGCGAGCCCGGTGCCAGCACCTTCGGCAACAACTACCTGTCGGTCGACGCCAACGGCAACCTCGTCAACTCCAACTTCGTCAACGGCATCGACACCTTCAACCCGGTCCCGGGCGGCTGCACCAACGATAACTTCTACATCCTGCCGGCCAATGGCCGCTGCGTGTACGACTTCAACGCCACCGCGGCGGACGAGGCCAGCTACGGCAACAAGGCGTTTTTCCTCAACGGTGAAGTGCAGATCAACGACGACTGGTCGACCTACTTCAGCACCAACGTCACCAATGCCAAGAGCTTCGGCCGCTACGCGCCGACGCCGGGCGTGGTGGTCGTCGCCCCGAACACCGTGCAGAACCTGGGCCCGGCCGACTCCACCATGTACCTGTACCACCGCTTCGCGGCCGCGGGTAACCGCGACAACGAGACCAACGCCAACGTCTACGACATCATGCTCGGCTTCCGCGGTGCGATCAGCGACACCGTCGACGCCGACTTCGGCATCCGCTACAACACCTATCGCTACGACGAGTTCGGCCGCAACTACATCGTCGGCTCGCTGGCCGCGCAGGCGATCAACGACGGCAGCTACAACATCTTCGATCCGGGCGCGACGCCGATCGACGTGCTGAACTCGATCAAGGCCACGATCACCCGCAACAGCACCTTCACCACCAAGGAAGCGTTCGGCAACGTCACCTTCAACGACCTGTTCGAAATGGGCGGCGGCAGCGCCGGCCTGGTCGTCGGTGGCGAGTTCCGCAAGGAAGACTACGCCGACATCTACGACTCGCTGTCCTCGGCGGGCGTGATCCTCGGCAGCGCCGGCGCCTCCTCGGGCGGCGGTCGCGAGGTCAGCTCGATCTACGCGGAAATGCTGCTGCCGTTCACGTCCACCCTCGAGGCCGACATCGCCGGCCGCTACGAGAAGTATTCGGACTACGGCACCAACTTCGCCCCGAAGGTGGCCCTGCGCTGGCATCCGATCGACAGCCTGACCCTGCGTGGCTCGGTAGGCCAGGGTTTCGTCGCCCCGACCCTGGACATCATCACCCAGGAAACGGCGTTCTCGGCCGACCCGGTGGTCGACGCCGCCACTTGCGCCTTCTACGGCCAGCCTGATGTCAACAAGTGTTCCAAGGCCGGCGGTAACCAGGTCGACGCCTTCCGCGAGAAGGCCGAAGGCCTGGGCGCCGAAGAGTCGACCCAGTTCTCGTTCGGCGTGGTCTGGGATGCCACCGACTGGCTGAACTTCACCGTCGACTACTGGAACATCAAGATCGAGGAGCGCATCGCCTACTTCGGCTCGCAGAAGCTGATCAACATCGACAACGGCGACGATCCGACCCCGATGCCGGGCGCACCGTGCTCGCTGACCCGCGATCCGAACCGTGGCAACGCGGTCGTTGAGATCCACAACTGCTACTTCAACCAGGGTGAGGTCAAGACCGACGGCGTGGACTTCGCGGCCCGCACCAACTTTGACCTCGGCGGCGCCGGCAAGCTGACCAACTCGCTGCAGGCCAGCTGGATCCACGAGCAGACGATCGACGGCGGCGAAAACCAGGTCCTGCTGCAGGGCTTCCCGGGCGTTCGTGCCACGCTGAACAACCAGTGGACGCGCGGCGACTGGGGCGTGGGCTACATCGCACGCTACACCGGTCCCAATGGCCACGGTGCGTCCACCACGGAGAGCTACCTCACGCACGACCTGCAGGCCAGCGTGGAACTGCCGTGGAACGCGAAGTTCACGATCGGCGTCAACAACCTCACCGACAAGATGCCCGAGCTGGTTGGTTACGACGGTCGTCCGTTCAACTTCTACCTGTACGACGCCTACGGCCGTACGCCGTACGCCCGTTACGAACAGCGCTTCTGATCTGTTCGCAACATTGCAATGATTGGAGGGGCCTTCGGGCCCCTCTTTTTTTGCCCGCTATACTCCGCCGATGCCGGATCACAGCACCCCGAACGACCAGCGCCGGACCGCGTGGTCGCGCTACTGGAAGCGCGACGTCCTGCATTCGCTGCCCGGCTCGTTCACCGGCAACTACGAAGGCCTGATCGGCCGGTTCTGGCAGCAACAGTTCGAGTCGCTTGACGCGTCGCGTAGCGTTCTCGACATCGCCACCGGCAATGGCGCCATCCCGCAACTGGTGTGCCTGGCCTGTTCCACCGACATGCCGCGGGTCGACGCGATCGACCTCGCCGAGGTTTCGCCGGACTGGCTGGCGTCACAACCCCTGCCGTGCCGGGAGGCGCTGCATTTCCATGCCGGCGTATCCGCCGAGGCATTGCCCTTCGCGGACGAATCGTTCGACCTGGCCACCAGCCAGTACGGCATCGAATACTGCGATGTCGCGCGCGCGGTGCCGGAACTCGCGCGAGTGCTCAAGCCGGGCGGCCACCTCGCATTGCTGCTCCACCACCGCGACTCGCGACTGGCGGAGGTGGCACGCGAAGAGTTGCGCCTGACGGACTGGCTGCTGCAGGCAGCCGGCTTCCTCGACCGCCTGGACGCCATCGTTCCCTGGGTCGCGCAGGCCGCCTCGGCGGAAGGCCGCGAGCGGCTGCGCGTCGATCCTGCCGCCAATCGCGCCCGCGAGGACTTCAACCACGCAATGCAGGCGTTGGCCGGCGAAGCCGCGGCGAGCCCGTTCCCGGACCTGCTGGAAGAAGCCCGTGCGTTTTCCGCGCAGGCGCTGGGCGCGCTGCAAGGCGCGTCGGCCGCGGACATCCTGTCGCGCTGCCGCGACTATCGCGAATCGCTGCGCGACGCCAGGCTGCGCTATGCGGAGCTCTGCGAATGCGCGATGGACGAGGACATGATGGCGTCGTTCGCCGAACGCCTCGCCGCCAACGGGCTGGCCGATATCATCCACGTGCCAATCCGCCACGAGAACGGCATGCTCATGGGCTGGACCCTGACTGCAAGGGCTTGATCGCGAGACTGGCAGCGGCGTCGGGGCGTAGCCCCGACCCACCAGTGGGTCGGGGCTACGCCAGCGTCGGTGCTATCCACCGATTCACATGCTTCGCAGCCCGGGGTTACGCCTCCGACTCGAGAAAGGGTCGCAGCCCAGAACAACGGACCCCGGGCGTGCTGCGCTTGCCCGAGGTCGACGCGCTGCCGTGACGCGTGCGCGACTCAGCCCCGCAATGCGGCGGCGATGCGTTGCTGCTCGGCGTGCAGCGCGTCGGGCATCCGCGAGCCGAAGCCGGCCAGGAATTCGCCGATCCCGCCGAACTCCTCCTGCCAGCCGTCGCGATGGAACCCGAACAGCTTCTCGACCGCTTCTTCGGAAAGCTCCACCCCGGCGAGGTCGAGGTCTTCCGGCCGCGGCAACGCCCCGATGGGGGTATCGACCGCACCGGCTTCGTCCTTCACGCGCCCGATCATCCACTCCAGCACGCGCAGGTTGTCGCCGAAGCCCGGCCACAGGAACTTGCCGTCGTCGCCCTTGCGGAACCAGTTGACGTGGAACACCTTCGGCAGCTTCGCGCCGGGCTTGTCGAACGACAGCCAGTGGCCGAAGTAGTCGCCGAAGTTGTAGCCGCAGAACGGCTTCATCGCCATCGGGTCGCGGCGCATCACGCCGACCTGGCCGGTGGCCGCGGCGGTGGTTTCCGAGCCCATCGAGGCGCCGACCAGCACGCCGTGGGTCCAGTCGCGCGCTTCGAACACCAGCGGCACCAGCGACGCGCGGCGGCCGCCGAAGACGATCGCCGAGATCGGCACGCCCTGCGCGGCCTCGGCCTGCGGCGAGTACGACGGGCACTGCTTCGCGCTGACGGTGAAGCGTGAGTTGGGGTGCGCCGCCGGGCCGTTGCCCGGCTGGAAATCACGGCCCTGCCAGTCCTTGACCGGCACGCGATCGTCGAGGCCTTCCCACCACGGCTGGTTGTCGTCGGTGACCGCGACGTTGGTGAAGATGGTGTCGTGCTGGATCGAGGCCAGTGCGTTCGGGTTCGACTTGTCCGACGTCCCCGGCGCCACGCCGAAATAGCCGGCCTCCGGATTGATCGCGTACAGCCGGCCATCCTCGCCGGGGCGCATCCAGCAGATGTCGTCGCCCACTGTCCACACCTTCCAGCCCTTTTCGCGATAGGCGTCCGGCGGGATCAGCATCGACAGGTTGGTCTTCCCGCAGGCGCTGGGGAACGCCGCGGCGATGTAGTGCGTCTCGCCCTGCGGGTTCTCGATGCCGACGATCAGCATGTGCTCGGCCAGCCAGCCTTCGCTGCGGGCCTGGTGCGAGGCGATGCGCAGTGCGTGGCACTTCTTGCCCAGCAGCGCGTTGCCGCCGTAGCCGGAGCCGTAGGACTTGATGCTCAGCTCGTCGGGGAAATGCATGATGTAGCGGCGGTTCGGGTCGAGTTCGCCGGTCGAATGCAGGCCGCGCACGAACACGCCGTCCTGGAGCCGGCCCTCGCGCTCGATCCGCGCAAGCGCCGGTGCGCCCATGCGCGTCATCAGGCGCATGTTGGCGACCACGTACGGCGAGTCGGTGATCTCCACTCCGCAGCGCGACAACGGCGAATCGATCGGGCCCATGCAGTACGGGATCACGTACATCGTGCGCCCGCGCATGCAGCCGTCGAACAGTGCGTCGATCTTCGCGTGCGCCTCGGGCGGTGCCATCCAGTGGTTGTTCGGGCCGGCATCTTCCTGCTTCTCATGGCAGACGAAGGTCAGGTGCTCGACGCGCGCGACGTCGTCGGGATCGGAGCGATGCAGCCAGCTGCCCGGGTGGGTGGTGTCGTTGAGCGGCAGCAGGGTGCCGTCGGCCTGCATCCGGGCGACCAGGGCATCGAACTCGGCGTCGCTGCCGTCGCACCAGTGCACCTGGTCGGGCCGGGTGAGCGCCGCGACTTCCGCGACCCAGTCGTTCAGGACCTCCAGTGAACTGGGAGACGGGGAAGGAAGGGGATTCGCATTCATCAGTGGGTCTCATGCCTTGGAAGGGGTGGAATCAGGGTCGCCATCATGTGTTCGACGTAGGCCTCGAACTCCTCGCGCGGCGGGCGCGACTGTTGCAGTTGCAACTGCAGCTGCAGGAAACCGACATAGGCCGCGTAGGCCAGCCGGGCGCGATGCTGGGCGTCGTTGCGGCCGAGGCCGGCCTGGCGAAACGAGGCGGTCAGGTACTCGAGCCGGCGCTGCGACACGCGCTCCATCACCGGCTGCACCGCCGGGTGGTCGAGGGCCTTGAGCATCGCGCTGTAGATCACGTGCGACTTGGCTTCGTGCGCGACCAGCTGGAACAGGTTGCGCAGGCGCTCGCGCGGATCGGGGATCGCTTCCAGGGTGCCGAACACGGCTTCCTGCTCGAAGCTCTCCCAGCGCTCCAGCGCGGCCTGCAGCAGGGCGTCGCGCGAGGGGAAGTGCCAGTAGAAGCTGCCCTTGGTGACGCCGAGCCGGCGCGCGAGCGGTTCGACCGCCACCGCCGCCACGCCCTGCTCGGCAATCAGGTCGAGTGCGGCCTGGGCCCAGTCCTCGGCGCTCAGGCGCCCCTTGCGTTCCGGCTTGTCGGATGCCGGTGCCGATTCGGTCGACGTCATGCCGACAGTGTATCCATACGCCTCCGCCCGGAACAGTATCGTCCGGGGCCGATCGTCGCTGCGGCGCAGCATCGGTTGCGCCATTTGCGTAACTCCGTACTTATGCGTATGGTATTCGGATCGCGCGATGGCAACATCGCGCAGGCTACCCTTCTCCTGTTCAGGCAGCTCACCGGAGTCCAGAGATGAGCATCTTGCTTCCCTTCGTCGCCTTCCTCCTCGCCGGGGCATTCGCCGCCTATCACCGCATGCGGCTGGCCTACTGGGCAGTCATGACGGCCACCCTGCTGGTCGCGTGCTGGCTGCTCGGCGCCCACCCTGTCGCCGTGGCCGCCGCCGCCGCGCTGGTGGCCCTGATCGCCGTGCCGCTGCTGATCCCCGCCCTCCGCAAGCCGCTGATCACCGCGCCGCTGCTGAAGTTCTACCGCAAGATCCTGCCGCCGCTGTCGCAGACCGAGCGCATCGCGCTGGAGTCGGGTTCGGTCGGCTTCGAGGGCGAACTGTTCTCGGGCGATCCCGACTGGAACCAGCTGCTGTCGCAGCCCGCGCCGAAACTGACCGACGAAGAACAGGCCTTCCTCGACGGCCCGGTCGAGGAGCTGTGCAGGCGGACCAACGACTGGGAAATCACCCACGTCCACGCCGACCTGCCGCCGGACCTGTGGGATTTCATCAAGCAGCACAAGTTCTTCGGCATGATCATCCCGAAGGAGTACGGCGGCCTCGGGTTCTCGGCGCTGGCGCACCACAAGGTGATCCAGAAGATCTCCTCGGTGTCGAGCGTGGTCAGCTCCACCGTCGGCGTCCCCAATTCGCTCGGCCCGGGCGAGCTGCTGGTGCACTACGGCACCCGGGAGCAGAAGGACTACTACCTGCCGCGCCTGGCCGCGGGCATCGAGGTGCCCTGCTTCGGCCTCACCGGGCCGTTCGCAGGTTCCGATGCGACCTCCATCCCCGACTACGGCATCGTCTGCCAGGGCGAGTGGAACGGCGCCAGCGTGCTCGGCGTCAAGCTCACCTTCGACAAGCGCTACATCACCCTGGCGCCGGTGGCGACGCTCATCGGCCTGGCCTTCCGCCTGTACGACCCGGATGGGCTGATCGGCGATACCCGCGACATCGGCATCACCATCGCGCTGGTGCCGCGCGACACCGACGGCGTGGACATCGGTCGCCGCCACTTCCCGCTCAACTCGCCGTTCCAGAACGGCCCGATCCACGGCCGCGAAGTCTTCATCCCGCTGAGCCAGCTGCTGGGCGGCGAGGACTACGCCGGCAAGGGCTGGCAGATGCTCAACGAGCAGCTGTCGATCGGCCGCTCGATCACCCTGCCCTCGACCGCCAGTGGCGGCGCCAAGATGGGCGCGATCGCGACCGGCGCCTACGCCCGCATCCGCAAGCAGTTCGGCCTGTCGATCGGCCGCTTCGAGGGCGTCGAGGAAGCGCTGGCACGCATCGCCGGCAAGGCCTATGCGATCAGCGCGCTGTCGCAGGCCACGGCGATGGCGGTGGATCGCGGCGAGACCCCGGCGGTGCCGTCGGCGATCGCCAAGTACCACTGCACGACGATGGCCCGCGAAGTGTCGAGCGACGTAATGGACGTGCTCGGCGGCAAGGGCATCATCCTCGGCCCGCGCAACTTCGCCGGCCGCAGCTGGCAGGCCGCGCCGATCGCGATCACGGTCGAGGGCGCCAACATCATGACCCGCAGCCTGCTGATCTTCGGCCAGGGCGCGATCCTGTGCCATCCGTGGGTGCTCAAGGAAATGAAGGCGGCGCAAAACCCGGACGAACAGGCGGGCCTGGAGGAGTTCGACCGCAACCTGTTCGGCCACATCGGTTTCGCGATCTCCAACGCCGTGCGTTCGATCTGGTTCGGCCTGACCGGCGCGAAGATCGGCAAGGCGCCGGGCGACGACTACACCCGCCGCTATTTCCGCAAGCTCGACCGCTATTCGGCGAACCTGGCGCTGATCGCCGATGCCTCGATGCTGCTGCTCGGCGGCAAGCTCAAGTTCAAGGAATCGCTGTCCGGGCGCCTGGGCGACGTGCTGAGCCATCTGTACCTGACCAGCGCGATGCTCAAGCGCTACAAGGACGAGGGCTGCCCGGTGGGCGACCAGCCGCTGCTGGCGTGGGCGTTCCACGACTCGGTGCACCGGATCGAGCTCGCGCTGTCTGCGGCGCTGCGCAACTACCCGATCCGCCCGGTGGGCTGGCTGCTGTGGCTGCTGGTGTTCCCGTGGGGCCGCCGCGCGCAGGCGCCGAGCGACCGCCTCGGCCACCGCGCCGCCGCCCTGCTGATGGCGCCGAACGAGGCCCGCGACCGGCTCGCCAACGGCGTGTTCACCACCCCGTGCGAGAACAACCCGGCCGGCCGCATCGACAGCTACCTGGCCAAGGCGATCCTCGCCGAACCGGTGGAGCGCAAGTTCCTCAAGGCGCTGAAGAACAGCGACATCGAGGCGCTGGACTTCGCTTCGCAGCTCGACGAAGGCGTGCGCGAGGGCTGGATCACGGCCGAGGAACGCGTCCAGCTCGAGGAACTGCGCGCGCTGACGCTCGACGCGATCACGGTCGACGACTTCGATACCCACGAACTGCGTGCGGCGTCGTACTACGACCTGCCGCAGCACAAGCGCAAGCCACGCGAGGCGGCCTGACGCGCCGCCTGGCCTTGTGGGAGCGGCCAATCCCGCTCCCACCGGATCATGCATCTCTGAGGGAATGACGTGCAGACCGGCGCGGACTCCCCGGTTCACCGGACACTGCCATGACTGCTTCCGTCCTCGCCCTCTACCGCCGCATCACCCGCTGGCCCGCCGGCCACTGGCTGTTCTCGAGCGCGGTCTGTCTCAAGGCACCCTACTTCGCCAGCATCGCGCCGCGCATCGAAGTGCTGGAGCCGGGCCGCTGCGTCGCGAGCCTGCGCCACCGGCGCAAGGTCACCAACCACATCGGCACGGTGCATGCGATCGCGCTGTGCAACCTGGCCGAACTCAGCGGCGGCCTGGCGATCGACGCGAGCCTACCGACGTCGATGCGCTGGATCCCCAAGGGCATGACGGTCGAATACCTGCGCAAGGCCGTCGGCACCATGCGCGCGGTCGCGACCCCGGCGCAGCCGGCGATCGAGGCGGATACGGGCTATGAACTGCCGGTCGACGTGGAAGTCACCGATCCGGCCGGCGAAGCGGTATTCCGCGCCCGCATCTCGATGTGGATTTCACCGCGCCGCTGAAACGCGACCGCGGGCGAGCTTCTGGTCGTCGGGCGCCGAGCCGCGGCAGGCCGGGACTACGCCCTCGACGGCTCCCGATGTTCCGATCCCCGGGCATTCGGATTCAACGCTGCGACGCGGATCGGGATCGCGCTCCGACGTCGCGGGAAAAAGGCCGACGGGGATGTCACCCCGGCCTACGCAAGGCACAGCGCCGCGATCGCAGCCAATGCCGGCACGGCCTGCACGTAGAAGATGCGCCGGCTGACCGTCGCCGCACCATACAGCCCGGCGACCACCACGCAGCCCAGGAAGAACAGCGCGACGCCGCGCTGCGAGGTCGCGAGCGCCCACAACAGTCCGGCGGCAAGAAAGCCGTTGTACAAGCCCTGGTTGGCCGCCAGCACGCGCGTGATGGCAGCCTTCTCGGGCGTGTTGCGGAACACCTTCATCCCGGTCGGGCGCGTCCACAGGAACATCTCGAGCACCAGGAAGTACAGGTGCAGCAGCGCGACCAGGACGATCAGGACAACGGCAACGATCGGCATTTCCAGCTCCTGTGCGGATGACGGGCGCGGGTGCCCGAAAGGCATTGCGAACGGGTTGCGCCCTGCCCGGCGTGCCGCTGCAACGGGCAGGGCCGTTGCTCAGAGTTCGACGCCATCCGCGATCCCGTTGCGGGTTCGGGCATCGTAACGCCGATCCCGGAATTCGTACTTCAGGATGGTCCGGCGCAGCCGCCGGCTGGCCATGTCCCGGGCCGTCTTGCAGTCGGGCTGCAGGCCAATCGCGAGGATCCGGGCCCGGGCTTCCTCTGCCGCCGCGCGCGCATTCGCGCGATGCGTGGCCTCGTGCCGTTCCAGCGCGGCCAGCGTCCGCTCCCATCGCGCCAGTTCCTGGGCCGGCACCGCTTTCCCGGGATCCCATTCGGGCAACGTCACCACGATGTCGAGCTGCACCTCGAGATTGCGCAGGCGGCACCCTGCGGCAGACCGGTCGAATTCATAAGCGATCGCGATGTCGCTGCTGGTGCGGCCGTGCGTTCCTTCCGCGCCTTGCAGCGAAGGAATGTCGTGCTGCAGTTGTGCCCGCAACTCCTCGATCGACCGGGCCGCCAGCCGGTAGTGGGTGATCGTCTCCTTGATCCGGACCGACGAGGGATCCGTCGACCCGGCCTGCATCGCCCGAAGCGAACCGGAGAACATCGACAACAACATGAAGACGGTCCATGCGACCAGAGGCACGAAACGGGTATCCGCACTCGCATGGCTGCGATGCACCGTCATCTCCGGCCTGGACGGGCAGCTCCCGCCCTGAGATGAAGCGGATCGGTCACGCTCCCGCGCGAACCGTGTCACCGCTTTCCACCCGCCGGGCCAGCCGCCAGCCGATGGCCGCTGCCGCGACCGCCGCCACCGCGCTCAGGCTCGCGAACCCGCCCGTGGTCATGCCAAGCGTCCGCAGTCCGTTCATGCCCGAGGCGATGGCCACGTCGCCGAAGCGCCACACCGCGGTGTCGACCGCGTTCTGGCCCTTGTAGCGCACGCTGCGCGGCACCCGCGTGTACAGGCTGTGGCGGGCCGGCTCGGCCATGCCATAAGCCAGGCCGCGACTGACGATCAGCGCAATCGCCACCGCCGGCATCCCGGCCAGCAGCGGTGCATGCGGATCCGGCGAGAACACCACCACCATCAGCACCACCATGCTGGCCAACGCCCAGATCAAGATCACGAAGCCCGGCCCGTTGCGCGGCAACAGCCAACGAGTCACGAACAGCTGCGTGGCCATCGTCAGCAGGTTGCCTGCAAGATCGACGTTGGCGGCGAAGCGCGTGCGCGCCACCGCATCGGTGAAGGTCGCGCCGGAATAATCCGTCACCAACGCGTAGTTGACCGTGCCGATGCCATCGGCCAACAGCAACAGGATGGCCATGCCACGCATGAATGGATCGGCGAAGATCTGCTTCAACCCGTCCCACATGCCGCCGCCAACGGCGGCTTCGTGCCCCACCTCGTTCCGGCGCGCGCCATGCACCCGCGCCCATTGTCCGAGCAGCACGACGCAGACCAGGGCCACGCCGAGCAGGCTGGCTGAAACGATCAGCAGCGGTCCCACCCCGATCACGCCCACCAGCGTGCGGGTCAGCGTCGGCCCGGCGACCGCGCCCAGCGTGCCGGCCACGGCGATGATCGGAAACAGCCGGCGCGCCTGTTCGGTGCTCCAGATGTCCGACATGAAACTCCAGAACACCGACACCACGAACAGGTTGAAGACGCTCACCCAGACGAAGAACGCGATCCCCAGCATCCGTGGACTGAGCAGCCCCTGGTGGGTGAACAGGGGCACGAACGCCAGCAGGCAGGCGATGAAGAATGCGTAGACCACCGGCACCACGATGCGCCGCGGCCAGCGCGAGATCAGCGCGGCGAAAACCGGGCTCAGCGCCAGGGTGACGACGAACGTGGCCCCGTAGAACCAGGGCAATTGGGTAGACCCCACCGCGGCCGACAGCTGTTCGCGCACCGGCCGAATCACGTAGTAAGCCGCCAGCACGCAGAAGAAATACACGAATGACAGCACCACCGCGCGCCATTCGCCGCCCTGCACCCTGCCGCTTGCGTTGCTCATCCAGGTTCCATCGTGCCGGCAGGCGCCGCCTGCGCGCACGTTAGCCGAAGACCGCCCCGCTCTGCCACCGCGCGCAGAGCATATGCTCTAGTCCCGCTCCCTAACTTGGCCGGATGACCGACTCCCAGAACAACGCGCAGGCCGCCTACGACTACATCATCGTCGGCGCCGGTTCGGCCGGCTGCGTGCTCGCCAACCGCCTGTCCGAAGACCCCGGTTGCAAGGTGCTGTTGCTGGAAGCCGGCGGGCGCGACTGGCATCCCTTCATCCACATGCCGGCGGGCCTTGCCAAGATCGCCGGCAACCGGCGCATCAACTGGGACTACAGCACCGTCCCGGAGCCGCAGCTCGGCAACCGGGTGATCTGGTGGCCGCGCGGCAAGGTGCTCGGTGGCTCCAGCTCGATCAACGCGATGTGCTACATCCGCGGCGTCGCCGGCGACTACGACGACTGGGCGGCACAGGGCGCGAGCGGCTGGGACTGGGCGAACGTGCTGCCCTACTTCAGGCGTTCCGAAGGCAACACCCGTGGCGCCGACGCGCTGCACGGCGGCGATGGCCCGTTGACGGTCTCGGACCTGCGCAACGTCAATCCGCTCTCGCAGGTGTTCATCGAAGCCGGGCAGCAGGCGGGCCTGGCGCGCAACGACGACTTCAACGGCGCTTCGCAGCTCGGCGTCGGCCTGTACCAGGTTACCCAGCGCGACGGCGCGCGCTGCTCCACCGCGGTCGCCTACCTCGACCCGGCAAAACCGCGACCGAACCTGACCGTGCAGACCGGCGCCATGGTCGAACGCATCCTCTTCGACAAACAGCGCGCGATCGGCGTGGCCTGCTCACAGCGCGGCAAGGCGCTCCATTACCGGGCGTCGCGCGAGGTGATTCTCAGCGGCGGCGCGATCAACTCGCCGCAGCTGTTGATGCTGTCGGGCATCGGCCCGGAGGCGGAACTGCGCCGGCACGGGATCGAAGTCGTCGTCGCGAGCAACGGCGTCGGCGCCAACCTGCAGGACCATCTCGATGTCTGCACCCTGCAGCACGAGACCCGGCGCACCAGCTACGACCGCGCCAACGAACTGAAGCTGGCCTTCGACTACTTCCTGCGCGGCCGTCGCGGCCCGGGCACCAGCAACATCGCCGAGGGCGGCGCGTTCCTGCGTTCGTCGCTGGCCGAAGACGATCGCGCCGACATCCAGCTGCATTTCATCCCGGCGATGATCGACGACCACGGCCGCAACCGGCTGCCCGGCGATGGCTACACCATGCACGCCTGCAACCTGCACCCGCGCAGCCGCGGCCGGATTTCACTGGCCAGTACGCGCGCCACCGACAAGCCCCGGATCGAAGCCAACTACCTGGGCGATCCGGAGGGCTTCGACCTGAAGGTGATGGTCGAGTGCGCGCGCATCTCGCTGGACATCCTCGCGCAGAAGGCATTCGACGATTACCGCGGCGCGCCGATCTTCCCGGCCCGCATCCCGCGCTCGGACATCGAGCTGGTCGAGTTCGTCCGTGCCAAGGCCGAGACCGTCTACCACCCGATCGGCACCTGCCGCATGGGCAGCGACGACGCGGCGGTGGTCGACCCGCAGCTGCGCGTGCGTGGCATCGAGGGGCTGCGCGTGGTCGACGCCTCGGTGATGCCGAGCCTGCCGACCGGCAACACCAACGCACCGACGATCATGATCGCCGAGCGCGCCGCGGACCTGGTCCGGGCCGGCACCTAGCGGGCCGGGCCAGGGTCGCGGGCCGGGAAGTAGCTCAGGTCTTCGCGATAGCTCCAGCTCTCCGATTCCACCGTTGCCACCGACGCCGCGTACTCGTCGAGCAGCCTGCGTGCGTCCGGCGCCGCGGCAAGCAGCGCCTCCACGTCGTCGCCGCCAGTGTCGTAGCTGCGCCAGTCGTCGCGCGCAACCATCAGCAGGTAGCCCGGCGACGGCCCGCCCGATACGAGTTCGTACCAGGTGTGGACGGGGGCACCGTCGTCCTGCATCAGCAGCTCGCGCACGGCCCGCAGCACGGCCTCGAAACGCCTGCCGGCGCCGGGATGGAGCGTGTAGTGGAAGACCTGCACGCTCCCGGTCGGTTGCCACTGTTCCAGCGGAAATCCCATGCTGAACTCGCGGCGCAGCCGATAGCTGGCGCGGAACGCCGCTTTCGCGAAGGGCGCGACGTTGCGCGCGGCATCGGCGGCATCGCCGGCCGGATCCACCCGCTGGTCGAAGGCGGCGAACGGCGCGCCGAAACTGCCGTCGATGAACATGCCGGTGCGATCGCCGCTGGCCACGTACCAGCCATACCAGGGCAGCGGATCGCGCCGGTCGCGATGCCACGCCAGGTGCCTGCGATAGCCCTCGTCGAAGCGCGCCGCCTGGCCTTGCGTCGGGTAGTAGCCGAACAGGTGCGCGGCATCGCCGCGATCGTGGCCGACTGCCGCCAGCGCTGCCGATGGAATGGCCGCCAGCATCGCCAAACCAAGCAGGAAACGGATCCGGAACCGCATCGTCATCCTCCGCAGGAACGAATTGGCAGCGTAGCCACACTGCCTCGCGGCGACTATTTCAAATACCCTCGCTGGTGTTCGAATTCCAGGAACGACCCATGCAGCCCGATTTCAAGCGCCTGGCGATCTTCCGCACCGTGGTGGCCAGCGGTGGCGTCAACGCCGCCGCGCGCGTGCTGCACAAGTCGCCTTCGGCGGTCACCTACGACCTGCAGCAGCTCGAGCGCCAGCTGGGCACGCCGCTGTTCCGCAAGTCCGGTCGCCGTCTTGCGCTGACGCCGCGCGGCCGCGTGCTGGCGGCGTCGATCGAGCGCGCCTATCTCGACCTGCAGCAAGCCTGGGAAACCATCGACGATGGCCACGGCCAGGAACCGTTGCGCATCGCCTGCGTGTCCGGCTTCGGCCGCTACCGGCTGCTGCCGCGGCTGCTGTCGCTGTTGCCACGCGAACGGCCGCTGGAGGTGCTGTTTCGTACCGCCAGCGGCGTGCTGGCCCTGCTGGAGAGTGGCCGCGTCGCGCTCGGCGTCAGCTATCGCCCACTGGTGACCGCCGGGGTCGCATCGGCGCCGCTGGGCGAAGAAGAGTTGGTGCTGGTCGGTCCCGCATCCCGGCGCGCTCCGCCGACCGCGGCGCAGGTGCCCGCGCTGCCGTTCGTCACCTGGGAGGAGTTCGACTACGTGTTCTTCCGCTGGTTCGAGGCCAACGGCATCCCGCTGCCACGGCCATGGCATCGCAGCGATCACTTCGACGAACTGGAAGAAGCGCTGGAAAGCGTCGCCAACGGACGCGGCTGGTCGATCGTCCCGCTCGACTCCGCCCTGGGGCGTGCCTATCGCGCGCGGGTGCGCGTGCACCGGTTGCAACCACGGGCCTGCAGCAACGAGATCCATTTGCTGGGCGGCGAACGGGAACTGGCGGGCGCGGATGCCGCGCTGCTGCGGCTGGCGGCGGCGCCATAGGGCGGCGCCGGGGTGCGGTCAGGCCCGCTCGAGCATCGGCGGGAGCGGGCAATGCAGCACGCCGCAGATCGTGCGCAGCAACTCCGCCTCGGCGACGGAGATGCGACCGTCGTGGCTGGCAGCGGCGGTGATCGCCTCGACCATCACCTGCTTGGCCAACGGGTCGAGCGCGTCGAGCGGTTCCCACACGGCTTCGAGCGCAAGTACGCCGTTGGCCGGCGGCGCGTACGGCACATGGTCGCGCGGCAGCACCCGCTGCATGCCGGCCAGGTACGCCCGCTGCGCTTCGGCCGGGTCGTCCGGGTTGCCGGTCCTGGCCACCACCGCCAGCAGCGTCGCGAACTCCTGCTTCACGTTGCCCGGCTTGCGCCGGCCGAAGCGCGCGTAGCGCGCCGGGTCGAGCGACTCGCGCACCTGCACCTGCAGCAACCGGCCCAGGCAGTACTCGAACAGCGACACCTCGCCGTCGGCGTTGACCACCGCGAACACCGTGTCGATGAACACGTCGAGCTCCGGCCGCGGCCGCAGGCGCAGCACCGGGAATGCCAGCGCCGCCAGCGGCAGGCGCTGCATCGGGTGCAGGCCGGCGGCTACCGCCTGCCGGGATGCGAAAGCCTCGTCGGCCGCCGCGGCGCCCAGGCGCGCGGTGATCTCGCTGCGCTGCTTGTCGAGCACTGCCTCGTCGTCGCCGAGCAACAGCGCCAGCAGCAGCGGCATCACGCGCTCGCGCTGGCGCGCCAGTTCACGCAGGTCATCGGGGATCGTGTTGACGATCGCATCGGCGCGGCGGTAGTCGTCCGCTTCGGGCAGGGCCACCTGCGAGGCCACCATCGCCGGCGTGACGTTGATCTGCGACGATGCCGCCGGCAGCGCATCGTGCGCGCCGGCCAGCCCCATGCGCGCGTCTTCCTGCAGGCCGTTGGGCGGCGCGCTGCGCCACTGTGCCTGCAGCTGCTCGAGGTTCTCGGCACGGAAGCCCGGCTCCAGCGCCTGGATGCGCTTGAGGATTGGCGGATGGGTGGCGAACAGGCCGCTGAACCCGATCCCGTCACCGAACAGCATGTGGCTGATCTCTTCGGTCTCGGCGCGCGCACCCAGCCGCGAACCCTCGTGGACGCCCGCGATCTTCTTCAGCGCGCCGGCCAGGCCCGCGGTCTGGCGGGTGAACTGCACCGCCGAGGCATCGGCCAGCGATTCGCGCGTACGACTGATGCCGGCCTTGATCATGCGTCCGAAGAGCAGCCCGATGTAGCCGATCACGATCGCCAGCAGCGCCATCACCAGGAACATGGCCACGCCATCGCGGCTGTTGCGGCTCATGCCGCCGTGCAGCATCAGCCTGCGGCCGATGATGCCCATCACCATGATCCCGAACAGCACCCCGATCAGGCGGATGTTCAGGCGCATGTCGCCGTTGAGGATGTGGCTGAACTCGTGCGCGATCACGCCCTGCAATTCATCGCGGTTGAGCTTCTCCAGCGCCCCGCGCGTGACCGCGATGGCCGCATCCGAAGGCGAGTAGCCCGCGGCGAAGGCGTTGATGGCCGACTCGTGCTCGAGCACGTACAGCCCCGGCATCGGCACGCCCGAGGCGATCGCGATCTCCTCGACCACGTTGCGCAGCCGCCGCAGGTAGCGGTCGGTGGTGTCCTCCGGCACCGGCGTGCCGCCGAACTGTAGCGCCACCGACTCGCCGCCGCCGCGCAGCGAAGCGATGCGGTACATCGACGCCCCGCCGATCACCGCCAGCGTCACCAGCGTGGTGAACAGCAGGATGCCGCCAGCCCCGTCGCCGCGGCCGAACACCAGCATCACCGCCAGGTCGACCGCGACCACGATGGCGATCACCGCCAGCGCGAACAGCACCACCAGCCGTGTCGACGTGCGCCGCGCCGCGGCCTGGTGTTCGAAGAAGTTCATCGGGGAGCCTGGATTGGAGATTCGGAATTCGGGATTCGGACAATCAGGCTGACGGCGCCCGAAAAGGCACGGGGGCGTTCACAGGCGGCGACGCGACACGGCCTTTTCGAATCCCCGTTTTCAACAGCCGAACGGCTGGTCATCCCCGATCCCGAATCCCTGCCCGTCAGAACTCGACCTTCGGCGCCGCCCGCACCTGCGCCTGCTGGTCGGCCGGGATCTCCAGCAACGCGGCCGGGGCGAAGTTGAACATGCCCGCGACGATGCTCGAGGGGAACACTTCACGCTTGTTGTTGTAGGCCATCACCGAGTCGTTGAACGCCTGCCGCGCGAACGCGACCTTGTTCTCGGTGCTCGTCAGCTCTTCGGTCAGCTGCATCATGTTCTGGCTGGCCTTGAGCTCCGGATAGGCCTCGACCGTCACCAGCAGCCGGCCCAGCGCACCGTCGAGCATGCCCTGGCTGCGGGTGAGCTCGGCCATCGCCGCCGGATCGCCCGGCGCGGCCTTGGCCGCGGCCAGTCCGGCCTGGGCGGCGTTGCGGGCGGAGGTCACCGCCTCCAGCGTGCCGCGTTCGTGCTCGAGGTAGCCCTTGGCGGTCTCGACCAGGTTGGGGATCAGGTCGAAGCGACGCTGCAGCTGCACGTCGATCTGGGCAAAGGCGTTCTTGTAGGCGTTGCGCGCGGTGACCAGACCGTTGTAGATACCGACGGCCCAAAGTGCGAACACCACCACAATTGCGAGCAGGATCAACATCGTAACCATCAAAGCTCCCCTTGTTCATGCAATTTGGGAATCAGGCGTTATGATCGCCCCTGTTGCAGCATACGCAGGGGGCAGGCCCGATGAAAGACAACAAGAGGCGGCATCGGCTCACCTGGCGAAGCGGTCTCACCGGCGTGCTGCTGCCGATGGCCCTGGCCACCTCTGCGCAGACACCCTTGCGCTGGAATACCCACCCTGCCCCAGCCGCGCCCGCGACCCCGCAACCCGTGTCGCGGACGCTCCCGACCCAAGCGGCCTCCATCCCGGCCTACCTGCCGCCGGTCGAGGAGGTCATGCCGCCCTCCTCTGATTTCAACGTGCGCCAGTTCGAGGCGATCGCGCAGGAGCTGGTCGCCAACCAGCGCGTGCCCGGCCTGGCCATGACCATCGTCCAGGGCGGCCGCGTGCTCAGCGCGCGCGGCTACGGCATCACCGATGTCAACAATGCCGAGCCGGTCGACGCGCACACCGTGTTCCGCCTCGCCTCGCTGTCGAAGGCCTTCGCCGGCACCGTCACCGGGCTGCTGGTCAACGAAGGTTCGCTGCGCTGGGACAGCCATGTCGCCGACTATATGCCTTCGCTGCAGTTCTCCGATCCCGGCGCCGCGCAGCAGCTCACCGTCGCCGAGGTCCTGAGCCAGCGCGTCGGCCTGACCCACAACGCCTACGACCGCGACCTCGAGCGCAACATTGACTACAACACCCTGGTGCAGAAGCTGGCCTACGCGCCGATGAAGTGCGCGCCGGGCGAGTGCTACAGCTACCAGAACGTCGCCTTCAGCCTGGTCGGCAACGTGGTGTACGGCGCGAGCGGGCAGTTCTTCAGCGAAGCGGTGAGCCGCCGCATCTTCAAGCCGCTGGGCATGAACGATGCCAGCTACGGGCTCGAGGGCATCGAAGCCAGTCCGAGCTGGGCACGTCCGCACGTGCGCGCCGGCGGCGGTTGGCGCTCGCTCACACCCAAGCCCACCTACTACCGCGTGGCGCCGGCCGCCGGCGTCAATGCCAGCGCCAGCGACATGGCGCAGTGGCTGCTCGCGCAGAGCGGCCATCGCCCGGACGTGCTGCCGGCACCGTTGCTGGCGACGCTGCACGCGCCGGTCGTCGCCACGCCCGGCGAAACCCGCGGCTCGTCGTGGCGCCGCCAGCGGTTGAACGCCGCCGGTTACGGGATCGGCTGGCGCATCTACGACTATGCCGGCCACCGCGTGATCTTCCACGGCGGCGCCGTGCAGGGATATCGCGGCGCGATCGCCCTGCTCCCGCAGCGCGACCTGGGCGTGGCGATCCTGTGGAACGGCGAAAGCAGCCTGCCCTCGGGACTGCTGCCGACCATTCTCGACCGCGCGATCGGACTGCCGGCACAGCGCTGGCTCGACGTCGATCCATTCCCGGACGTGCTCTACGCCGACGACGACAGCGAGCAGCCGAGCCGGCCGAACCTGCCGCGCACCGACAAGCACGGCGGCGCGCAGGCCTCGTCGGCCAACGCCAACCCGCGCTGATTCCATCGGCCTTCCGGGCCGCTTGCTTGCACATGCCGCGCAAGCCCGCAAAGCCCCACGCAGTGGTTCGCCAGCGATCAAACCCCTGAACCAGGCGCGTTGCCGCCGCGTCCGGTCGCTTCGCCATGAATCGGCTTCGGCCGGTCCGCGCCGAGCGGGCGCTTTCAACCCGGCATGAAAACTCCCCAGGGCTGTCGAGAGGGAGACCGCAGGCCGGGGCGACGCGCCCGACGCCTTGCGCACTCATGCCCAAGCGAACCGACCGATCCGTTTCGAACGGACGCTTTCAATCCCGCATAAAAAAACTCCCTCTCCGCCTGGGCATGCGGAGAGAGAGTCCTGATGACGGCTAATCGGGTTTCTTCTTCTTACATCATCGGTGCAGGTGCGGACGGGATCGCCACGGAGGCGGCCTTCTTCGCACGCTTCGCCGGTCGCTTGGCCTTCTTGGCAGGCTTCTTCTTTGCCGCCTTCTTGGCGGTCTTCTTGGCAGCCTTCTTGACTGTCTTCTTGGCAGCCTTCTTCGCCGGACGCTTCTTCGCCGCCTTCTTGGCGGTCTTCTTGGCAGCCTTCTTGGCGGTCTTCTTCGCCGGGCGCTTGGCGGCCTTCTTGGCTACTTTCTTCTTGGCGACCTTTTTCTTGGCAACCTTCTTCTTTGCGACCTTCTTCTTGGCAGCCTTCTTCGTTACCTTCTTGGCGACCTTCTTCTTCGCTACCTTCCTGGTGGCCTTCTTCGCCGGCCGCTTCGCAGCCTTCTTGGCGACCTTGCGGGCGGACGACTTGCGAACTGCCTTCTTCGCGGTCTTACGGACCGCCTTCTTCGCCGCCTTCTTGGCGGGACGTTTCTTTGCAGCTTTCTTCGTGGCCATGAGATGGCTCTCCTCGTCAGTGGAACTATCGGGTGTAGCAGCCCAGTTCAAAACAGCGCCGCGGGTATCGGACCCGCGACCAACCGCCAACGCGCGAAGCGCGCCGGTACGGATTCGGATGCAGCCCGCGCCCCATGGCGTGGACCGTTCGCGTGGAAGCCACGCATGCCGGCTTGCCGGCGACACAAAAAACCCGCATCGCATGGCGACGCGGGTGGTGGTTCGGGAGACGTTGCGCTTTCGCAGCGGAGACGATGCCTGATTCCACCTTGAGGAATTTCCGGGCAGAGGTCTTGGTTGTGCTGCGCGTTTTCGCTTTGGTTCGACTCACTCTCTTCTGCGGCGACGTCTGTTGCAGCGAAACCTAATCACGGTTTTTTCAACTGTCAACACCCCCACAAGGTTTTTTTTCGCCACCCGCCCCGGCGCCGGTCGCCCGTTCGCACCTGGCGCCTCGCCACTGCATGCCGTCGTTGCACGGCGTTGCACTCGCAACGCGCAACGCGTGATTGAAAAAGTGCATGAAACAAGCTGTTTTCTTCAAACACGCCAACGTGCATGCACGCCGGCGAAGATGCGCGCCGTGCACGACGCAAGCGTCACGCGCGGCGTGACGAAGGTGTATGCAGACTGTCGGAGCGCTTCCTCCGGGCAACGCGTTTCCGGCACCGCACAAGCCCGAATGCGCAAAACTGCGCAAGAAGAACGACCGCTTCGCCGACCTTCCGGGAAGCAGTCCGAACCGGTTTGCAGACCTGTCGACGGACAACGACGCATCGATTGCATGGCGTCCGAAACGGTTCGCGCCCATGCAGCGACATGCCTTCGCCCTCACCCGAAACGCATGTTCGGAACATGCGACGACGACTGACCGCGCGCACTTTTTCCCGCGAATGCAATCGGGCGGGCCGGCGATGAATGCGATCCCCTCGTCCACTGCGTCGGAGTCGACTGGCTCCCCGCAAACGATCAGCGAGGCATCGTGGAGGCACCATGTCTGTGTCGGCAGCTGCCCACCGGCCTGCGGCCACGCGGACATTCCGCATGCCGTGCCGGGCGCGCGGCATGTCCCGCCGGCGTACCGCCCTGCAGTGCCAGGTCGTCCGGGGATGCTTCGTTCGGGAAGACAGGCCGCGAACCGACGCAGCGATCACCACGACGCCAGGGTCACGACATGCGTTGCCGCCGTCGGCATGCGGAGGGGAAGCCGCCGGCCACGGGCCGCACGCGCGTGAAGCGCCCGGCCTGCATTCGCGCAGGGGGCGCCAGGATCGGAATCGGTTTCATGAACGAGGCGCGGAGCCGTTGGCTCCGCGCCGGGGACGTGCGCGCCTGCGCGGCGCGACCGTCAACGACCAGTCAGTGGTCTTCTTCTTCCAGCAGTTCGGCGTAGTCGTCCGGATCGAGCAGCTCGTTGAGCTGGTCCGGCTCGTCGATCTCGACGACGAAGATCCAGCCTTCGCCGAAGGCGTCCTCGTTGATGGTCTCGGGCTTGTCGGCCAGCGCGGTGTTGACCGCGGCGATGGTGCCCGACACCGGCGAGTACACGTCGGACGCGGCCTTGACCGACTCCACCACCGCGCAGGCGGTACCGGCTTCGGCGCGCTCGCCTACCGTCGGCAGGTCGACGTAGACCAGGTCGCCGAGCAACCCCTGTGCATGGTCGGAGATGCCGATGGTGACCTTGCCGTCGCCTTCGACGCGGGCCCACTCGTGGGATTTCATGAACTTCAGGTCGCCTGGGATCTCGCTCATGGGGTCGTGCTCCGGATGTGCTGCGGTCGGTGGAAGGGGACGGTAGTTTAGCGAAGGAAAGACATGGTGGCAGGTCGGTCGTGCGGCCGTTCGGCGACAGCCGGGTCAGATGCCGTCCTGCGGCTTGCCGTCGCGCACGAACGGGAACCTGACCACGCGCACGGGGACCTCGCGGCCGCGGATGTCGACCCGCACGCCCGCATCGTCCGCCGCGTCGCCGGCCGGCACGCGGGCGAAGGCGATGGCCTTGCCCAGCGTCGGCGAGAACGTGCCCGAGAGGATCTCGCCCTCGCCGTTGGCGGTCAGCACTTTCTGGCCGTGGCGCAGCACGCCCTTGTCGTCCATCACCAGGCCGATCATGCGGCGCGCGGTGCCGGCCGCCTTCTGCGCCTCGAGCGCATCACGGCCGATGAAGTCGCGCCCTTCGTCCAGGGACACGGTCCAGCCCAGCGCGGCCTCCCAGGGCGAGACGGTCTCGTCCATGTCCTGCCCGTAGAGGTTCAGCCCTGCCTCCAGGCGCAGCGTGTCGCGCGCACCGAGGCCGGCCGGCTTCACGCCGGCGGCCAGCAACGCGTTCCACAGGACGACGGCGTCGGCTTCGGGCACGACGATCTCGAAACCATCCTCACCGGTGTAGCCGGTGCGGGCGACGAACAGCGAGGCGCCATCGATCGAACTCACCTCGATGCCGGCGAACTTGCCGAGCTTGCCGACGCGGGCGCGGTCGCCCTCGGCGATCAGGCCGAGCGCCTTGTCGCGCGCGTTCGGTCCCTGCACGGCGATCATCGACAGGTCGGAGCGTTCGCGGACTTCGATGCCGAATCCCGCCGCCTGCTGGTTGATCCACGCCATGTCCTTGTCACGGGTGGAGGCGTTGACCACGAGGCGGAACCAGTCGTCGGCCAGGTAATAGATGATCAGGTCATCGATCACGCCGCCCTGCGCATTGAGCATGCAGGTGTAGAGCGCCTTGCCCGGCTTGACCAGCTTGTCGACCGAGTTGGCGACCAGCCTGCGCAGGAACTCACGCACACGCGCGCCGTGCAGGTCGACCACGGTCATGTGCGAGACGTCGAACATGCCGGCATCGCGGCGCACCTGGTGGTGTTCCTCGATCTGCGAGCCATAGTTGAGCGGCATGTCCCAGCCGCCGAAATCGACCATCTTCGCGCCGAGGGCGCGGTGGGCGTCGTTGAGGATCGTCTTCTGGGTCATGGCGGGCTCGTCCGGGGGCAAAGGATGCCATTATCCCAGACCAACGCTCGCGGGGTGCCGGCTCTTGTGGAAGCGGCTTCAGCCGCGAGCCCTTGCCCCCATCGCACCACATGTGGGATGCGCGAACCGGTCCACCCCGGCAGACCGCCACAGCCTGCTCCGGCGACGCGCTATTTCACCAGCACCATCACGCCGCCCAGCGGCGCGCTGAGCGTGACCTCCGCGTTGCGCCACTCCGGCTTCCAGGGCAGTTCGATGCCGTTGTAGCCGCCCTTGGCGACCGCCTGCCAACGCTTGCTGGTGCCATCGGCGAACCGGATCGTGAGCACCTGCAGCGGCCCCGGCCGAAACCGGATGTCCAGCGCATCGGGCTTCGGCGCAACGAAGCTCAGCAGCCCCGCCTCGGCCTTGATCCCGCGCGCCATCACTTCCGCCGACTCGGCCAGCTGCGAATAGCGCATGCGGGTCCCGGCCGGCGTGCGTGCGCGGAAGTTGTAGTTCACCGCCAGCTTCCCCTTGGGCTGGTTGAGGCGCAGCTTGGCACCGGCATCGATCCAGTCCTGGCGGATGGGCAAATGCATGCGCCCGCCGGGCTCGACCCGCACCGCGACCGCCTTCCCCCCGACCAGGACCTCCACCCGCAGGTCGGCGGGCAGGCCCTGCTTCGCGTCGACGGGCGCCACCGAGAAATCGCTGCTGAAGACGTGGTCGGTATCCACCTTCTCCAGCATCACCTGCATGCGCGCCAGGTCCTTGTAGGGAATTTCGCGCCATTCCTCCGCGCCCGCGCCGCCCGCGACGAGAACCAGCAACAGGAGCGACCAGGCGACCATGCGTTGCATCCGATTCCCTCCGGTCATGGTGCGTCAGCCCGCGGCTTCCACCTGCAGGGTCATGCCCTCGGCACCGACGATGCGCACCGGCGTCCCCGCCGGCAGTTCGGGCCCGCTCACGTCCCAATAGGCATCGGCGATCTGCACCCGGCCATGCCCCTGCACGATGGCGCTCTCCAGCGGCACCACCCGCCCCACCAGCGCCGCGGCACGGCGATTGAGCGCGGGTTGGTCGCTCTGCGGTTCACGGCTGCGGAACCACTTCCGGTAGACCTGGATCGAGATGAAGCTCAGCACGATGAAGGCCGTGACCTGCGCCAGCACCGGGATGCCGGGCACCAGCAGCACGCCGGCGAACACCACCACCGCGGCGAAGCCGAGCCAGAGCATGAACGCGCCCGGCGCCATCGTCTCGGCCGCGAACAGCAGCAGCGCGACCGCGGCCCAGGTAAAGACGTCCCAGCGCATGGCTCAGCCTCCCGAACGCGGCATCGCCGGCGGCGCCACGCGGCCGGCCTGCTGCCCGAACGTTTCCTTCGCCAGCTCCGCGATGCCGCCGAGCGAGCCGATCACGCCGGCCGACTCCATCGGCATCAGCACGAACTTCTGGTTCGGCCCCGTCGCCAGCGCCTTGAACGCCTCGATGTACTTCTGCGCGACGAAGTAGTTGATCGCCTGCACGTTGCCGCCGGCGATCGCCTCGGACACCATCTGCGTCGCCTTGGCCTCGGCTTCGGCCTGGCGCTCGCGCGCCTCGGCGGCGAGGAACGCGGCCTGGCGGTCGCCCTCGGCGTCGAGGATCACCGACTGCTTCGCGCCCTCGGCCTTGAGGATCGCCGCCTGGCGGAAACCCTCGGCCTCGAGGATGTTGGCGCGCTTCTCGCGCTCGGCCTTCATCTGCTTGGCCATCGCGTCGATCAGGTCGCGCGGCGGGGCGATGTCCTTGAGCTCGATGCGGTTGACCTTGATGCCCCAGGGATGGGTCGCCTGGTCGACCGCCACCAGCACCTTGGTGTTGATCTCGTCGCGCTTGGACAGCGATTCGTCCAGGTCCATCGAGCCGATCGCGGTGCGGATGTTGGTCATCACCAGGTTCAGGATCGCGATCTCCAGCGTCGCCACCTCGTACGCCGCCTTGGCCGCGTCCAGCACCTGGAAGAACACGATGCCGTCGACCTTGACCACCGCGTTGTCCTTGGTGATGACATCCTGCGACGGCACTTCGAGCACCTGCTCCATCATGTTGATCTTGCGCCCGACGCTGTACATGATCGGGATCAGGAAATGGAGGCCCGGCGACATCGTGTGGGTGTAGCGGCCGAAGCGCTCCACGGTCCACTCGTAGCCCTGCGGCACCACGCGCACGGTCTTGAACAGGATGACCACGCCCGCGATGAGCAGGACGATGGCAAGCAACGATCCATTGAACATGACGATCCCCTCCGTTTGATGGCCCCAGTATAGGGTGGCCCGGGCGCCGCCGGCGCCACTGCGACGCTTTCGCCCACCGCGGCATCCATGCAGGGGAATGCTGATCGAAACCGCCCCGGCTCCGACCCCATCCGCCCTGCCGCACGGCCGCGCCTCGAGCTTCGCGATCGAGATCCCGGATGTGCTGCTGGCACGCGCACGGGCCGGCGAACGCGCGGCCTTCGAGCAGGTCTACCGCCGCTTCGAGCGGCCGGTGTTCACCCTGGCGCTGCGCATCTGCGGCGAGCGCGAGGCCGCCGCCGACGTGCTGCAGGAGACGATGCTGAAGGTGATCGCGCGGATCGGCGACTTCCGCGGCCACGGCAGCCCGTTCTGGGGCTGGCTGCGGCAGATCGCGGTCAACGAGGCGCTGATGCACCTGCGCCGTGGTCGCCGCCAGGCGGGCGAACTGCCGGTGGACGGACACGAGCCGGCCGACGACCAGGCCCTGCCGCCGCCGGCCGCCGCCGACGCCTTGCTGCTGCAGCGCGCGCTGGCGCAGCTGCCGGCCAACACCCGCGGCGTGCTGTGGCTGTACCACGCCGAGGGCTATACCCACGAGGAGATCGCCGCGCTGATGCAGCGCACGCCGAGCTTCTCGAAATCACAGCTGGCACGCGGCACGCGGCGATTGCGCGCGCTGCTGCAGATCGAGGAAAACGACCATGCCTGACTTCACTTCCCGTCCTGCCGATCCACTCGCGGGCTGGCACGAGGCGTTCGCCGCGCTGCCGCTGGAGGGTGCGCCCGCCGATGGCTGGGCCACGCTTTCGCGGCGGCTCGATGCGCGTCGCCGGCGCCTTGCGAAGTGGCCCCTGCCGCTGGCCGCCGCGGCGGTGCTTGCGCTGGCCGTCGTGCCAGCGTGGTTGCCGCGGACAGCTGATGAAACGCCCTCGAACGTTTCAACACGTCCGGCCGTGGCCGCACAGACATCCGATGCCGCACCGGCGGATACCGGGGCCACACTCGAGCAGCTTTACGTCGAGTCCGCGCGCCTGGAATCCCTGCTGCAGTACGCCCGCGACAGCCGCGTGGCCAGCGGCACGGCTGCTGTGATGGCAGTCGAACTCGATGCGCGGCTCGGCGCGATCGATGCCGCACTGATGCAGCCGGGGCTCGACCGCCCGCGGCAGCGGCAACTCTGGGGCGAACGCGTGCAGCTGCTGCGCGCCTTCGCGGGCTTCGAAAGTACCCGTCGCTGGCTGGCCGCCAACGGCGAACGCTATGACGGCGCGCTGGTGCGCGTCGACTGAAATCACTTCCGGTTTCCACGCCTTTTTCCAGAGGTCACGATGAACACCTTCCTGCATGCATCCCTGACAGTGGCAATCGCGCTCGCACTTGCCGGCCACTCCAGTCCCACCTCAGCCCAGGCATCCGCGCCCAGCGCAACCGTGGACGCCGACAAGTCCCTGGCCGAAGCCAGGGCCGAACTCGCGCGCGCCGCGCGTAAGGTGGCCGAACTGTCGCACGACCGAGCCGTGCCAGCGGCCCGGGCTGCGCACCGCATCGCATCGCGACCTGTGCTGGGCGTGCTGCTGGCGCCGGATGAGGGCAACGGCGTGCGTGTGGCTGGCGTCACCCCGGACGGCGGTGCAGCGAAGGCCGGCATCAAGTCCGGCGACCGCATCGTCAGCGTCGATGGCCGCCAGGTGCTGGGGGGTAGTGGCGAACTGCGCGCACAGAATCTGCGCACGCTGCTTGGCAAGCTCGATTCCGGCAAGAAGACGCGCATCGGCTATGTCCGCGACGGCCGCGCGGCCACGGTCGACGTGACGCCATCGGCTGGCCGCAACCTCGTTGTGTTCTCCCCCGGGGACGCCGCCAGCGGCGACTTCGACTTCGACTTCGATTTCCCCGACATGCGCGCGATCGCATCCGACGTGCGTCGCGAGATCATCCGCATCGGCCCCGGCATCGCGTGCAAGGGCAACGACTGCGACATGCCGGCGCTGATGTCTGCGTTCCGCTGGAACGGCTTGAACCTGGCTTCGATGGACAAACAGCTGGGCCGCTACTTCGGCACCGACCACGGTGTGCTGGTGCTGTCGAACGGCGAGCTATCCGGGCTGCAGGCCGGCGACGTGATCCAGCGCATCGACGGCAAGGCCGTGGCCAGCCCGCGCGAGGCGATGGCGGCGATGGGCAACAAGCCCGGCGGCACGAAGGTGGCGGTGGATTACCTGCGCGATCGCAAGCCAGGGAAGGCGCAGGTCACGGTGCCGAAGCTGGCGCCACTGCCGCTGCCGCCGGCGCCGCCTGCCCCGCCCGCACCGCCGACCGCACCGAAAGCGCCGCCGCCTCCGCCCGTGCCATCGGCACCGCAGGCCATGGCGCCGGTTGTTCCTCCCGCTCCACCGACGGCGCCGCTCCCGCCCGCCGTGCCGGACGGCGCCGGCACGTTCACCTTCATCGCGGACGACGGGCGGTCGGTTTCGTTCGCATGGCAGGCCAACGACGCCACATCGGTGGACACGGACTGATCGGGGCAGGCTGGCAGCGTTCCCCGGCGAAATCGGGTGGAGGCCGGCCTTCTCCCGGTTGGGAATGTGCGCCGGCGTCCGGTTTCGGCTGTGGGAGCGGCCTTAGCCGCGCCCACAGGGTGGCGTCGACTGTTCGTGCACCAGGCCTGCATCACGACGACCGGCAAGCCAACCCCCGGTCGGAAGGTTCCGATGTCAGCGCCCCGCCACGGCTGGCGCTGGCGCCACCTCGACCCACTGCGCGAACACCTCGCCGATCGCGGCATCGTCGACGGGCTTGCCGCCCTGGATCGCTTCGGCCTGCTCGAACAGCGGGATGATCATCGCCATGCCGTCGATCTTCGTCTTCAGGTGCACGCCCGGCGGCTGCGACAGGAAACCATCCCAATGCGCGCGCACCCTGGCCCAGAAGCCGCTGGTGGCGTTCCAGTAGTCATAGGCGGGGGTGAAGTCGATGTCGGTGGTCTTCTGGTAGTCGTTGAAGCCGAACTCGCGCGCCAGTTCGACCCGGCTGCCGTCAGGCTCGCGCAGGGCCTTGGTGTTGAACTGCTCGTGGGTCCAGCCATTGGGCGTGAGGGTGTGGCGGTTGATGCCGATCACCACGTTGTAGTCGTCGCGCTTGGTGTATTCGCGCCGCGGCAACGGGCGCGCGGTGGAATCGCTGGTCCAGGTGGCGATGCCGTTGTCGTAACTCCACTTGCCCGTGCCGCAGTAGCGCGGCGCGTCGCTGACCTCGTACACGCACTGTGTCCATGCGCCGCGGGTTTCTTCCGGCGACAGCGCGCGTACCGTCCAGGTCTGGTCGGCGCTGAACTCGAAACGCGTCGGCGCTTCATAGGTCCAGTCCTGGCGCCAATGCTTGGTGACGTGGCCGCTCTTCGCATCCACCAGGATGTGCTGCAGCACCACGCGCGTGGGCGTGGCCTCGACCACGATCACCACCTCGTCACCACCGCTGCGCATCGCCGGATGGCGCTCGTAGCCCGGCTGCAGCAGCACGGTCTCGTCGAAGGCGAAGTCGACCATGTGCTCGCCCTGCATGGCGAGGATCGAGGCTCGATCGCGCGCCGGATCGGGCGTGGTCCCGACCGGGCGCGGGGCCTGCGCGCCCGCGATGCCGGTGGCGAACGCCGAAAGTGCCAGCGCGGCTGCCAGTGTGGATTTCATGAGGGTCCTCCGGGGTGGATCGAACATGGATGGGATGAAGCCGGGTTGCCGGATCACCAGGCGAAAGCGACGCTGAGCGAGAGGTTGCGGCCGGCGGCCGTGTAGCGGTCGAGGGTATCGCTGTCGCGGTTCACCAGCCCCATGCCGCCGAGATCGAAGTAGCGGCGGTCGGTGAGGTTGAAAATGCCGGCGTTGAGCTTCGCGCCGGGCGCGAACTCCCAGTGCGCCAGCAGGTCGAGCGCCGCGTAGCCGGGCGTTTCGAAGTATTCACCGCCCCCGGCCGGTGGCGGCGGCAGGCGGTCGTTGCGGCCCGCGAAACGGCCGGCCAGCTCGGCGCCCCAAGTGTCGTTGCCGTAGGCCACGCCGAGCGTCGCGGTGAGCGGGTCGACCGATTCCAGCGGCACGTCGTCGGTGCGGTTGTCGCCGCGCGCCCAGGCCGCGGCCGCGCGCAGCGACCAGCCGGCCATCGCGTCGGACAGGGCACCGAAGTCGATCCCGCCGCGGAACTCCACGCCTCGGATGCGCGCATCGGAGACGTTGCGCGACTGGAACACCATCAGCCCTTCGTCGTTGAAGCCGGCGAAGGCGAACGACTCGATGAAGTCGTGGTAGCTGTTGTCATAGCCGGACAGGCTGGCGTACACCGCATCGCCGACGTAGCGCACGCCCAGCTCCACGCCATCGCTGGTTTCCGGCTTCAGGTCCGGGTTGGCGATCGCGGTATAGCCGAACATCACGTTGGTGAAACCGATGTTGACGTCGCCATAGGGCGGCGAGCGGAAGCCGCGCGCGTAGCCGCCGAACAACGACCAGTCCGGGGCGAAGCGCCAGATTGCACCCAGCTTCGGCGAGACGCTGGTCTTGTCCAGGTCGGCCACCGCCACGCCCGGATTGTCCTCGGCGAAGATCGCGTCCACTTCCGGTCGCAGCTGGTAGCGGTCCATGCGCACGGCGGGGATCAGGCGGAAAGCATCGTCGGCGAAGCTGATCTCGTCCTGCAGGTACAGCGCCGTGGTGGTGGTGCGGCTGACCGGGAAATCGCGCACCGGGAACACGTCCGGCAGCATCGCGTTGCTGACCGTGCCGGTGTCGAGGTTGTGCACGCGCCCGTCGCGCTTCTGCCGCGTGTCGGCGCGAGCGACATCGAGCCCATAGGCCAGCGCGTGGCGCACGGAACCGGTCTCGAACTCCTTGCGCAGGTTGAGCTGCAGCCCGTACAACCGCTGGTCGAAGTTGAACTCGCGCTCGCGGCGTTCGTTGACGTTGCGCTCGGTTTGCCGCACCTCGACCGTGTCCTGCGTGGTCTCGCTGTCCTGGCGATAGACCTGCCAGTCGAGGCTGTCGGCGAAGCCGGCATCGAGCGCGTCCATCTCGTGGCCGAACGACACCCGCGCGCGGGTCTGGTGGTCGTCGCCGGTCACCAGCAAATTGGTCGCCCGGGTCAGCGACTGGAAGCCATGGGAGGTCAGCATCTGCGTCTCCGCGCTGTCCTCGCTGCCTTCCACGGTGAGGCGGAAGCGCTGGTCGGCCGAAGGCGCTAACACCAGTTTCGCCAGCAGGCTGCGGCCGTCGCGATCTTGCGGATTGGGCTGGGTACGGTCACTGCCCTCGCCGCCCACCGAACCCTGGTTCTCCGGCTCCTGCCCCTGGCGATGGTTGACCACCGCCATTCCCGACCAGCGCTCGCCGCCGAACGCGGCGGTGGCGCCGGCCGACAGTCCGTCCCAGCTGCCTTCATGGCCGAAGCGCAGGCCAAAGTAGGCATCCTTGCCGTCCTCCAGGTAATCCGAAGGATCCTTGGTGATGAACGACACCACGCCGCCGAGGGCGTCGGAGCCGTAGAGCGAACTGGTCGGCCCACGCACGACTTCGACCCGCTTGAGCGTGTCGAGGTCGACGAAGTTGCGGTTGGCGTCGGAGAAGCTGCCGATCAGGAAGGCGTCCGACACCGGGATGCCGTCGGTCTGGATCCGCACGCGATTGCCGTCGAGGCCACGGATGCGGATGCCGCCGATGCCGAAGCGGCCAAAGCCCGAGGTGACGGTGATGCCCGGCTCGTAGCGAAACAGGTCCTTGAGGTCGCGCGCGAGGAGTTCGTCCATGCGCTCGCGGTCGATGACGTCGACGGTGCTGGCCACGTCTTCGATGGCGCGCTCTGTACGCGTGGCGGTGACCACCACGCGATCGAATTCGGTGACCGCGGGGCTGGCCGCAGCGTCTGCCGGGGTGGCGGGCAGCGGCTCCGGGGTGGGCGATTCGCCATGGGCGAGGGCCATGCCCGGCAACGCCAGGCACAGCGCGAACGACAACAGGTTGGGACGCATGGATGGACTCGACGAAGGTGAAAACACATTCGGCGGGCTGGCGTCCGGTAGTGCCGGGGGCGGGCGGCCTGGAGAGAAACATTGGGCTCCGGCGCGGGCCGGATGCGGAAGAGCTGGGCGGAGGACCCCGACCGGGTCTCCGCTGCCTACTTGGTCAGGATGAGCTTGTCGTTGCGGGTATGGCGCAGGCGATAGCACTCGTTGCCATGGCGGATCAGCAGTTCGCGCTGTCCTTTCAGCAGGCGGGTGCTGTCGACCTCGATGGCCTCGACGACGGCGGACCGTTCATTGGCGTGGTGCGGGGCGGGACGGGACGGGGTGTGTGCGTGCGGCTGGGCGACGAACATCGATCGGCTCCCTCTATAGGAGCCATCAATGCTAATGATTCTCATTTGCCTGTCAAGCGATTTCGCCGCAACGCCGTGCTCAGGCCATGGCCGCTTCAACCTGCGCCCACTCCGCCTCACCCAGGCGCGCGGCCACGTCCAGCGCTTCGAGGTTCTGCAGCAATTGCGCCACCCGGCTGGCGCCGAGGATCACGCTCGACACGTGCGGATTGCGCAGGCACCAGGCGATCGCCAGCGCCGCCGGCGCCACGCCCAGTCCGGCGGCGAGCGCGGTGAAAGCGCGCGCACGCGGCAGGCGCCGCGACGCCTCGTCGCCGAGCACGTCGCGCTGCAGCCACGCGTAATCGTCGCTGGCCAGGCGCGAATCGGCCGGCACGCCGTCGTTGTACTTGCCGGTCAGCAGGCCGGAGGCCAGCGGCGACCAGATGGTCGTGCCCATGCCGAAATCGGCGTAGAGCGATGCGTACTCGGCCTCGACACGCTCGCGGTGCAGCAGGTTGTACTGCGGCTGTTCCATCGTCGGCGCCTGGAAACCGCCCGCGCGTGCGACCTCGTGCGCCTCGCGGATGCGTTCGGCCGGCCATTCCGACGTCCCCCAGTACAAGACCTTTCCCTGGCGGATCAGCACGTCCATGGCCGCGACGGTTTCCGCCACCGGCGTATCCGGGTCGGGTCGGTGGCAGTAGTACAGGTCGAGGTAATCGACGCGCAGCCGCTTGAGCGCGGCGTGGCAGGCATCGTGCACGTGCTTGCGCGACAGTCCTTTCTGCGTCGGCCGCGGATCGTCGACCGCGCCGAAGAACACCTTGCTCGAGACCACGAAACCGTCGCGCGGCAGCCGCAGGTCGGTGATCACGTCGCCCATCACCTGCTCGGCGACGCCGTTGGCGTAGGTCTCGGCGTTGTCGAAGAAGTTGACGCCGTGGTCCCACGCGGCGGCCACCAGGTTGCGCGCCTCGCTGCGCGGAACCCGGCCCCCGAACGTGGCCCAGGCCCCGAACGACAGCGCGGACAGTTGCAGGCCGGAAGAACCGAGGCGGCGGTATTGCATGGCAAGTCTCCTGCCGCGGGCCGTGGACCGCAGCGTTGGAATGGGGGGCCACAGTCTAGTGGGATGCCGCGCAAGGGGCTTTCATTCCTCCTTCCGCGCAGGAGGAATTACATCCGCGGCAATGCCAGGCCATTGACGATGCGCCCCTCAAAAGGAGCTGCACAAATTCATGCGTCGGATGGGGATGCAAGGACGTGATCGCGGCCGGGGCCTCTGCGACTTCGCGGAATCAGCGAACCGGTGATCGGCACGCCGCCCGCGGTATGCTGCGCCCCCGGGGGAAACACATGCACGGATCAATCCAGGGCATCAAGGATCTGGTGGCACGCCTGCTGGCACGACCGGACGAGATCATGCTCTCGCTCGGCGCCGGTGGCGAGCTGCTGGTCGCACGCCTGCGCGCGCTGCTGTCGCTACTCATCCTCGCCATGCCGCTGGTTGCCGCGCTCGGTGGTGCGAAATCCAGCGAGGTGCTGATCGGGCTCGGGCTGGCGGTGTTCGTCAACCTCATGGCCCAGATCTGGCTCTCGCTCGCGCGCAGGCCGCTGCGCTACGGCTGGCTGCCCTACGCCACCGGCACCTACGACATCACCCTGACCACGCTGGTGCTGGTGCTGCTCGCGCTGGGCGACCCGGTGGCGGCGACCAACTCCATCGTGGTCTGGTGCTTCTACCTGATCGCCATCGCCATCACCGCGCTGCGCAACGACGGTCGCCTCACCCTGTACGTCACCGCGCTGGCGCTGGTGCAGTACGCGATTCTCGTCGCCGTGGTGTTCTCGCTCGCGCCCGCGCAGGAAAGCCTGGTCTCGATCGACTACGGCACCGCCGCCGTCTCCACCCAGGTCGAACGCCTGATCCTGGTCCTGATGATGGGCGTGCTGACCTCGGCCATCGTCTATCGCATGCAGCGGCTGGTGGAGATGTCGGGCAACGACGGCCTCACCGGGCTGCCCAACCGCGCCTGGCTGCTGCAGGGCATGCCGCGGATGTTCGAGACGATCCGCAACGACGGCGGCTCGCTGACACTGGCCCTGCTCGACCTCGACCGCTTCAAGCGCATCAATGACGAGATCGGCCCGCGCGACGGCGACCGCGCGCTGCGCCACTTCGTGGCCGCTGTCAACGAGATCCTGCTGGAGAAGGAGCGCCTGGTGCGGATCGGTGGCCAGGAGTTCGTGGTGCTGATGCATTGCCCGATCGGCAGCGCGTGGGAGCGGCTGGACCGGCTGCGTCGATCGATGGGCGACCGACCGTTCCTGCCCGAGTCCGGCCGCGACCCGCAGGTGATCACCTTCAGCGGCGGGCTGGCCGCCTATCCGCAGGATGGCGGCGACGTCTCCGCCCTGCTCGGCAGCGCCGATCGGCGCCTGCAGCTGGCCAAGCGCGACGGCCGCAACCGGGTCGTCGCGCGCGACGCCTAGGGCCTGGTAGCGCACCGAGCTTCACTCGCCCGCGGTTTCCCCTTACCCTGCCGCAGCGATTGCCGCACGGTGCGGCCTGCGCAAACGGGGAGAATGCCGGGTGAGCCTGAAGCTGCGTCTGATCGTGATGAACTTCCTCCAGTTCTTCGTCTGGGGGGCGTGGCTGCTGACCATCGGCGCGTACTGGTTCCAGAACAAGCAGTGGTCGGGGACCAACTTCGGACTGGTGTTCTCGACCATGGGCTTCGCCTCCTTGTTCATGCCGGCGCTGATGGGCGTCGTGGCGGACAAGTGGATCAACGCTGAAAAGCTTTACGGGGCACTGCACATCTGCGGCGCGGTGATGTTGTTCTGCGTTCCGATGGTCGACGATCCGATCGTCATGATCGCGGTCATGATGCTGACCATGATGTGTTACATGCCGACGATCGCGCTGGCGATCACGGTGGCCTACAACGCGCTCAAGCGCGATGGCATGGATGTGGTGCGCGATTACCCGCCGATCCGGGTCTGGGGCACGATCGGCTTCATCGCCGCGCTGTGGACTACCAGCCTGCTGCGCCTGGAGACCTCGTCCGGGCAGTTCTACGTGGCCTCGGCCGCGGCGCTGGTGCTGGGCCTGTATGCCTTCACCCTGCCGCCGGCGCCGCCGCAGATGGGTCACAGCAAAAGCCGCGCGCTGGTCGATGTGCTCGGGCTGACCTCATTCCGCCTGTTCAAGGACCGCAACATGGCGGTGTTCTTCGTCTTCGCGATGCTGCTGGGCGCGGCGCTGCAGCTGACGAATGCCTACGGCGACACCTTCCTGCACGACTTCGCCAACGTGCCCGCGTTCAAGGACGCGATCGCGGTGAAGTACCCCGCGATCATCATGTCGATCTCGCAGATCTCCGAAACCCTGTTCATCCTCACCATCCCGTTCTTCCTGCGCCGCTTCGGGATCAAGGCGGTGATGACGATGAGCATGCTGGCGTGGTTCCTGCGCTTCGGCCTGTTCGCCTATGGCGATCCCGGCGACCGGCTGTGGATGATCGTGCTGTCGTGCATCGTCTACGGCATGGCGTTCGACTTCTTCAACATCTCCGGCTCGCTGTTCGTCGAGCAGCAGAGCGACTCGCGCATCCGCGCCAGCGCGCAGGGGCTGTTCATGGTGATGACCAACGGCGTCGGCGCGGTGTTCGGCAGCCTGGCCTCGGGTTTCCTGATCGAGCACTTCTTCACCGCCGCCGACGGCAGCAAGGACTGGCACGGCATCTGGGTGACGTTCGCGCTGTATGCGCTGGTGATGGCGGTGGTGTTCGTGCCGCTGTTCAAGCACAAGCACGATCCGGACGCCGCGCGCCGGATCCGGGCGCCGGAAGGCGACCTGGTGCCCTGAGCGTGGCGTGGCAGGGAGCCCGCCGATGAGTCGCGTCGTCGTCGTCGGCTCGTTCAACGTCGACCACGTCTGGGCGACGGCCACGCTGCCGCGCCCGGGCGAAACGCTCAGCGGCCGCTACAGCACCGGGCCCGGCGGCAAGGGCTTCAACCAGGCCATCGCCAGCGCCCGCGCCGGTGCGCCCACGGGTTTCGTCTGCGCGCTCGGCGACGATCCCGGGGGAGAGCTGGCGCGTTCGCTCGCCGCCGCCGACCGCATCGACCTGCGCGCGCTGCGCAGCGACGAACCCACCGGCACCGCCGGCATCTACGTCGACGCCGAGGGCCGCAACAGCATCGTGATCGGCCCCGGCGCCAACGGCGCGCTGTCGACGGCTCATGTCGACGGCCAGGCGGACGCCTTCGGCAGTGCCGGCGTCGTGCTCGCGCAGCTCGAATCCCCGACCGAGGCCATCGCCGCGGCCTTGCGGGCCGCGCGCGCGCACGGCGCCATCGCCATGCTCAATCCCGCGCCGGCCAACGCCCTGACCACATGCGAACTGCTGGCGCTGGCCGACATCATCACCCCCAACGAAACCGAGTTCGCCGGCATGGTCGCGCGCCACGTCGGCGAGCGCATCGACGGCGACGCCATCGCCACGCTCGACGAGGCCCGCCTGCATGCGCTGTGCCGCGAGCTCCTGCCCGCGGGAACGGTTGTCGTGACCCTCGGCGCGAGCGGCTGTTTCGTGTCGCACGCCGAGGGCGCGCTGCGCGGCGACGACAAACCCTTCTACCGCCTGGCCGCCGAGCAGGTGCATGCGATCGACACCACCGGCGCGGGCGATGCCTTCAACGGCGCACTGGCGGCATCGCTGGCGATGGCGCCGGACGACGCGTTCGCCTTGCACCTGCAGTTCGCCTCGCGTTATGCAGCGCTGTCGACCGAACGCGAAGGCGCGGCGCTGGCGATGCCACACCGGGGCGACATCGTCACCCGCTTCGCGTAGATCGGCGGCGTAGCCCCGACCTACGGGTGCCGCGGCAGGCCACCGGTACAATGCGCGCATGCGCATCGGTCCCCATGACATCGCCCCGAACGTGATCCTCGCCCCGATGGCGGGGGTCACCGACAAGCCGTTCCGGCTGCTGTGCAAGCGGCTGGGGGCGGGACTGGCGATGTCGGAGATGACCACCAGCGACCCGCGCTTCTGGCGTACCGAGAAGTCGCTGCGGCGGATGGACCATGTCGACGAACCGGCGCCGGTCGGCGTGCAGATCGCGGGCACCGTGCCGGAGATCATGGCCGAAGCGGCGCGCTACAACGTCGACCACGGCGCGCAGGTCATTGACATCAACATGGGCTGCCCGGCGAAGAAGGTCTGCAACGCCTGGGCCGGATCGGCGCTGATGCGCGACGAGGACCTGGTCGCGCGGATCTGCACGGCGGTGGTCCGGGTCGTCGACGTGCCGGTGACGCTGAAGATCCGCACCGGCTGGGATGCCACGCACCGCAACGCCCCCGCCATCGCGCGCATCGCGCAGGATTGCGGCATCGCCGCGCTCGCGGTGCACGGCCGCACCCGCGACCAGCAGTACACCGGCCTGGCCGAGTACGACACCATCGCCGGGATCAAGTCGCAGCTGTCGATTCCGGTGATCGCCAACGGCGACATCGATTCGCCGCAGCGCGCCGCGTTCGTGCTGCGCCATACCGGCGCCGATGCGGTGATGGTCGGGCGCGCGGCGCAGGGCCGGCCGTGGATCTTCGGCGAGATCGCGCACTACCTGGCCACCGGCGAATTGCTGCCACCGCCGTCGCTGGCCGGGATCCGCGACATCCTGCTCGGCCACTTGGATGCGCTGCATGATTTCTATGGCGAGCCGGCCGGCGTGCGCATCGCGCGCAAGCACCTGGGCTGGTACGCGAAGGACCGGCCGGAGAACGGGCCGTTCCGCGCCGTGGTCAACCGCGCCGAGAGCGCGGCGATGCAGGTGGCGCTGACGCGCGATTACTTCGATGCACTGATTGCCGGAGAACCGCTGTCGCAGGCAGCCTGAACCGCGAAGCCCGCAAGCGATCCCATCGTCATTCCGGGCGCAGCGAGGAACCTGATTCCGCAGTTTTCACGCCGGGGACAAACGCCCCCGCTACGCTCGGGATAACAGCCATGATGCTGCCGGCACTTCACGGGAACGACGCCATGAGTGACACCTGCACCGCCACCGAATTCCCCTACCTGCACGGCTTCTCCGCCACCGAGCAGGTCCGGCTGATGAAGCAGGCGCGGCTGGCGGAATCGACGGTCTTCCGCAACGTCGACTACGCCGACGCGCGCAGGCTGCTGGAAGTCGGCAGCGGCGTCGGCGCGCAGACCGAGATCCTGCTGCGACGGTTCCCGGACCTGCACGTCACCTGCGTCGACCTCAACGGCCAGCAGGTGGAAGCCGCGCGCCGCAACCTCGGCGCGATGCCCTGGTTCGATGGCCGCTACGCCCTGCAGCAGGCCGACGCCACCGACCTGCCGTTCGAGCCGCGCAGCTTCGACGCCGCCTTCCTGTGCTGGGTGCTGGAACACGTGCCGACACCGGCGCGGGTGCTCAGCGAGGTGCGCCGCGTGCTGATGCCGGGTGCGCCGGTGTACATCACCGAGGTGATGAACGCCTCGTTCCTGCTCGATCCATATTCGCCGAACGTCTGGCGCTACTGGATGGCGTTCAACGATTTCCAGATCGAAAGCGGCGGCGATCCGTTCGTCGGCGCCAAGCTCGGCAACCTGCTGCTGGCCGGCGGCTTCCGCGACGTGTCCACCGAGATCAAGACCTTCCACTTCGACAACCGCGAGCCGGCACGGCGCAAGACCATGATCGCGTTCTGGGAGGAGCTGCTGCTGTCGGCCGCCGAGCAGCTGGTCGCGGCCGGCAAGGTCACGCCCGAGGTCGTCGATGGCGTGCGCGACGAGATGCGCCAGGTGCAGAACGATCCGAACGCGGTGTTCTTCTATTCGTTCGTGCAGGCGCGGGCGACGGTGTACTGAGCGGGCGGCTTGACCGCTGGCGGGGAGATTCGCAGGCTGCCGGTTCTCGGATAAAGTCCACAGGCCATTCGCAGGAAGCACCGCCATGATGGATCCGGATCCAACCGCACCGAAGCCCGGCAACCGGCGCCCGATCGCCGCGCGCAGCAATTCGCTGGTGCAGCGCTTCAGCGCCTGGCTGGCGCGCACCGGCGTGTCGCCGAACGGGATCTCGCTGGCGAGCATCGTGTTCGCCGCGCTCGGCGCCGCCGCGCTGCTCGAGATCGATGCGCCCTGGGGTGCCTGGCTGTGCGCACTCGCGATCGTGCTGCGACTGCTGTGCAACCTGTTCGACGGGCTGGTTGCGGTGGAGCATGGTCGCAAGACGCCGACCGGCGTGCTCTACAACGAGGTGCCGGACCGCATCGCCGACAGCCTGTTCCTGGTCGCGCTGGGCTATGCAGCCGGGCTGCCCTGGTGCGGCTGGCTGGCGGCGCTGCTGGCGGCGTTGACCGCCTATATCCGCACCCTCGGCGGCACCGTGCTGGGCTCGCAGGATTTCCGCGGGCCGATGGCCAAGCCGCACCGGATGTGGCTGATGGTCGCGGCCTGCGTGCTGGCGCCGCTGGAGACCCGGTTCGCTGGCACCGGTTACACGCTGCGCGTGGCGGTGGTGGTGATCGCGGCCGGCTCGGCCCTGACCTGCTGGACGCGGCTGCGCGTGATCGCGCAGCGCCTGCAGGAGGCAGCGTGATCGAACGCGCCGCCGCGGCGGCGCTGGTCGGCACCACCCGGCTGCTGGTGGGCGCACGCGCGCAGTGGCGCGCGGCGCCGCCAGCCGGGCAGTGCCTCTACTTCGCCAACCACAGCAGCCACCTCGACACGATGGCGATCTGGTCCGCGCTGTCGCCGGCGCAGCGCGCGCACACCCGGCCGGTGGCTGCGCGCGACTACTGGGACAAGCCGGGCCTGCGCGGATACGTAGCCGGCAAGGTGCTGCACGCGGTGCTGATCGAGCGCCGCCGCGAGGAACGCGATGGCGACCCGCTCGAACCGGTGATCGAGGCGCTGCATCGCGGCGATTCGCTGATCCTGTTCCCCGAGGGCACGCGCACCGCCGAACGCCTGCCGCAGCGTTTCCGCGGCGGCCTGTTCCGCCTCGCCGAAGCCTTTCCGGCGCTGCAGCTGGTGCCGGCCTACCTCGACACCCTGCACCGCAGCATGCCCAAGGGCGCGCACATCCCGTTGCCGCTGTACTGCACCGTGCGCTTCGGCGAGGCGATCTCGCGCATCGATGGCGAAGCGCGCGAAGTCTTCCTCGAACGCGCGCGCGACGCGGTGGTGGCACTGGCATGAACGCACAACAGAAACTGCTCTGGGTCTTTGGCGGCATCATCGCCCTGCTGGCGCTGGCCTCGCTTGTCGGCTGGACGCTGCAGCGACGCACCGGCCCGACCGAAGTTATCCGCAACCTCAACGCCCGCGTGCGCGCGTGGTGGGGCATGGTCGCGGTGCTGGCGGTGTGCTTCTGGCTCGGCCCGGTGGCGAACCTGGTGGTGTTCGCCTTCATCTCGTTCTTCGCGCTGCGCGAGTTCATCACCCTCACCCCGACCCGGCCCGGCGACCACCTGCCGCTGGTGGTGGCGTTCTACGTGCTGATCCCGGTGCAGTACTGGCTGATCGGGATCGACTGGTACGGCATGTTCTCGATCTTCCTTCCGGTCTACGCCTTTCTCGCACTGCCCGCGCTGGCGGTGTTCGGTGGCGACACGGAGCAGTTCCTCGAGCGCACGACCAAGATCCAGTGGGGCGTGATGATCGCGATCTACTGCATCAGCCACGCGCCGGCGCTGCTGATCCTCGACCTGCGCGGCTACGAAGGCCAGGGACCGCTGCTTCTGCTGTACCTGATGCTGGTGGTGCAGATCAGCGACGTGATGCAGTACGTGTTCGGCAAGCTGTTCGGGAAACGGAAGCTGGCACCCACCGTCAGCCCGTCGAAGACAGTCGAAGGCCTGATCGGCGGTGGCCTGGCCGCGGTCGCGATCGGTACTGCGCTGTGGTGGATCACCCCGTTCACGCCGCTGCAGTCGGCGCTGATGTCGGCGCTGATCGTGGTCTGCGGGGTGTTCGGGGGGCTGGCGCTGTCGGCGGTCAAGCGCAGCCTCGGCGCCAAGGACTGGGGCCACATGATCGAAGGCCATGGCGGGATGATGGACCGGATGGATTCGGTGGTTTTCGCCGCGCCGATCTTCTTCCACGTCACCCGGTATTACTTCTCGGGATGATCCCTCTGGGGGCGGCTTCAGCCGCGAGCTTTTGCTTTTCTGGCCCGCGTTCCGAAAACGCTCGCGACTGAAGCCTCTCCCGCAAATGCAGCCTTGGTCTCCCGGGCGTCGGGGATGCAATCCCGACCCCGGTCAAGCCAGGGCAGGCTCTACGGCTCGTGCCAGATGCGATACCAGGTCGCGCGCCACACCGGGCCGAAGTCGCGGCGCGGGTCGAGCTTGTGCGGCGGCGCGAGCGCCTGCCAGCCGTCGCCTTCGCGGTGCGCCACCGCGTAGCTGAAGAAGTAGTCCGGGTCGCTCCCCATCCGCAGGTCGCTGAGCACCAGCTCGTCGTCGACCACCTGCGCGCGCATGAAGCCGTGGTTGAACCAGGCCAGCTCGCGCACGGCGGGGATGTCGCGTGCCCGGGCCAGCGCCTGGGTGTTCGAGCGATGGCCCTGGAAGACCATGGGCCCGGTATCCGCCGCCAGCGAGCGGAAGCCTTCCACGTAGCCGTCCGGCGTCATCGCCACCACCCGCCACAGCAGGGTATTGAGCGGCGTCGGCACCGAGAACCGCGGCGCGTCGGCAAGTCCCATGGCGGCCAATGCGCGGTCGGCGTCGCGCTCGACCATGGCCTTGGCCCCCAGCGACCAGCCGAGATAGGCCGTGCCCAGTACCAGGCCCGCCACCAGCAAACGTTGTGCGGCTATCCGCTCGCGCAGGAAGAACGCGGCGATGCAGGCCGCCAGCAGCCAGATCGTGTACAGCGGGTCGATGATGAACACGCTGGACCACATCACCGGCGGCAGCGGCAGCGGCCACAGCAGCTGGGTGCCGTAGACGGTGAGCGCGTCGAGCAGCGGATGGGTCAGCAGCACCAGCTGGATCGCCCAGAACCAGCGCTTCGGCGACTCCGCCACGCGACCGCCGCGGCGACGGAAGAAGGCCCAGATCAGCCAGCCCAGCAGCGGAAGCACGAACAGCGAGTGGCTTGCGCTGCGATGCAGGACCATCAGTGCGACCGGGTCGTCGGTCAGCAGCGCGATGGGCAGCGAATCCAGGTCGGGCAGCGTGCCCAGCGCGGCGCCGGCCAGCAGGGCCGCGCGACGATGACGCGGCGGCGCGATCGCGGCGGCCAGCGCGCCGCCCAGGACGATCTGGGTCAGTGAATCCATGCGCGGATGCTAACAGCGCGGATGGCGCATCAAGGGGGCATGTGGGAGCGGTCATGGCCGCTCCCATAACGATCTACGCGGCGCGCGGATAGGCTTCTTCATGCACCAGGCGCAGGCGCGGCGGCAGTTCGGCCAGTGTTTCTCCGCGGTGCGACAGCAGCCGCAGGGTGCCGTCCATGTCCTCGGCCAGCGCGGTCAGGCTTTCCACCCAGTCGCCATCGTTTGCGTAGACCAGGCCATCGCGCTGCACCAGGCCGGCGCGATGGATGTGGCCGCAGACGATGCCGTCGAGCCCGCGCCGGCGCACGTCGTCGAGACCGGCCTGCACGAAGCGTTCGATGTAGCGCTCGGCCGCCGTGCTCTTGCTCTTGAGGAATTCCGACAGCGACCAGTAGCGCAGGCCGAAGCGGCGGCGGATCCGGTTCAGCCACTGGTTGCCGGTCAGGATCCGGTAGTACAGCCAGTCGCCGAAGCGTTCCTGCAGGCCGCCGAAATGGGTCACCGCATCGTAGTCGTCACCGTGCACGACCAGCAGCCGACGACCGTCGGCGGTGGTGTGCACGCAGCGCCGGCGCACCTGCATCGCCGGCAGTGCAAGGCCGCAGCAGCGCCGGATCGGGCGGTCGTGGTTGCCGGGGATGTAGATGATCTCGGTGCCGGTGCGACGCAGCGCATGCAGCGCCTCGACCACGCGGTTGTGCGCCTGCCCCCAGGTCGCGCGGCGTTGCGCCAGCCACCACAGGTCGACGATGTCGCCGACCAGGTAGAGCCTGTCGCACCGCAGTCCGGCGAGGAAATCCGCCAGCTCCGCCGCATGGCAGTGGCGGGCGCCGAGGTGCACGTCGGAGATGAACACCGCGCGCCGACGCCGGCCGGTGGCGGTGGCCGGGCTCATGCCGGCACGTCGCCCGCCGGCTGCAGATAGCGCCGGCGCTTCTTCGGGCGGATGCGATGCAGGTCGACCTCGATCAGGCCGTCGATGGAATCGCTGAAAGCCGGATCGACCCCGAACGCGAGGAAGCGCGCGCCGCCCGGCTCGCACAGGTCGGTGTACTGCTTGTACAGCGTCGGCACCGTGGCGCCGAGCGCCGACAGGTTGGCCTTCAGCACGTCGAAGGCGGTGGCGGCGTCCAGCCCGTCGAACGAGGGCGGCGCGGCGAAGTAGCGGAACGGCCGCGTCGATGCGGCCAGCGGTTCGTCGCTGCCGTAGTAGCGCTGGTAATAGGCGACCAGCTGCTCCCGCGCCGCCTGCGGCAGCGCTGCGCTGATCGACACCGCGCCGAACAGGTAGCGCACGCGCGGGAAGCGCCGCAGGTAAGGCACCGATGCCCTGCCACAGGTAGTCGAGGCTGCGGCTGCCCCAGTACTCGGGCACGACGAAGCTGCGCCCCAGTTCCATGCCTTCGGCCAGGCGCGGGATGGCGTCGTCGGCGTAGCGGAACAGCGAGGCGGTGTAGAACCCGGCGAGCCCCGCCCGCGCCAGCACCTGCGCACCGCGGGCAACCCGATAGGCGCCGGCGATGCGCATCGCGCCGGCATCCCAGACCAGGATGTGCTGGTAATGGGCGTCGTATCCGTCGATATCCCGGCAGCGGCCGGTGCCCTCGCCCACCTGCCGGAACGTCAGTTCGCGCAATCGTCCGATTTCCTGCAGCAGCAGCGAATCCGCCGCGCACTGCGCCAGCCGGATCTGCTTGCCGTCGCTGGTCTCGCCCAGCAGTTCGGTTGCCTCGACCGCCATCCACAGCGCCTTGGGATCGACGGCCGGCGCCAGCGGTTCGGGTCCGGCCAGGGCAGCGCCGCGGCGCCTGCCCAGCGCGTACAGCGCCCGCCGCACATCGCGCAGCGCGGTGGCGTCGTCGCCGGCGTCCACCAGGTCCAGCGGCTGGCCGACGCGCAACTTCAGCGGGCGGCGACTGCGCGCATACATCTCCCGCGCCAGCAGCGCAGTCGACGCCGGCCGGCACAGCGCCGACACGCCGTAGAACAGCGACGAATTGCGCGCAGCGATGCGGATCGGCAGGATCGGCGCCCCGGTCCTGCGGGCGAAGCGCAGGAAACCACGCCGCCAGCGCGAGTCGCGCACGCCGCGCGGGCCGAGCCGCGAGACTTCGCCGGCCGGGAACACGATCACGCACTCCTCGTTCTCCAGCGCGCGCTCGATCGCGCGCAGGCTGTCGGCGCCGGCATTGCCGCCGAGGATCCGCAACGGCAGCAGCAGGTCCGACAGCGGTTCGACCAGCGACAGCACGTCGTTGGCGACGATGCGCACGTCGCGCCGTACCTTGCCCACCAGGTCCAGCAGCGCCAGCGCGTCGAGCGCGCCCGATGGATGGTTGGCGACGATCAGCAGCCGCCCCTTCGCGGGAATGCGGGCCGCACCGTCGTCCTCGACCTCGTACTTCAGCTGCAGGTGGTGCAGCGCGGCGTCGACGAAGTCGAATCCGCGCAGGTGCCCGCTCTGCGCGAGGAAACCATCCATGGCATCGAAGCGCGACCAGCGCGCCACCCCGCGCAGCAGTGGCACCGCCACGCGGCCACGACGGCCCCGGAACCAGTCCGGATAGCGTTGCTGCAGACGTTCTTCCAGTTTGAGCATGGGAGCTTGCGGCGGCCCGGTTGGCGGCAGACTGCCGTCCCGACGCGACCGGAAGATGGCGGATTTGCGGCAGGACGGTGACAGCCGCGGCCCCTGCCCGGTGCCGGCGCGGGCGCTCCGCTTAACCCCTGCCCAACCCGCCCGGCGGCACAATGCACGCCCGGCTGCGCCCGTGTATCATGCGCACCCATCTTTCCATCCGAATCAAGGGATATAAGGCCGATGTCCAGCTACCTCTTCACTTCCGAATCGGTCTCCGAAGGCCATCCGGACAAGGTTGCCGACCAGATTTCCGATGCCGTGCTGGATGCGATCCTGAGCCAGGACAAGCGCGCCCGCGTGGCCTGCGAAACCATGGTCAAGACCGGCGTGGCGATCGTCGCCGGCGAGGTCACCACCTCGGCCTGGATCGACCTGGAAGCGCTGACCCGCAAGGTGATCGTGGACATCGGCTACGACTCCTCCGAAGTCGGTTTCGACGGCGCCACCTGCGGCGTGCTGAACCTGATCGGCAAGCAGTCGCCGGACATCGCCGCCGGCGTCGACGGCACGAAGAAGAAGCAGAAGAAGCCGGAGGAACAGGGCGCTGGCGACCAGGGCCTGATGTTCGGCTACGCCTGCAACGAGGCGCCCGAGTTCATGCCGGCGCCGATCTACTACTCGCACCGCCTGGTCGAGCAGCAGGCCAAGGTGCGCAAGAACGGCAAGCTGAAGTGGCTGCGCCCGGATGCGAAGTCGCAGGTCACCCTGCGCTACGACGCCAACCACAACGTGGCCGGCCTCGACGCCGTGGTGCTGTCGACCCAGCACGATCCGGGCATCAAGCAGAAGGACCTGGTCGAGGGCGTGTACGAGCACATCCTCAAGCCGGTGCTGCCCAAGGCGATGCTTGAGAAGCTGCCGAAGAACAAGATCCACATCAACCCGACCGGGATCTTCGTGATCGGCGGCCCGGTCGGCGACTGCGGCCTGACCGGCCGCAAGATCATCGTGGACACCTACGGCGGCATGGCCCGCCATGGCGGCGGCGCGTTCTCGGGCAAGGATCCGTCGAAGGTCGATCGCTCGGCCGCCTACGCCGCGCGCTACGTGGCCAAGAACATCGTCGCCGCCGGCATCGCCGCGAAGTGCGAGGTGCAGGTCTCGTACGCGATCGGCGTGGCCGAGCCCACCAGCATTTCGGTCACCACCTTCGGTACCGGCAAGATCAGCGACGACAAGATCGAGAAGCTGATTCGCAAGCATTTCGACCTGCGCCCGTACGGCATCGTCAAGATGCTCGACCTGATCCATCCGGTCTACCAGCTCACCGCCGCCTACGGCCACTTCGGCCGCAAGCCGAAGGAAGTCAGCTACACCGACGCCGCCGGCAAGACCCACAAGGCCACGGCGTTCTCGTGGGAGAAGACCGACAAGGCCGAGGAACTGCGCAAGGCGGCCGGGTTGAAGTAAGCCGCACTGCCGGTCTTTCCGGAATCTGGATCACGACAACGGGCCGCCAGCGGCCCGTTGTTGTTTTCGCCGTCATCAGGCAGCGGGCCGGAAGCATGCAGCCCGACGTGCCGATGCGGGAGCTCACGCACGCCTCCCCCGGCCTCGCTTTTTCATCGAGGGAAAGCGCACACCCGCCACACCAATACCGATTACCCTCCTTTCCCCACCAAGCCGCCTGTCTCCATGGATACACCCGACCCCTCCCTGCCCGATCGCCTGCGCGCCGCGCTCGAACTGCTCGAATCCGTCGCTGCCGATCACTCGCTGCTCGACGCGCTGCCCGCGGACGAACGCAGGCGCCTGCACCAGGCCGTGGCCGCGGTCTACCACCCCGACCCGCGCGCGCGCCGGCAGCGGTTGAAGACGCGCGAGCGCGAGCGCAACGCGGAGAACGTCCGCCGCGCCGAAGCCGTGCTCGAACAGACCGGGATCCGCGCCCTGCGCCGGAAACCGGTGTTCACCACGCCCAACTATTTCGTGCCCGACGGTTCCGCGGCGCCGGCGCTGGCGCACGACGGCCCGGACCGCGGCGCGACGCCGGAATCGCCGGAATTCCAGGATTCCCCCGAGCTGCGGCACTGCTACGTCTGCAAGCAGAAGTACACCCGGATCCACCACTTCTACGACCAGCTGTGCCCCACCTGCGCGGAATTCAACTTCGCCAAGCGCACCGAGCTGGCCGACCTCAGCGGCCGCGTCGCATTGCTGACTGGCGGCCGCGTCAAGATCGGCTATCAGGCCGGCCTGAAGCTGCTGCGCGCCGGCGCGCACCTGGTCGTGACCACGCGCTTCCCGCGCGATTCCGCCGCGCGCTATGCGCAAGAGCCGGATTTCGCGCAATGGGGGCATCGCCTCGAGGTCTTCGGGCTCGACCTGCGGCACACGCCCAGCGTCGAAGCGTTCTGCCGCGAACTCTCGGCGCGGCTGCCGCGGCTGGACTTCATCATCAACAACGCCTGCCAGACCGTGCGCCGCCCGCCCGAGTTCTACGCGCACATGATGGAGGCCGAAACCGCGGCGCTGCACGACGCACCGGACGCCGTGCGCAAGCTGCTCGGCAGCTACGAGGGTCTGCGCGGGTACAGCATGTTGCCCGAAGGCAGGCTGCCGGAAGCCGACGCCGCGACGATGCAGGTCGCGATCGGCCAGGGCATTTCCGGAACCGCGGGCCTCACCCGCCCCGCCGAACTGTCGCAGGTGCCGTTGCTGGCAGAGGAACTGCTCGGTCAGAAGCACTTGTTCCCCGAGGGCCGCCTCGACCAGGACCTGCAGCAGGTGGACCTGCGCGGGCGCAACTCATGGCGGTTGCTGATGGCCGAAGTGCCGTCGGTGGAACTGCTGGAGACGCAGCTGGTCAACGCAATCGCACCGTTCATCATCAACGCAAGATTGAAGCCGCTGATGCTGCGCACGGGCAACCGGGACAAGCACATCGTCAACGTGTCGGCGGTCGAGGGCCAGTTCTACCGCAACTTCAAGACCACCCGCCATCCGCACACCAACATGGCCAAGGCCGCGCTCAACATGATGACCCGCACGTCCGCGGCCGATTACCACGGCGACGGCATCCACATGAACAGCGTCGACACCGGCTGGGTCACCGACGAGGATCCGGCCGATCTCGCCGCGCGCAAGGTCGTCGAGGAACGCTTCCACCCACCTCTGGACATCGTCGACGGCGCCGCGCGCATCGTCGACCCGATCATCGCCGGCCTGAACACGGGCGAGCACGTCTGGGGGCAGTTCCTGAAGGACTACAAGCCGACGGACTGGTGATCCCCCGGCGCATCGCATCGAGCGCGCCTGAGCCGGGCCTGACGCCGCCGCTGGCCGCCCCGCGACCCAAGCATCGTTTCAGCGCGAAGAAGCAATATAATCCCGACCCTCTGCCGAGGGGCGCTGCATGCCATCCGTCCACCGCGACGTGAAAGGGCTCAGGCTCGGCGAGCTGACATAGCGACAACGGCGCCCGTTCAATGCGAGTCCCCCCTTTGTGCCGGGACTCACAAACAACGGAGCAACACCATGAATGCCGTAGCCAAGACCTTCTCCACCGAAGGCGACTACAAGATCGCCGACATCACCCTGGCCGACTGGGGCCGCAAGGAACTCGACATCGCCGAGCACGAGATGCCGGGCCTGATGTCGATCCGCAAGAAGCACGCTGCCGAAGCACCGCTCAAGGGCGTGCGCGTGACCGGCTCGCTACACATGACCATCCAGACCGCGGTGCTGATCGAGACGCTGAAGGACATCGGCGCCGACGTGCGCTGGGCCTCGTGCAACATCTTCTCGACCCAGGACCACGCCGCCGCCGCGATCGCCGTGACCGGCACGCCGGTGTTCGCCTGGAAGGGCGAGACGCTGGAGGAATACTGGGACTGCACGCTCGAAGCGCTGAGCTTCCCCGACGGCAAGGGCGGCTTCCTCGGCCCGCAGCTGGTCGTGGACGACGGCGGCGACGTGACCCTGCTGATCCACAAGGGCTACGAACTCGAGCAGGGCGACAGCAGCTGGGTCGACAGCCCCGGCGCCAGCCACGAGGAACAGGTGATCAAGAACCTGCTCAAGCGCGTCGCCAACGAGCGCCCGGGCTTCTGGACCATCGTGGTCCGCGACTGGAAGGGCGTCTCGGAAGAGACCACCACCGGCGTGCACCGCCTGTACCAGCTGGCCGAAGCCGGCAAGCTGCTGATCCCGGCAATCAACGTCAACGACTCGGTCACCAAGAGCAAGTTCGACAACCTCTACGGCTGCCGCGAGTCGCTGGCCGACGGCCTCAAGCGCGCGATGGACGTGATGCTGGCCGGCAAGGTGGCAGTGGTGTGTGGTTACGGCGACGTCGGCAAGGGCTGCGCGCATTCGCTGCGTGCCTACGGTTCGCGCGTGGTGGTCACCGAGATCGATCCGATCAACGCGCTGCAGGCTGCGATGGAAGGCTTCGAGGTCAACACCGTCGAAAGCACGCTCGGCCGCGGCGACATCTACGTCACCACCACCGGCAACAAGGACGTGCTGACGCTTGAGCACCTGAAGGGCATGAAGGACCAGGCGATCGTCTGCAACATCGGCCACTTCGACAACGAGATCCAAGTCGATGCGCTCAATGCGATGGCCGGCGTGACGAAGATCAACATCAAGCCGCAGGTCGACAAGTACGTGTTCCCGGACGGCCACGCGATGTTCCTGCTGGCCGAAGGCCGCCTGGTCAACCTCGGCTGCGCCACCGGCCACCCGAGCTTCGTGATGTCCAACTCGTTCTCCAACCAGACGCTCGCGCAGATCGACCTGTGGGCGAACAAGGACAGCTACGAGAACAAGGTCTACATCCTGCCGAAGAAGCTCGACGAGGAAGTCGCGCGCCTGCACCTGGAGAAGATCGGCGTGAAGCTGACCACGCTGACCGGCGAACAGGCCGCCTACCTCGGCGTGCCGGTCGAAGGGCCGTACAAGCCGGAGCATTACCGGTACTGAGCGGCCACGGCAGCAGGACAGGAAACGGGCGCCTTCGGGCGCCCGTTTTCGTAGCGGTCCCGGAACTCCTGCCAGCAGCTGGGAGCAGCGATGCGGTTCACGCCATCCCGCCCAGTTCGCGGGTCACGACCTCGGCCGTGCCGCGGTCGCGGCAGGGCGTGGTCCCACTCCACAGTGGCGAGAAATCGTCGCACCCTGCCGCCTCGGCGCGCGTCCGCAGCTGCGCCAGTTCCTGCGCGGCCCATGGGAATGCAGGCGGGAGATCGGACAAGGAACCGAGTTCGCGCATCAGCCGGTTGACGATGCCGCGCGCCGGCCGGCCACTGAACAGGTTGGTAACCGCAGTGGCGCGCGACGATTCGCGCAAGGCCGCGCGATGCACTGCCGAAGTGGTCGCCTCCGGACACAGCAGGTAGGCGGTGCCGACCTGGACCGCGCTCGCACCGGCTTCCAGCATCGCCACCACGTCGCCGCGATCGCCGATGCCGCCCGCGGCCACGACTGGGACATCGAGCGCCTTGCGCAATCGCACGACCAGCGTGCGTGTGTCCGGCTGCAGCGACAGGTCCGGCGACAGGAAATGCCCGCGATGCCCGCCGGCCTCGATGCCCTGCGCGATCACGATGTCGGCGCCGTGCTGCTCCAGCCAGCGCCCTTCCTCGGGCGTGGTCGCCGATGCCAGCACCGTCGCGCCCCAGACCTTGATCCGGCGCAGCAGTGGCGCCGCGGGCAGGCCGAAGTGGAAGCTCAATACCGCTGGGCGGTAACGCTCGAGCAGGTCCACCGTAGCCGCGTCGATCGGGCGCCGGGTGCCCTGCGCGGCCGATGCGTCCGGTGGCGCGACCTCCCATTCGCGGCGATACGGCGCCAATGCTTCGCGCCAGCGCTGCGCCCGGGCCGGATCCGGCTCGCGCATGCGGTGGCAAAAGAAGTTGAGGTTGATCGGCAACTCCAGCGGCGCGAGTCGTTCCAGCAAGTGCTGCAGTGCATCCACGTCGAGCATCGCGCACGGCACCGAGCCAAGCCCGCCAGCGCGCGCAACCGCCAGCGCCAGCACGTCGTCCTGCACGCCGGCCATCGGCGCCTGGATCACCGGTACGCCGAGGCAGCCAAGCGGGCCAGTTAGCGTCATCGCGTCGTCCCGGGAAGGAGATGCGTCAGTGCAGGTCCCGCGCCCCTCACCTCACGCCCCGTGCCGATGGCCGCCAGTTCGCGTTGCGCTCCCAGAAGTCGACGCTGCGCCGGTACGCCCCGCGATCCAGCGGCACGCCCGAGCCGCCCTCCCCCACGCCCAGCGCGTTGCGCATCATCGTGATCGGCGCCATCGGGATCTCCTCGGGCTCCGCGGTGTACAGGCAGCCCACCACGCCCCATTCGGCGTCGATGGCCACGCCCTCCTTCGCCAGCTGTCCACGGCTGTAGAGGATCACGACGAAGTACCCGGCGACGGGTGGCTCCACGCCCTCGAACCAGCGCACCAGCACCGGCAGTTCGTCGCGCGTGCGCGCCTCGTAGGCCGAGCGCAGCAGGTGCCGGTTGTCGTCGGTGATCGGCACGGTCAGGCAACGGGTGGACGTCCAGTTGCGATGCACGTGCAGCTTGCAGAACGGCGCATAGCCATCGAGCACCTTCAGCGGCGGCGACTGGTTGAGGCGTTGTTCGAACGCCTCGGGCGTGCAGTCCTGGATGGTGTTCGCCCGGCGCTCCCCCGGGAACAGGCGCGCGCGGGCGAAGGCGGTCAGGACGATCGACATCAGGTGTTTCCGGGAATCGGCACGGACCGCGAGTCTAGCCAACCGGCGCCGGAGGGACTGCCGGCACCCGGCCCGTGGCCGGCATGGGGCGAAGCCGCCGTTTCCCAAGCCATGTCGCGTGATTAATAACATTCATCGCGATAAAGAGATATTATCCAGCTTCACTACCGCGCCAGGCCCACCGCGATGCTCCCGGTTTCCTTCGAGTTCTACCCGCCCAAGACCGACGAGCAGCGCGCGCAGCTCGACCGCACCGCGAAGAAGCTCAAGGCGCACGCGCCCGAGTACGTGTCCTGCACGTTCGGCGCCGGCGGCTCGACGCTGGACTACACGCCGGAAACCATCAACCGCCTGCACGACGACCACGGCCTCGACGCCGCGCCGCACATCTCCTGCGTGGGCGGCACGCGCGCCGAGCTGGCGGCGCTGCTGCAGCGCTACAGGGCCATGGGCTGCCGGCGCATCGTCGCGCTGCGCGGCGACCTGCCGTCTGGCATGGGCCATCCCGGCGAGTTCCGCTACGCCACCGACCTTGTTGATTTCATCCGCCGCGAATACGACGGCGATTTCCACATCGAGGTCGGCTGCTATCCCGAGACGCACCCGCAGTCGGAACACGCACTGTCCGACCTGAAGCACTTCAAGGCCAAGGTCGACGCCGGCGCCGACGGCGCGATCACGCAGTACTTCTACAACGCCGATGCCTACTTCCACTTCGTCGATTCGGTGCGCAAGCTGGGCGTGACCATCCCGATCGTGCCCGGGATCATGCCGATCTCGAACTTCAGCCAGCTGCGGCGCTTCTCGGAGGCCTGCGGCGCGGAGATTCCGCGCTGGATCGCCAAGCGCATGCAGGCGCACGGCGACGACGTGGACGCCGTCCGCGAGTTCGGCGCCGACATCGTCAGCGCCCTGTGCCGCCGCCTGGTCGACGGCGGGGCGCCTGCGCTGCACTTCTACACGCTCAACCTGGCGAAGCCGACCGAGGCCATCCTCGCGCGGCTCGGCTGATCCCCACGCGGGGATACCCTCACTTCACGCGGGCCGCGCGCGCGGCTAGTCTTTGCAGGATGCGCTGTTCCCGTGTGTCCCTTTTAGCCGCTGCCGCACTTGTCGCCTGCATGCTCTGGCCGCAGCGCGGCGATGCGCAGATCCGACGCTGCACGCGGCCCGATGGCGAGGTGGTGTTCACCGACCGCGCCTGCACCGATGTCGGCGGTGCCGACCGGCCGGCGCCCGCCGTGCACTCGCCGGTCTACGGCGGCAAGGCCTATGCACGCGGCTGTTCGCGCAGCCTGCGCGACCTGATCTTCGAGGTGACCGCGGCGATCGACAGCCGCGACGTCAACCGCCTGGCCGGGGTCTACAACTGGACCGGCATGTCGAACCGCAACGGCTACGCCGTGCTCGGACGGCTGGATGCGATCGCCAACCGGCCACTGGTGGACGTGAGCGCGATCCTGCCCGCGCCGCAGCTCAGCGTCGACGCCGACGGCGACATGACGGTCAGCGGCGCCGTCGATGCCCAGGCCTATCCGGGGGCGACGGTCGTCCGGCGCAGCCCCGTCGCGCTGCGCGTCGAGCAAACCCTCGCCAACGGCTCCACGCCCTCGCGCACCGTGTTCGGGCTGCGTCGCCACATGGGCTGCTGGTGGGTCGTGCTGTAAGCGGCTACGGCACGCGGAAGCAGGGCAGCAGCGGGCGATGACGGCAAGCGCCTACCGCCATCCCCGCTTCGCGCGGATGACAAGCAAAGGCATCGGCGGCGGTCTGTCCCGTCCTCCCTTCCCCCATCTGGCAAAATGACGGTTTCCACCGCGAGCCGCCGACATGCAATACCCCGAATGGATCTGGCAGAACGGCACCATCAAGCCATGGGCCGAGGCGACCACGCACGTCATGTCGCATGCCCTGCACTACGGCTCCTCGGTGTTTGAAGGCATCCGCAGCTACGAGACCCCGCAGGGCCCGGCCATCTTCCGCCTGTCCGACCACAACCGGCGGCTGTTGGCCTCGGCGCGGATCTACGACATGGCGATCCCGTATTCGCTGGACGAGATCAACGCCGCCTGCCGCGCGGTGCTGCAGAAGAACGCGCTGGGCAAGGCCTACTTGCGGCCGGTGGCGTGGCGCGGGCTGGGCGGTTTCGGGCTGTCGGCCGAAACGCCCATCGACGTGGCGGTCGCGGCCTGGCAGATGGGCGCCTATCTCGGTGACGGCGTGCTCGAACAGGGCATCGATGCCTGCGTGTCGAGTTGGCAGCGCTTCGCGCCCAATACGATTCCCGCGGGCGCCAAGGCCGGCGGCAACTATCTTTCGGGCCAGCTGATCGCCCGCGAGGCGCGCCGGCTCGGCTTCGGCGAGGGCATCGCGCTGGCATCGACCGGCCTGCTCAGCGAGGGCGCCGGTGAGAACATCTTTCTGGTCTTCGACGGCGCGCTGCACACCACGCCGGTCAGCGCGGCGCTGCTCAACGGCATCACCCGCAACAGCCTGATCACGCTGGCGCGCGACGCCGGCATCGAGGTGGTCGAGCGCGACATGCCGCGCGAATACCTGTACCTGTGCGACGAGCTGTTCATGTGCGGCACCGCAGCCGAGGTCACGCCGATCCGTTCGATCGACGGCCGCCAGATCGGCGCAGGCAAGGCCGGGCCGGTAACGCGGCAGATGCAGGCGCTGTTCTTTGGCTTGTTCGACGGCAGCACGCCCGACAAGCATGGATGGCTGGAGCCGGCACAGGCCTAGGTTTGTTTCGGCTCTCGCGGTTCGCGGTGCTGCTGAAGGCACCCCTTCTCAACCCTCCCCTGCCTTCGCAGGGGAGGGTGCAGAAAAGCAAAAGCTCGCGGCTGAAGCCGCTCCTACAAGAGTGAAGCTCGCTCCTACGAGGCCGCGTTTGCCGCGGAGAACGTCAGCGTCGCCACGACGCCGCGCTCCTCGCCCGGCACCACGCGCACCTGCCACTCGTACAGCGCGCACAGGCGGCGCACGATCGACAGGCCAATGCCGCCGCCAAGCGAGTGCTCGGCGTGGGTGCCGCGGTAACCGCGCTCGAACAGGCGCGCCGCGTCTTCGGCGGACAGGCCGGGGCCGGAGTCGATGACCTCCACCGCGTCGTCGAGCAGGCGCACGATCACCTCGCCCTGGGTGGTGTACTTGACCGCGTTGCCGATCAGGTTGCCCAGCGCAACGTTGACCGCCGACTCGGGCGCATCGACCACCAGTTCGCGTCCGCCTTCCAGGCGTAGCGCCAGCGGCTTGCCGCCGAGCTGGGTGCGGTGGGCGTCGAGCAGCTGTTCGGCGATGCGCTGGACGTCGGTGGCGCCGTGGCCGCGTTCGTTGCGCGACAGCAGCAGCAGCGCGCTGATCAGGTCCGTGCACTGCTGTTCGGCGCGCTGGATGCGCAGTAGCCGGGCCTGCGTCTTCTCGTCCAGATCCGGTTTCGACAACAGCAGTTCAACCGCCCCCTTCACCACCGCCAGCGGCGTGCGCAGTTCGTGGCTGACGTCGGCGTTGAACTCGCGGTCGCGCTGCACCACATCGGTCAGGCGCGCGGCGTAATCGTCCAGCGCAGACGCGAGCTGGCCGACCTCGTCTTCCGGGAAGTGCAGGGCCAGGGGCTCGGGCTGGGTGCTGTCGCCGGAGGCCTGCAGGCGCCGGGCAAGTTCGGAAACCGGGCTCATGACGCGGGATGCCGCCCACCAGCCAACCAGCAAGGACAACAGCGTGAACACGATCACCGACCCATACAGCGCGCGATTGAACTGCTCCTCGCCGCGCACGGTCTGCGTCATGTCATAAGCGAGAAAGAACCATTCATCCGGCGTCTTGCGCACCGCAAGCTTGTAAGCGAACGAGTTGCCCTCCTCGTCCACGCCGCTGAGATTGTGGATACCGTCCCCGAGTTCGTACCAGTCCGGTTGCTGGACACGCAGCGCCTCGAACCGGTCGCGCTTGACCACGCGTGCGCGAATCTGCTCGACCGGCACCGCAGGATTCTCGCCCGGATTGCTGTAAAAGCGACGCGCGTACTCGTTGATGTTCTTGTTCATCACGTCTTCGACGAGCGCATTCTCGACCCGATTCCGGGTCCAGTTGGTCGCGAACGCGAAAAGCGTCGTCAGCCCGAATCCAAGCAGAACGAATGACAAGATGATGCGGCTGCGCAGCCGCCGTCGATACCGACGCTTGCGCGCCAGGCGCTCAGGCACTCGCATCGGGTGCGGCGATGCGGTATCCGATGCCATGGCGGGTCTGGATCAGCAACACGGGGAATGGCTTGTCGACCACCGCGCGCAGGCCGTGGATGTGGACGCGCAGGGAATCCGAATCCGGCAGTTCCTCGCCCCAGACCCGGGTTTCCAGCTCCTGCCGCGTGACCACCGCCGGCGAAGCCTCCATCAGCGCCTGAAGGATCTTCAGCGCGGTGGGATTGAGCTGCAGCAGCTTGCCGCCGCGACGCACTTCCAGGGTGTCGAGGTTGTACTCGAGGTCGGCCACTTCCAGCACCCGCGTCTGCACGCCGCGGCCGCGCCGCGACAGCGCGTTGAGGCGCACCTCGACTTCCTGCAGCGCGAACGGCTTGATCAGGTAGTCGTCGGCGCCAGAGTCGAAGCCGGCCAGCTTGTTGTCGAGGCTGTCGCGCGCGGTCAGCATCAGCACGGGGGTCTGCTTGCGCGCCTCGTTGCGCAGCTTGCGGCAGACCTCCAGGCCGTCGATGCCCGGCAGGTTGAGGTCGAGCACGATCGCATCGAAGTCGTGCACCACGGCCAGGTGCAGCCCGGTCACGCCGTCGGCGGCGAAGTCCACGGTGTGGCCGCGGTCTTCGAGATAATCGCCGAGGTTGGCGGCGATGTCCTGGTTGTCTTCGATGACGAGGATGCGCATGCGTTTATCTAGAAGCCTTCTTTGGGCAGCTGGTGGGCCGGTGTACGCCTGAGTTCTTCCTGTGCGTGCTCCATCGCGCGACTGCGCGCGGCAACCGTCATGCACTGGTTGCTGGTCATGTGCGAGCCGGTCTTCTTCACCCGCTTGCAGACCAGGCGGCTGTCTTCGCCAGCCTTGGTCAGGATGTTGTTGACCAGTTCCTGGTCGTTGAAGACATCGACCTTCTGCTGTTCCTTGAGCTGGTCCACGCCACCGGACTGGTCAAGCGCCGTGGTGATCCGCGCCAGCGCCGCCTTCACCTTCTCGCGGTCCGCGGGGGCGATCTCGCTGTAGGTTTCGCCGTCGCCAAGTTCCTTGAGGATGTTCTCGCGCTGCGCCTGGAACCCGTTGTCGACATCCACGCGCGTACCCGTGTCGGCCGCCGCCGCGCTACCGGCAGACAGCATCAGCGCCGCAAGCAATATCCCCCTGAACATAGATTGTGTCCTTTGTCTGGTTTGGCGCGTGGCCGTTGGGTGGCTTCGGAGTCTGGCACAAAACAAAAGGCCCAAGCGAGATGGTCGCTTGGGCCGAAAAGGTACTGCCCCGATAACCGTAATCCGCCGACTGACCTGATGGAGTGCTGGAGAGAGCGCGCGATTCCGGTCCGGGAAACGTTACGACCGGAACGGTTAGTCGGTCGTTAAACGAGAGGTTATTTTTTCATTAAGGCGGCACGAGGGCGCGATTTCGCCCTTCGCGCGGGCAGTGCGGGGGCCCCGGCCGCGACGTGGTCGATGATGCGACCGGCGATGTCCACGCCGGTGGCCTGCTCGATCCCCTCCAGGCCCGGCGACGAGTTGACCTCCAGCACCAGCGGCCCCCGGTGGGAGCGGATCAAGTCCACCCCGGCGATTCCCAACCCCAGCACCTGCGCGGCGCGCACGGCCACCGCCTGCTCGGCGGCGCTTGCGCGGACGGCCTTGCCGATGCCGCCACGGTGCAGGTTGGAACGGAAATCCCCCTGCGGCGCCTGCCGGCGCATCGCCGCGACCACCCGGTCGCCGACCACGAAGCAGCGCAGGTCCGCGCCCTTCGCTTCCTCGATGAATTCCTGCACCAGGAAAGTGGCGTAGAGCCCGCGCAGGGTCTCGATCACGCTGCGCGAGGCCGAGAGCTTCTCGGTCAGCATCACCCCGCTACCCTGGGTGCCTTCGTTGAGCTTGATCACGTGCGGCGGCGGGCCGAGCATCGCCAGCAGGTCGCCGGTGTCGTCCGGGTTGTCGCCGAACACCGTCACCGGCAGGCCGATGCCCTGCGCCGCCAGCACCTGGTGGCAGCGCAGCTTGTCGCGCGCCCGCGCGATCGCCACCGATGGATTGGGCGTGAAGCTGCCCATCAGCTCGAACTGGTGCAGCACCGCGTTGCCGTAGCGCGTGATCGAGGCACCGATGCGCGGAATGACGGCGTTGTAGCCGGCAATCGGCCGGCCCTTGTAGCGCATGTCGAAGCCTTCGACGCTGATGCGCATGTAGCAGCGCAGCGGATCGAGCACGCGCACGCTGTGGTGGCGCTCGCGCGCGGCCTCGACCAGACGCCGGGTCGAATACAGCTTGCTGTTGCGCGAAAGGATGGCGAGCTTCATGCGGGGGGCCCGGGTTGGTATCGCGGCGGCTTGCCGTGGAGCGAGGATCGTGCGGGGTCGACCGTGAACGCACCTGCGATGGCAGTGCGGCCGAGCAGCATCGGGAACAGCATGTTGCGGCGATCTGTCAGGTTGATTTCAATCTCGCGCTCCATCCCGGCCAGCCACAGCCGGGTGGCGAGGAAGACCCGCCTTGTGCGCCGCCCGCCGGAGTCGACCACGTCGCGCTCGTCCAGGATCGGTGCGCAGGCCTCCACGACCGCGTGGCTCGCGCGTGCCGGGGTGATGCGGAAGCCCACCCACGGCGCCCCGGCCTCGCTGAACCGCCATTGCGCGTCCACGTGCAGCGCCGAGGTGCGGGCGCCGGTGTCCACCTTGGCCCGCAACCGCGCGATGCCGAGCGTTGGCAAGGCCACCCACTCGCGCCAGCCCAGCTCGACCATCGTTCGCCCTTCCCGCGCGCCAATGCACGCCATCAAGACATGCCATCAAAAAACGGCGGCCCGCCCATTGGGCGCGCCGCCGTCGGAACCTGGAGCGGGTGAAGGGAATCGAACCCTCGTCAGTAGCTTGGGAAGCTACAGCTCTACCATTGAGCTACACCCGCAGGGGCGCCAGTCTATGCCCGCCGCGCGCGCCGTGGCAATCCATGCCGCGCAAGCCGGCCCGGCAAAACGAAGGGCCCGCGTGGGGCCCTTCGACATACCACATGACGCCGTTGCGTCAGAAGCTGCTGCCCACCGTGGCGAACACGGTGGCGTTGTTGCCGCCGCCCTGCTGCACGGTGGCGATGGCGCCGACGTTGGCATCCAGGCCGAGCAGGCGGGTGCGCGCACCGATCACGATGGAGGTGTAGTTGCGGTCGTACGACAGCCCCGGCACCGCGTATTCCAGCGAGCCCGGCAGCGACTGCGCACTGGCGAAGACCTGCTTGTCGCCTTCCTCGAACTCGTGGTCGTAGGTGAGCTTCGCGTACGGCACGAGGTGGTCGTTGATCGCGTAGCTGGCCTGCCAGCCGACGCTGCCGATCAGCGAGTCGAAGCTCTGGTCGGCGTAGGCCAGCGACGAGGACAGCGCAGACTGGCTTTCCTTGTAGCCGTCGACGTCGATCTGCTGCGAGACCACGCTCAGCACCGGGCCGTGCTGCAGCGCGCCGCTGCCGAAGTTCCAGCCGGCGTTGATCGCGGCGGTGATGTTGTCGCCGTCCGCCGAGCCGGTGTGCACGCGGGTGGCCTGGCCGAGCTGGAGCTTGCGGTCCACGTCGAAGCTCAGCTGCGAATAGCTCAGCTGGCCGTTGACCCAGGCGCCGCCTTCGCCGTACCAGCCGATGAAGCCGCCGAGGGTGGCGTCGGACTGCTCGAACTTGCCGGTGTTGCGACCGAAGTCGATGCGACCGCGGCCGTAGCCGGCGAAACCGCCGAACACCAGGTTGCCGCTGGTCCAGTCGACGCCACCGGCCAGCGCCGGGATCACGCCGTCGTAGTGGTCGCCGCTGCCGTAGCGCTGGAAGTCGCCGCGCAGATTGGTCCACCAGCGCATGCCGTCGGATTCCGATGCGCCGGACACGTGCGAGCCGACGATGTCGGCGCGCGCGCGGCCAGTGGTCGCGGCCGAACGCGGCAGCACCGCGATCTGGCGCGGCGCCTCGAGCATGTTGACTGCGAGCTGGCTGATGATCTGGTGCGCGCCCGCGCTCGGGTGCACGCCGTCGGCGAACAGGTAGCTGCCCTGCACGTTTGGATCCACGTACGACGCCGGGTTGCAGAACAGCGACGAATCGCCCGCCGGGGCCGGCTGCATGCCGCAACCGGCGTCGGTCACGTTGACCAGGCCATAGGCGGATGGATCGGCAACGACTTCCTGCAGGAAGTGGAAGGTGTCGACCGGGATCACCTTCAGGCCGTTGCTTGCCAGGCCGCCGAACAACGCGTTGTTGTAGGCCGTCGCCAGCGCGGTGCCCTGGCCCATCGCGGCCGCGCCACCGGCGCGCGAGGCCGGGGTCAGGCCGATGTCGGGAATGGTCGGCACCAGCACGTACTGTGCACCGGCCGCCTGCAGCGTGCCGACGATGCCGATCTGCGCGGTGACCGCGCCGCCGATGATCGCCTGCGCCTGCGAAGGATCCGCCGCCACGGCGAACAGGTCGTTGGCGCCGCCCCACACGGTGTACAGCGCATTCGGATCGGCCTTGCCGCCGTTGGAAGCCAGGTAACGGTTCATCTGCGTGGCCAGCGACGGGATCGGGCCGAGGCCGCCGTTGACGTCGATGCCCACGCGTGCGCCGCCGGCTGCATAGTTGTCGCCGGTCTGGCCGTTGCCGTTGGGCGAGGCATCGGTGCCGTAATAGTCGGCCAGGTATTCCGACCAGACCAGGCCGGGATTGGTGGTGAACTTGCCGATCAGCGCGCCGGAGGGGCCGACCACCTGCAGCAGCACGGGACGGAAATAGCCGCTGTCGGTGAGGCTGTCACCGAAGAACACGGTGTTGCTGTAAGGGCTGCTGCCCTGCGCGAAGACCGGCGCGGCGGCGAGCGCCAGCGCGGCGGCAAGGGTGTGACGGACGGGACGGGACAGCAACGCCATGTGCGGAATCTCCTTGGGAACGGGGCCGCCGGCGGCATACGCAGGCGGATGGTGGCGCATGGTTCCACGAACGCCGGATGCGCTCAAGGTGCGCCGCCGCATCGCGGGTGCAGGCACCGCGGCAAGCGGCCACAATACGCGCATGGACATCCTGCTCAATGGCGAACCCCTGCCCCTGCCCGAACACACCACCCTGGCCGCCCTGCTCGAAGCCCAGCACTTGGCGCAGCGACGCGTCGCGGTCGAGATCAACGGCGAGATCGTGCCCCGCAGCCGTCACGCCGATCATGTGCTGAACGCGGGCGACCAGGTGGAGATCGTGCATGCGTTGGGGGGTGGGTAAGCGGTGCGGGGATGACGACGACAGTGTCCCTTTCCTTTCGCCATCTGCCGCGTTCGCGAACCCCCACCCCGCGCTGACTCGCCCGCCGCGAAAATCCTGAATCGCCCACGCACTTGCGCGATAATCCGGCGATGGATACCCAAGCGCACCACGGCGACGCACTGGTCGTTGCCGGCAAGACCTATCGCTCACGCCTGCTGACCGGCACCGGCAAGTTCAAGGATCTCGACGAAACCCGCGCCGCCACCGAGGCCGCGGGCTCCGAGATCGTCACCGTCGCCATCCGTCGCAGCAACATCGGCCAGAACCCGGGCGAGCCCAACCTGCTCGACGTGCTGCCGCCGGATCGCTACACCATCCTGCCCAATACCGCCGGCTGCTACACCGCCGACGACGCGGTGCGTACCTGCCGCCTGGCGCGCGAACTGCTCGACGGCCACACGCTGGTCAAGCTCGAGGTGCTGGGCGACCAGAAGACGCTGTTCCCGGACGTGGTGCAGACGCTGAAGGCCGCCGAACAACTGGTCGCCGACGGCTTCGACGTGATGGTCTACACCTCCGACGACCCGATCCTGTGCAAGCGGCTGGAAGAGATCGGCTGCGTGGCGGTGATGCCACTGGCCGCACCGATCGGCTCGGGCCTGGGCATCCAGAACAAGTGGAACCTGGTCGAGATCGTCGAGAACGCGAAGGTGCCGATCATCGTCGATGCCGGCGTCGGTACCGCCTCCGACGCCGCGATCGCGATGGAGCTGGGCTGCGACGGCGTGTTGATGAACACCGCTATCGCCGGGGCGAAGGATCCGGTGCTGATGGCCCACGCGATGAAGCTGGCGATCGAGGCCGGGCGCGCGGCGTTCCGCGCCGGGCGCATCCCGCGCAAGCGCTACGCCAGCGCGTCGAGTCCCGTGGAAGGATTGATCGGATGACGGTCGCGGTGGGAGCGGCCGCGGCCGCGATGGCAGGCCGGGGCTGGTCCATCGCGGCCATGGCCGCCCCCACCAGGGAGACCGGGGCACGATGACCGACCCGTTCTCCAGCGACGGCGCCAAGGCCCCGCCAAAACCGTTCACCGTCGAGGAAGGCCGCCGCCGCGTACGCAGCTTTGTGCTGCGGCAGGGCCGGTTCACGCCGGCGCAGCAGCGCGCGTTCGACGCGCTGTGGCCGCGCTTCGGCCTCGACTTCATGCCGCCCGGAAGCAGCGACCCGCCGCGCGATTTCGACGCGGTGTTCGGCCGCAAGGCCAGGCGCGTGCTGGAAATCGGTTTCGGCAATGGCGAGGCGCTGCGCTTCGCGGCGGCGCGCGACCGCGAGCGCGACTACATCGGCATCGAGGTCCACGCCCCGGGCGTCGGCCGCCTGCTCAACGCGCTGGCCGAGGACGGCAGCGACCACGTGCGCCTCTATCACCACGACGCGGTCGAGGTGCTGGAACACGAGATCGCCGACGGCGCGCTGGACGAAATCCGCATCTACTTCCCCGATCCGTGGCACAAGAAGCGCCACAACAAGCGTCGCCTGCTGCAGCCGGCATTCGCCGCGCTGCTGGTGAAGAAGCTCGCCGCCGACGGCCGCCTGCACCTGGCCACCGACTGGCAGGACTACGCCGAGCAGATGTGGGACGTGCTCGACGCCACCCCGGGGCTGCGCAACCGCGCCGGCCCGCGCGGCCACGTGCCGCGGCCCGACTGGCGACCGCAAACCCACTTCGAAACCCGCGGCCAGCGGCTGGGACACGGCGTGTGGGATCTGTTGTATGACAGGATCGGTGATGCGTGACCCAAAGAGGAGCACGGCCACGACCACGGATGTCATCCCAAGCGAACGGTTGTCATCCCGAGCGAAGCGAGGGATCTTCATTGCGCAGGTGACAGATCCCTCGCTTCGCTCGGGATGACATCCAGAAAACACCGGGGCTTTCGAATCACCCGTCCCCACCCATCCACCAGCCAATCCCGAAGACCGAACCTCCGATCCCGCCCCTGAATGGACACTGCCCTCACCCTCACCACCGACATGGCCCTCGTGCTGGGCCTGGTCGTGCTGACGATGGTGCTGTTCCTGTTCGAGCGCGTGCGCGCCGACGTGGTGGCGCTGGTGGTGCTGGTGATGCTCGGCCTGACCGGGCTGGTCGCGCCGGAGGACATCTTCAACGGCTTCTCGTCGGACGCGGTGATGAACGTGATCGCGACGATGATCCTGGGCATGGGCCTGGACCGCACCGGCGCGCTCAACCGCCTTGCGAGCTGGCTGCTGCGGCGCTCCAACGGCGTCGAGCAGCGCCTGCTGCTGCTGTCGTCGGCGATCGCCGGCCTCAATTCGTCGATCATGCAGAACACGTCGGTGACGGCGCTGTACCTGCCGATCGTCTCGCGCCTGTCGGCGCGCACCGGCGTGAGCCTGTCGCGGCTGCTGATGCCGGTCTCGGCCGCGATCATCATGGGCGGCGGCCTGACCATGGTCGGCAACTCGCCGCTGATCCTGCTCAACGACCTGCTGGTCGCGGCCAACGCCAACCTGCCCTCCGGCGTGGGCACGCTGGAACCGCTGCGCATGTTCGCACCCGCACCGATCGGCCTTGTGCTGCTGCTTGCGGCGCTGGCCTACTTCCACTTCTTCGGCAACCGGCAGCTGCGCGACGACACCGACAAGGGCGTGACCCCGGCGCGCACGCAGAGCTATTTCGCCAAGTCCTACGGGATCGAGGGCGAGGTGTTCGAGCTCACCGTCAGCGCCGACAGCCCGCTGGTGGGCATGGCGCTGGGCGAGGCCGAGGCGCTGCACGGCGCACCGCTGCTGCTGGCGCTGAAGACCGGCAACGAGTCGCGGCTGGCGCCGCCGGGCGACGCGCGGATCTGGGTGGGCAGCGTGCTCGGCGCGATGGGCGCGCGGCAGCAGGTCGCGGATTTCGCCCAGAACCAGTTCCTGCGCATGAGTACGCGGCTGCGCGAGTTCGGCGACCTGTTCAACCCCAGCCGCGCCGGCATCTCCGAGGCGGTGGTGCCGCCGACCTCCAAGTTCATCGGCAAGACCCCGGCCGACCTGCACCTGCGCAAGAGCTACGGCATCAGCCTGCTGGCGATCAACCGCGACAAGGACGTGCTGCGCGAGAATGCGCGCAACGTGCCGCTGCGCGCCGGCGACATGCTGGTGCTGCACAGCATCTGGCAGGACCTGGCGCAGACCGCGGCCAACCGCGACTTCGTCGTGGTCACCGACTATCCCAAGGGCGAACAGCGCCCGCACAAGTTCAAGATCGCGATGGTGATCTTCGCGGTGACGATGCTGATCGCGCTGTCGTCCAAGATCCCGACCTCGATCGCATTGATGGCCGGCGTCGCCGGCATGCTGGTCAGCGGCGTGCTGAAGATGGACGAGGCCTACGCGGCGATCAACTGGAAGACGGTGTTCCTGATGGCCTGCCTGATCCCGCTGGGCTGGGCGATGGATTCGAGCGGCGCGGCGGCGTGGGTGGCCGGGCACAGCATCGAGCGTCTGCCCGACGGCCTGCCGGTGTGGCTGATCCAGCTGGCGCTGGCGCTGCTGACCACGCTGTTCTCGCTGGTGATCAGCCATGTCGGCGCGACCATCGTGATGGTGCCGCTGGCGATCAACCTGGCGTTGGCGGTCGGTGGCAACCCGACGGCGTTCGCGCTGATCGTGGCGCTGTCGGCCTCCAACAACTTCATGACCGCGTCGAATCCGTCGATCTCGATGATCACCGGCCCCGCCGGCTACACCGCGCGCGACATGTGGCGCGTGGGCGGACCGCTGTCGCTGATCTACACCACGATCGTCGTGCTGATGGTCAACCTGATGTTCTAGCGTCGCGTCGGCTTTGTGGGAGCGGCTCCAGCCGCGCGCTTTTGATCCTGGCAGGCGCAGGTGTCGGGGGCGTCGCCCCGACCTACGGGGAGTCGAGGACGACGTCGCCGTCGCGCACCGCCACCGCGACCGGGCGCAGCGACTCGCCTCGGCAGGGGCCGGCCACGCAGACGCCGCCGGACAGTTCGAACGTCGCCCCGTGCACGGCGCAGACCAGGTGGCCTTCGCGGCTCTTGAGGAACTGGCCCGGCGCCCAGTCCAGCCGGCGTCCGGCGTGCGGACAGATGTTGAGCCAGGCGCGGATGCTGTCGCCGTCGCGATGGAGGATCAGCGATTCGGCATCGCCTTCGATCATGGCTTCGGCTTCCGCGAACCCGCCGTCTTCGATCTGCGAGAACGCGGCGAGCCGGGGGCTGTCTTCACCCATGCTTAACAAACTCCTTACATCTTCACGCATTGCCCGGCCGATACTCCGTCACCTGTTCACCATCGTAACGTCACGACCGCATCATGTCCGACCGCCTGTTCCGCTCCTTCCAGACCCGTTTCTCCAGTGTCGGCCTGTCGGCGATGTTCGCGCCGCGCAAGCCGCGGCATCCGCTGCTGCGCGTGCTGCTGGGCGTGATTGGCGTGCTGCTGCTGGCAGTGCTGCTTGTGGTCGGCCTGGTGGTGGGCACGGCGATGCTGGCCGGCGGCTTGCTGGTGCGGTTGTTGCGCCAGCGCGGCAAGCCGATGACCACGCCCAGCCGCGTGGTCGACGGCGAATACCACGTCGTGAAGCCCGGCCAGCCACTGCTGCGCTGAACACGTCCGTGGCCGCGGCGACGTGCCGCAGGCCTGCCACATCCGTTTCGGAACACCCATGACCGACGCTTCCCGCGATGTCGTCCCCGCCCTGCCGTGTCCGCGCGTGCCGGTCCGCGGCGGCGGCAGCTTCCCGGTGCACCGGATCTACTGCGTCGGCCGCAACTTCGCCGACCACGCCCGCGAGATGGGCGCAGCCGCGCCCGCGTCGAAGGCCGAGCGCGGGCAGCCGGTGTTCTTCCTCAAGCCGGCCGATGCCATCGTCACCGGCGGCGAGGCCGCCTATCCGCCCGGTACCGCCGACCTGCAGCACGAGATCGAACTGGTCGTCGCGCTGGGCCGTGACGCACCGCCGGGTGTGCTCGACCGCGACGCGGCCCAGTCCCTCGTCTTCGGCTATGGCCTCGGCCTGGACCTGACCCGCCGCGACCTGCAGTCCGCGGCCAAGGCCAAGAGCCTGCCCTGGGACACCGGCAAGGCCTTCGACCAGTCGGCCCCGGTCAGCGAACTGTTGCCAGCCGGCATGGTCGGCGAACTGGCTCCGCGCACGCTGTCGCTCACCGTCAATGGCGCGCTGCGGCAGCAGTCGCGCCTGGACCAGTTGATCTGGGATGTCCCCGACATCCTGAATGCGCTTTCCACGCTCTACGCCCTGCGCGCCGGCGACCTGGTCTTCATGGGCACGCCGGCCGGCGTCGCCCCGCTGCAGCCCGGCGATACCTGCGTGGGCCGGCTCGACGACCTGCTCGAACTGCATTGCCGCATCGCCCCACCGCGCGTGTAGGCTAGGGCTCCCACCACTGCAAGCGAGGGAAGAGCACATGGGCATGATGAGTGAGTTCAAGGAATTCGCGATGCGCGGCAGCGTCGTCGACCTCGCGGTCGGTGTCGTGATCGGCGCGGCCTTCGGCAAGATCGTCACCGCGCTGGTCGACAAGGTCATCATGCCGCCGATCGGGCTGCTGATCGGGGGTGTCGACTTCTCGAAGTGGGTCATCACGCTGAAGCAGGCCACGGTGGATGCGGCCGGCGAGGCGGTGCCTGCGGTGGTCATCGGCATCGGCGAGTTCCTCAACGCGGTGATCCAGTTCGCCATCCTCGCGTTCGCGATCTTCCTGGTGGTCAAGGCGATCAACCGCATGAACAAGAAGGAAGAGGCGGCCCCGGCCGCGCCGGCGGAAGACGTGCTGCTGCTGCGCGAGATCCGCGATTCGCTGAAGCGCTAGGGCTGTCAACGCCTTGATGCGACCGCCGCCACGCGCGGCATGACTTGTGCCACAGGCCACGAAGCCGCGAGGGCTGCCACCCTCGCGGCTTCGCCTTTTTCTGGCGCATGCCGGCGCTTGCCGCACGATGCGCCGCTTCCGGAGACATCCATGCGCCTCGCCCCGCTGCTGCTCGCCCTTGCCCTCGTGCTTCCCGCCGCCACGGTGCAGGCCGAAACCCGCATCCCCGACCGGGCGATCGAACAGGCCGCGCAGCTGCGCCAGCAGGCACTGGCCAGCAACCTGGGCTGGAAGATCACCGAATCGCTGACCACCGAAGTCGGTCCGCGCCTGGCCGGCAGCGAGGCCGACGCGCGCGCGGTGGCGTGGGCCAAGGCCAAGTTCGAGCAGCTCGGCTATGACAAGGTCTGGACCGAGCCGGTCACGTTCCCGAAATGGGTGCGCCGCAGCGAGCATGCCCAGGTGCTGGGCGAGCATGCGCAGCCGCTGCTGCTGACCGCGCTGGGCGGCAGCCCGGGCGGCATGGTCGAGGGCGAGGTGGTGCGCTTCGCCGACCTTGACGCGCTCAAGGCAGCGCCGGACGGTTCGCTGGCCGGCAAGATCGCCTTCGTCGATTACCAGATGAAGAAGCAGCGCGACGGCGGCGACTATCGCAACGGCGGCGGCATCCGCGGCCGCGGGCCATCGGTCGCGATCCGCAAGGGCGCGGCTGCATTCCTGATGCGCTCGGCCGGCACCGACTCCTCGCGGGCGCCGCATACCGGCAATACCCGGTTCGAGGAGGGGCTCGAGCCGATCCCGTCGGCGGCGCTGTCGATCATCGACGCCGACCAGCTCGCGCGCCTGGTCGCGCTGGGCCCGACCCGCGTGCGCGTCGCGCTCGACTGCGGCTGGGACGGCGAATACACCTCGCAGAACGTGATCGGCGAGATCACCGGCAGCCAACGGCCCGACGAGATCGTGCTGATCGGCGGCCACCTGGATTCGTGGGACCACGGCACCGGCGCGATCGACGACGCCGCGGGCATCGCCATCACCATGGCAACCGGCGCGCTGCTCGAGCCGCTGAAGCCGAAGCGCACGATCCGCGTGGTCGCCTTCGCCAACGAGGAACAGGGCCTGCACGGCGGCTTCGCCTATCGCGACGCGCACGCGAAGGACGTCGCGAAGCATGTCATCGCCGCCGAAAGCGACTTCGGCGCCGGCCGCATCTACGGTTTCGACAGCAGTGCGCGCGACAGCGAAAAGGCGGCGTTCGAACAGATCGCGGCATCGCTCGCACCGCTGGGCATCGAGGCGATGCCCGGCAAGGGCGATCCGGAATCCGATATCGGCCCCCTCACCGAACGCGGCATGGCCTGGGCCTGGCTGGGGCACGACGGCACCGACTACTTCGACCTGCACCACAACGCCGAAGACACGCTGGACAAGATCGACCCGAAGGTGCTGGCGCAGAACGTCGCCGCGTACACGGTGTTCACCTGGCTGGCGGCACAGGCCGACGGCGGCTTCGGCAGCGCGCCGAAGGCGGCGCAGCCCGCGCACTGAGGGCGGCGAAGCACCGCATCCAGCGGACGATCATTCCGTGCCCCGCACCCCCGTGCCTCCCGCGTCCTTCTCCATCCGCGCGCTCGGTCCCCAGGACGATGCAACGATGCGCGCCATGCTGGCGATGTTCGGCACGGCATTCGATGACGTGGCGACCTTCAGCCAGGCGCCACCCGGCAGGGCCTATCTCGGGCGCCTGCTGGGAAGCGATACGTTCATCGCGCTCGCCGCGCTGAATGGCGACGCGGTGGTCGGTGGGCTCGCCGCCTACGTGCTGCCCAAGTTCGAACAGGAACGCAGCGAGATCTATATCTACGACCTGGCGGTGTCGGACGCGCACAGGCGGCAGGGCATCGCGACCGCCCTGATCATGGAACTGCGGAGGATGGCCGTCACGCGCGGCGCGTATGTGATCTTCGTGCAGGCCGACCTCGGCGACGACCCCGCCATCGCGCTGTACACGAAACTTGGAATCCGCGAGGACGTCCTGCACTTCGACATCGCGGTGCCGGGCGATGCGCCGTCCACATCGAAGCCGCGCGGCACGGCCTAGAGCGCGGCCGCCTGGAAACAACCTGTAGGCTTGCGGCTACCGGTCGGCGGCAACGGCGACGCGCGGCGCGATGCCATCAGCCACCGCGGTTCCCTGCATCCAGCCGATCCAGCGCCCACGCTCGCGGTCGCACATCGCCAGGCCGCGCACGGTGCCGTCGCCGTCGAGCAGCAGGACGCGATCGCCCGGCGCATCGTCGAGCCGGAAGCGGACCCGGCGGCCACGCGCCTGCGGGTCGATGCGGTTGTCGACGGCCACCACCTCGACCTCACCCGCATCGAGCATGCGCAGCGCATCCGCCGCGGGCCGGCGGCCGAGCCATTGCGTTTCCGGCCACGCGAACACGGCCACCCGCGCAGCGCGCATGGGTGGCAGCGCGGCGGCCAGTTCTCCCGGCACGGTTTCGCCCAGCGGCAGCGACGGATCGACGACGCCCACCGCCGCGGCCAGCCCCGTCTGCTCGGCAACCGCGCGCATGCCGCCGCCGAGCTTCGCCATCCACAGCTGGCTGGGCAGCAGCGCGATGGCCACCAGCACGGCCAGCACCAGCACGCGCGCCGGTCGACGGGCCTGCGCGGCCGTCGCCAGCAGCAGGCCGGCCCAGAACAGGCTCGACCAGACCACGTAGCGCAGCGCCAGCAACTGGTCCGGGTGCGTGCCGAAATATTCCAGGCGCACCAGGGTGATCATCGCGCCGACCGCGGCCGCGAAGCATGCCAGTCCGATCCCGACCAGCGCGACAGGCGCACGGTCGCGCCAGGCCCGCCAACCCAGCACGGCGAGCCAGGCCAGCCCTGCCAGGCCGAACAGCAAGTGCGGCCAGCGAGCGAGCAACACCGGCCCGAACGCGCCTTCGTAGGCCTGCGCGACCGCCTGCGCCGGCACCCGCGCGGCGGCCACCGGGACCTGCGCAGCCAGCTGCGGATCGAGCAGCGGCCAAGCGGCATAGGCGAACGGGCCGGCCAGCCAGCGCAGCAGCATGTCGCCCTGTCGCAGCGGCGCGAAGCCGGGCGACCCGCCGGTGCCACCATCCAGGTGCAGCAGCGCCAGCGTGAGCACGAGCCCGGCAATGAGCACCGCCCACTGCGGCCATGGCGCCCGTCGCAGTGCCAGCACCGCGGCGAACCCGGCGAAACAGGCGATGCCGCTGCCGAAGGAGAACGCCGCGGCAAGTCCACATGCGGCCGCAAGCGCGACGTCGACGAGGCCACCACGCCCGACGCTCGACCGCAACAGCACGTGCAGCCCGATCGCGAGGAACAGCGTGACGCAGTACGCATGCACCGATTCGTTGCCGTGCGCCAGCGCGCGGATGTTGCCCAGCCAGAAAACGCCCAGTACCACGGCCAGCAATGCCGCGCTCCGCGCCGGCGCCCCGGCAAGCCCGCGGATGCCGCGCCAGAACACCAGCACCGTAGCCAGCGCCAACACAATGCCGACGCCGACCTGCAGCCACTGCTGCGCCGCGAACGCGTGCAGCTCGAGTACCCGCACCGCGTTGGGGAACAGCTCGTGGTGGCCGTTGTCGGGCGCGAGGATGTCCCACGGGAACGGCGCCTGCAGGAAGTGGCCGAGGAAGCGCCAGCCATCCGCGTAGGGCACGCGCGGCGCCAGCCACCACATCGCCGCGACGCCGGCGAGCAGGTAGAGCAGCGCGAGTGCACGCGCCAGCGGAACCAGGTGGCGCCGGGCGGCGTCCGGCGGCTGTGCGATCAAGAGTGCACTCCTTGCACCATCATCACCGCGATGGCTGCGCCGCTCTCAAGAGCAACCTTCTGTAGGAGCGGCTTCAGCCGCGAGCTTCCGGCCTCTGCAATTCCATCGAAAAGCTCGCGGCTGAAGCCGCTCCTACGGGCTCCGCAGATCATCGCGCGCGCATCCACTGCGCCAGCAATACCGCGGTGGCGGCGGCGACGTTGAGGCTCTCGACCGCACCGCTGCCGGGAATCGACAGGCGCAGGTCGCAGGCGGCGGCCAGCGCGGTGTCCATGCCCTCGCCTTCGGCGCCGAGCACGTACACCAGCCGCTCCGGCAGGCGCGCGGAGAACAGGTCCTGGCCGCCGCGCACCACGGTCGCCGCCAGCGCGAAGCCGGCGCCGTGCAGCTGCGCGATCGCGTTGTCCTCGCGCCCCAGGCGCACGAACGGCACCGCCTCGGCGCCGCCTTCGGCCACGCGCGCGGCGGCGCCCGACAGCGCCAGCGGCGAATGCTTCGGCAGCAGCAGCGCCGAGACCCCGAAGTGGGCGGCCGAACGCAGGATCGCGCCAAGGTTGTGCGGGTTGCCGACGCCATCGAGCCACAGCGCGCAGCGCGGCCCGGCCGGCAATGCCTCCAGCCACGCGGTCAGCGATTGCGGCGGCTCGCGCAGCACCTCGGCCACCACGCCCTCGTGGTGCTTGCTGGCGGCGAGCTTGTGCAGGTCGGCCTCGTCGACCACGCGGTAGCCGACCCGGTTGGCCACGCACCATTTCAGCAGCGGTTGCAGCTGCCCGATGCGCACCTCGGACAGGTACAGCTTGCGGATCGCCGACGGCCGGCGCGCGAACACCGCCTGCACGGCATTGAGTCCGTACAGCCGCAGTTCCTCGTCGCGCTGGCGACGCGGCGGCGCGGCATCTTCCGCACTTGCCTGCGGCGGGCGCCGCTTCCACGGCGACGGCGGGTGGTCAGTCGGCATCGAGCGTGTCCCGGGTCCTGGCGAAGCTGCGCAGGTCGTGCAGCTTGCCACGGGTGAACACGGCGCGGCGCTGGGTGCCTTCCTCGACGAACCCGTTCTTCAGCAGCACCCGCGCCGAGGCGGTGTTGAAGTCGAGCACCGTCGCGTGCAACCGGTACAGCGACAGCGTGCGCATCACCCAGGGCGCGAAGAAGCCGACGACGCGGGTCATATGCCCGTGCCCCCAGTGACGCCGCCCCAGCCAGTAGCCGAGCTCGGCGCCGTGGCGGCGTTCGCCCTGCCCGGCGCGCACGCCGATGCCGCCACAGGCCTGGCCGTCGATCTCGATCGCGAACACCGGCGCGCTGAAGTCGACCACGCGCCCGGCGAGGAAGGCTTCGCCGTCGGCGCGCGTGTATGGGCTTGGGAACCGGTCGCTGGTGCCGCGCGAAACCTGCTCGTCGTCGGCGTGCAGCAGCAGCGAATCGAGGTCGTCGCCGCGCCACGCGCGCAGGCGCACGGCATCGCCAACCATGATCGTCGTCGTCTTCCAGTCCGTGTCCGTCATCGTGCGAAGGATACGCGAGCGGGCAGCGTGGCCCGTGGATCCCGGCGGGAGCAGCCGCTTCGCAATGCCGCATCGAATCTCGCGCGATGTGGAATTCCGGGCGCCGGGACGTCGCCCCGGTCTACGCGTGGCCGCCCACCGACGGGGTCTGCTTCTCCTGCAGTTCCAGCTCCTGCGCCACCGCATCGGGCGACCGCGTGTACGGGGCCAGCAGGGCATAGAACGCCGGCACCACGAACAGCGACAGCAAGGTGGAGAACGACACGCCGAAAATCACCACCACGCCGATCGTCGCGCGGCTGGCCGAACCCGGGCCGCCGGCGGCCACCAGCGGAATCGCGCCCACCGCGGTGGCGATCGAGGTCATCAGGATCGGGCGCAGGCGCACCACCGACGATTCCACGATCGCCTCGCCCACGCTGCGGCCCGCGTCGCGCAGCTGGTTGGCGAACTCGACGATCAGGATGCCGTTCTTCGCCGCCAGCCCCACCAGCATCACGATGCCGATCTGGCTGAACAGGTTGAGCGTGCCGCCGGTGATCGCCAGGCCGATCAGCGCGCCGAGCACGCCCAGCGGCACCGTCAGCATGATCACGAACGGATGGATGAAGCTCTCGAACTGCGCCGCCAGCACCAGGTACACCACCAGCAGCGCCAGGGTGAAGGTCAGCAGCACGGCGCCGCCCGCCTTCTGGTACTCGCGCGATTCGCCCTTCCAGTCGACCTGCGCGTAGTCGGGCAGCTCGCTGCGCGTGACCCCGTCGAGGAACGCCAGCGCCTCGCCCATGCTGTAGCCCGGGGCCAGGCCGGCGCTGATGGTGATCGCACGCAGGCGGTTGAAGCGATTGAGGCTGCCCGGCTCGGCAAGCTCACCGAGCGTGACCAGGTTGGACAGCGGCACCAGGTCGCCGTTGCGTGCACGCACGCGGATCGCGTCGAGGTCGGCCGGGGCTGCGCGCCCGGCGCGCCCGGCCTGCACCAGCACGTCGTACTCCTCGCCTTCCTGCACGAAGGTGGTGACCTGGCGGCTGCCCATCATCGTTTCCAGCGCGCGGCCGATGTCGGTGACGCTCACGCCCAGATCCGAGGCGCGCGCGCGATCGATCTGCACGCGCATCTGCGGCCGCGTTTCCTTGTAGTCGGAGTCGACCGAGAAGAACCCGGGATTGGCTTCCATGCGCTGCATCAGGATGTCGCGCCAGCCGGCGATTTCCCTGTACTCCGGCCCGCCGAGCACGATCTGGATCGGCTGCCCGCGGCTGCCGACCAGGCCGCCGCCCACGCGCGGCTGCGCGCGCACGCCGCTGAGCGCGCCGAGTTCCTTGCGCAGCGATTCGGCGACCTCCGCGGTGGACTGGTCGCGCTTCTGCCAGTCCTCGAGGAACACGATCACGTTGCCGGTGTGCATCTCCTCGCTCGCGCCCCAGCCGCCAGGCACGCGGGTGTTGTAGCGGCGGATCACCGGGCCGTCGCCCTTCACCCGTTCGGCAAAGATCGATTCGACCTGCTTGATCTGGTTGACCGTGTAATCGAAGCCGGCGCCCTCGGGGCCGACGATCGAGACGAAGAACGCACCGCGGTCCTCGGCCGGGGCCAGTTCGGAAGGCACGAACCTGGCCAGCCCGTAGATCGCCGCGATGCAGGCCAGCATCGTCAGCGCCACGCCGCCGACGATCCGCGGCGGCCGCGCCGCCACCAGCCGCGCCAGCGCGCCGCGATAGCCGCGCGCGACCCGGTCCAGGCCGCGGTTGAACCAGCGGTTGACCGGATTGGACTTCTCCTGCGCGTGCGGGCGCACCATCTTCGACGCCATCATCGGGGTCAGGGTCAACGCCACGAACGCCGACAGCGCCACCGCGCCGGCCAGCGCCACCGACAGCTCGCGGAACAGCCGCCCGGTGTTGCCCTCCATGAAGCCCACCGGCAGGAACACCGCCACCAGCACGGTGGTGGTGGCGATCACCGCGAACGCCACCTGCCGGGTGCCGCGCACCGAGGCCACCAGCCGCGGCTCGCCCAGGTCGACGCGGCGCTGGATGTTCTCCAGCACCACGATCGCGTCGTCCACCACCAGGCCGATCGACAACACCAGCGCCAGCAGCGTGAGCAGGTTGATCGAGTAGCCGAACAGGTACAGCGGGATGAACGCCGCCAGCAGGCACACCGGCACCGTCACCGCCGGGATCAGCGCCGCGCGCAGGCTGCCCAGGAACAGCCAGATCACCAGCAGCACCAGCGCGATCGCCTCGGCGAGGGTGGCGTAGACGCGCTCGATCGAGGCCTCGATGAAGACCGTGTCGTCGAAGGCCACGAAGATGTTGGTGCCCTCGGGCAGCGACTTCTGGACTTCCACCGCCATCGCCCGCGCCGCGCGGGTGACGTCGAGCGCGTTGGCGGTGGAGGTCTTGATGATGCCCAGGCCGATGTTGGGCTGGCCGTTGCTCTGGTAGTACGCGCGGCGCTCGGCCGAGGCCAGCTCCACCTGCGCCACGTCGCCCAGCCGCACCACGTAGCCGTCGTCGCCCTTGCGCAGCGGGATCGCGGCGAAGTCGGCCGGGGTGGTGTAACCACGCGCCACGCGCAGGGTGAAGTCGCGGGTCTCCGACTCGATCCGGCCGGCCGGCAGCTCGACGTTCTCGGCGCGCAGCGCGGCCTCGACGTCGTTGGCGGTGATGTCGCGCGCGGCCATCGCCTCGGCGTCGAGCCAGATGCGCATCGCATAGCGCTGGCGCCCGCCGATGCGCACCTGGGCCACGCCGTCCAGGCTCGACAGCCGGTCGACGATGTAGCGGTCGGCATAGTCCGACAGCTCCAGCGTGTCCATCGTGGTCGAGCTCATGTTGAGCCAGATGATGGTGTCCGAATCGCTGTCGGCCTTCTCCACCTCGGGCGGGTCGGCTTCGTCGGGCAGGCGGTCGGCGACGCCGCTGATCGCGTCGCGCACGTCGTTGGCCGCGGCCTCGATGTCGCGCTTGAGGGTGAACTCCAGGGTCACCGCGGAGCGCCCGTTGACGCTGCGCGACTGGATCGTCTCGATGCCCTCGATGCCCGACAGCGCGTCCTCGAGCACCTGGGTGATGCGGGTCTCGACCACGGCCGCCGAAGCGCCCGGATAGTTGACGTCGACCGAAACGATCGGCGGGTCGATCGCCGGCAGCTCGCGCAACGTCAGGCGCGAGAACGCCATCACGCCGAGCACCATCAGCAGCAGGCTCACCACGGTGGCGAACACCGGGCGGCGGATGGAGACGTCGGACAGCAGCATCGATCAGCCCTCCGTGGCGGGCACGGCGTCGGCCGCGTCGGCCGGCGGGTCGTCCGTGCTGCTGCGAGGCTTGCCGGCCGCAGGCGCCGCGGCGACCTCGCGGATCTTCGATCCGGCGCGCAACTTGCCGGTGCCGTCGACGACGATGCGGTCGCCCGGCGCCAGGCCTTCGAGCACTTCGGCCTGCCCGCCGGCGCGCGCGCCGATCTTCACCGGCGCCTGCTCGACGGTGCTGTCGCCGCCCACGCGGTACACGAACGAATCGCGGCCGACCTGGACGATGGAAATCTCGGGCACCAGCAGCGCCTGCCGCTCGGGCCGCTCCAGCTCGACCTGCAGCAGCATGCCCGGCCGCAGGGCGCGGTCGGGGTTGGGGAAATCGCCGCGCACCATGACCGCGCGCGTGGCCGGATCCAGGCGCACGTCGACCACCGACACCGTGCCCTCGAAGACACGCTCGGGAAACGCGACGGTGGTGCCGGCGAGCCGCTGGCCCACGTCGGCCAGCTCCATCTGCACCTCGGGCACGGGGAAGTCGACGTGCACGCGGGCGATGTCGTCGAGCGATGCGATCACCGTGCCCGGCGTGACCAGCGCGCCGGGGCTGACCTGGCGGATGCCCAGCCGGCCGGCGAACGGCGCGCGGATCACCCGGTCATGCAGGTTGGCCTGGATCTGCGCCATCTGGGCGCGCGCGGCATCGCGGGTGGCGCGCTGGGTATCGAGCGCGGCGCGGGCGATCAGCTGCTGCGCGGCCAGTTCCTGCTGGCGCTTGTACAGCCGTTCGGCCTCGGTCGCCGCGGCCTGCGCCGCCGCAAGCGCGGCGTGCTGCTGCTGGCCGCTCAGCGTCACCAGCGGCGTGCCCTTGGCGACCTCGTCGCCGCTGTCGAAGTGCACCTGCTGCACCGTCTCGCTGACCTTGGCGGTGACATCCACCGACTCGCGCGCCTTGACCGTTCCCAGCGCGCGGATGCGATCGTGCCAGGACTGCATCGCCACCGTCGTGGTGGTCACCACCTCCACCGGCGCGGCGCCCTGTTCACCGGCCTTCTCTCCGCCACAGGCGGCGAGGTACAGGCACAACAGGGCGGACAGGAGCAGGCGTGGCGTCGTGGGGGCGCTGAGTCCGGGCATCATGCATACAAGGGCAAAGGGAAACCGCTCGATTCTATCGACTCGATGCGACGGCCACGTGTGCCATCAGGCCCGGCGCCGCGAACGCGATCGGCGTCAACCGCAGGCCCGTTTGCGCGTTACGCGTGCCGGGACATGGAGCGGTAATCGCCGGGTGCGCGGCGTTCCGGCGACCGGCGTCCCATTGGCCGGTTCCCTGTGTGTCATCCGTAGGCGTGCGCGCCGGCGCGAGCGGGCGTAACGTCGGCCCTTCCCCCCGACACGCAGGGCTTCCCCATGATCCACGACAGCATCCTCGGCACCATCGGCCGCACGCCGGTCGTGCGCCTGAACCGCATCGCGCCGGCCAACGTCACCCTTTACGCCAAGGTCGAAGCGTTCAACCCCGGCGGCTCGGTCAAGGACCGGCTTGCGATCGCCATCATCCTCGATGCCGAGGCCCGCGGCCTGCTCAAGCCCGGCGACACCGTGATCGAGGCCACGTCCGGCAACACCGGCGTGGCGCTGGCCATGGTCTGCGCCGCGCGCGGCTACCAGTTCGTCGCGGTGATGACCGAGACTTTCTCGATCGAGCGCCGCAAGCTGATGCGCGCTTACGGCGCGAAGGTCATCCTCACCGCCGCCGCCGAGCGCGGCACCGGCATGGTGCGCAAGGCCGAGGAACTGGCGAAGCAGCACGGCTGGTTCCTCGCCCGCCAGTTCGAGAACCCCGCCAATCCCGCCTACCACCGCCAGACCACCGCGGCCGAAATCCTGCGCGATTTCGCTGGCCGGCGCCTGGATCACTTCGTCAGCGGCTGGGGCACCGGCGGCACGCTCACCGGCGTGGCCGACGTGCTGCGCGTGGCGCGCCCGGAAGTGAAAGTGACCGCCGCCGAGCCGGCCGTGGCCTCGCTGCTGGCCGGCAAGGAGTGGTCGCCGCACAAGATCCAGGGCTGGACCCCGGACTTCGTCCCCGCGGTGCTCGACCGCAAGGCCGCCTCGCAGATCCTCACCGTCGACGATGTGACCGCCCGCGACACCTCGCTGCGGCTTGCCCGCGAGGAAGGCATCTTCGTCGGCATCTCCGCGGGCGCCACGGTGGCCGCGGCGCTGGAAGTAGCGCAGTCGGCCAGCGACGGCGACGTGATCCTGGCGATGCTGCCCGACACCGGCGAGCGCTATCTGTCGACGTTCCTGCTCGAGGGCGTGGAGGAAGGGTCCGACGACCCCTGGCTGGCATCGCTGGGCTGAGTCGCGACGCGCAGATGCGGATCGAGGTCGTCGAGGGCGATATCACCACATTGGCGGTCGACGCGATCGTCAACGCTGCCAACGAGTCGCTGCTCGGCGGCGGCGGCGTGGACGGCGCTATCCATCGCGCCGCGGGCCCCGGCCTGCTCGACGAATGCCGTGCGCTGCCGGAAGTGCGGCCCGGTGTGCGCTGCCCGACCGGCGAGGCCCGCATCACCGGCGGCCACCGCCTGCCGGCGCGCTGCGTGATCCACACCGTCGGGCCGCTCTGGCGCGGCGGCGACCATGGCGAGCCGGAACGCCTGGCCGCCTGCTACGCCAACGCCCTGCAACTCGCATCCGACCTCGGGCTGGCGTCGATCGCGTTTCCGGCGATCAGCTGTGGCGTGTTCGGTTATCCGCATGCGCCGGCCGCGGCGGTTGCGATCGGGCAACTGCGCGACTGGTCGGCGGACCTGCCCGAGCGCGCGCTGCTGTGCAGCTTCGGCAGCGACATCGCCGCGGAGTATCGACGACTGCTGGCAGGCTGAAAAACGCGGGCTGTCCCTGCTACCACTGCGGGAGCGGCCATGGCCGCGATGCCCTTGCTGCCAACCCGATCGCGACCATGGCCGCTCCCACCGGCATCACGCGCCGTCGAGCAGCCACAGCAGGAAGATCGCGAACACCACGACGAGCATCAGCGTCAGCCAGCCGCGGCTGCCACGATCCCCGGCGACCACGGTCGGGACACGCGGCGACGGGTTCGGCCGCACGCCCGTTTTCGCGGCGCCGTCGACGGGCGCGGCACCGTGGCGGATCTGGTCGACCGCCTCCTTCGCCGTCTTCAGGTCGAGGCGTGGATTGGCTTCGCGCAGCAGCGCGATCGCGGTGACGAACTCGCCCCGCGCCACGGCCGCGGCGGCGGCAGGGGGAAACACGAACGGCGCCTGCGCGGAGGCACCGGCACCACGCCGCCCGGCCTGCTGGCCGTTCGCGTATGCCCGCACCAGGTCGCGGGCCTCCTTCAGCGGAAGGCCGGTCGAGGCGCGCACGATTTGCACGGCCTCGATCACATTGCCGCGCGCCAGCGCGGCGGCGGCCTCGGGCGGGAACTGGATGGAATTCGGCGGCATGCCACGATTCCTGGCGAAGTAAGGAGTCCGCGGACAGCTTACGACACCGGCCCGCGACACCAATCCCCTCGCCCGTTCCCCACACGACCGGCTTCGGCCGCGGGCCCTCGATCTTCGGTGCCTGCCTGCGGTCCTGGATCGCGATCGCTTCCGGGATCCTCATCCCCGCGCGTGGCAGATCTGGCCCCTGCAGCAAAGCTCTCGGCTGAAGCCGCTCCTACAACGACAGCCCGGAGCATCGCGCCGGGCCGCAAAGAACAACGCCGGCACGGGGCCGGCGTTGTTCGCACTGCGTTGCGATGAGGCGATCAGGCGGCCCGATCCCACTGGCCCAGCGCGGCCAGGCCGTTGTCGCGGGCCCGGGCGAACACGGTGTCCTGCGCGCCGGCGAAGTTCTTCACCAGGTCCTGCGACCACAGCTTCAGCGCCGCCGACTGCATCGCGCGGCCATAGGAGAACGACAGCGGCCACGGGTTCGGGCCGAGGCGATTCATCGCGTCCAGGTGCGCGGTGGCGTCCTCGTCGCTCTGGCCACCGGACAGGAACACGATGCCCGGCAGGATCGCAGGCACCGTGGACTTCAGGCACATCAGCGTGGCTTCGGCGACCTCGTCGACGCTGGCCTGCTCGTCGCAACCCTTGCCCGGGACGACCATCGATGCCTTGAGGATCGTGCCCTCGAGCGCGACGTTCTGCTGGTACAGCGCGTCGAACAGCGAACGCAGCGTGACCTCGGTGACCTCGAAGCAGGTTTCGATGTCGTGGTTGCCGTCCATCAGCACTTCCGGCTCCACCATCGGCACCAGGCCCTGCTCCTGGCACAGCGCGGCGTAGCGCGCCAGCGCGTGGCTATTGGCCTCGATGCAGGTGCCCGACGGGACGTCGTCGCCGATGTTGATCACCGCGCGCCACTTGGCGAAGCGGGCGCCGAGCTTGTAGTACTCCTCCAGCCGCGCGCGCAGGCCGTCGAGACCCTCGGTCACCACCTCGCCCGGGAAACCGGCCAGCGCGTGGGTGCCCTTGTCGACCTTGATGCCCGGGATCATGCCGTTGTCGGCCATGTACCTGGCGAACGGCACACCGTCCTTCGTCGACTGGCGGATGGTCTCGTCGAACAGGATCGCGCCGCTGATGTGCTGGCTCAGGTTCGGCGTGGTCAGCAGCATCTCGCGATAGGCGCGGCGGTTCTCTTCGGTATTCTCGATCCCGACGCCGGCAAAGCGCTTGGCGATGGTGCCGGTGGATTCGTCGATGGCGATGATGCCCTTGCCCGGCGCGACCATGGCCAGGGCGGTTTCGGCAAGCTGTTCGATACTCATGTCGGAAAGGCTCGGAGGCGGCGGAAAGGCCGTCGATTATAGCCCGCGGGCCCGGGCAATTGGTCGCGGGAAAGGCCTTGCAAACGGTTTCGGACGGCCTCCTCCCGGCGCCGTGCGTCAGGATTCGGCGTCGCCCGTCCGCGAACGCAGGAAAGCACCCAGATCGTCGATCCGGCACTCGTCCGACCAGCGCTTCATGGCGCGTTCGGCATCCGGTCCTGCACCAAAACCAGCATGTTCAACCGCAAACCCGGGAAGGCGCCGGGGATTCTCGGGACCAGGCAGGTAGCGTCTATACCGAAGCGTCTGGACAAGCGCCGCAGCGAACTTCCGCCCCACCTCGCGGGATGGGCGCGAGGCGCCGAACTGCAAGACACGGAAGGCGTCGGGCACGCCATCTGGCTGGATCACAAACCCTACGGCAACGCAGCCTTCGACGCCTTCTTTCAGCAGTTCCCATGGATATCGCGGGCCACGTTTAGTGCCGTTGCCATCGCTTTGCCAGTAGCGGCCTCCGTCGCCTTCCTCGACGACCAGAACCTGACCCGGCTCGATCCCGGACTGCTCATGGGCAGGGTCCGATCCATAGGCCGATACGGGGGGGCGCCAACATCACCAACAACGAAAACAGACATGCGCAAGCATTGACCACCGGGCTTGCCACTCGATATGTCTTGCAATCCCCGACGAGCATATCTGCAGCCTGATTGGAATTCGTGTCTCGGCCCACCCGAGCGTCGCAGCTGGAATTTCTCGGCTCGAGTCGGTGGATCTACCAACCCGACTTCGATGCTGGGAATGACGGGTACGAAAGGCGCCGGTTGACGGGCCAATCCAGCCCGCGGTTTCGCGGGCGCCGCCTGCCCGTTCCCGTTCTCCGGCCTTGCTCTCCCGTCAAAGCTCGCCCAGCCCTTCGGCCCTGCCGTTCTCGCCCACCTTCAGCAGGCGCAGCGTGTTGGTCGCGCCGCGGTGCTCCATGTGGTCGCCGCTGGTGAACATGATGTGGTCGCCGGCGGCGAGCAGGCCTGCGTCGTGCAGGGCCTGCACCGCATCGCGCGCGGCTTCGCGCGTGGCCAGGCCGCGGCTGTCGAAGTCGATCGGGAACACGTCGCGCATCAGCGCCATCCGGCGCCGCGACCCGGGATGCCGCGACAACGCGTAGATCGGCACGCTGGAGCGGAACCGCGACAGGTAGCGCGCGGTGCCGCCGGATTCGGTCATCGCCACGATCGCGCGCACCGCCATGTGCTCGGACAGGAACATTGCCGCCATCGCGATCGCCTGGTCGGCGCGCTGCATGTCGCGCGAGGCCTTGCCAAAATCGATGTCGAACTCGAACTGCTTCTCGGCGCCGACGCAGATGCGCGCCATCGCCTCGACCGCACGCACCGGGAAATTGCCGGCCGCGGTTTCGGCCGAGAGCATCACCGCATCGGTGCCGTCAATCACCGCGTTGGCCACGTCGAGCACCTCGGCGCGCGTGGGGATCGGGCTGTCGACCATCGACTGCAGCATCTGGGTGGCGGTGATCACCACCCGGTTCTGCGCCAGCGATTCGCGGATGATCTTCTTCTGCAGGCCGGGCAGTTCGGCGTCGCCGATCTCCACGCCCAGGTCGCCGCGGGCGACCATCACCACGTCGCTGGCTTCCACGATCTCGGCCAGGTTCTCGATCGCCTCCGCGCGCTCGATCTTCGACACCAGCGCGGCGTGGCTGCCATGCGAACGCGCAACCGCGCGCGCCTCGTGCATGTCGGCGGCGTTGCGGCAGAACGACACCGCGATGAAGTCGGCGTTCATGCCGGCGGCGACGCCGATCAGCTCCCGGTCGCGGTCGGTGAGTGCACCCAGCGACAGTCCCCCGCCGAGCCGATTGAGCCCCTTGCGGTTGGACAGCACGCTGTCGTTGATCACGCTGGTGACGATGCGTTCGCCCTCGATGCGCTCGACCCTGAGCTGCACCACGCCGTCGTCGAGCAGCAGCACGTCGCCCGCCTGCAGGTCCTGCGGCAGGGCGAGGTAACTCACGCCGACCTGGGTCGCATCGCCGGGCGGTGCGTCTTCGCTGGCCACCAGGTCGAAGCGCTCGCCCGCACGCAGCAATACCCGGCCTTCAGCGAAGGTCTCGACACGGATCTTGGGGCCGGGCAGGTCGGCCAGGATGCCGACCTCCACACCCACCCGCGCGGCCGCTTCGCGCACCGCCTGCGCCCGTGCAAGCTGCGAGGCCGGGTCGCCGTGCGAGAAGTTCAGGCGCACCACGTCGACCCCTGCGTACAGCAGCGCGTCGAGCACGCCCGGCGCATCGGTGGCCGGGCCGAGGGTGGCGAGGATGCGGGTACGACGGCGGTGTTCGGACATGGAAGCGACTGCCTGCGATGGATGCCCCATCCTAGCCCAGCGTCGGCGGCTCCGGCGTTGCGCGAAACCTTACATCCCCTGGCAGCGGTCGCCGGGCCCGCCACCGCACCCGTGGCGGCTGGCTAATCCCGGCTGGCTTCCAGGTACGGCTTGCCGGCCTGATAAAGCGCGAGCCGCCCCGCGGCGCGCTTGGCAGTTTCCGCCATTGCCGTATCACCGGGCCGGGCCTTCGCCTGTCCATCGAACCGCTCGACCACGTTGTTTTGCATCCGCACCGCAGTTTCGTAGTCGCCGGTTGCGGCATGGCATGCAGCCACGGTGTCTAGGAAGCCGGGGTCGATCTCATCCACGTCGCCGATCTTCGCACCGACCTCGAGACCATGCTTCGGATCTCGGATGGCGTCGTCCGGCGAGGTACACAGCGCCCATGCAAGGTTGTTCGCAGCCATCGACTGTCCAAGCTCGACGCCCTGCGACCAAATTTCCATCGCACGGCGACGCGAATCGGGCGTGTCCTTCGTGTAGAACAGCCACGCACCGTACTCGACGTAGGCCGCCGCCTCCTTGGCGGCGATCGCACGCTCCATCCAGCGCTGGCCCTCGACTTCATCAACCTTGCCCAGGTCGCCACGCAGCAGCGCACCGCCAAGCATCGCCTCGGACACATGGTCGCCACGCTCGGCGTCCTTGCGCAACCAGGCCTCGGCCTTGGCCGGCGACTTTTCCATGCCATCGCCGCGTAATGCCAGCGACGCCAGCCGCCGTCGCGCTTCAGGCAGGTCGGCCTCATCGGCCAGGCTGCGGTACACCTCCAGGCCGGTAGCCACCTTGTCGTCGCCGGCAACGCCAGACACCATCAGTCCGGCCAGTGCCAGCAGGCTTTCCATGTCACCGCGTGACGCGGGCTCGAACAGCCATGCCATCGCCTGGTCCCAGTCCTGGACCGCATCGGCATCGCCGGCAAGGATCCGCGCCGCCATCGGCTTCGCATCGTGCGCCGCGGCCTTCAACCACGCCTGCGCCGCGACACGATCCTTGGCGACGTCGCGCCCGAAACGCAGCTGCCATGCATATTGGTCCTCGCCCCAGGGGTTGCCGGCCTGTGCCGCGCGACGAGTCCAATCGAGCGCCGACGGGACATCCTTGCGTAGCAGCGCATCTCGCGCGAGCAGCTCATGGCCCGCGCCGCGCGCGTTGTAGGCGGGCGTAGCGAACGCGATGAGCTGCCGCTCGTCCAGCGGCAGCGCCCGCGCCATCCGCTGCGAGGCGTCGAGCAGCATCGTTGCACGATCCCCCGCGGCAATCGCGCGATCGGCGCGCGCCCGGAAGAATGCGGGGATGTCGGTTTTGGGCGTGGTCGCCAGGGCAAGACTCGCCACGAATCCGCTCGCCGATGCCGGCGCCCAGCGCTCGTCCGCATCGTCGAGCAACGTAGCCGCGGCGGCTTCGTCCTTCCCTACTCCGGTCCCGGTAGCGTAGGCGTATGACAGCATTGCCATCGGCAGCGCATGTCGCTGTTCGGCACCGGCCAGAAGGGCATCGACGAGCCCACTCGAGCAGCTTGGGTTCGCCGGTGCCTGCTGGCAAAGAAGCAGCCATGTAGCAAGCGACTGGATGCCGCCCTCGCCTGCCGCGATGCGGACAGCCTCGATCCGGGCATCAACGCCATTGGCCATCGATGCCTCGCGCACCGCCTTCGCATCGATCGCGGCCAGCTGGCCGTTGGCGGCCTCTGCATCCACCAACGCATCACTCAGCTGCAGGCGCTGCATCGGATAGCCCGAATAGGGATCACTGCGCACGGCGGCGTTCATGGTATCAACCATGTCGAACATCAGGTGGCGCTCGCCACCGGTTTCCGGGTCACCTACTGCCACGACATAGGGCAGGAACCGTATCGGTCGGGGACTGATGTAGTACTCGTAGCGCGATTCGAGCCCAGCGAGCACGAGCAAGGTCCGCATGTCTTGCTTGCCCATGACCCGAATGGGCAGCGCCAGGCTGGGATCGGCAACATCGGCCTGGGACAGCGCCAGCGCGGACAATGCGTCCAGCGCGGCCGACTCGCGGGCGGCAGCGGCCGTATCGGTGATTGCCTGTGCGCACAGCAGCGCGGCATGGCGCAGTGCGATGCTCACCGGCGCCATTTCGACCGCCTTCGCGACCTGTTCCCGGTGCGCTTCGCAGGCAACGGCGTCGACGGCATGCTCGTCATAACCGATGATTTCGAGGAGATCGAGCGAGTCGTACGGACTGCCCGACCCGTCGGTACCGGCAGTGGCGAGGAAATGCTGCCATGTCGCGGCAGCATCGAAGCCTCCGGATGGCTCTGCGGCCGGAAGCGTTGGAACGGCCAGCGCCAGCAGCGCGGCGAGTAGCAGCGGCCGCGGACGGCGCAGGCGTGGATGACGATCGCGATTCATGGCTTGGCTCCCCTCGGGGTCGATTCTCTGGAAGACGACGTGCCCGGCGACGACACGCCACGCAGCAGCTCCTGCAGTCGCTTCGCGCGCGCGTCTGCGTCGTCGCTTCGCGGCATTTCGAAGCGCAGGCTGGCGCCGAGCTCGTCGCGGACAAGGCGCAGGTTTTCGAGATGGTGGCCCGTATCGTCGACGGCGACGTCAGGCTCTTGCACGCCGAGGTCGTAGCGCAGCACCGCTTCATTGCCTTCGACCTGCACGCTGCGGCGGAAATCGAATGCCTTGCCCTCGATGTGTTCGTCTTCCGTGCCGAACTTCGGCTTCCAACGCTGCGGGATGCTGATGCGAACCTCATGCCGGTAGCGTCCCGGGCGGGCGAAGTACAGCGGCCCCTTGCGCACCATCGCCGGCGGCAATATCGCGACTGTGTCGAGCGTGTCGGCGCGTACGTCGAGCCGCCGGGTCATCCCGCCGTCATCCTCGAAAGGCGCCGCGAGCACGTAGGCTTCGTCGATGCGCAGCACGTTGGCCTCGCGGTCGTCGGCGACAACCGGTTCTGCGACCTGCCGCAGCTGGCCGAAGCGCTTGCGGTAATAGTCCGCGTATCGCTTTGCGCGATCGTCGCTGCGCTCGCCTGAGATCGCTTTGCGGCGCGTATCGGCGTAGGCACCGCGATAGGTCGTGGAAACTTCGAAGCGCACCTGGTGGGCGTCGTCATCGGGGAAGTAGCGCTCCACTACTGCCACCTCGGACAACCGGCGCGCGGGCTCGGCGATCGCAACCGGTGCAACTGTGCCCGCCACGATGGGCAGCGCGATGCCGAACGCGCTCAGGTCCGCATCACCCGGCTCGCCGCCCTGCTGGGTCGCAGTGGCATCGACCCAGACATCGACACCGCCGACACGCGCACGGACGATGACATGGTCGAATACAGACGCCGACGGTACCCGTTCGCCGGCCGAGCGACCGCTCGACATCGACGTGAGCGCGGGCTCGGCGTCGATACCCAGTCGCTGCAACAGCGTCACCAGCAGGTAGACCTTGTCCTTGCAGTCACCCCGACGGCGGCGCCAGGTATCGGCGGGAGCGGCTGGCCGGTGGGTGTTCTCGCCCATCTCGACGCCGAAATAGCGCACTTCGTCCTGCACTGCGCGCACCGCCGCCTTCAGGCGTGCCTTGTCGTCGGCAAGCTGCCTCCATTGTTGAAGCTTCGCTTCAAGGTCGGCCGGCAGCGGCCCTGTGACCACCGGATATAGCGGCAGCGCCCAGTCCACCACGCCCGCCCAGCTGCGCTGCACGCTGACCTGCGCATGTGGAAATGGCTGGTACCAGGCCGGATAGTCCTTTTCATCGATGACCGACTCCGCGGCATGCGCTGCAAGCAGTACTTCGGCGCCCGTCGCGGTCTGTGCGAGAACCGGCTCCGGTGCGCCATGTTGCTGGTCGACGTTGAACTGCGTGCCCGGATCGCCGATCACCCGCAGACGGGCATCGAGGATGGGGTTGCGCCAGCCGAAGTACGCGCTGGCCAATTCCTGCCCGGCGAGCACCGGATTGCTGCCGTCTACAGTGTAGGAGACGCGGACCACGTCACCGATGCGAACGTCGTCGAGCACCAGCAGCGCGGTGACCTGCCCGTCGGACGTGTCATCTTCGAAGCCGCGCTCGCGGCGGGCCAGCGAGATGTGCTCCGGATCCAACCGGCTGAGCCATTGGCCATCCCGCCTCAGCTCCACGCGATGGATCAACAGGCGCTGATATTCCGGGTTGAAGGTGATGGTGAACTTGCCGGCATCTCCGATCAGGGAGGGCGCGCGCGCCTCGAACGCATAGTCGAAGAAGTCCACGTAACCGCCGCGGCGCCAGTCAACCTGCTCGTCCAATCGCCAGGTGCGCCACGGCGCATCGGCGCCGGACGCGTCCACCGGCCATTGCGCTGGCAGCGCGCGCTCCTGCACGAATCCTGGTGCCGGCGCCACGAAAAACTCGAAGTCACCCCGTTTGTGGATGTCTTCCCCCGCCTGCGCCGTTGCCGCCAGCCACAGCAACCCCACTCCCCATAGTCCACGCATCGCGCCGCATCCCCTGTCCCCAAGGGGCAGGCTACTACTCCATGCCGGTGCCGTCGACGACCTGGCTCCCGCCACGCGCAATGTCGGCTGATCGGGGCCATGGACTGGTCCGATCATGCAATTGCATGGGCGCATTGCCGGCGATCCTGCGGCCCGTCGACCGCACCCGGGGTGTCGTCACTGCCGGTGTAGTCTCATCCGGCCTGTCGTCGAATACGGCCGCGCATGCTCGCGAGCGGGAGAAGCACAACGGCCCGGAAAACCGGGCCGTTGCGCGGATCGCGATACGTGCAGCGGTTACATGATGCAGCCGTTGTAGGTCTTCGAGTTCGACGTGACGATTCCCCAGCCCGGGTCGCCGCAGCCGAACATGCGTACGCCGACGACGGTGCCGGCTCCGTCGTAATACACCACCGAGCCGGGGTAGCAGCAATTGGCGGCGCTGGTTGCTGCCCCGGTGCTGGCCGAGATGGCCAGGAAAGCGCCCAGTACGATCAACTTCGCGTGCGACATCGAAACTTTCATCGTGAGCCTCCGTTGGGTTCAAGCCGCGTATCGGGCCCATGCCGCGTCATCACGGGATGGCTCCGGCAACGACGGGCACGGCATGCACATGCCGATTGCCCGGCGCCCCGGAACTGCCCTGCCTCGACAAGCGATGGACAAGGCGCGCCCGTTTCCGCATGGACCTCGTCAGCGGCCTTCAGTAGGTGAAGCCGCATCCAAGGCGGTATTCGTAGGTTGCCGTCACCACGCCCCAGGCCGCCTGTGGTTTGCACAGGGCGTTGTTGGCCTCGCCGACGACGTTGCCGGCCTGGTCGTAATAGACGTAGGTACCAGGCCATTCGGGGCCCGGCTGTTTCGCGATCGCCGCCAGTGATGCCAGTGCCGCTGCGACCGCGAACGCGGCGACGATCCCGGAAGATTGACGCATGCAAGACTCCTTGGCTCCCCGCGGCCCATCGCCGCAGGGCCACGCTAGCAGCGGCCCGGAGGCGCGATGTAAGCGGCGCGTGACGTGGTGACCGGACTGTGATGCGCCACGCATTCATCCGGCACCGCGGTCACCTTCGCCTTTCCGCGTGCGACGTGCCGGTCGCCATGGCACGCCGTGTGGGCCCTTCTTTCCGCGAACGTCAGCCGCCGCGCTGGGCCAGCGCGGCCACCGCGGGCAGGGTCTTGCCTTCGAGGAATTCCAGGAACGCACCGCCGCCGGTGGAGATGTAGGACACGTCGTCGGCGATGCCGTACTTGTCGACGGCCGCGAGGGTGTCGCCGCCGCCGGCGATCGAGAACGCCTTCGATGCCGCGATCGCACGCGCCAGGGTTTCGGTGCCCTTGCCGAACGCGTCGAACTCGAACACCCCGACCGGGCCGTTCCACACCACGGTGCCGGCGTTCGCGATCATCTGCGCATAGCGCTTCGCGGTCTCCGGGCCGATATCGAGCACCATGTCGTCGGCGCCGATCGCGTCCACCGCCTTCACCGTCGCCGGCGCATCGGCCTTGAACTCCGGCGCGACCACCACGTCGGTGGGCACCGGGATATCGGCGCCGCGCGCCTTGGCGTCGGCCATGATCTGCTTCGCGGTGTCGACCAGGTCGGCCTCGACCAGCGACTTGCCGACGCCGAAGCCCTCGGCGGCGATGAAGGTGTTGGCGATGCCGCCGCCGACGATCAGCTGGTCGACCTTGCCGACCAGCGACGACAGCAATTCGAGCTTGGTGCTGACCTTGGAGCCGGCGACGATCGCCAGCAGCGGGCGCGCCGGGTTGTCGAGCGCCTTGGCCAGCGCATCGAGCTCCCCCATCAGCAGCGGCCCGCCGGCGGCCTGCTTCGCGAAGCGGATCACGCCGTGGGTGGACGCCTGCGCGCGATGCGCGGTGCCGAAGGCGTCCATGACGAAGACGTCGCACAGCGCGGCGTACTGCTTCGCCAGCGCTTCGTCGTCGGCCTTCTCGCCGACGTTCATGCGGCAGTTCTCCAGCAGCACCAGCTGGCCGGGGGCGATGTCGATGCCGTCGAGGTAGTCGCGCACCAGCGGCACCTCGCGCCCGAGCAGCTCCGACAGCCGCGCGGCTACCGGCGCCAGCGAATCGGCCTCGCTCCACGTGCCCTCCTTCGGCCGTCCCAGGTGCGACATCACCATCACCGCGGCGCCGGCATCGAGCGCGGCACGCAAGGTGGGCAGGGAGGCGGTGATGCGCTGGTCGGAGGTGACTTTGCCGCCGTCGACGGGGACGTTGAGGTCTTGCCGGATCAGCACGCGCTTGCCGGACAGGTCGAGGTCGCTCATTCGCTGGATGGTCATGGGGTGTTTTCGTCGGGGAAGGAAGGGCATCGGGGCCGCGGGAAACGCAGGCCGGCAACGCGGCTTGCGCAGAAGCGGTCGGCGAGGCGCCATTGTCCGGGTGCCCGGGGGCGCAGGCAAACCGGCGATGCCGGCGGCGATCACCCCAGAGCCCCTCCTTCGCCCGTACGCGAAGGCGGCTCCACGAAAGCCCTTCTCCCGCTTGCGGGAGAAGGTGGCGCGCAGCGCCGGACGAGGGTGCGAGCGCAGCGAGCTGCTCTTGCCCTTCTCCCGATAACCAGAAGCCAAAGTCAAAAGCAGCGCTTCGCTGCGCTCGCGCTCCCTCATCCGCCCTCCGGGCACCTTCTCCCGCAAGCGGGAGAAGGGCTGTTGCTCTGACGGATCGAGGTGGAACAACTCGTGGCTGGAGCCGCCGCCCACAAAGCCGCGATTGACGCAGGTCAATGCGACGACGTGCCGCGCGGCGCACGCTGGCCGCGATGGCCGCCTGGTACCCGCTAATCCTTCTGCTGCACCTGTCCTGCGCAATCGTCTTCGTCGGCGCGGTGGCGTTCGAGGTGCTGGTGCTCGAATCCCTGCACCGGCAGTTCGAGCACGAAGTGATGGCGCGGATCGAGGCGGCGGTGATGGCGCGGGTGCGGCGCTTCATGCCGGGGGTGGTGGCGCTGTTGTTCCTGAGCGGGTTCGCCCTGTTCGACATCCGCTGCAATGGATTTTCCTGCCTCGGTTCGCGCTTCGGCTGGCTGCTGTCGATCAAGGTGGCGCTGGCGTTCGGCGTGCTGGCGGTGTTCGTCACCGCCGTGCGCGCGGGAATGCGTGGGACAATGGATCCGTGCCGGTTCCGGCGCACCCACCACGTCGTGCTGTGCCTGATGGCCGGCATCGTGGTACTCGCCAAGCTGATGTTCTATTGACCGCCCACGCACTGCGCGCACGGGCCGCTGTCCAATCCCTTTCTGCATCCAGGAGTCATGCCATGTCCCAGGTCACCCTCCACGGCAAGCCCGTCAATGTCGCCGGCCGTTTCCCCGTCGCCGGCGAGCAAGCGCGTCCGTTCACGCTGGTCGGCAAGGACCTGTCGGACGTGGCGCTGGCCTCGTTCTCGGGCAAGCGCAAGCTGCTCAACATCTTTCCCAGCGTGGATACCGGCGTGTGCGCCACCGCGCTGCGCAAGTTCAACGAACTGGCGTCGAAGCCGGACAACGCAGTGGTGCTGGGCATCTCCGCCGACCTGCCGTTCGCGCAGGCGCGCTTCTGCGGCGCCGAGGGCCTGGAGCGCGTGGTGATGCTGTCGACGATGCGCGGGCGCGAATTCCTCGAAGGTTACGGCGTGGCGATCGCCGACGGCCCGCTGGCCGGGCTGGCCGCGCGCGCGGTGGTGGTGCTCGACGCCGACGACCGCGTGGTCCACGCGCAGCTGGTCAACGAGATCGGCGAGGAGCCCGACTACGACGCCGCGCTCGCGGCGCTCGCCTGAACCCGAGCGTCAGGAAGCGTCGGACGCGCGGTCCGACCTGCGGCCAGGCGTCGCTACGCCCCCGGGCAGTTTTGACGACGACCAGCCGTCAGCCGTCGCCCGACGGCACCGCCGGGCCGAATGGCGAATGCGCCTGGCCCGGTTCGGGCAGCCCGAGGCCGTAGCGCAGGCTGCGGCCGATGCGCCCGGCGTACTCGTGCAGCAGTTCGGCGTGTTCGGGCGCCAGCATTTCGTCCGCCGTGGTGCGCCACAGTTCGAGCCACTGCACGAAGTGTTCGGTGGTGATCGGATGCGAGCGGTGCGCGGACATCGGGTTGCCGCGATAGGTACCAGCGCGCAGGACCACCGAAGTCCAGAACGACACCAGCAGCCGCTTGTGCTCGTCCCAGTCGTCGACGGCGGCGTTGAACACTGGCCCAAGCATGGGATGGACCTGGATGCGGTCGTAGAAGCGGTCGACGAGGGCCGCGATCTGGTCGTGGGTGGGTTGCGTGGGCATGGGGGGAAGATGCGGGCTCGGCGCGGATTCGCAAGCGGTTCGCGCGTCCCGGAAGTGCGGCGGGCCACGATTGTCCCCTGCCCCGGCCACGGCGGCCTTGATCCAGGTCAGGGCAGCGCACGATCGCGCGCGCCAGACTGTGCGCCTCCGCCAACGCATCGCGCATCGTGACCCACGTCGTCACCGAGAACTGCATCAACTGCAAGCACACCGACTGCGTCGAAGTGTGCCCGGTCGACTGCTTCCACGAGGGCCCGAACTTCCTCGTCATCGACCCGGAAAGCTGCATCGACTGCACCCTGTGCGTGGCCGAATGCCCGGTGGGCGCGATCTACCCGGAGGACGACGTGCCCGGCGGGCAGGAGCACTTCCTCGCGATCAACGCCGAACTGGCGCCGCTGTGGCCGGTGATCGACCGCAAGAAGCCGGCGCTGCCCGATGCGAGACAGTGGGACGGCGTACCCGACAAGCTCAAGCTGCTGATCCGCTCGGCCACCGGCTGAGCCCGCCGCGGGCACGACTTCCGGCATTCGGAAGCGATGCCGCACGCGCGTAAGCTGGCGCGGGGCATGCGGGGGACAGTTGATGGCGACGCCACATTTCAGGCTCTGGCACGGCGCACTGTCGCGGCCGGCGCTGGGCCCACTGCTCGCGCTTGCGCTGGCCCGCCTGCTGCTGCACCTGTTGACCAACGGCCAGTACGGCTTCCATCGCGACGAGCTGGCGGTGCTCGACGACGCCCACCATCTCGCCTGGGGCTACGTCGCCTACCCGCCGCTGGTGCCGTTCCTCGCCCACGTGTCGATGCAGCTGTTCGGCGATTCGCTGACGGCATTCCGCGCGCCGTCGGCGCTGGCGCAGGCGCTGGCAGTGCTGTTCTCCGGCTTGATCGCGCGCGAACTGGGCGGCCATCGCTTCGCACAGGTGGTGGCGGCGACCGCGGTCGCCTGCGTGCCGTTCTCCATGCTCGCCGGCTCGATGCTGCAGTACACCAGCCCCGATTACCTGTGGTGGGTGCTGGCGGCGTGGATGCTGCTGAAGCTCGCCAACGGCGGTGACCCACGCTGGTGGCTCGGGCTCGGTTTGGTGATCGGGCTGGGGATGATGACCCGCTACACGATGCTGTTCTGCTCGGCCGGCATCGTCGTCGCGGTGCTTGCGACGCCGCTGCGACGGCAACTGACCAATCCATGGTTGTGGGCGGGCGTGGCGCTGTCGCTGCTGGTGTTCGCGCCCAACGCCTGGTGGCAGTGGCGACACGACTTCGTCTATCTCGACTTCGTCCAGCACATCCATGCCCGCGACGTGCGGATCGGGCGCACCGGGGATTTCTTCGGCGGACAGCTGATGCTCGGTGCCGGTCCGCTGCTGGCGTGGCTGTGGCTGATCGGGCTGGCATGGCTCGCCTTCGCCGCATCCGCGCGGCAATGGCGCGTGCTGGCCTGGCTGTACGCGACCGCGCTGCTGCTGTTCTGGCTGGCCAGCGCGCGCGACTATTACCTGGCGCCGGCCTATCCGATGCTGCTGGCGGCGGGCGCGGTGCTGCTGGAACGCGGCATGGCGCGCCTGCGGCCGCGTGGCGTGTTCGTGGCGCGTGGCGTGACCGCGCTGGTGCTGCTCGCCGCACTGGCGACGACCGCGCTGGTGGCGCTGCCGCTGGCGCCGATCGGTTCGCAGGGCTGGCGCATCAGCCGCGAGTTCCACGACAACTTTGCCGAACAGGTGGGTTGGCCCGAGCTCGTCGCGCAGGTCGCCGCGGTCTACCAGGCGCTCCCCGAAGCGGAACGCGCGCGCACCGCCATCTACGCCAACAACTACGGCGAGGCCGGCGCGATCAACCGCTACGGCCCGGCGCACGGATTGCCCAGGGCGATCAGCGGCATCAACTCCTACTGGGCGCGCGGCTACGGTGACCCGCCGCCGACCACGGTGATCGTGCTGGGCGACGACGCCGAAGGCATCGCCGATGTCCCGGCCACCTGCACCCTGGCCGGGCGCGTGCGCATCCCGCACGGCGTGCAGAACGAGGAAAGCGGGCACCCCGACATCTACGTCTGCCGCGACCTGAAGCTCGACTGGGCGAAGGCGTGGCCGCTGATGCGGAGTTTCGGGTGATGCGGGCAAGGGACTTCGTGCGATGGCGTCCCCGCGGAGGGCGCCGGCAGGTGATGGTGGAAACGCAGTGGCACGGCCGCTTGCTGGCGGCGCTGCCGGACGCGATCACGGCGGCCTTCCTCGCCTGGACCTGGGCCGCGCCCATGGACGCGGGCCGCGATGCCGTGCTCGGTGGCATGGCGCTGGTGGGGCTGGAGTTTCCCGCACTGCTGGGGCTCATCGGCCTGTTCGCCGCTGCCCGCTCGCAGAGCCTGCTCCACAAACTGCGTGCGCTGGTGTTGACCGGATTCGGCCTGGTCGCGGCCGTGCTGGTGGCATGGCAACTGCAGCGCAGCGCCTCGAGCCCCTGGGTGCTATTCTCCTTGGCATGGCTGCTCGTCGGCAAGTGGCTGGTGTTCGCCACGGCCCGGCGCGACGGCACGTGGTTTGCCGATGGCCTCAGGCTTGCCGTGCAATGCATCGCGGTGATGCTGATCCTGGTCATCGCGAAGGATTTGCCCGTGCCGCGCTGGGGTTTTGACGAAACAACGGTTCACCAGCTGGCATTGCCCCTGCAGCCCGGCGACCCCGGTGGCCTGCGGATGGCGATCGGGCCTTGGCAGCTGTTCGCAGCCGGGAGCCTGTACTTCGCGTTCAACGCATTCGTCAGCGGCCTGCTGGCGGTTCGCCGGATGGCAGCCGTGCCCACCTGAGTCCGGCGCCAAGAAAAAGCCCCGCGAATGCGGGGCTTTCCTCGATGCGGCGATGCCGTCACGGCCTACTTCGCGATGACGCGCACCATCTCCAGGCACTTGTTCGAATAGCCCCACTCGTTGTCGTACCAGCTCACCAGCTTGACGAAGGTGGAGTCGAGCGCGATGCCGGCCTCGGCGTCGAAGATCGAGGTGCGGGTGTCGCCGCGGAAATCGGTGGCGACCACCTTGTCTTCGGTGTAGCCGAGGATGCCCTTCAGCGCGCCTTCGCTCTGCGCCTTCATCTCGGCCTTGATCTCGTCGTAGCTGGCCGGCTTGTCCAGCTCCACGGTCAGGTCGACCACCGACACGTCGGAGGTCGGCACGCGGAAGCTCATGCCGGTGAGCTTCTTGTTGAGCTCCGGGATCACCACGCCCACGGCCTTGGCCGCACCGGTGCTCGAGGGGATGATGTTCTCGAGGATGCCGCGCCCGCCGCGCCAGTCCTTGTTGGACGGGCCGTCGACGACCTTCTGGCTGGCGGTGGCGGCGTGCACGGTGGTCATCAGGCCGCGCTTGATGCCCCACTTGTCATGCAACACCTTGGCGATCGGCGCCAGGCAGTTGGTGGTGCACGAGGCGTTGGAGATGATCGCCTCGCCCTTGTAGCTCTTGTCGTTGACGCCATAGACGAACATCGGCGTGTCGTCCTTCGACGGCGCCGACAGGATCACCTTCTTCGCGCCGGCGTCGAGGTGCTTCTGCGCGGTTTCCTTGGTCAGGAACAGGCCGGTGGATTCGATCACCACGTCCACGCCCGCCTCGCCCCACTTGAGGTTGGCCGGGTCGCGCTCCTGGGTCAGGCGGATCTTCTTGCCGTTGACGATGATGTTGCCGCCGTCGACCTGCACCTCGCCCTTGAAGCGACCGTGCACGGAGTCGTACTGCAGCATGTAGGCCAGGTAGTCCGGTTCCAGCAGGTCATTGATGGCGACGATCTCGATGTCGTTGCCGAAATTCTCAATGGCCGAACGCAACACGTTGCGCCCGATGCGGCCGAAACCATTGATACCAACCTTGATCGCCATGTCACGCTCCTGCAAGGAAAGACGGGGAAAAGACGGAAAGGGAAAAAGCACGTTATTTTAGCCGTTTCCCGCCCGCGCTTTCAGCCCTGCCGAGCCCCATTCCGCCATGAAAACGATGCCACGCCTGCTTCTCGCCACTTTCCTGCTGCTTTTGGCGCCCGCCGCAATGGGCTGGGCCCAGCTCGGCCACCGCCTGGTCGGCGAACTGGCGCAGCGCCACCTCACGCCCGCGGCCGGGGCGGAAGTCGCGCGGCTGCTGGCCGGCGAGGCCGATCCGACCCTGGCCGGCGTCGCCGCCTGGGCCGACACCCTGCGCGACGAGGACCCGGCGCGGTTCAAGGCCACCTCGAAGTGGCATTACGTCAACACCGCGCCCGGCGCGGACTGCCGCTACGACGCCGCGCGCGACTGCCCGGACGGCAACTGCGTGGTCGGCGCGATCGAAAACCAGCTGGCGATCCTCGCCGACCGCAGCCAGCCGCTGGCCGCGCGCCGCGACGCGCTGAAGTTCGTGGTCCATTTCGTCGGCGACGTGCACCAGCCGCTGCACGCCACCAACCACACCGACGCCGGCGGCAACGGCTACCAGATCAGCCTGCGCACCGACCTGCAGCCCGAAGCCTATGCGCGCAAGCACTATGCCGACGGCGTGATGGGCACCAACCTGCATTCGGTGTGGGACTACTACATCCTCGGCAGCGCCGGCTTCGGCGCCGATCGCAAGGCGGTGACGCCGTACGCCAACCGCCTCGACACCCTGCCCTGGCCCCCGATGACCGAGGCCGGGCGCAGCGCCCCGGAAGCCTGGGCCGGCGAATCCTGCCGCCTGGTCGACGCGCGCGGGCTGTATCCGACCGACACGCACAAGCTCGACAAGGCCTACCTCGACGAATACCGCCCGCTGGCCGAGCAGCGCGTGCGCCAGGCAGCGTACCGGCTGGCGCAGGTGCTCAACGAGGCGCTGGGCGACTGAGGCCGCAGCCAGCGCACACTTGTCGAACCTGCAGGAGCGGCTGTAGGAGCGGCTTCAGCCGCGAGCTTTTCGCGCGGCCGCCCGGTGAATCAGCTGGTGCATCAAAAGCTCGCGGCTGAAGCCGCTTCTATGGAACATCCAGGACATCGCCCGCGTCGAATCGCGGCAGCATCGCAAGGCGCGCGCCGCTACGGATTACCCGATGCCGCCGGCAATCCAAGCACCTCGCGCACCCGCGGCTCGGTGCTGGTCATGCCGCCCTCGCGACCGAGTTCGAGCGCCTGCTCCGGTGTCATGCCGCCCTCGCGCGCCGCGGCGATCGCCAGCAGCGCGCCGGCGCGGTTGCCGGAGGCGCAGTGCACCAGCACCTTGCCGGGGGCGGCGTCGATCGCCTGCCACAGCGTGCGCGCGGCTTCTGGCGTCAGGTCGTGGGCACCGGCGACGGGGATCGGGTGATAGGCCATTCCGGCCGCCCGCACTTCCGCGGCCTCGTCGCGACCAGGGCGTTCGCTGTCCGGGCGCAGGTCGATCACGGTGGTGACGCCATGCCCGGCGATGCCCGCCCACTCGTTGGCGGCGGGCTGGCCGGCGCTGTACACGCGCGGCAGCGGTTGACGGGCGAGGATTGCGGGCGCGGTGGCTTCCGTCGGCGCGGCCGCGGGTATCGCCGCTCCGGGCGGGTCGGCTGCGATCGCGACGGTGGCAAACAGCGGCGCCAGCAGACAGGCGGCCGCGAATGCGATGCGTGGGGTCATGGGGACGTGCTCCTGTGGCCTGCGGGCATGGTAGTCCTCGTGGAGTCGCCATGCCCCACCTTCTGCGTGCATCGCCGGGCTGCGCGATACTGTCGCTCCCCGCACCGCGGAGGCCCGCAATGCGTCCCGCCGTCCTTCCGTTCCGCCACGCCGGCACCGGCACCTGGAGCTACCTCGTGCTCGACCCGGACAGTGGCGAGGCCGCGCTGGTCGATCCGGTGCTCGATTACGACGCCGCGTCCGGGCGCACCGCCACGTCGTCGGCGCAGGCGCTGGTGGATGCGGTGCGCGAACGCTGCGCGAACGTGCGCTGGTTGCTGGAAACCCACGCCCACGCCGACCATCTTTCGGCCTCGCACTGGCTCAAGACGCGGCATTTCCCCGATGCGGTGCTGGCCATCGGCGCCGGCATCCGCACCGTGCAGCAAACCTTCCGCCCGGTCTTCAATCTCGGCGACCGCTTCCCGGTTGACGGCTCGCAGTTCGACCACCTGTTCGCCGACGACGAAGCATTCGCCATCGGCGGCATCACCGCGCGCGTGATTGCGGTGCCCGGGCACACCAGCGACAGCGTCGCGTATCTCATCGGCGACGCGCTGTTCACCGGCGACTCGCTGTTCATGCCCGACGGCGGCACCGCGCGCTGCGACTTCCCCGGCGGCAGTGCGCCCGTGCTCTACCGCTCGATCCGCCGCCTGTACGACACGCTGCCCGACGACACCCGCGTCTTCGTCTGCCACGACTACGGCCCTGGCGGCCGCGAACCGGCCTGCGAGACCACGATCGGCGAACAGAAGCGCGCCAACATCCACGTCCGCGACGACACACACGAGGACGAATACGTGCGCCTGCGTCAGGCGCGCGACGCGACCCTGGCGATGCCGGCGCTGATCATCCCCTCGGTGCAGGCCAACATCCGCGCCGGCGCGCTGCCGGAAGCGGAGGACAATGGCGTGCGCTATTTCAAGGTGCCGCTGGATACCCTGTAGGCGCGCCCCTTGGCGCGACTGTTTTCGGCAGCGCTCCTGCATGCAAACCCCTGGATGGCCATGCCAAGACATTCGATCGCAATCGTCATCGCCCTGACGCTCTCCGCGTGCGCGGCGACCGGCCCGGCACGCACGCAACTGCCCGCGCCCGCGCCGGATGCGACAACGGCGCCAGAGCCGGACCGCGCGCCACCCGCGCACGACCCGCGCCTGCACGCCGCGCCTCCGCAGGCACCGGCGCTGCCCTCGCCGGTGGTGGTGCCGATCGATGCGGCGACACTGGCCGCGCTGCCGCGCGAAGCGGTCACCGCCAGCGCGCACGACCATATCCTGCATTGCGAAGGCGTCGCGCTGGCCGCGCTGCTGCAGGCCACCGGCGCGATGCCGGCGGAGCCGCTGCGCGGTGCGCACCTGGGGCGCTACGTGCAGGTCGACGGCCGCGACGGCTATCGCGCGCTGTTTGCGCTGTCGGAGTTCGATCCCACGCTCGGCAACCGCGCCGCATTCCTCGTCGATCGCTGCGATGGCAAGGCGCTGGCCCATGACGATGGCCCGCTGCGCCTGGTCGTGCCCGGCGAAGCGCGGCCGGCGCGCTGGGTGCGGCAGGTGGAGGCGATCACGGTGATCGTGGCGCCGTGATGTGGCGCGGTGACCCAACAGCTCGCGAATGCCCACCGAGTTCTGATGCCCGCCGATAACGGCAACCTCCTGCACTTTTGCCCTCATTGCACCAAGCCCCTCCGGATTCCAGATGACCCGCTCCCTCGCACGCCGCATCCTCGCCGCCTGCCTCGCCGTCGCCGGCCTTGCCGTGCTCGCGCCGGCGCAGGCGGCCGATCCGCTCACCGTGTTCGCCGCCGCCAGCCTCAAGGAATCGATGGACGAGGCCGCACTCGCCTTCCAGCGCGAAACCGGGCAGGCGGTGCGCGTGTCCTACGCCGGCAGTTCGGCGCTGGCGCGGCAGATCGAACAGGGCGCGCCCGCGGACGTGTTCGTGTCCGCCGACCTGGACTGGATGGACGAGCTGCAATCGAAAGGGCTGATCGACACCGCCACGCGCAGTGCGCTGCTCGGCAACACGCTGGTGCTGGTGGCGCCGAAGGACAGCGCGGCGCAGGGGATGCCACTCAAGGCGGGCACCGACCTGCTGCCGTTGCTCGGCGAGCGTGGCCGGATCGCGCTGGCCCTGGTCGACAGCGTGCCGGCCGGCAAGTACGCGAAGGCGGCGTTCACCTCGCTGGGCATGTGGGACGCGCTGCAATCGCGCACGGCCGAATCGGAGAACGTCCGCGCCGCACTGCTGCTCGTCGCGCGCGGTGAAACCCCGCTCGGCGTGGTCTACGGCAGCGATGCACGGGCCGAACCGCGGGTGCGGGTGCTGGCGACGTTTCCGGAGGGGTCGCACCCGCCGATCGTGTATCCGGTGGCGAAGGTGAAGGCGAGCCGGCACCCGCAGGCGGCGGCATTCGTCCAGTGGCTGCACCGGCCAGCTGCGGCGGCGATCTTCCGCAAGCACGGCTTCAGCGTGCGCTGAGCCGCGGGTGCATCCGCCTCTTTCCCTTAGTGGAAGCAATCCACGCGTGGGAGCGGCCATGGCCGCACCCACAAAAGCCATACAAGTCACAAGGTCATGACCGCTACAGCGATCATCAGGAACGGGCCATGCCGATCCCGGCGTCATGGCACCCTAGCGCCCTCCACCCGCATCGACCCCGCATGCTCGACTTCACACCCGCCGAACTGACCGCCATCGCGCTGAGCCTGAAGGTCGCCACCGTGGCGGCGCTGGCCAGCCTGCCGCTGGGCATCGCCACCGGCTGGCTGCTGGCGCGCAAGCGCTTCTTCGGCAAGGCGCTGGTCGATGCGCTGGTGCACCTGCCGCTGGTGCTGCCGCCGGTGGTGGTGGGCTACGTGCTGCTGGTGGCGCTGGGCAACCACGGGGTGGTCGGCGGCTTCCTGATGCAGCATTTCGGCATCGGCGTCGCGTTCCGCTGGACCGGCGCGGCGCTGGCCAGCGCGGTGATGGGCTTCCCGCTGATGGTGCGCACGATCCGGCTGTCGATCGAGTCCGCCGACCGCCGCCTCGAACAGGCCGCGGCCACGCTCGGTGCAACCCCTTGGCGCGTCTTCCGCAGCGTGACGCTGCCGCTGGCGTGGCCGGGCATCGTCGCCGGCGCGGTGCTGGCGTTCGCCAAGGCGCTGGGCGAGTTCGGGGCGACGATCACCTTCGTCTCCGCCATCCCCGGCGAAACGCAGACGATCTCGTCGGCGATCTACGGCCTGCTGCAGGTGCCCGGCGGCGACGCCGGCATCTGGCGGCTGGCGCTGGTGGCCGTCGGCATTTCGCTATTGGCGCTGCTGGCATCCGAATGGCTGGTGCGTCGCCAGCGCGGCGGCGAGACGCGCTGATGCTCGCGCTCGACATCGTGCTCGAACGCGGCCCGCGCGATGGCGGCGGATTCCGTCGCCACGTCCGCATCGAAGACAGCGCGCGGGTGATCGCCCTCGCCGGCCATTCCGGCGCCGGCAAGACCTCGGTGCTGCATGCGATCGCCGGCTTGGTGACGCCGCGCGAGGGCCGGATCGAGGTCGACGGACGCTGCCTGTTCGACGCTGCCGCGCGCATCGATGTCCCGGTGCACGAGCGCCACGTCGGCTACGTGTTCCAGGACGCGCGGCTGTTCCCGCACCTGACCGTGCGCGGCAACCTGCGCTACGGGCGCCGTACCAGTGGATCCACCCGATTCGCGTTCGACGACGTGGTCGCCCTGCTCGGCATCGGCGCGCTGCTCGCACGCCGCACCGCCAACCTCTCCGGCGGCGAGGCGCAGCGCGTCGCGATCGGCCGCGCGCTACTGTCGCAGCCGCGCATCCTGCTGCTCGACGAACCCCTGTCGAACCTCGACAAGGCGCGCCGCGAAGAGTTGATTCCCTACCTGCAGCGCGTGCGCGACGAAACCGCGCTGCCGATCGTCTACGTGAGCCATTCGGCCGACGAGGTGGAGCGGCTGACGGCAGCGGTGCACGTGCTGGATTGATCGCTGCGCGAGCGACTCAATGCGCCGCAGGATCCGGTGATGCGGCGTCGGGTTGCAGCTTGCGCGCAACCCCGACCTGCTTCCTGCCATTGCGGATACTGAAAGTGAAGGCGTAATCGAGCCGCACCGGCACCCGTCGCACGGCGACTTCCGGGCCGGTGCAATCGCCGCGCTCGCGTTTCTCCACCAGCTGCGGCGGGAATTCGCAGATCATCGCCGGCGTGAACTCCCAGCGCCGCAGCGCTTCGGCCACCGACTGCGCATAGGCCTGTGCGCGCGGTTCCGTGCCGGACACGCATTCCGGCGCACCATCGAACGGCACGACCCGGGTGACGTCGCCGTCCGCGGACAACCAGATCTCCGCGCAGACCACGAGCTCCACCGGCTCGCTTGCGTCGACAACGACCGGGAACGCCGGCTCCGGCGCAGCCAGCGTCGCCGGCATCACGAACACTTGCGTCGGCGCGAGTTCGTGGCGCGCGCCTGCCTCCGGCAACAGCATGCGGTGGTCGACGCTGACGCTGCGGGTAGCGCAGCCTGCGGCTGCAATGGACAACGTCACCATTGCCAGCATCCCGATGTACCGGCCCGTGGGCGCCTGCCGCGGCACGGCGCCCTGCGCGGCCGCGACGCGTTTCGCCATCGGCCGCACCGCTCCGATCCACCGATCAGGCATTGCCACCGGGGGCGCCGGCCTTGTCGCCTTCGTCGCGGTCCATCGCGAAATTCACCGGCACGCGCACGCGGCCGGCAACCGGCTTGCCGTTCTCCACGGCCGGCTTGAACTTCCAGCTCTTCACCGCATCCAGCGACACCTGGTCGAACACGCCGGCCGGCTCGGACTTCTCGACCCGTGCATCCGTGACGCTACCGTCGGCGGCAACATCGACGATCAGCACGACCTTGCCCGTGATCCTGTTGGCTGCGGCATCGGCCGGATACTTCGGCGGCGCCAACAGGTTGGCCGCGACATCCGCCTGCGGCGGCGCCTTGTCGCCGCCCGTCTCCGGACGCGCAACGAACCTCACGCCCGCCGGCTCGAACACCGCTTCGAGCCCGGCTTCGTCTCCCAGCATCTGCATCACGACCTGGATCTCCATCCGGTTGAACTGCAGCGACACCGGCTTTTCGGGCAGAATCTGCGGATTGAGCACCCGGATGCCGGCCAGTTTCGCGGCTTCGATCGCGACCTCGCGCATCGGCTGGCTGTCGGCAACCAGATCGATGGTCGCTTCAGGGGACGCAGCGGCAGCTGCGCTGTTGCCGGTCGCAACCATGGTCGCCGGGCGTGCGGCCCAGGTGGCGTAGGCGGCACCCGACACGACAGCGGCTGCCACGACGAGGCCAACGAGCACGCGACGCGTGCCGGGAACGGGACGCTTGAGCATGGCGATTCTCTCCTTGAGGGGATGGCTGCCGAACCAGTGGCAGGCCAGGGGCGCCGGCATCGCCGACAGCTGGGTTTTCACCATCGCCTCGCCATAGACACGGCGTGCATGGGGATGGCGGGTAACGACGGTTTCGTCGCAGGCCAGCTCCTGGTCACGGCGGAAGCGGTCGGCGGCGATCCACGCCAGCGGGTTGAACCAGTACACGCAGCGCAGCGCCGCCAGCAGGGCATTGCCGAGCACGTCGCGGCGCGCGATGTGAATGCGTTCGTGGGCGAGGATGAGTTCACGTTCGCCGACGCTGTAACGGACCTCGAAATCGGCCGGCAGCACGATCCTGGCGCGCAGCCCGATCACCGCTGGCAAGCCGGCGCTGCGTTCGGCGCGCAGGTGTCCGTCGGCGCCGTCACGCACGATGCCCAGGCTACGGTGGAAACGTCGCTGCAACACGACCTGCCACAGCGCGAACGCAATCGCGCCGGCAAGCCAGGCCACCAGCAACCACGCAGCGGATCCTGCAACGGGCGCCAACGGCGCGCTTCCCACGACGGTGCCAGCACCCACTGCGGCGACGGCTTCCGGAGCCACCACCCGCACCACCCGCGCCGGCAGCGACGCGGCCAGCACCGCCAGCGGCAGCAGCAACCACAGCAGGTAGGCCGCGTTGGCGCCAAACGCCGCGCGCAATGGCCGGCGCAGCAACAGCACCAGCACGATCGCGGCGCTGCTGGCGCAGGTGCTTTCCAGCAGCCAGCGGAACAGGTCAGCGGGCGTCATCGTCGATCTCCTCCAGCAGCCGCCGCAGTTCGGCGACATCGGCATCGCTCAGCCGGCCACGCTCGCTGAAATGCGCGACCAGCGGCGCCACGCGCCCCCCGAACAGCCGCTGCAGAAGGCCCTCGCTCTGCTGCGCCACCCAGGCTTCGCGCGCCAGCACCGGCGAGTAGAGGTAGCGGCGACCCTCCCGGGTCGCCTCGATCGCGCCTTTGTTGAGCAGCCGGTTGAGCAGGGTCTTCACCGTCGGCTCGGCCCAGTCGGTGCTGGACGCGAGCGCGGCCACGACCTCGTCGGCGCCGCGCGGATGGCGCTCCCACAACACCTGCATGACCTGGGCTTCTGCTTCGCTGATCGGCATTGTGTTTACACCTGTAATTTTTATCGATTACAGATGTAAATTTGGCAGATGTCAAGGGGGAGGAGCGGAAACAGGGAATGGCGCCAGTAGGAACGATGGTCCGTGACACCCGTGGCTGCCATCCCGAGCAGCGAGGGATCCGGGCCTCCCCGTCAGCTGCAGAAAGATCCTTCCCCCCGCCTGCGCGGGGGGCGGGATGACAGAAAACGGCCGTGCCGCGACTCCCCTGCCTTAACACCCCGCTCCGTACCCTGCCGCGATGACCGAATTCCTCGATTCGCTGGACCTCGCCGTCGACCGCATGCTCGCGCGGATTCCCGGACCGCTGGCCGTCGGCGCCCCGCTCGGCATCGGCAAGCCGCACCGGCTGCTCAACGCGCTGTACGGACGCGTCGAACGCGACCCGTCGCGCGCGATGGCGCTTTACACCGCGCTGTCGCTGGATCCGCCCGCTCCCGGCAAGGGGCTGGAAGGCCGCTTCGTTCGCCCGTTCGTGGCACGCCATTTCGGCGAGGACTTCCCGCGGCTGGATTACGTCGCCGCGCAGAAGCGCGATGCGCTGCCGGCCAACATCACGGTCGAGGAGTTCTACCTGCAGTCCGGCGCGCTGCTGGGTTCGTCGCAGGCGCAGCGCCATTACGCGAGCCTCGACTACACCCACGTCGCGCGCGCACTGGTCGACCGCGGCCTCAACTGCATCGTGCAGAAGGTCGCCGCGAATGCCGAGGGCACGCAGCTTTCACTGTCGTCGAATACCGACCTGACCTTCGACGCACTCGCCGCCCTCGCCGCGGCCGGCGCGCCGCGCCCGCTGCTGGTGGCCGAGATCGACCCGCTGCTGCCGTGGCTCGGCGGGCCCGCGGCGGTACCGCTCGACTTCTTCGACATCGTGGTCGCGCCACCGGCGCCGTACCCGAAGCTGTTCGCGCTGCCGCGGCAGCCGGTTGGCGACGCCGACCACGCCATCGGCCTGTACGCCAGCGCCCTCGTGCGCGACGGCGGCACCCTACAGGTCGGCATCGGCGCGCTGTCGGATGCGCTGTGCCATGCACTCGTGTTGCGCCACACCGACAACGCCGGCTACCGGCGCGTGCTCCACGCGCTGGATCCCGAGCTCGAACGCCATCCCGCCGTGGTCGCCAGCGGCGGCCTGGGGCCATTCGAGCAGGGCCTGTACGGCTGCAGCGAGATGATCAACGAGGGCTTCAAGCTGCTGGTCGAGCGCGGCGTGATGCGGCGCAAGGTGGTCGACAAACTGCCGCTGATGCAGCGCGTGAACGACGGCAGCGCCAGCGAGCTGGACCGCGAACTGCTCGACCGCGACGGCGAGTTCCTGCACGGCGCGTTCTATCTCGGCTCGCAGGCGTTCTACGACTGGTTGCGCGACCTCGACGACGGCACCCGCCGCGGCATCGGCATGCGCCCGGTCAGCGAAGTCAACGAACTGTACGGCGGCAACGAGATGCTTGAGCGCGCGCAGCGACGGGAGTCGCGCTTCTTCAACACCTGCATGATGGCCACCGCACTTGGCGCGGCGGTGTCCGATGGCCTGGAAGACGGACGCGTGGTCTCCGGCGTCGGCGGCCAGTACAACTTCGTGGCGATGGCGCACGCCCTGCCCGACGCGCGTTCGGTGCTGCTGCTGCGCGCCACCCGCGATGCCGGCGGCAAGGTGCAGTCCAACATCCGCTGGAACTACGGCCACTGCACGATCCCGCGCCACCTGCGCGACATCTACATCGACGAATACGGCATCGCCGACCTGCGCGGCAGAAACGACGAGGACTGCGTGATCGCGATGGCCGGCATCACCGAAGCGCGTTTCCAGCGCGGGCTGCTCGACACCGCGAAGCGCGACCGCAAGCTGCGCGCCGATTTCGCGATTCCGCCGGCATGGTTGCGCAATACGCCGGAACACCTGCACGAGGCGCTGGCGCCGTTCCGCAGCGACGGCACGCTGCCGGATTACCCGCTGGGCAGCGACTTCACCGAAGTCGAGCAACGCCTGCTCGAGGCACTGGGCTGGCTGAAGGCCCGCACCGGCAGCGCCGGTGGGAAGGCGCGCACGATTGCTGCTGCGCTGCTATCGAGCAGCACACGCGATGACGAGGCGATCGCGCGGATGGGGCTCACTGCGCCGAAGGGCGTCGGTGAGTGGCTGGAGGCGAAATTGCTGCGCCATGCGCTGGCAAGAACAAAGCTGTAGGCCGGGCTACCGCGACGCGGCACGTGGCGGACCCGTAGGAGCGGCGGAAGCCGCGATAGCTTTACCGGAAAAGCTTCGCGGCTTCCGCCGCTCCTACGGAACCTGATTCAGCGCAGGGCGTTCGCAACCTCGACCACGCGCTCGACCGTGAAGCCGAAGTGCGGCATCAGCGCTTCGATCGGGGCGCTGGCGCCGAACGTGTCGATGCCGACCACGGCGCCGTCGAGGCCGACGTACTTGCGCCAGAAATCGGTGACCCCGGCTTCGATGGCCACCCGCCTGCGGCAGGCGTCGGGCAGCACGGATTCGCGGTACGCCGCCGACTGGCGGTCGAACACGTCGGTGCTGGGCATCGACACCACGCGCACCTTGTCGCCCAGCTGCGCGGCGGCCTGCATCGCAAGATCGACCTCCGAGCCGGTAGCGACCAGGATCAGCTCCGGCGCACCGTTGCTGTCCTTGAGCACGTAGCCACCACGCGCGATGTCCGCCACCTGCGCCTGGTTGCGCGGCTGGTGGACGAGGTTCTGGCGCGAGAACACCAGGCAGCTCGGGCCGTCGCGGCGCTCGATCGCCGCGCGCCACGAGACCGCCGACTCCACTGCGTCGCACGGGCGCCAGACGTCGTTGTTCGGGATGTAGCGCAGGCTCGCCATGTGTTCGATCGGCTGGTGGGTGGGGCCGTCTTCGCCAAGACCGATCGAATCGTGGGTGTAGACGTGGATCGCGTGCGCGCCCATCAGCGCGCTCATCCGCACGGCGTTGCGCGCGTAGTCGCTGAACACGAGGAACGTGGCGTCGTAGGGAATGAAGCCGCCATGCACGGCAAGGCCGTTGCTGATCGCGGTCATCGCGAATTCGCGCACGCCGAAGTAGATGTAGTTTGCGCTGGAATCATCGGTGGCCACCGACTTGCTGCCGCTCCACAACGTCAGGTTGGAGCCGGCCAGGTCGGCCGAGCCGCCGATCAGTTCGGGCAGGTGCGGCGCGAACGCCTCGATCGCCATCTGCGAGGCCTTGCGCGAGGCCACGACCTTGCCATCGGCCTGCAGCTTGGCGATGTAGGCATCGGCCGTGGCGGCGAAGTCTTCGGGCAGTTCGGCGTGCGAACGGCGCACCAGTTCCTCGGCCAGCTGCGGATGGCGCGCGGCGTACTGGTCGAACATCCGGTTCCACTGTTCCTCGCGCACCAGGCCGGCGTTGCCGGCACGCCAGCCGTCGCGGATGTGCTGCGGTATCTCGAACGGGCCGTAGTCCCAGCCCAGCGCCTTGCGCGTGGCGTCCACTTCGTCTTTGCCCAGCGCGGCGCCGTGCGAGGACTCCTTGCCGGCCTTGTTCGGCGAACCGAAGCCGATCGTGGTGCGGCAGCAGATCAGCACCGGCTTGTCGTCGTGCGCCATCGCCTGTTCGATCGCGGCCTTGACCGCGTCGGCATCGTGGCCGTCAACGTCGCGAACCACGCGCCAGCCGTAGGCCTCGAAGCGTGCCGGGGTGTCGTCGGTGAACCAGCCCTCGACCTCTCCATCGATCGAGATGTGGTTGTCGTCCCAGAACGCGACCAGCTTGCCCAGGCCCAGCGTGCCAGCCAGCGAGGCGGCCTCGTGCGAGATGCCTTCCATCATGCAGCCGTCGCCCATGAACACCCAGGTGCGGTGGTCGACCACGGCGAACTCGGGGCGGTTGAAGCGCTGCGCCAGCACCTTCTCCGCCAGCGCCATGCCCACCGCGTTGGCGAAGCCCTGGCCGAGCGGGCCGGTGGTGGTCTCCACGCCCGGGGTCATGAAGTTCTCGGGGTGGCCCGGGGTCCGCGATTCCAGCTGGCGGAACTGCTTGATCTGCTCGATCGGCAGGTCGTAGCCGGACAGGTGCAGCAGCGCGTACTGCAGCATCGAGCCGTGGCCGTTGGAGAGCACGAAGCGGTCGCGGTTGAACCACTTCGGATTGTTGGGGTTGTGGCCCAGGTAATCGTTCCAGAGCACCTCGGCGATGTCGGCCATGCCCATCGGCATGCCCGGATGGCCGGAATTGGCCGCCTGCACGGCGTCGATGGCGAGGAAACGGATGGCGTTGGCGAGGTCGCGGCGGCTGGGCGTCGTCATGGGCGGCTGGTCACGGGGCGGCACCCGGCAAATCGCGGGCGCCGTATTGTCCCACGGCGTCCGTCGGGGGGCCAAAAGAGACTTCTCGCCCACTCCACGGCACAGCATCTCGCCGTTGGACGGCGGGACGCCGGGCGCGGGTGCCCTTGGCGCGAATGTCCCCAAGCGGAAAGCGCAGGCCCTGTTTCGCTGTTTTCTGGCAAGCCCGCGATGCCTGGGCTGCTGGCAGGCGTTCGGGGTGAAATCAAGAAGGAGGCATTCGCCGCAGGCGGATGCCGGGGGACATTCGCCCCGGACACCTGCCGGACGCCTCGGGCACCGTCAGGTCGCGACGCGGCCCGCGATCAATCGCTGCCGAATCGGGCGAGGCACCTTTGAAAGTCGGCGAAGCGGAGCTCCTCGTTACGCCCCGGAATCCCGCGCGGCGGCAGTGTCGAGCATGGTGGTCTCCGGTTCCCCCTTCGAAACCATCGCCGCGATGCCCAGGTCACCCGTGACGTTGACCACCGTGCGCGACATGTCGAGGAAGTGGTTCACGCCCAGGATCAGACCGATACCTTCCGGCGGCACGCCGACCATCGCGCAGATCAGCGCGACCACCGGCAGCGAGCCGGACGGCACGCCGGCGGTGCCGATGCCGCCGAGGATGCAGACCAGCATCACCATCACCTGCTGGCCGATCGAGAGCTCCACGCCGAAGAACTGGGCGAGGAAGATCACGGTCACGCCTTCGAACAACGCGGTGCCGTTCTGGTTGGCCGTGGCGCCGATGGTCAGCACGAAGCGCGACACGCGCCTGGGCAGGCCCAGCTCGTCGTCGGCCACGCGCAGCGCCGTCGGCAGCGTCGCGTTGCTCGATGCCGTGGAGAACGCCATCAGCATCGCTTCCTGCACGCCCTTGAAGAACTTCACCGGCGAATAGCCACCGACGAACTTCAGCGCCAGCGAGTACACCACCACCATGTGGATCACCAACGCACCGAACACCACCAGCACGTACCAGCCCAGCCGCACCAGCAGTTCCCAGCCGAACAGTACGGCGAGGTTGAACATGAAGCAGAACACGGCGTATGGCGCCAGCCGGATCACCAGCCCGATCAGGGTCATCGAGACTTCGAACAGGCCTTCGATGCCGCGACGCAGCGTTTCGATGCCCGGCGTCGTCTTGCTGATCACGATGCCGACCCCGAACATCAGCGCGAAGAACATCAGCGCGAGGATCGAAGCGTTGCTGGACGCGGCGCCGACCACGTTGTCCGGCACGATCGACAGCAGCATGTCGATGCCGCTGGCCTGGCCCTTGCTGTCCTGCACGATCGCCTGCGCGCGCTCCGCGCCTTCGCTGAGCAGTTGCTGCGCGAGCACCGGGTCCACGCCGGCGCCCGGCTTGAACACGTTGACCATCACCAACCCCAGCAACACCGCGATTCCCGACAGCCCGATGGTGTAGGCCAGCGTGCGCCAGCCGATGCGGCCGAGTGAGCGGATGTCGCCCATCTCCGAAACGCCCGTGACCAGCGCCGAGAACAGCAGCGGCACGATCAGCATGAAGATCAGCGACAGGAACAGACGGCCACCGGGTTGGGTGACGCCGTGCACGAACAGGTCGACCACCGGGCGGCAGTACCAGGCCGGCTCGCCGGCCACGCACGCGGCGGACGTCAGGTCGACCGGCGTCCAGTCGTGCAGCCCCGTGTAGTACACGAGCAGACCGATGGCCAGGCCCAGGAAGAAGCCGATGCCGATCTTCCAGTGCAGCGGCATGGCCGCCTTGGCGGGCGTCGTCGGGTCGGTCATGGGCGTTTTCGCTCGTGGCGCGGGAAGGTCCGGAGCTTAGCAAACCGGGTCTTGAGCCATCGGCGGTGCCGCTTCGGCCTGTCTGCAGGAACGGATCGCATGGTGCGCGAATGAACGCCGACCGGCCGGAATCATCCAGTTTCGCGCGCCAGCGCGCGCATTATCCGTGCGGGTACAGCGGCGGCAGCGGCTCGTCGGTTGCGGTCGCCGCGCGACTGCGCCAGCGTGGACCGGACGCGAACGCCGCGCGCAGGCTGGCGCGCGCGGCCGGGCCATCGCCATCGCCCCAGCGCGCGCGCTGCAGTTCGGCGACGGCGTCGCGCTGCGCGGCATCGTCCAGACGCTCGCGCACGGCATCGAGATCGGCGGCGGGTGGCTTGGCCATTGCGCACAGCACGTCGGCGACGTCACCGAAGTCGCCACTGTCGAGCGCGCGCTTGAGGTCACGCAGGTCGGCGCGTGCCGCGACGGCGTGTGCCGGAGCGCTGTCCACTGCCTGCGGGGACGGTTGCGTCCTGCGCTGCAGCGCCCACACCAGCGTGGCCAGCCACAGCAGCGCGAAGCCGGCGGTGGCCCAGGCCCAGATCCGCGCATCGCCCTGCACACCAGGCAGGCGCGCGGCGCTTTCGTCAGAGGCCAGGCCATTGTTCGCGCTATCCGCCGCGGCAGCGGGCGCGCCACTGCCTGCCGCGCCCGGCGCGACCTGCCATTGCAGGTCGGGCAGAGACGCGGTGCGCGGCGCGGCAGCGCGCACATCCCACCACGCGATGCGCGGGCCGGGGATGCGCAGCGCGCCCGCGCGCGTGGGCACGATCGAGAACTTGCGTGTCACCGTGACCTTCGGCCGGCCGTCGTCGAAGGTCTCGTCGGTCTGCGCGGGTTCGGCGAACACCTGCGCGCCGTCGATCGCCGGCAGCTCGATGTCGGGGAACTGCGCTGCGGTGGCGCCATCGGCACGCGCTTCGATGGTGACCGTCGCTGCCTCCCCGGCGCGCACGCGCTGCGGCGTGGCAACGTAGCGCAGGCCCAGCCCGCGCAGCGGCAGCCACGGCTGCGGCGCCCTGGCGGGCACCGGGCGCACGGTGACGAAGCGCGGCGCGCCGTTGGCACTGAGCTCGCGCGAGCCGTCGCCGAACATGTCGTCGAAGAAGCCGCCGGTGCTGCGCCCGCTGAAGCGCGCGCCGGGAATCGTCAGCGGCCCGCTGCGCTCGGGCACCAGCAGGAAACGGCGCTCGACCACCGTGTAGCGCTTGCCACCCACCTGGCGCGTGTATTGCAGGTCGCTGCCGACGCGCTGCAGCGAGGCGCCATCGGGCGTGGCCTGGTCGAGCTGGCCGGACACCAGCGGCGTGGCGTAGTACAGGCGCAGCGTGTAACCCACGGTCTGCTGCACGTAGGGAGTCTCGTCGTCGAGCTGCGCCTCGATGAACGCGGCGCTGCCTGCGCGCGCCGGCGGCGCTGCGCTGGTCACGGTCAGCGACAGCGGCTGCGTCCGGTGGCTGCCGACGGTCAGCGCCGGCACCGTCAACAAGCCTTCGCGCCGCGGCTGCAGGGCGACGGCGAACAGCATCCGGGTGCTGGCCTTGCCGTTGACGATCTCGACCTGGCGACTGCTGCTGTTGCCGCTGACGACGAAATCCTTGTCCAGCGGCGACCAATCCGGCGTACCGGCACGGGCGTCGTCGGTCTCGACATTGAGGGTGAGGGTTTCGCCGAGCGCGACCTGGTCGCGGTCGATCCATGCCCGCGTCTGCGCCTGCGCGGCGACACTCGCGAACAGCAACAGCAGGCAGGCCAGCGATGTGCACCAACGTGGCATCAGCGTTCTCCGGTTTGCTGGCGACGCTCGTACTCGAGCCGGAACTTGGCGCGCAGCAGGCCGCCGGGATCGTCGGGCACGCGCCGCAGCCAGGCTTCATTGGCGCGCTGCTTCTCGCGCTCGGCGGCGTTCGACGGCGGTGCGGATTCGTCGGCCTGCGGCTTGCCGTCATCGCCGCGCTCGCCCTGTCGTGATTCGCGCTGCAGCGCCTGCTGCATGCGCGCGCGTTGCTCGGCATCGGCCTTGCGCTGGGCTTCGGCGTTGTCGGGTTTCGGTGGCGCCTGTTGTGACGAGGGCGGCTGCTGGCCGTCGTCGCTGTCCCGTGGCTTTCCGTCGTCGGACTTGTCCTGCGCCTCCTGCGGCCCGTTGCCGGAAGGCGATGGCGACTGCTGGCCTGAATCCTCGTCCGGACTGGACTTGCCGTCGTTCGGCTTGCCGCTGTCGGGCGTCTTGTCCTTGTCGCCGCGGCCGTTGGGCTGCTTCGACGGCGGCGGCTTGCGTTTCATCGCGGCCTCGACCAACTCGCGGTTGCTCTTCGCGTCAGTCATGTCCGGTTGCTGGCGCAGCGCCTCGTCGTACGCGGCGATCGCATCCTCGTAGCGGCCGGCCCTCGCCAGCGCATTGCCGCGGTTGTAGGCGGCATCGGCGCCGGGGACCGCGCGCCACGCTTCCGCGGCGGCCTTGTAGTCGTTGCGACGATAGGCATCGGCGCCGGCCTGCATGCGTTCATGCCGGACCTGGTCGGCGCGCTGCCACAGCGTCCCGTCTTCTGTCGCCAATGCCTGTTGCCAGGGCAGGCACGCGCACAACAGCAGGACCGCGAAACCGCCGCCGCGCCGGAACGCGAACAGCGCCAGCAGCATCAGCGGCAACAGCAGCCAGTAGCCGTCGTCGCGCCATACCGCGGCCTTGCCGCCAGCGGTGGTGTCGCGCGCGGCAGCCCGGACATCGAGCACCCCGAGCGCGGCGAGGTCGCCGGTTCCCGCGGACAGCGTTTCGTAGCGTCCCGCGCCCGCAGCCGCCAGCGCGCGCAGCGAAGCGGCATCCAGCCGCGTGTGGGCGATCGCACCCTGCGCGGTGCGATAGGCAGCGCCGGCCGGCGTGCCGAGCCCCAGCGCGGACACGCGATAGCCGGCCCGCTTTGCATCCGCAGCGGCGCTGCGTGCGGCGGCGTCGCCCTGGTTGCCGAACACCAGGATGTCGCCACTGGTGAAGCCCGCCTGCCGCAGCAGTCGCACGGATTGTTCGATGCCGCGCGCGGGACGGCTGCCGTCCACGGGCATCACGTCCGGCGCGAGGGAATCGAGGAACAGCGCGACGTTGCCGACGTCGCGCGTGAGCGGCGCCACGGTATAGGCGTCGTCGGCGAACACCACCAGCCCCACTTGCCCCCCACTGCGCTGATTCAGAAGCGTTGCGAGCTTGGCGCGCGCCTGCAGCAGCCGCGATGGCGGCAGGTCGCTGGCGAGTATTGCGCTGGACAGGTCGAGCGCGACCACCAGCGGCGCCTCGCCCTGCAGCAATGGCTGCTCGCCCTGGCGCCAGCTCGGCCCCGCCAGCGCCAGCACCGCGATGCCGAAGCCGGCCAGCAGCGCGCACAGTGCGACGACGCCACGCCGGCCTTCGCCGCGATCGAGCAGGTGCGGCAACAGGTGCGCATCCACCGCGCCACGCCACACGTTGTCGCGCCGTCGACGCTGCCGCCAGGCCCATGCCAGCAGCGGCAACGCCAGCAACGCCCACAGCCACTGCGGGCGCAGGAAATGCAGCGCATCGAATGCCTGCGCGAACATCTGCGGGTTCACGTCGTGCCGCCCTGCCGCAGCCGCATCCGCGCGCCGCCGCGCGGCAGCACGAAGCCCAGCAGGCCACACAGGAGGGCAGCCGCCAATGGCCATGGATAGCGTTCCAGCCGCGGCTGCACGCGCTCGCCCGGCCGCTGCACCGGCTCGAGGCGATTGATCTCGGCGTAGATGCCCGCCAGCTCGGCGGTGTCGCGTGCGCGGAACGCGCGGCCGCCGGTGATGTCGGCGATGCGCTTGAGGGTGGCCTCGTCCATGCTGTCGTCGCCGCCCGGCGCCGGCAGGCGGAAGCCGAACACCGACACCTCGCCCCCCTCGCCGCCGAATGCGATGGTGTGCACGCGCACGCCGTTGTCGCGCGCGAGTTCGGCGGCCTTGACCGGCTCGAGCTGGCCGGCATTGCTGACGCCGTCGGTGAGCAGGATGAGGACGCGCTGCCCGGCCGGCTGCGTGCGCAGGCGCTTGACCGCCAGGCCGATCGCATCGCCGATCGCGGTCTCGCGCCCGGCCAGGCCGACGACACTGTCGCGCAGCTGCTGGCGCACGCTTTCGCGGTCCAGCGTCAGGGGTGCCAGCGCGTAGGCCTTCTGCCCGAAGACCAGCAGGCCGACGCGGTCGCCTTCACGGCGGTCGAGGAAGTCCGCGATCACGGCCTTGGCCGCGGTGAGTCGGTCGACGATGGCGTTGCCGAGCGTCATGTCCTCCTCGCCCATGCTGCCGGACAGGTCGACGGCCAGCATCAGGTCGCGCCCGGTCTGCGGCGGCTGCACCGCTTCGCCCAGTTGCTGCGGCCGCGCGGCGGCCACGCAGAGCAACAGCCACGCCAGCCACAGCCACCACGAGGCATGGCCGCCGCGCGCAAGCCCGCCACCCCCGGCAATCGCATCGAGGCGCGCGCCGTACGGCACCTTGAGCGCGGCCGATGCGCTGCGTGCAGTCGGCAGCAGGCGCCGCGCCAGCCACGGCAGCGGCAAGGCCAGCAGCAACCAGGGCCAGGCGAAGCCTGCGAACCACTCGCCGCCCAGGGCCGGCCACAGCGCACTCACCGCCGCACCGCCATCAGTTCGAGATAGCGCCGGCGTGCGAGCGGCAGCAGTGTCGCCGCTTCGTCATCATCGATCTCGCGGCGGAACCCACCGTCGAGCAGCACGCGCCCGGCGCCATCAGAAAACGGGCGTGCCGCGTTCGTGGCCTTCGTGTCGCCATCGAGGAATGCCAGCCAGGCATCACCCTGCAGGCGATCGGCCGCCGGATCGCGCCGGCGCGCCGCGCGACGCAGCAACTCGGACATCGCCGCGACGCGCCCGACCGGCGTGGCCGCCGCGCGCACGCGCTCGTCGAACAAGCGCACGATCGCCGCACGCCGCCGCCGCGCGCGCAGCCACCACCACGCGCCGAGCGCGAGCAGCACCAGCAGCGCCGCCGCCAGCCACCACCAGCCCGGCGCCGGCGGCCACCACGGCGGCGCCGGTGGCTGGTGGATATCGCGCAGCGGCAGGTCCTGCATCGCCATCAGGCCGCTCTCGGCCCTGCAAGCCACGACAGCCAGGATTCGCTAGGGGCATCGCTGGACAACACCTGCACGCGGACCCCGCGCGCCGGCAGCGCGGCCAGTGCGGCATCGATCGGAGCGACGAATTCATTGCGCCAGCGCTGGCGTTGCGCTGCGATGCCGAGGTCGAGCTCCACCCGGCTCGCCAGCGTGGCGAACGGCAGCGGCGCACGCGGCGGGTCGCGTTCCAGCGGGTCGCCGAGCAGCAGCACGATGACCTCGCTGTGCATCGACAGCGCCGGCCAGCGCGACTCGGGCACGTCGGCGACGCTGGCGGCATCGGCCAGCACCACCATCCGCGACCCCGGCCGCAGCAGACGGGCGGCGTGGTCGAGGGCGAGCGCCAGGCCGCCGTCGTCCGCGGGCGGGTGCGAATACCACCGCACCAGCGCGTCGAGCACGCGCAGGGCGCCGCGTGGCCCCGCCGCCGGTGGCACCGGCGGTTCGGACAGGCTGCCGCGCAGCGCCGCGATCCGGTCGCCGTCGCGCACCGCTGCCCAGGCGGCAACCGCACCCGCGCGCGCGGCCTGCACCGACTTGAAGCGCACCCGGGTGCCAAAGTACAGCGCCGGCGCAGTGTCGGCGACGATCAGCGTCAACCGTTCGCGCTCGGCCTGGAACAGCTTGGTGTGCGGCTTGCCGCTGCGCGCGGTGAGCCGCCAGTCGATGTGGCGCGCGTCGTCGCCGATCGCGTACTCGCGCGACTCGGCGTATTCCATGCCGCGCCCGCGCAGCGGCGACGGCGCCTGCCCGCTCACGCCGTGGCGTCCGCGCCGCGGCGGCCGCCGGCCTTGCGCGGCGGCACGTAGCGCGACCAGTTCAGCCAGCGTGGGGACGATGCCGTCGCTCATCGCGTCAATCGCAGGTCAGCGCAATGCCCCCGACGGCGGCATTGCCCCGAGTGTTCTGGCAACACATCGAACGGCGCCGGCACGATCCAGGTTCGCGGTGCGGTGGCACGCAGCACGACCAGTTCGGCAAGCGCGGGAACGATGCCGTCGCTTGCCGGAACAGGTGCCTGGCTCCCGGTCCCGGCGTTCACGGCAATGGCACCTTGTCGAGCAGCCCGGCGACCAGGCGGTCGCCGTCCCAGCCTTCCGCGGTGGCCTCGTAGCTGGGCAGCACGCGATGGCGCAGTACGTCCGGCGCGATCGCGCGGATGTCGTCCGGGGTGACGAAATCGCGGCCCGCCAGCCAGGCGCGCGCACGCGCGCAGCGTTCGAGCGCGATCGAGCCGCGCGGGCTTGCCCCCCAGCTGATACGCCGCGCCAGTGCCGGGTCGTAGCGTGCCGCGTCGCGCGAGGCCAGTACCAGCTCGATCAGGTAGCGCTCCAGCTGCGGCGCGAGGTGCAGGTCGAGCACCGCGGCGCGCGCGGCGAACACATCGGCCTGCGAGATCCGTTCCACGGCCGGGCCCTCGACCTGCAGGTTCTGCCTGGCACGCTCGCGCGCCAGTCGCAGGATCTCGCCTTCGGCATCCGCCGCCGGGTAACCGATGCGCACGTACATGAGGAACCGGTCGAGTTGCGCTTCCGGCAGCGGGAACGTGCCCTCCTGCTCGATCGGGTTCTGCGTCGCCATCACCAGAAACAGCGGCGGCAACGCATAGGTCTGGCGGCCCACCGTGACCTGGCGCTCGCCCATCGCCTCGAGCAGCGCCGATTGCACCTTGGCCGGCGCGCGGTTGATCTCGTCGGCCAGCAGCACCGAGTGGAAGATCGGACCGGGCTGGAATTCGAACCGCCCATCCTGCGGGCGCCAGACCTCGGTCCCGGTGAGGTCGGCCGGCAGCAGGTCCGGCGTGAACTGGACCCGCGCGAAGTCGGCCTCGACGCGCGCGGCCAGTGCCCGGATCGCCGTGGTCTTGGCCAGGCCGGGTGCGCCTTCGACCAGCAGGTGCCCGTCCGCCAGCAGCGCGATCAGCAGCCGCTCGACCAGCTCGGACTGGCCGACGATCTGCGTCGAGAGGTCGTCGCGCAAGGCCGTGAACAGGCCGTGCAGGCGTGAAGTGTCGTGGCTGGGTGTATCCATGGATCGACCATGCGGCGGCGCCCGGCTGGCGTCGGGCCCAGTTTGACCGAAGTGCGACCCCATGGTTCCGGGCAACGTTCAGGTCGGCGCCGGCTGCAACATCGACCGTCAGGGTCGCTTGGCGACAGGGCGAACCCCGACGGCATGCCTCGCACCGGATCGGTGTTCCGTCGAAAACGGAAACGGGGCCCGAAGGCCCCGTTGGTCCGTCCTGGCGAGGACGATCAGTTGCGCTGCGCGACCCGCAGGATCTTCGGTGTGACGAACACCAGCAGCTCCGCCTTTTCCTTGTTGCGCGTCTTCTTCTTGAACAGGTTGCCAAGGAAGGGAATGTCGCCAAGGAACGGGATCTTGGACACGTCGTTGCTGTCTTTGAACTCGTAGACGCCGCCGATCACGACCGTCTGCCCGTCGTCGACCAGCACCGCGGTGTTGACCTCGCGACGGGCGATGGTGGGCACGTAGCCGAAGTCGCCCAGGTCCACGCGGCCGTCCTGCTCGTTCTTGGTCACGAACATGTTGAGGAACACGCGGCCGTCATTGGTAATGGTAGGCGTCACCTTGAGCTGCAGCAGCGCTTCCTTGAACTGCACGGTCGGCACGTTGTTGCTCTGGCCGCCGGTCACGGTGATGTAGCCGATCTCGCGGCCCTGGGTGATCACCGCTTCCTTCTGGTTGCTCGTGACCACGCGCGGGTTGGAGATGACCTCGCCGCGGCCTTCGGTCTGCAGCGCCGACAGCTCGATATCGAGCAGGTAGCCGGCGTTGAGGATCGACAGCGCGAACGAACCAGCGCCCGCGAGCGTGGCCGGCAGGTTGACGTTCATTCCGCGTACGGCTTCGAAGCTGCGATCGCCATTCATCACGGCGTCGCCACGATTGACCGCGTTCTTGCCGGATACGTCGGCGTTACCGCCGAAGCCCAGCGAACTACGGTCACCCGGCTTGCCAGTCGCGCCGTTGATGCCGAACTTCGCGCCCAGCTCGCGCGCGAACGATTCGGTCGCGATCACGATCCGGGCCTCGATCACCACCTGGTCGACCGGACGGTCGAGCTGGCTGACCAGGCTCTTGATGTTGCCGACGCGCTCCGGGATGTCGATCACGAGCAGGGTGTTGGTGCGACGGTCGAAGCTGATGCTGCCGCGGGACGACAGAAAGCCGCGGCTCTGGGCGCCTCCGCCGGCCTGCGCACCACCACCACCAACACCGCCCTTGCTTTCTTCCGTCAGCAGCTTGGCGATATCCTCGGCACTGCCATAGTTGACCGGGATGTACTCGGTCACCATTTCGGCGCTTTCCTCGAGCTGGATTCGCGCTGTGGCCTTGGCCTGCTCATAACCAGCGATCTCGGACTGCGGCGCGACCCAGACCACATTGCCGCTGCGACGCTTGTCCAGCCCCTTGGCCTGCAGCACGATGTCCAGCGCCTGGTCCCACGGCACGTTGTCCAGGCGCAGGGTCACGTCGCCCTGCACGGAGTCGGAGGCCACGATGTTCAGGTGCGATTCGTCGGCGATCAGCTTCAGCACCGTGCGCACGGCGATGTTCTGGAAGTCGAAGGTCACCGGCTTGCCGGTGTACTTGCGCTCCAGCGGATCGGCCTCGCTGCTGCGGGCCGCGGACTGCGGCGCCCCCACCGCGCGTGCCGGCGCGGCGGCGCGTGGCACGATCTCGACGATGTAGTCGCGACCGGTCTGGTAGGCCATCGATTCGAACGGACCGTTGGTGCTGAGCACGATCTGCGAGCCGCTGCCGGCCTGGCTGGCGTCGATCCGCTGCACCGGTGTAGCGAAGTCGGTGACGTTGAGCGGCCGCTGCAGCGCAGGCGACAGGCTCGCGTTGCCGACGTTGATGACCACGTCGGAACCCTGCTTGCGCAGGTCGGGCACGGCACCATCGCCGCTGAAGCGCATGATCAGCTTGCCGGAGCCGCCGTCGCCGCGCTTGAAATCGATGCTGGAAACGGCCAGCCCGCCGGCCACCTGCTTGGCCGGGTCGACCGCCACGGGAGCGGCGGCCTGCGTGACCGCGAAGTAGGACGCGGTCGTGGCGGGTTGCTCGGCATGCACGGCGCCGAAGGCCGAGACCAGCCCCGCGACGAGACCGACCATGCTGGCTCGCAAGGGCATGGCGCGTCGGCTCTTCTGCAGGTGTTGCGCTTGGGTAACGGTCATCAGGCTTCCCCTATCAATTGTCTTCGAGCGCAACCGACGCCGGCCGTTCAAGCCAGCCGCCCGCGCCATCCGGCACAAGTTCGACGAGTTCAATGCGATCTTCGCGAACGTCGGTCACGCGACCGTCGTTCTGCCCCATGTAGACACCGGGCTGGACCCGGTACACGACCTTGTCGGGCGCAACCACGAGCCCGATGACGCCGTTGCCGCGACCGATCGTACCGACCATGTCGAGGCTGTCGAGCGGAAACTGCTCGAGCGTCTGCTTGCGGCGATGCGAGTCCGGACGCGGGCCACTGCCGCCGCTGTCCTGCGACGTGAACGCATCGCTGAACGGATCCCGCATGCCCTGGGCGGCGTATTCGAAGGTTTCGAACTGCTGCATCACCGGCAATGGATCCAGCGGCGGGGCCGGCTTGGCCTTGACGTTGGCGGCCCACTCTTCGAGGTTGGGCGCCGGCTCGGGACCGCTGGTGACGCTGCGTCCACAGGAACCAAGCACGAGGGCAAGACCGAGGGCGAGCGTGCCACGGATGACGGTTTTCGACATGCCCATGTCAGTTCCCTCCCCCGGCTGCCGGCGCGGCGGCATTCGCGGCCGCTGCGTTCGCTTGCTCGGCCGCCTCGTCTTCGTCGAGGTAGCGATAGGTCTTCACCGTGCCTGCGAGTTCAAGGCTGGAGTTGGGGCGGATCGAGGCTGCGGGGTCCTTGTCGGCGTTCACCGGGCGCAGCGAAATATCGTGCATCGTCATGATCACCACGCGCGGCAGCGAGGCGACGCCGCTGACGAAGGCACCGAACTGGTGGTAGGTGCCCACCATCTTCAGCGCGATCGGCTTCTCGGCGTAGAACTCCTTCGGCGTCTCCGGCCCGGGCTGGAACAGCTCGTTCTGGATGCCGGTGGCCAGCGCGGTCTGCGATATGTCGACGATCAGGTCGGGCATCTCGGTCTTGCTCGGCAACTGCCGCAGCATCTGCTGCAACTGCTGCTCCATCTGCGCGAGCTGCTGCTTGAGCGGCTCGAGGTTGGACGCGCGGCCCTGCTTGGTCTCGAACTCGCCGCGCAGCTCGGTCTCGCGCTGGTCGAGTTGCTTGAGTTGCTCGCCCTTGTCGCGGGTCACCACCCACCACAGCAGGCCGAAGATCAACAGGCCGAGCAGCACGCAGAAGATGATCTTGTACTGCCTCGGCCAGCTGCCGGGGCTGTTGAGATCGAGTTCACTGATCTTCACTTTTCTCTGGCTCACGAGGCGGCTCCTTCTTTGGCAGGGGCTGCCGGCGTCGCGCCGTCGACCGGCGTCTCGCCCACGGGCGGAGCCGCGTCTGGAACGCCATCGCCGTTCTCGTCCTTGGCCGCGTTGGGATTGGCCAGGGTGACGGTCAGCGAGAATGCGTACGGGAGGCCCTTCACCATGCCCTTGGCCTCGATGATCGAAAGCTCGGGCCTGGTCATCCAGCCAGATCCCTCCAGGTTGCGCATGTAGGTACTGACGCGGGCGTTGGACTGCGAGCGACCTTCCAGGGTGAGCTTCTCGCCTTCCTGCTTGATCGAGGTCAAGACCACGCCGTCGGGAATGGTGCGCACCAGCGAGTCGAACAGGTGCACCATCTGCGAACGATTGGCCTGCAGCTGCTCGATGACTTCCTTGCGCGCCAGCAACCGGGCCTTCTGCTTGTCGAGCTCCTCGATCTCCTTGATCTTGCCGTCGACCTGGGTGATCTGGTCCTGCAGGTAGCCGTTGCGCGCTTCCTGTCCGGAGATCTGGTTGTTGTAGTAGGTGTTGACCAGGAACCACAGCACCAGCCCTGCCAGCGCGGCGAGGACCAGCATGAGGCCGAATTCCTTCTGGCGCACCTTGCGGCGTTCGGCACGCCACGGCAGCAGATTGATCCGGGCCATCAGTCGAAGCTCCTCAATGCGAGGCCGCAGGCGATCATCAGCGCCGGGGCGTCCTGGGCCAGCGCATGCGCCTGCACGCGCGGCCCGAGCGTCATCTGCGCCAGCGGGTTGGCGACCACCGTCTGCACGCCGAGCTGCTCCTCGACCATTTCGGCCACGCCCGGGATCGAGGCACAACCGCCGGCCAGGACCACCTGGTCGACACGGTTGAACTCGCTGCCGGCGTAGAAGAACTGCAGCAGGCGACTGATCTGCTGGACCAGCGCCTCCTTGAACGGCTCGAGCACTTCGATCTCGTAGCTTTCGGGCAGTCCGCCCTGGCGCTTGGCCAGGCCGGCTTCCTCGTAGCTCAGGCCGTAGCGGCGCATGACTTCGTCGGTCAGCTGCTTGCCGCCGAACACCTGTTCGCGGCTGTACAGGCTGCGGCCGTTGCGCAGGATGTTGAGCGTGGTCATCGTCGCGCCGACATCGACCATCGCCACGATGCCGTCATGCGGGATGTTGAGCGAACTGGCGAGCAGCGCGAAGGCGTTCTCGATGGCGAACGCCTCGACGTCCATCACCCGCGCGGTGAGTCCACCCAGCTCCAGGGCCGAGGCGCGCATCTCGACGTTCTCCGAACGCGAGGCCGCCAGCAGCACCTGCACCATCTCGGCGTTGCCCGGCATCATCCCCAGCACTTCGTAGTCGAGGTTCACTTCCTCGATCGGATACGGAATGTAGTTGACCGCTTCCAGCTCGACCTGCGACTCCATGTCGTCGTCGTCCAGGTCCGCGGGCATGGGGATGATCTTGGTGATCACCGCCGAACCGGCGACGGCCGCGGCGGCCTGCTTGGCGCGCGTGCCGGACCGGGAAACCGCCCGGCGGATGGCTGCGCCCACCGCCTCGACCTCGACGATGCTCTTTTCGACCACCGCGTTGGGCGGCAACGGCTCGACCGCGTAGTGCTCCACGCGGTAGCGGTCACCCGACCGCGACAGCTGGAGCAGCTTGACGGCAGTCGAGCTGATGTCGACGCCGACGAGCGGTGCCTGACTTTTTGTGATGAGCCCCACGATTTCTCCCCTTGTCACGGGCGCTTACGCGCGCTTCGTGCCCCGCTGCATTAAATAACGGACTTTTCACCCCTTGGCAACTGCTCGATCGCAGGACCGTGGCCGTTGCCGCATTCCGGACCCGCATTCCGGACCCCGCTCCCCACCGCGACCCCGACGGGGGCCGGAGCCCGCTCCTCTATACTCCGCGCCTCCGCCCTTCCGCAATGCGCGCCACAGGAATTTCCCACCGATGCCACGTTTTCGCCGTTTGCTGCGCTGGGCGCTGATCGCATCCTTCGCCGCGATCCTGCTGGGCGGCCTTGCCCTCGCGACACTCTACTTCGTCGTCTCCTCCAAGCTCCCCGATGTGCAGAGCCTGCGCCACATGGAAATGCAGGAGCCGATGTACGTCTATGCCAAGGACGGGCGCCTGATGGCGCTGTTCGGCGAGACCCGGCGCTATCCGGTGGACATCGAGAAGGTGCCCGAGCGCGTGAAGCAAGCCTTCCTGGCGACCGAGGACGCGCGCTTCTACGAACACCACGGCGTCGACTACAAGGGCGTGGCCCGCGCGGTCTGGCTGCTTGCCACCACCGACGACAAGCGCGTGCCGGGCGGGTCCACCATCACCCAACAGGTGGCGCGCCAGATCTTCCTGAGTTCCGAGTACAGCTACTCGCGCAAGCTGGCCGAGATGCTGCTGGCGATGAAGATGGAGCGCGAGCTGACCAAGGACGAGATCTTCGAGCTGTATCTCAACAAGTCGTTCTTCGGCAATCGCGCGTACGGCGTCGGCGCGGCGGCCGAGTTCTACTACGGCAAGACGCTCGACCAGCTCGACCTGGATGAGATGGCATCGCTGGCCTCGATCCCGAAGTTCCCGTCGAGCGGCAACCCGCTGTCCAATCCGGAGCGCGCCCGCGAGCGGCGCGACAACTACGTGCTCAGCCGCATGGCGGAACTCGGCTTCATCTCCGAGGCGGAAGCCGCGCAGGCCCGCGCGGTGCCGATGCACGCCAGTCCGCACGAGCGCCCGATCGAGGTGCACGCACCGTACGTCGCGGAAATGGTCCGCCAGGAAATGGTGGCGCGCTACGGCGGCGACGTGCTGACGCGCGGCTACCACGTCACCACGACGATCGACCCGACCCTGCAGGCCGCCGCCGACCTGGCGATCCGCAACGGGCTGGAGGTCTACGACCACCGCCACGGGTGGAACAAGGTCGAACAGCACTTCGACCTCGCCGACGACGAGGACCCGGCGACTGCGGCCGCGCGCCTGCGCCGCATTCCCGCCCAGGCCGGGCTGCTACCGGCGGTGGTCGTGCGCAGCGGAAACGGCAGCATCGACGTGGTGCTGGCCGATGGCAGCACGCTCACGCTCGACGCCAGCACCAGTCGCTGGACCGGTCGCGCGCCGTCGGCGCTGGCCAAGCGCGGCGACCTGGTCCGCGTGCGCAGGATCGAGACACCTGTAAAGAAGGCCGGCGACACCGCGAAGGACAAGGTTGCCGACGCGACCGATGCCGAAGCGGGTGCCGGAACCGCCACGGCGCCGGAGGTCAAGGTGTCCTGGCGCCTCGACCAGCTGCCGCGCGCGCAATCGGCACTGGTGTCGCTGAACCCCGAGAACGGCGCGCTGCTGGCCCTGTCCGGCGGCTTCAGTTTCGCCGGCAGCAAGTTCAATCGGGCCACCCAGGCACGGCGCCAGCCCGGATCGAGCTTCAAGCCGTTCCTGTATGCGGCCGCGTTCGAGCGCGGCTACAACCCGGCCTCGATCGTGCTCGACGCGCCGGTCGTGTTCCGCATGCGCCAGGGCAAGGTCTGGCGGCCGCAGAACGACAGCGGCAACTTCGCCGGTCCGATGCGCCTGCGCGAAGCGCTGGTGCAGTCGCGCAACCTGGTCTCGGTGCGCCTGCTCGATGCGATCGGTGTCGACTACGCGCGCCGCTACATCAGCCACTTCGGCATCGACGAGGCGCTGCTGCCGCCGAACCTGTCGATGTCGCTGGGCACCGCGTCGCTGCCGCCGATGGACGTTGCGCGCGGCTACTCGGTGTTCGCCAACGGCGGCTTCCGGATCACCCCGTGGTTCATCGATGAAGTCCGCGACCGCGACAACAAGGTGATCTTCAAGGAAAAGCCGGCGACCGCCTGCCGCAGCTGCACGGCGGTCGGCGGCGCGCAGGCCGTGGTGGTTTCGAACGTGGTCGACGGCTTCAACCTCGGCCCTGCCAGAACCGCACCTGCCAAACCGGCCCCAAAGGCCGGCGAAACCCCGGCACCGGCCGAGAAGCCGGCGGCCCCACCCGCTGACACGGTGCTCGCGCCACGCGCGATCGATCCGCGCGTCGCCTACCAGATCGTGTCGATGATGCGCGACGTCGTCCAGCGCGGCACCGGCACCGCCGCCAAGGTGCTGGGACGCGAGGACGTGGCCGGCAAGACCGGCTCGACCAACGACTACCGCGACGCCTGGTTCTCCGGCCTCGGCGGCGACGTCGTGACCACCGTCTGGGTCGGCCGCGACGACTTCCGTTCGCTCGGCTACCGCGAGTACGGCGGCCGCGCCGCGCTGCCGATCTGGATCGACTACATGCGCGCCGCGCTGAAGGACCGCCCGATCATGCCGAACGATCCGCCCGACGGCATGGTCAAGGTGTCGGTGTCCGCCAACGGCACGCTGATCGCCGACGGCGGCGGCAGCGGGATCACCGAGTACGTCAAGGTCGAGGACCTCGAACGCATGCAGAACTACACCGACTACAACACCGACGACACGCTGGACGAGGAAGCGTTCGACATCTTCTGACCGCGCCACCCTCCGGCCGCGCGCGGGCTGGCCGCCGTCCACCTGACCGGTGACGGCGGATGTGATCGCTGGATGAACGCGCCGGCTTGCGGATCGACTTCCCCGCGGCATCCTGTAAAGTCGTCGCGGAACTCCTGCTGGGAGGCAACATGCACCGCGCCCGTCAGCACGCCGAAACGCGCACGCGCGAACGTCGGCACCGCCTCGCCCACGAAGCCGCGAAACTGATGGCCGAGGGCGGCATCCGCGACTTCCACCAGGCGAAGTTGAAGGCCGCCACCCGACTCGGCATCTTTGATGACGCCTCGCTGCCGCGCAACCGCGAGATCGAGGATGCGCTGCGCGAGTACCAGCGCTTGTTCCTCGGCGACAGCCACCGCGCCGCCCTGCGCCTGCGCCGCGAGGCTGCGTTGCGCGCACTGGAATTCTTCGCCGGCTTCGACGCGCGCCTGGTCGGCCCGGTACTCGACGGCACTGCCGACGCCAATACTCCGGTCGCCCTGCAGCTGTACACCGACGATGCCGACGCGGTGCCGCGCTTCCTCGACGAGCACCGCATCCCCGCCGATGCCCGCAGCCGGCACCTGCGCCTGGACCGCACGCGCGAGGGCGACTTCCCGGCCTGGATCTTCAGCGCCGAGGACCTGACGTTCGACCTGACCGTGCTGCCGGCCGACGCCCTACGCCAAGCGCCGCTGTCGGGCATCGACGAGAAGCCGATGAAGCGCGCCTCGGCCGCGCAGCTGCGCGAACTGCTGGTCCAGAACGAGATCGACGGTTACGAGCTCGGGCAGGACTGATCGAACGGGCCCGCCCAAGGCCTTTCTCCCCTTTGAGGGGAAAGCGCTGCGTCTGCAAACTGGCTGGGCGCGGGTGCGAATGCCCTTGGGGGCGAATGTCCCCCGGCGTCAGCCGTTGGCCGACGCCTCCTCCTTTACTTCGCCCCCAAGGGCATTCGCACCCGCGTTCGACTTGCACGTTGTTCCACAAGCCAAAGGCCGAGAGCTTTGCTTTCGGCATGCCTGCGATCCCCAGCCCGACGTGGTCGGTAGGCCTTCGGGGCGAAATCAAGGAGGAGGTATCCGCCGCAGGCGGATACCGGGGGACATTCGCCCCGGAGGCCTGCCGGCCACATCGGGCTCGCCACGTGGCGCCGAAGCGTGCAATCGAACATTCATCCTCACGGGAGAAGAACCAAAACGAAAACGCCCCGCGATGCGGGGCGTCTGCTGTCGTGCGAATACTGCGGGGATCAGCGCTTGCTGACCGCCACGTAGTCGCGCACGTCGTGCCCAGTGTAGATCTGGCGCGGGCGGCCGATCTTGAACTCCGGGTCTTCCTGCTGTTCGAGCCAGTGTGCGACCCAGCCAGCGGTGCGGGCGATGGCGAACATCACCGTGAACATCTCGGTCGGGATGCCCAGCGCCTTGTAGATGATGCCGGAATAGAAATCCACGTTCGGGTACAGCTTGCGCTGCACGAAGTAGTCGTCCTTGAGCGCGGCTTCCTCGAGCTTCATCGCCACTTCCAGCAGCGGGTCGTTGACGCCGAGTTCCTCGAGCACCTGGTGGCACATCTCGCGGATGATCTTGGCGCGCGGGTCGAAGTTCTTGTAGACGCGGTGGCCGAAGCCCATCAGGCGGAAGCCCGATTCCTTGTCCTTGGCCCTGTCGACCGCCGACTGCACGTTCTTGGCCGTGCCGATCTCGGCCAGCATCTTGAGCACCGCCTCGTTGGCGCCGCCGTGCGCCGGGCCCCACAGCGCGGCCACGCCGGCAGCGATGCACGCGTACGGGTTGGCGCCGGTGGAGCCGACCAGCCGCACCGTGGAGGTGCTGGCGTTCTGCTCATGGTCGGCGTGCAGGATGAACAGCAGGTCCAGCGCCTTGGCCGCGACCGGGTTGATCTCCAGCGGGCCACTGGGCACCTCGAACATCATGTGCAGGAAGCGCTGGACGTACTCGAGGTTGTTGCGCGGATAGCGCAGCGGCCAGCCCACCGAATGGCGATGGCAGGCGGCGGCGATGGTCGGCAATTTCGCGATCAGGCGGATCGCGGCCAGGCGGCGCTGCTCCGGATCGTCGTAATCGAGATCGTTGTGGTAGAAGCTGGCCATCGAGCCGAGCATGCCCACCAGCATCGACATCGGATGCGCATCGTGGCGGAAGCCGCCGAGGAAGCCCTTGAAGGCCTCGTGCAGCATCGTGTGATGGGTGACCTCGTGCTCGAAACCGTTGAATGCCTGCTTGTCCGGCAGTTCGCCGTGCATCAGCAGGTAGGCGACTTCAAGGAAGTTCGACTCCTTGGCCAATTGCTCGATCGGGTAGCCGCGATATAGCAGCACGCCGGCATCGCCGTCGATGTAGGTGATCGCCGACCGGCACGAGGCGGTGGCGGTGAAGCCGGGGTCGTAGGTGAAGTAGCCGGTTTCCTTCGGCAGCTTCGCGATCTCGATGCAGGGGGTGCCGAGCGTGCCGCGTGCCACCGGCAGGGTGACCGCCTTGTCGCCGGCGTTGAGCGTGACTTGATCGATTGCGGATGGTTCGGACACTGGTGCACTCCTCGTGGCCCGTCCGGGCACCGCTGGCGGGGCCGGCACGGGATGGGTGGAATCCGCGGCGTGCCGCGATGCAACAATTATCGCACAGCGCGCTGGAGCCCGGACTCGACTGCACCCGCCCGGAGGCTGGACGCAGCGTTCCGGCCGTGGCGCACGGGGATCGCGAACAGGCACGCCGGAAACGACGACGGCCGCACTGTGGCGGCCGTTCGTGCGCGCGGGCAGCGACGCTGCCTTGCGTCTTATTTCGCGTAACGCTTGCGGAACTTGTCCACGCGGCCGCTGGTATCCATGATCTTGTTCTGGCCCGTATAGAACGGGTGGGTGGCCGACGAGATGTCGATCTTGATCAACGGGTACTCGTTGCCGTCCTCCCACTTGATCGTCTCCTTGCTGCCAAGGGTCGAGCGGGTCAGGAACTTGAAATCGGAAGTCACGTCCTGGAACACGACTTCGTTGTATTGGGGGTGGATGTCGGCCTTCATGGCGGCACCGGTTCTGCTGTGGACAAGAGCGGCATTTTAGCCCGCCCCGCCCGCCCGGCGCAAGCCACCTCAGGCGGCGCCCACCGCGCCCCTGACAAGGGCCTCGAACCGCGCCTGGTCGTAGCGCAGCAGGATCCGCGCCCGGTCCGGCCGGCCGGTCTGGCGCTGCCAGTCGACGATGGTCGCGCCCCGGCTGTGGGGGCCGTCCAGGACGACATCCAGCGGGCGCCCGGCGGTTTCCAGCGCCCCGTCGGGGTGCAGCGCGTAGGCCATCGCCAGCCCGTCGGCGGAATGCCAGTGGTCGCCGCGGCGGTCCGCCGACCACTCGCGGGTCTTGCGCGAGATGCGCTCGTAGAAGGCCGCGACGTCGCCGCCGCTGCGCAGCCATTCCACGACGCTGTCGTGATGCAGGCCATGGGCGACGGTCGCCTCCCAATCGGCGAGGTCGAACTGTGGGAAGGCCTCGAACACGATGTGCGCGGCTTCGGGATCGAAATAGACGTTGAACTCCGCCGCCGGGGTGATGTTGCCGTGGCAGGTCACCGCGCCGCCCATCACCACCAGCCGCGCGACGCGTTCGGGCAGCGTCGGGTCGAGCTTGAGCGCCAGCGCGACGTTGGTCAGCGGCCCCAGCGCGACCAGCAGCAGCTTGCCGGCGTGCTGGTGCGACAGGCGCAGGATCGCCTGCGCAGCGTGCTCGGTTTCCGGCAGACGTGCGGCGGCTTCGTAGCCGACGTCGCCGAAACCGTCCTGGCCGTGCACGTTGCCGGCATCGGGCGACGGGTACAGCAGCGGCGCCTCGCAGCCGGCGTACACGGGGATGTCGCCGCGGCCGGCCACTTCACACAGCTTCAGCGCATTGGCGACGGTGTGGCGCAGGCCGACGTTGCCGGCGGCGATGGTGAGGCCCACGACCTCGTGGCGGGTATCGGCGAAGGCCATCAAAAGCGCAAGCGCGTCGTCGACGCCGGGGTCGGTGTCGATCAGCAGCGGGGTCCGTTCGGTCATCTGATCGTTGCTCTGTTCGGCGGGTGAGTGTCGCACTCCCGGCCGCGGGGTGAAAGTTCGCTCAGGCCGAAGCGTAGCGCGCTGCGCCGCCGATCCAGCGTTCGACCAGCCGGTCGGCAATGCCGGGCGCCTCGCGTTGCAGGCGTTCGCCGATGCGGTGCACCAGCGGCAGGAGGTCGGCGTCGCGGGCCAGGTCGGCGACGCGGAACGCGGCCAGGCCGGTCTGCTTCGTGCCCAGCAGTTCGCCGGGGCCGCGCAGTTCGAGGTCCTTTTCGGCGATGACGAAACCGTCGTTCGTCTCGCGCATGGTTTCCAGCCGCTGCCGCGCCATCTGCGACAACGGCGGTTGGTACAGCAGCACGCAGCTCGAGGCCGCGCTGCCGCGCCCGACCCGCCCGCGCAGCTGGTGCAACTGCGCCAGGCCGAGGCGTTCGGCGTTCTCGACGATCATCAGCGAAGCATTGGGGACATCGACGCCGACTTCGATCACCGTGGTGGCCACCAGCAGGTCGAGCTCGCCGGCCTTGAACGCGCGCATCGCCGCCTGCTTGTCGCCCGCCTTCATGCGCCCGTGCACGAAACCCACGCGCAGCTCCGGCAGCGCGCCTGACAGCAGTTCGAACGTGCTCTGCGCGGCCTGCGCGACGATCTCGTCGGACTCGTCGATGATCGTGCACACCCAGTACGCCTGGCGGCCTTCCGCACAGGCGCCGCGGATGCGTTCGATCAGCTCCGGTCGCCGTTGCGCGCCCAGCACCACGGTCTGCACCGGGGTGCGGCCGGGCGGCAGCTCATCGATCGCCGAGACGTCGAGGTCGGCGTACGCGGCCATCGCCAGCGTGCGCGGAATCGGCGTGGCGGTCATCACCAACTGGTGCGGCACGCGGCCACCCTCGCCGCCCTTGTCGCGCAGCGCGAGGCGCTGGTGCACGCCGAATCGATGCTGTTCGTCGACGATCGCCAGCGCGAGGTCGTGGAACGCGACGCCTTCCTGCATCAGCGCATGCGTGCCGACGACGACCTGGGCCCGGCCATCGGCCACCTCCGCCAGCGCCGCCGTGCGCGCGCGTCCGGTGACCTTGCCGGCAAGCCATGCAATGCGCACGCCCAGCGGTTCCAGCCATGTGCGCAGGTTGGTCAAATGCTGCTCGGCGAGCAGTTCGGTTGGCGCCATCAATGCGGCCTGGCGGCCGCCTTCGACGGCGAGCATCGCGGCGAGCGCCGCGACCACGGTCTTTCCGCTGCCGACGTCGCCCTGCACCAGCCGCAGCATCGGCACCGGCTTGCCGAGGTCTTCGCGCACCTGCGCGAACACCCGTTGCTGCGCGCCTGTCAGCGCGAACGGCAGCGATGCGCGCAGGCGTTCGGCCAATGCCTGACCTTCCAGCACCGGTGCGGCGTGCGCCTGCAGGGCGATGCGCTGGCGTCGCAGGCTCAGGTGATGGGCAAGCAGTTCCTCCAGCGCCAGCCGGCGCTGCGCGGGATGGGTGCCGGCAACCAGTGCGGCGACATCGGCGTCCTGCGGCGGTCGGTGCATGGTCAGCAGCGCCTCGCGCAGGCCCGGCAGCTCGCCGGCGAGCCAGTCGCGCGGCAGCAGTTCCAGCGTGGCCGCGTCGGGCAAGCGATCGAGTGCCTGGCTGATCAGCTTGCGCAGCGTCGCCGGGCCGATGCCCTCGATCGCCGGATAGACCGGATCGAGACGGTCGCCGAGCGCACCGGCCTCGTGCTCGCCAACGACCCGGTAGCTGGGATGCACGATTTCCAGTCCGTGCTGGCCGAGCCGCGGCGTGCCGTAGCAGCGCACGCGCGTGCCCGGCGCGAACTGCGCCACTTGCGCGGCGCGGAAGTGGAAGAAGCGCAGCACCAGGGTGGCCTGCGACTCGTCGCCGATCGCCACGCGCAGCATCGGCCGGTAGCGGAAGCCGCGCTCGACCGCCTCGACCACGCCCTCGACCTGCGCGGCGACGCCCGCCTGCAGGCCGCGGATCGGGCTCAGCCGGGTGCGGTCCTCGTACTGGCGCGGCAGTTGCAGCCAAAGATCCTGCAGCGTCGTGATGCCGCGCGCGGCAAACTTCTCCGCCACCCGCGGGCCGACGCCCGGCAAGCCGGTCAGCGGAGCGTGGGCGGGATCGGGAGACGCAGCGGCAGGAGGAACCGGCATCGCACAAGGATGCCGGGATCGCACCCAAACAAAAACCCCGCCTGCGCGCGGCGCGGGGTCGGGGTTGTCCGGGTCGGCGCGTCAGGATTCCACCCGCATCGCGGCGGCCACGCGTGGACAAGCGCCCGCGCGCGGTGCGCAAGCCCCTCAAGCGCTGCCGGATTCTGCCGGCCGACGGGCGTCGGGCTGCACCGGCGCACGCACCACCAGCACGTCGTTCGGCGCGACCTGCACGATCCGGCGCGTGGTGCCGCCAACGAGCAGGTGGAAGGCGAGGCCGCGGCGGAACGCGCCGATGACCGTGAGGTCGCTGTCGTGTTCCATCGCGTGCCTGCGCAGCATGCTTTCGGGATGGCCGTGCTCGACCAGCAGTTGCATGCGCGAGCGCAGGTCGGCAGGCAGCCTTGCCTCGACCACGAATGCTTCGATCGTGGCCATCTCCATCCGGTTGAGGTCGGCACGACGCGCCGGATCGAGCCAGAGCGATTCGTACGGGATGTCCAGCGCATGCAGCAGGGTCAGCTCCGCGCGCGGGAACAGCGCGACCGCGGTGTCCAGGCCGTGGCGCGATTCCGGGGTGAGGTCCGTGCCCACCAGCACGCGTCGATAGGCACCGCGCGGCCGCCGCTTGACGACCAGCACCGATGTGGGAGAACTGCGCACCAGGGTCTCGACCGTATTGCCCAGCAGCCGGCGCCCCGGCAGTTCACTCGTGTCGCCCAGCACGATCAGGTCGCAGTGCTCGCGCCTGGCCACGTCGAGGATCACCTCGGCCGGCTCGCCTTCCTCCACGTGGATGTCGGCGTCGGCGACGTCGCCCTGCAGTTCGCGCCCGATCCGCTGGCGGATCGACGCCAGGGTCTCCATCGCCGACCAGGCACCGATCGCCTCGCGCGGCGCCGCATGCACCACCAGCAACGGCACCTGCCATTGCCCGGAAAGCTGGATGGCGCGATCCAGCGCGCGATCGCAGCGGGCGCTGAGGTCGGTGGCCATCAGGATCCGGTTCGGCCGGTTCGGGACCGGGTCGGCGCTGCTCATGCTTGATCTCCCTGCAGCAGTCGCTGCTCGAAGCCAGGAATGCAACCCACCATTGCACAATCACCGGCATGTGGCGATCGTTGCCGTATAGGAGTTGCCGTATAGAATCGGAACTGCCAAGCCGCATCGCAAGTCGATCGATTTTCGCTGCCCGGGCAACCCGACTTCCCTGCACGATGCAGCGCCTGCAGCGCGCGCTGCGCATTGTCCGGGCCGCTTTTCCATCCTGATCGCGGGAGTCCGACCCACCTGATTTTCGACCCGAGTTTCGTCCTGAGCACCGACAGCGCCCACCTCCCCGCGCGGCAGCATTTCGCCAGTTCCAGCGCGTACGCCGGGCGCCACCGGCCGCTGCCCGACATGCCACGCCCCCTTCCACCGAACCCGTGACCGATGCCTGACCACGTCGTGCCAAGCGCCATCCTCTGGTTGCCATTCCTGGCAAGCCTGGTGGTGTTTGTCCTTCGCGGCCGCGGCCGCGACATGGCCGCATGGCTGATGACCGGTACGGCGCTGGCCGGCCTGCTGCTCACGGTGTCGCTGTATCCGGCGGTCGCGGGCGGCGATGCATTGCGCCACGTGTTCGAATGGGCGCCGACGCTGGGCCTGGATTTCACGCTGCGGGTGGATGGTTTCAGCTGGCTGTTCATGCTGCTGATCTGCGGCATCGGCATGCTGGTGGGCGTCTACGCCCGCTACTACATGCCGGCGGACGATCCGCTGTCGCGCCTGTTCGCGCTGCTGCTGGCCTTCATGGGCGCGATGCTCGGCATCGTGATGTCCGGCAACGTGATCCAACTGGTGTTCTTCTGGGAACTGACCAGCCTGTTCTCGTTCCTGCTGATCGGCTACTGGCACAACGGCGCATCCGCGCGCGACGGTGCGCGGATGGCACTGATCGTCACGTCCGGCGGCGGCCTGTGCCTGCTCGCCGGCGTGCTGCTGCTCGGCCACATCGTGGGCAGCTACGACCTGGACGCAATCCTCGCCGCGGGCGATTTGGTGCGCGGGCACGCGCTGTATACGCCGACGCTGGTCCTGGTCCTGCTGGGCGCGCTGACCAAGAGCGCACAGTTCCCGTTCCACTTCTGGTTGCCGCAGGCGATGTCGGCGCCGACCCCGGTCTCGGCCTACCTGCATTCGGCGACGATGGTGAAGGCCGGCGTGTTCCTGCTGGTGCGCTTCTGGCCGGTGCTCGCGGGCACCGAACAGTGGTTCTGGATCGTCTCCACGGCCGGCCTGGTCACCCTGGTGCTGGGTGCCTATGCGGCGATCTTCCAGCAGGACCTGAAAGCGGTGCTGGCGTATTCGACGATCAGCCATCTGGGCCTGATCACAATGCTGGTCGGGATGGGCAGCGCGCTGGGCGTGGTCGCCGCGATCTTCCACATCGTCAACCACGCCACGTTCAAGGCGTCTCTGTTCATGGCGGCCGGGGCGGTGGACCACGAGGCCGGCACGCGCGACCTGCGCCAGCTCGGCGGCCTGCGCCACTTCATGCCGATCACCGCGACCCTGGCGGTGATCGCCGGCGCGGCGATGGCGGGCGTGCCGCTGCTCAACGGCTTCCTGTCGAAGGAAATGTTCTTCGCCGAGACGTTGGCAGCGCAGCGCGGCCTGCTGGTCGACGTGGTCCCGCTGGTGCTCGCGATCGCGGCCAGTGCATTCGGCGTGACCTATTCACTGCGATTCGTGCGCGGCGTGTTCTTCGGCCGGGTGTCCACGCAGCTGCCGCGCCAGCCGCATGAGCCGCCGCGGTGGATGCGCGTGCCGATCGGCCTGCTGGCGCTGGCCTGCCTGCTGGTCGGCATCCTGCCGGCGCAAGTGATCGGTCCGTCGCTGCAAGCCGCCGCCCGTTCGGTTCTGGGCGCGCAGACGCCGACCTACAGCCTGGTCATCTGGCACGGCTGGACCGCGCCGCTGCAGATGAGCATCGTCGCCTTCATCGCCGGCTGCCTGCTTTTCGTCGCCCTGCGCGGGTATTTCAACCGCTGCGAAAGCACGCCGCTGCTCGGGCGGATCAGCGGCAAGCGGACCTTCGAACGCACTCTGGCGATCGTGACCGTCGACCTGCCGGGCTGGCTGGCGCGCTTCTTCCCGGCCCGGCGGCTGCAGCCGCAGCTGCTGCTGATCGTGTTGGTCGCGCTGCTGGCCGGCAGCCTGGCCGCGACCACCGCGCCGTTCGACGCCCCGCCGCCACGCTGGGCCGATATCGACCCGGCGTTCGCCCTGCTGTGGCTGCTCGGCGCGGCGTGCGCGATCGGCGCCGCCACCCAGGCCAAGTTCCACCGCCTCGCGGCATTGGTGCTCACCGGCGGCGCCGGGCTGGTGTCGTGCATCAGCTTCGTGTGGCTGTCCGCGCCTGACCTGGCGGCCACCCAGCTGCTGGTGGAGGTGGTGACCACGATCCTGATCCTGCTTGGCCTGCGCTGGCTGCCCAAGCGCATCCAGGGCCTGTCGCCGGATGCCCCGCTGACGCGCCTGAAGCGCTGGCGCGATGCGCTGATCGCGCTGGTCGTCGGCGCCGGCGTGGCCAGCCTCGCCTACGCGGCGATGATGCACCCGGTGGCCGACTCCATCTCGCGCTTCTTCCTCGAGCGCGCCTATGTCGAAGGTGGCGGCCGCAACGTGGTGAACGTGATCCTGGTCGATTTCCGCGGCTTCGACACGCTGGGCGAGATCAGCGTGCTGGCGATCGTGGCGCTGACCGTGTTCGTGCTGCTGCGCCGCTTCCGCCCGGCGGCCGAGAGCATCAACGCGCTGCGGCGGCAGCGGCGGAATTCGGTCTCCGATCCGGCCGGATCGGATCGCATCATCGACCAGTCGCTGGCCCACTACCTGATGATCCCAGGGCTGATCGTGCAGCTGATGTTCCCGGTGATCCTGCTGTTCGGCGTGCACCTGTTCCTGCGCGGGCACGACCTGCCCGGTGGCGGATTCGCCGCCGGCATCACCGTGTCCGTGGCGCTGATCCTGCTGTACATGGCGCGCGGCGCGCGCTGGGTCGAGACGCACCTGCGGGTGCTGCCGGTGCGCTGGATCGGGACCGGCCTGCTGCTGGCCGTCGGCACGGGGCTCGGCTCGCTGCTCTTCGGCCATCCGTTTCTCACCTCGCACTTCCAGTACGCCGATCTGCCACTACTCGGGCGGATACCGCTGGCCTCGGCGGTGCTGTTCGATCTTGGCGTGTTCTGCCTGGTGGTGGGTGCCACGACATTGATGCTGATCGCGCTGGCGCACCAGTCGCTGCGCCGGCCGCGCACCGTAGTAGTGGCCGATGACATTGCCGAACCGGAGGGCGCGGGCTGATGGAACTGGTGCTGGCGATCGCCATCGGGGTCCTGGTCGCGTCCGGGGTGTGGCTGCTGCTGCGGCCGCGCACCTTCCAGGTGATCATCGGGCTGACCCTGATCTCCTACGCGGTGAACCTGTTCATCTTCTCCATCGGCGGCCTGCGCACCGGCGCCGATCCGGTGCTGCGCGAGGTCGCGGGCAAGATCGAGCAGTACACCGATCCGTTGCCGCAGGCGCTGGTGCTGACCGCGATCGTGATTGGCTTCGCCACCACCGCGCTGTTCCTGGTGGTGCTGCTGACCTCGCGCGGACTGACCGGCAACGATCACGTCGACGGCGGGGACGGCACGCCGTGAGTCCGCACCTGGCCCTCGCCCCGATCGTGCTGCCGCTGCTGGTCGCTGCCCTGCAGCTGCTCGCCGGCGAACGCCGCCAGCGCCTGGTGGTGGGACTGAGCCTGGCCTCGTGCCTGGGGCTGGTTGCACTGGCGGTGATGCTGCTGCTGGCCACCGCGCAGTCCGGCAGCGATGGCGCGATGGCCGCGGTCTACCGCATCGGCGACTGGCCGGCGCGCTTCGGCATCGTGCTGGTGGCGGACCGGTTGTCGGCGCTGATGCTGCTGCTGACCGCGGTGCTGGCGCTGGCGGTGCTGCCGGCCGCGCTGGCCCGCTGGCAGCACCGCGGCCACTACTTCCAGCCGCTGTTCCAGTTCCTGCTGATGGGTTTGAACGGCGCGTTCCTGACCGGCGACCTGTTCAACCTGTTCGTGTTCTTCGAGGTGCTGCTGGCGGCGTCCTACGGGCTGGCGCTGCACGGCTCGGGCGCGCGGCGGGTCAGCGCCGGGCTGCATTACATCGCGGTCAACCTGACCGCCTCGATGCTGTTCCTGCTCGGCGTCAGCCTGATCTTCGGCGTCACCGGCACCCTGAACATGGCGGCGCTGGCCGAACTGATCCCGACCGTGCCGGAGAACACCCGCACCCTGCTGCATGCCGGCGCGGCGATCCTCGGGGTCGCATTCCTGATCAAGACCGCGATGTGGCCGCTCGGCTTCTGGCTGCCACGCACCTACGCGGCCTCCGCGCCGGCGGTGGCGGCGATGTTCGCGCTCATGACCAAGGTCGGCATCTACGTGCTGCTGCGGCTGAGCCTGCTGCTGTTCGGCGACGATGCCGGGCCGGCGTCCCGCCACTTCGGCAGCGACTGGATGCTGTGGGGCGGCGTGGCGACGATCGTCGCCGGCATCGTCGGCATGCTCGGCGCGCGCGACCTCGGCAAGCTCGCCGGCTACAACGTCATCATTTCCTCCGGCACCCTGCTGGGCGCGATCGCCCTGCAGCAACCCGCGGTAACCGCCGGCGCACTGGCCTACCTGGTGGTCTCCACGCTGGGCGTCGCTGCGTTCTTCCTGGTCGCCGGCCTGCTCGCGCCGGAGGGCGAAGAGGAAGCCGACGATGCGCTGCAGTTGGAGCCATATGAACCGGTGGATGGCGAGTCGCGCAGCGACGAACTGTATGCGGACGAGGACGAGAGCCGCGTGGTGATCCCGGCGCCGGTCGCGATGCTCGGCGTGAGTTTCCTCGCCTGCGCGCTGCTGCTGGCCGGGCTGCCGCCGCTGTCCGGCTTTCTGGCCAAGTTCGCGCTGCTCGCACCCATGCTCGACACGCTTGCACTCGACGCGCCGCAGCGGACGGGCACGCTGGTGCTGTTCACGGTGGTGATCGTGGCCGGCTTTTGCACGGTGGTCGCGATGTGTCGCGCCGGCATCCAGATCTTCTGGGTCGAGCCGGACCGGCGCTTCCCGCAGGCGCGCGTCACCGAGATCAGCGCCATCGTGCTGCTGCTGGGCCTGTGCCTGCTGCTGACCGTTGTCGTGCAGGCGCCGCTGGACTTCCTGCACGACGCCGCGCACCAGCTGCACGACCCGGCGAACTACATCCATGGCGTCCTGCCGCCGGAAGGCGCGCGATCATGACCCTCCTCCGGCGCTGGCTGCCCTATCCGCTGCTGTCCGGCCTGCTGGCCGTGATCTGGCTGGTGCTCAACCAGAGCCTGTCGCCGGGCATGGTCCTGCTCGGCATCGCGCTCGGCATCGCGCTGGCCAAGGTGTTCGGGCTGCTGCGCCCGCCGAAGGCGCACATCCGCAACTACCCGCTCGCGGCGCGGCTGCTGCTGCGGGTCGTGTTCGACATCGTGCGCTCGAACTTCGCCGTCGCCCGGCTGATCCTGCGCGGCGCAGGCGAGGTGCGCTCCGGCTTCGTCGCCATTCCGCTGACGCTCACCGACCACCACGGCCTCGCCGTGCTGGCCTGCATCATCACCTCCACGCCCGGCACCATCTGGGTCAGCTACGACCCCGCGGCGAACGTCCTGCTGATCCACGTCCTCGACCTGGTCGATGAAGGCACCTGGATCAGCACGATCCAACAGCGCTACGAACGCCCCCTGCTGGAGATCTTCCAATGAGCCATGGCCTGCTCTTCGTCGCGATCACGCTGGCGCAGATCCTGCTGCTGCTGGCCATGGGCTTTTCGATCATCCGCATGGTGCGCGGGCCGCGCGCGCAGGACCGCGTGGTGGCGCTGGACGCGCTGTACGTCAACGCGATGATCCTGCTGCTCACCATCGGCATCCGCACCGGCAGCGTGCTGTACGTCGAGGCCGGCCTGGTCATCGCGCTGCTGGGGTTCGCCAGCACCATGGCGCTGTCGAAGTTCCTGATGCGCGGCGAGGTGATCGAATGAGCCATCTCGACGCCCTGCCGCCGTGGGCGGCGATCCTGGTGGCGGTGCTGGTGCTGGCCGGCGCGCTGCTCGCCTTCATCGGCTCGCTCGGCCTGCTGCGACTGAAGAACTTCTACCAGCGCGTGCACGCGCCCACGCTCGGCACCACGCTCGGCACGTTCTTCATGCTGGCCGGTTCGATCACCTGCTTCTCGGTGCTGCACGGCCGGCCGATCTTCAACGAAATCCTGATCGGGGTGTTCCTCACCGTGACCACGCCGATCACGCTGATGCTGCTGGTGCGCGCCGCGCTGTATCGCGACCGCGAGGAAGGGTCCGAGTACGTGCCGCAGGCGCCGCGGCGCGAGTGAGCCGCGTGCGGCGCGGATCCCGGTGCCGCGCGGCACCGGGATGTCGCCCCGCCGGGTGAATCGTCAGAACTTCACGCCCACCTCGACGCCATAGGTGCGCGGCTCGCTGACGCGCGCGCCGACGGTGCCCAGCACGGTCTTGCCGTAGGTGCCCAGCGAGTTGATGTACTGGTTGTCCAGCAGGTTGCGGCCGTACACCGCCCAGGTCCAGTGGCCCAGCGGCGAGGTCCAGGCGATGCGGGCGTTGGTCAGCTGCTGCGATTCGCCCAGGTCCAGCGCGGGGCTGATGCCGCAGGTGCCCTGCGACTGCGACTCGTCACTGCAGCGGGTCGCGCCGCGGTAGGCGTGGCGCAGGGTGAAGCGCAGGTCGCCGCCCTCGTTCATCCGCCACAGGTAGTCGAGGCCGATCGCCGCCGACCACTTCGGGATGCCGGTCGCTTGTCCACTGACGTCGATGCCCTCGGGGGTAACGTAGTCCTTGTAGGTCGAGTCGATGTATGACGCATTGAAGTCCAGCGCCAGGCCGTCGGTGACCTGCCAGCGGGTGTCGAAGTCCAGGCCGTAGGCCTCCAGGTCCGAGGTGTCCACCACGTAGCGCGGGATGGACGTGGTCATGTCCAGCCGCACCGCCTGGCGGTTGTCGTAGACGTAGTAGAAGGCCGACGCGTTGTAAGATAACCGCAGGTCCGGGAAGGCCTGCTTGATGCCGGTCTCGAAGTTCCACACGTCCTCGTTGTCGAAATCGCTGTCGATCTGCAGCGAGTTGAAGCCGCCGGCCTTGTAGCCCTTGGCCAGCGAGGCGTAGCCCATGGTGTCGTCGTTGAAGTGGTAGTCGACGACGAAGCGCGGGCTCAGGTCGGTCCATGAATTGGACGCCTTGTTGAGCACGCCCTTGTTGAGCATCGCCGGCGGGTCGATGAAGGCGATGTCGAACATGAAGGTGTCCGGCGAGATCGGCAGCCCCATCTGGTTGAGCGCGGCGAAGAACCCGAACGCATCGAGTTGCGCCAGGGTGGCATCCAGGGTCGGCGCCGAGCGCGGATTGTTGAGCCAGGTGAAGTCCTTCTCGTCGCGGGTCCAGCGCAGGCCGAACGTCAGGTTGAGCCGGTCGGTGGCGTGCCAGATCACGTCGCCGAACACCGCATAGGCCTTGGTGTCGCCGGTGTTGATGAACTTCTCGTTCCAGCGGTGCCCCATCAGGCTCAGCGGGATCCCGTTGGCCGCGGCCACGTCGCTGACGAAGCCGAACAGCCGGCCTTGCGGATCGACCTGCGGCGGCAGGCCCATGCCGAGATTGCGGACGATCGTGTCAACCGCGTCGGTATAGGTATTGACCTCGCTGGTCTGGTCCGCGCTCTCCCGGAAATAGCTCGCGCCAGCCACCCAATCCAGGCGATCGCTGCTGCCGTTGAATTTGAACTCCTGGTAGACGCTGGTGTTGCTCTCGGTATTGGTCGAATCCACGTACAGGTCGCGGCGGTTGGTGCCGTCCTCGTCGACCGCGGCGTTGGCCGAGTCGTAGTCGCGCCACGACGTGGTGGAGGTCAGGCCGCCCCACTCGAAGGCGTGGTCGACGATCAGGGTCACGCCGTCGAAGCGGCGGAACTCGCTGCTGCCGACCGCGTCGCTGACGGTCGGGATCTTGCGCGGATCGAGGTAGGCCGACTCGTCGACCGGCAGCCCGGGGATCCCGGGCGCCGCCGGCAGCGCGACGATGCCGGTGGTCGCCACCGCACGCTGGTCGAGGTTTTCGTGGTCCCAGCTGACCGTGGCGGTGGTGTTGTCGCCGAAGCGGGTGCGGAACGCAGCGCGCGTGGCCCAGTTGTTCTCGGGGTTGAGGTGTTCGCCGGTGACCGCGTCATCGATCCAGCCATCGCTGTGGTTGAACAGCCCGTTGATACGGAACGCCGACTCCTCGCCGACCGGCTGGTTGAGCATCGCCTCGAAATACTGCTTGCCGTAGTTGCCGAGCCGAAGTTTCGCCCGCGCCTCCTGCTCGTTGCCGGGCTTGCGGGTGATGATCGAGATGGCGCCGGCGGCGGTGTTGCGGCCGAACAGCGTGCCCTGCGGGCCCTTGAGCACCTCGATGCGCTCGACGTCGGTGAACGGCAACAGCACGCCGCCGCCGCGTCCGGCGTAGACGCCATCCACGTACACGCCCACCGCAGGATCGGTGCCGATGCCGAAGTCGTCGGTGCTGATGCCGCGCAGCTCGAAACTGGGCTGCGTGGGCTGCTGGCTGTTGACCACCAGTCCGGGCACGAAGCTGTCGAGGTCGCCCAGATCCTCGGCGGCGACGTCGTCGATGATCTGCGCGTCGATCACCTGCAGCGCGATCGGCACGTCCTGCAGTTCCTGCTCGCGGCTCTGCGCGGTGACGATGATGCGGTCGAGCGTCAGCGCGTCGTCGCGCTGCGCGGTGTCGGCGGCGGGTTGCGCCTGTGGCGCGATGGCGGGTTCCGGTGGCGGCTGTTGCGCCAGTGCCACCAGCGGCAGGGCGCACGCGCCCACCAGGGCGCGGCGCAGACAGGTGCAGAGGATTCCTTGCTTCAGCGACATCGTGTTCTCCCTTCCCCAGGTGGTGCTGCAGGTTGTCGTGGTGCGTCGTGGCCGCGGCGATGCCGCGTCCGGCTCAGGCTTCGTTGCAATCCCCTTCCATCGCCGCGATCCACGCGCGGATCAGCTCGACCCCTTCGCGATGGACTGTATCGCGACCCAGCTCCGGCATCCTCACCCCCGGATCGTCGCTGGCCATGCGGTAGGCCAGGATCGATTCGTCGGGCTTGCCCGGCACGATACCGAAACGGTGGTCGCCGGTGCCCTGCCCGGCCGCGATCGGCGGCTTGCACAGTCCGAGGTGGCGCGGAGGATGGTCGCCGACGTCGAGCCACAGGCCCGACGTATCCGCGGGCCCCTTTTCGTTGTGGCAGTGGCCGCAGTTGATGTCGAGGTAGGCGCGCGCGCGGTCGTCGAGGCTGGCGTGCGCGGCGTCGCGCCAGTCGGCGTTGCGCGGCGCGTCGGCGCCCGGCACGCCACGCAGGTAGCCGATCTTCTGCAGGTGCGCGAGCTGGTTTTCGCGGCCGCCGGCGTAGTCGTAGTCCTTGTTGAGGTGACGCGCCTTCGGCCCCAGCGGCACGATCTCGCGGGTGGTGTTGTTGCTGGCGTGGCAGCCGGCGCACTGGTTCTGGTCCGGCACTTCGTAGACGAAGTCCTCGCGGCTGCCGTCGGCGGCAACCAGTTGCAGCGGCACGTCGGCGCCGGTGCGCTCGAGCGTGGCCTCGGTCTGCGCCTCGTTCCAGACGTAGGGAATCGCCACCCAGCCCTGTTCCCGGCGCACCATCAGGCGGGTTTCGATCATGCGCACGTTGCGCAGGTCGAGGCCTTCGCCGGTGTGGTCGTGCGAGGTGTCGTCGGTGCGCGCGACCGCGTCTTTCCCGGCGGCCGTCGGATAGAAGAAGGTCTTGCTGATGATGGTGCCGACCGGAAAATCCAGCGCCTCGTGCGGCTGGTAGCGTGCGATCGTGCCTTCCGGGATCCATATCGTGCGCAGCTTGTGCGCGTAGTCGCTGAACAGCGGCGTGTTGAGGTCGAACGGCACCACGCGGTCGTTCAATGCGAGCGCGTCGCCGTCGCGGTAGACCACGTTCCAGTCGCTGAGCTTCCCGGGGTAGCCGTCGGCGTGGAAGGTCACGGGTGCTGGCGTGCGGGCGCAGGCGGCCAGCAGCAGGATGGCCACCATGGCGGCACAACGCGCCGTCATTCCCGCGAAGGCGGGAACCCGGTGACTTCGGTTTTCTCGGCTCAACCGGACGCAGCCAAGCGCGGGAAGACGCAAAGTCACTGGGTTCCCGCCTTCGCGGGAATGACGGCAAAAAAGGAGATCGACCATCGCCTCAAGCCTGCTTCAGCTCCACCGCCGGCAGCGGATCGAGCTTGCAGTCGAACGGTTTGGCGTCGGACTTCGGATTCTTGAACTTGTTGGGCGCGTCGGCGTTCAGTACGCCGGAGGCGCCCTGGACGCAGATCTGCGGACCTTCGGCGCGCTTGGCGTTGACGTAGCCGTCCCAGAACACGTCGGGGAAATGGCCGCCCAGGCCGAACATCGCCACCTTCAGCGCCTTCATGTCCAGCCCGTCCGGGGAGTCGCCGCCGCCGGAGAAGCGGTTGTCGTGGATGAAGATCTGCTCCGGATACGGATCGAACTTCGCCGACGGCTTGTACTTGCTGTCGTAGCCGGCCGAGTAATGGCTGGCGATCAGCACGTTGGCGGTCTTGTTGTCGGCGATCTCGTTGTCGAAGATCTCGACCTTGTCATTGGACATGATCACCACGCCCGAGCCCGCTGGTACCGCCGCCACCGCCGTGCCCTTGCGGCCGAAGTTGTCGGTGTTGTTCTTGAAGATGCGGTTCTTGAACACGCGCGCGGTGTGGCCGGGCTGCGGCAGGTCGGGCATGTTGAACACCAGGATGCCGCCGGTGTTCTCGGTGGCGACGTTGTCGTACACGTCGGCGTCGATGCAGTTCTCGATCTCGATGCCGGCGACATTGCGCTCGGCGCGGTTGCGACGCACCACGACGTTCTGCGACTGGCCGACGTAGATGCCGGCGTCCGACGCGCCGATCACCACCGAGTCCTCGATCAGCACGTTCTTCGTCTGCACCGGGTACAGGCCGTAGGCGCCGTTGTCGGTGTGCGGGCCGTTGGTCCATTCCACCCGCACGCCGCGGATGACGATGTCCTCGCCCTCGTTGACCTTCAGGCCGTCGCCCTTGCTGTCCTCGATCGCGAGGTTTTCCAAGGTAAAGCCGCTGGCATTGACGATCAGGCCCTCGGCGCCGCTGCGCTGGCCCTTGAAGCTGAGCACGGTCTTGTCCATGCCGGCGCCGCGGATGGTCACCCCGTCCACGCGCAGGCTGAGGCTGCGGTCGAAGCTGAAGCGGCCGACGGGAATTTCGATGACGTCGCCCGGTTTGGCGTCCAGCAGTTGCTGCTGCAGGGTCTTCTGGTAGCTGGCGTCGGCGGACGCCGCCGGCGCGGCCTGGTCGGTACCGCCGCCACCGCAGGCGGCCAACAGGCCACAGGCGGCCAGCGCGAACAGCGTCATCTTCCCCATCGGTCCCATCTCCCGGCCTGCACACGGCGGCGGCCTTCCCCGCCACAGTCTCGGCGCTCCCGCCCATGCGGGTGGAGGGCATTGGCGGCATACTCACGGGGGGCAAAACGGACAAACTGGCAGAAACCGCATGAATCGCGACGCCCTCGACCCGCGCCTGACCGCCGCCAGCATCTCCACCAACATCCTGTCCGGGCTGTGCCTGATGGCCGAGGACCGGGGCATCGCTTGCGAGCGCTGGTTCGCCGGTCTGCGCCTGACCCGGACCCAGGTCGACGATGCCTCGGTGCGGGTGTCCTACCGCCAGGCCAGCCGGGTGGTGCAGCGCGCGCTGCGCGACCTGCCCGAGCCGGACGTCGGCCTGCGCCTGGGCCGGCAGCAGACCACCGGCAACTTCGGCCTGCTCGGGCTGGCGATGATGACCGCGCGCACGTTCGGCGACGCGGTGGCGATCGGCCTGCAGTACTCGCCGGTCTCCGGCAGCCTGATGGACCTGGAGCTCGACGCGTCCGACCCGCAGGCGCTGTGCTTCGTCGCCAGCCCGCGCGCGCCGGAGGACGCGATCCTGCCGTTCCTGTGCGAGGAGCTGTTCGCCAGCACGCTGATGCTGTGCCGCGGCCTGGTCGGGCCGTCGTTCCGGCCGCTGCGGCTGGAGCTGGCCTACCCGGCGCCCGTGTACGCGCATGAGTACGAAGCGCTGTTCGAATGCGAGGTCCGCTTCGGCATGCCGCGCAACCGCGAGCTGGTGGACCCGGCGTGGATGTCGCGGCGACTGCCGGCATACAACCCGGTCAGTGCGCAGCAGGCGCTGGCCCTGTGCCGGGCACAGATGCCGCGCGGGCCGGCCAGCGGCGAAATCGTGGCCGCGGTGCGCCAGCTGCTGCGCGCGCGCCTGCACGAGGCACCGGGGCTGGGCGACATCGCCGCCGAATTGCACCTCACCGAACGCACCCTGCGCCGGCAGCTGGTCGCCGCCGGCAGCGGCTTCCGCGCGATCCACGATGAAGTGCGCAGCGAACGCGCCCGCGAACTGCTGCGCGACAGTGACCTGCCGATCGCCCAGGTCGGTGCCAGCGTCGGGTTCCGCGACGCGCGCGAGTTCCGGCGCGCGTTCAAGCGCTGGACCGGCACCGCGCCGAGCGCGATGCGCGCGGCGCCGTAGGCCTTTTGCAGCGCGGCTTCAGCCGCGAGGTCTTGCCGTCCGTATCGCCGGATCGGATCGCGCGCCCTCTGAAGGATTGAAGCTCGCGGCTGTAGCCGCTCCTGCAGAATCCTCAGCCGGTGACCATCACCGCATCGACCTCGAACGCCGCGCCCTTGGGCAACGCCGATACTTCGATGGTCGAACGCGCGGGATACGGCTGGCTGAAATAGTCGGCCATCACCGCGTTGACCTCGGCGAACTGGCCCAGGTCGGTCACGTACAGGCCAACGCGCACGATGTCGTCGAACGAGCCACCCGCGGCCTCGCACACGGCCTTGAGGTTGTCGAACGCGCGCCGCGCCTGCGTGCGGATGTCGCCTTCGACCAGCTGGCCGGTGGCCGGATCGATCGGGGTCTGGCCGGACAGGTAGACGGTGTTGCCGGCACGCACGGCCTGCGAGTAGGGGCCGATGGCGGCGGGGGCAAGATCGGTATGGATGGGCTGGCGTGGCATGGCGTGATGGGTCCGCTGATGGAAACCGGTGATTCTAGTAGGAGCGCCCCCTGGGCGCTCCTACAACCGCTGCACCCCGTGCACCACGTGCAGCCGGCGCGTGCGGCGGATCACGTCGGCGAGGTGCTTGCGGCTCTTGACCTCGATCGAGAAGCGGATCGCGGCGATGTTGGTGTCGCGCTCGAGGTATTCGACGCCGTCGATGTTGGAGTGCGCCTCGGCGATCGCGGCGGCCACCTGCGCCAGCACGCCGGGGCTGTTCTCCACTTCCACCCGCAGCGCGGCGCCGAAGTCGCCGCTGACGTCGCGGTCCCAGCCGATCGCGACCCAGCGCTCCGGCGACTTGCGGTAGTCGGCCACGTTCGGGCATTCCATCCGGTGCACCATGATGCCGCGGCCGGTGGTGTGGTAGCCCATGATGTCGTCGCCGGGAATCGGCATGCAGCACGAGGCGAAGGTGATGATGCCGCGCTCGTTGCCGGTGATCAGGATCTTGTCGCCGCTGCGCGGCATCGTGGCGGTGTCGAGCAGTTCGAGGGTGCCGCCTTCGTCGCGGGTCAGCGACTGCGCCACCTGCGCCGGCATGCGGTTGCCCAGCGCGATGTCGGCCAGCAGTTCTTCGAGCCGCGGATAGCGCAGCTCGCCCAGGTAAGCCTCCAGGCGCGCGACCGGCAGGCGTTCGAGCGAGCTGCCGCGCTCCTCGAGCGCGCGGTCGAGCATCCTGTGGCCGAGCTGCACGGCATCCTCGTGCTCGAGGTGCTTGAGCTGGTGGCGGATCGCGGTGCGCGCCTTGCCGGTGACCACGAACTCCAGCCACTGCGGCTTGGGCATCGAGGATTTCGCAGTCACGATCTCCACCTTCTGCCCGCTCACCAGCTTGGTGCGCAGCGGCACCAGCTTCTTGTCCACGCGCGCGGCCACCGCCTGGTTGCCGACGTCGGTGTGCACCGCGTAGGCGAAATCGAGCGCGGTGGCGTTGCGCGGCAGCGCCAGGATGTCACCGTTGGGCGTGAACAGGTAGACCTCGTCCGGGAACAGGTCGACCTTGACGTTCTCCAGGAACTCCAGCGACGAACCGGTGCCGCGCTGCGATTCGAGCAGGTTGCTGATCCACGAATGCGCCCGCACCTGGGCGCTGTTGGGCGCTTCGCCGCCGTGCTTGTAGGTCCAGTGCGCGGCGATGCCGCGTTCGGCGATCAGGTCCATCTCCTGGGTGCGGATCTGCACCTCGATCGGCGAGCCGTAGGGGCCGAACAGCACCGTGTGCAGCGACTGGTAGCCGTTGGCCTTGGGAATGGCGATGAAGTCGCGGAAGCGGCCGTCCAGCGGCTTGTAGACCGAGTGCACCACGCCCAGCGCGTGGTAGCAGTCGGCCACGGTGCCGACGATGACGCGGAAGCCGAACACGTCCATCACCTGGGTGAAGGTTTTGCCCTCCGCCTGCATCTTGTTGTAGATGCTCCACGGCGACTTCACCCGGCCCACCAGTTTGTGCTGCAGGCCTTCGTGGGCCAGCTTCTGCGCCAGCTGCGCCTCGATCCGCGCCAGCGCCTCGCGCCGCAGCAGCGGCTGGGCGCGGATGCGCTTTTCCAGCACCGCGTGGCGGATCGGGTGCAGCGCGCGGAAACCCAGGTCCTGCAGCTCGGCCTTGATCAGGTTCATGCCCAGGCGCTGGGCGATCGGCGCGTAGATCTCCAGCGTCTCGCGGGCGATGCGCTCGCGCGCCTCGGGCGTCTGCGCGCCCAGGGTGCGCATGTTGTGCAGGCGGTCGGCGAGCTTGATCAGGATTACCCGCAGGTCGCGCGCCATCGCCAGCAGCATCTTGCGGAAGCTTTCGGCGGCGGCTTCCTGGCGGTCCTGGAACTTGAGCTTGTCGAGCTTGGTGACGCCGTCGACCAGCTCGGCCACGGTCTCGCCGAACTCGGCCGCGAGCTGATCGCGATCGAGCGGCGTGTCCTCGATGGTGTCGTGCAGGATCGCCGCGACCAGGGTCTCGACGTCGACGTTCTGCTCGGCCAGCACCCGCGCCACCGCCACCGGATGGGTGATGTAGGGTTCGCCGGACTTGCGCAGCTGCCCGGCGTGCGCGGCCGCGCCCACCGCCCAGGCGCGCCGCAGCAGCGCGCGCTGTGCGGGCGGCAGGTAGTCGGCCGCGCGCTCGAGGTCCAGGACGTAATCCGGGACGGAGTCGTCGGCGGGCGTCGCGGTGTCGAGGTGGGCAGGCTCGGCGGGGGTCATGGGGTCGAGCCTAAGGCGAAATGCCGCGAATGGGGAGTCGGGAACGGCGAATCGGCGCCCGCCGGGCAGCCCACCGCCACCGGGCCGCCTGCGCATTCAGCGGCCAGAACGCAACAACCCCGCTTTCGCGGGGTCGTCGTGCGGGCACGGATGGGGCAGGAAGTGCCGGGAGCCGGGGTCCTGCCCCCGCTTCCCCGTGCCGGTTTCCGGTCTTACAGGTCGTCGCCCTTGGACATGTCCTCGTCGGCGACCACTTCGGCGGCGGCCCATTCCAGCGCCTCGCGCTCCTTGCGCTCGCGCTCGGCCTTGTCGACGGCGTCGATGTACGGCTGGTCGATGCGGCGGGCGGCGATCTCGCGCAGGGCCAGCACCGTCGGCTTGTCGTCGTTCTCGGTGTTGTCGATCTGCGCCTCGACGCCATTGGCGAGCTGGCGCGCGCGCTTGGCGGCCATCATGACGAGCTCGAAGCGGTTGTCGACGACTTCCAGGCAATCTTCCACGGTGATGCGGGCCATAACTCTCCCGGCGGCCGGTCGGGCCGTCGATTCAATAGATAGGGGGAGGCGGATTCTACTGGATTGGCCGCCCCCGGCACAAGCGTTGCGCCGGAAAATCAACCACTTGCGGGACTTTCAGGGCGTCCGGGAGCCTCGCCCCCCGCAGGAGCGGCTTCGGCCGCGAGCGTTTGCGGCTATTCCCAATGCAGGTGCTCGCGGCTGAAGCCGCTCCTGCGGGGAAGCCACGCCTATTCGCCTTCGGCCAGCAGCGCGGCGACCAACGCCGCGTGGCGCCTCGCCTGCACCTCGCGGCGCAGCCGGCTGGCGGCGAAGATCACGCACATCTCGTCGACGGCGGTCTCGAAATGCTCGTTGACGATGACGTAGTCGAACTCGTCGTAGTGCGACATCTCCTCGCGCGCGGCGGCCAGGCGTTGCGCCATGACGGCCTCGCTGTCCTGCCCGCGCTTGCGCATGCGCTGGTCGAGCGCCTCGCGCGACGGCGGCAGGATGAACACGCTGACCGCGCCGGACACCTGTTCGCGCACCTGGCGCGCGCCTTGCCAGTCGATCTCCAGCAGCACGTCGCGGCCTTCCGCCAGGCGCGACTCCACCGCCTGCTTCGCCGTGCCCTTCCAGTCGCCATGCACCAGCGCGTACTCGAAGAAGTCGCCGGCATCGATCATGCGCTGGAACTCGTCGCGGCCGACGAAGTTGTAGTGCTCGGCGTGGTGCTCGCCCGGGCGCGGCGCGCGCGAGGTGTAGGAGATCGACAGGCAGATGTTGGGGTCGCGTGCCAGGCACGCGTTGACGATGCTCGACTTGCCGGCGCCCGACGGCGCCGCGACGATGAAGAGGGTGCCGCGCATGGAGCCGTGATCGGCCATTGGTGATCCGTGATGGGTCAAAACCAACCTCCCGTATTCCCGGCTCTGCGCTTCTTCGAATCACGAATCACGAATCACCAATCCCCGTTACTCAATGTTCTGCACCTGTTCGCGGATCTGGTCGATCAGCACCTTCAGCTCCACCGCGATGTTGCTGGTGCGCGCGTCGACCGACTTCGAGCCCAGGGTGTTGGCCTCGCGGTTGAACTCCTGCAGCAGGAAATCGAGGCGGCGGCCGACCGGCTGGTCCTGGGTGAAGATGCGGCGGATCTCGACGACGTGGCTGTCGAGGCGGTCGAGCTCCTCGTCGACATCGAGCTTCTGCAGCCACAGCACCAGCTCCTGCTCCACGCGCCCGGGATCGGCGGCCTGCGCCAGGTCGGCGATGCGGGCGTCGAGCTTGGCGCGCTGGCCGGCGCGGATCACCGGGATCAGCTCGCGCACCTGCGCGGCCTGCGCGGCAATGCCGTCGACGCGCTCGAGGATCGCGGCGACCAGCTTGCCGCCCTCGCGTTCACGCGAAGCGACGAATTCGGCGAGCACCTCGTCCAGCAGTTCCATCGCCTCGGCGTGCAGCGCGGCCGGGTCGCCGGCCCTGGACTGCAGCACGCCGGGAAACTGCAACAGGTCGATGAACTGGGTGCGCAGCGCCGGGAAGCGCGCGTCGATGCCTGTCGCCAGGTCGCCCAACTGCTGCAGCAGCGCATCGTTGACCTGCAGCGTGCCGCCGCCCTCGCCGGCGCGCAGGCGCAGGGTGAGGTCGACCTTGCCGCGCGACACCCGCGCCGATACGCGCTCGCGCAATGCCGGCTCCAGCAGCCGCAGTTCGTCGGGCAGGCGCACGCCCAGCTCGAGGAAGCGATGGTTGACCGCGCGCATCTCGCAGCCGAGCGTGCCCCATTCGGTCGAGCGTTCGCCGGCGGCGAAGGCGGTCATGCTGCGGATCATGTGGTGCCTGCGGGAAGAATCGGGCTGGAAGTATGCCATTGCGGGGAGCAGGGGCCGTTGCCGGAGCGCCCCGGGTTCGGGGATGCGCTTCGGCGCCCTGGCGTGGATTTGCACCCACGCACATCGCCCGCCGGCGCATGCCGCGACGTGCAGGCGGCCACCTGCGTCCATGCTCACCGATCGGCATGCGGTGCCCTGCTAAACTCGCGCGCCGCGTCCGGTAACCACCTCCATGTCCACTCCTGCCCCGCAGGCTCCTGCCCGTCCCAGCGGCCGCGCGCCCGACCAGCTGCGCGAGGTGCGCATCGAACGCGCCTTCACCCGTCACGCGGAAGGCTCGGTGCTGGTGAGCTTCGGCGACACCCGCGTGCTGTGCACGGCCAGCGTCGAAAACCGCGTCCCGGGTTTCCTGCGCGGCAAGGGCGAGGGCTGGGTCACCGCCGAATACGGCATGCTGCCGCGTTCGACCAATACCCGTAACGATCGCGAGGCCGCGCGCGGCAAGCAGGGCGGCCGCACGCTGGAAATCCAGCGCCTGATCGGCCGCGCGCTGCGCGCCTGCGTCGACCGCCGCGCGCTCGGCGAGCGCACCATTACCCTGGACTGCGACGTGCTGCAGGCCGACGGCGGCACCCGCACCGCCGCGATCACCGGCGCCTACGTGGCGCTGGTCGACGCCGTGCGCTGGCTGCAGTCGCGCAAGGACATCGCCCGCGATCCGATCTTCGGCGCCGTGGCGGCGGTGTCGGTCGGCGTCTACCGCGGCGTGCCGGTGCTCGACCTCGACTACGCCGAGGACAGCGACTGCGACACCGACATGAACGTGGTGATGAACGACGGCGGCGGCTTCATCGAGCTTCAGGGCACGGCCGAAGGCCACGCCTTCCGCCGCGACGAACTCGACGCCCTGCTCGGCCTGGCCGAACGTGGCATCGGCGAACTGCTGGCCGCGCAGCGCGAGGCGCTGGCGCGCTAACCCCGCCGCGGTAGACGCGCATGACACAGTCCATCGCCACCGTCGCGGTCGTCGTTTCCGATTACGACGAGGCCATCGCCTGGTACACCGGCGCACTCGGGTTCGAGCTGCTGGAGGATTCGCCGCGTGGCGAAGGCAAGCGTTGGGTGCGGGTCGCGCCGCGCGGCGCCGGCGCGACTGCGCTGCTGCTGGCGCGCGCCGCCGACGACCACCAGCGCACCCGTGTCGGCGACCAGACCGGCGGCCGGGTCGGCTTCTTCCTCGAGACCGACGATTTCGCTCGCGACCACGCGGCCATGCGCGCGCGCGGCGTGCGCTTCGTCGAGGCCCCCAGGCAGGAGGATTACGGCACGGTCGCGGTGTTCGAGGACCTGTACGGAAACCGCTGGGACCTGCTGGAAATGCGCCGGTGAAGCTGGTCATCGCCAGCGGCAACCGCGGCAAGCTGGCCGAGTTCGCGGATCTGCTCGGCGACAGCGGCATCGACTGCGTCGCGCAGGGCGAACTCGGCGTCGACGACATCGAGGAAACCGGCCTGAGCTTCGTCGAAAACGCCCTGCTCAAGGCGCGCCACGCCGCGCGCGTGACCGGGCTGCCGGCGCTGGCCGACGACTCGGGCCTGTGCGTGGACGCGCTGGGCGGCGCGCCCGGGCTGTATTCCGCGCGCTATGCCGGCGGCCACGGCGATGCGCAGGCCAACATCAACAAGCTGCTCGACACGCTGCGGGAGGTGCCAGACGACCGGCGCGGCGCGCATTTCCACGCCTCGATCGTGCTGCTGCGCCATGCCGACGACCCGCAGCCGCTGATCGCCGAGGGCAGCTGGCACGGCCGCATCCTGCACGCGCCCCGCGGCGCCGGCGGCTTCGGCTACGACCCGGTGTTCCTCGACCCCGAGCGCGGCCAGTCGGCGGCCGAACTCGATCCGGCGCTGAAGAACCGGATCAGCCACCGCGGCCTTGCGCTGGCGGCGCTGCGCGAAAAGCTCCCATCCCTGTAGGAGCGGCTTCAGCCGCGAGCTTTTCGCGGAAGATGATCCTCCCTTGCAGGGGTACTTGGGCGTGACTGGTATCGCCGGCAAGGTCTGTCGCACCCAAGTGCGCCCCTGCAAGCGATCCATTCATCGTGCAAGGAGCTCGCGATTGAAGCCGCTCCTGCAAGAGCAGGCGCGCCTGCAGGACCAGCGGCTCCTACAATGCCCGCCATGCTGACCCCGCCACCGCTGTCGCTGTACGTCCACCTGCCCTGGTGCGTGCGCAAGTGTCCGTACTGCGACTTCAACTCGCACGAGTTCCGCGGTGCCGGCGGCACCCCGCCGTACGACCAGTATGTCGAAGCGCTGCTGGCCGACCTCGACTTCGACCTGCCGCTGGCCTGGGGCCGCACCGTGCACAGCGTGTTCTTCGGCGGCGGCACGCCGAGCCTGTTCCCGGCCGAGGCGATCGACGCGTTCCTGCAGGGCGCCAGCGCGCGCCTGCGCTTCGCGCCGGGGCTTGAGATCACCCTGGAAACCAACCCGGGCACCGCCGAACACGGCCGCTTCGAGCACTACCGCGCCGCCGGCGTGAACCGGCTGAGCTTCGGCGTGCAGACCTTCGACAATGCCGTGCTGCAGCGCCTGGGCCGCATCCACGACAGCGCCGAGGCCGAGGCCGCGGTACGACTGGCCCGCGATGCCGGCTTCGACAACTTCAACCTCGACCTGATGTACGCGCTGCCCGGGCAGACCCTGGCGATGGCCGAGCGCGACATCGAGCGCGCACTGGCGCTGCAGCCGGCGCACGTCTCCCATTACCAGCTGACGCTCGAACCGAACACCGTGTTCGCCGCCAGGCCGCCGCAGGACATCCCCGACGAAGACGCCGCCTGGGACATGCAGGAACGCTGCCAGCAGATGCTCGCCGACGCCGGCTACGCGCAGTACGAGGTCAGCGCCTACGCGCAGCCCGGACGGCAGTGCGCGCACAACCTCAACTACTGGCGCTTCGGCGATTACCTCGGCATCGGCGCCGGCGCGCACGGCAAGCTCACGCTGGGCGCGGAACAGTCGATCATGCGGCGCTGGAAGCACAAGCACCCGGCAGCCTACCTCGCCACCGCGGGCGGCGCGGGGGCGATCGGCGGCGATGAAACCATCGAACCGGCGCGCAGGCCGTTCGAGTACATGCTCAATGCCCTGCGCCTGGTCGAGGGATTCCCGCTGGCGCAGTTCGAGGCGCGCACCGGGCTGCCGCGCGCGGCGATCGCCGCGCCGCTCGCGCAGGCCCGGGATCGCGACTGGCTGCAGGTCGACGGCGGCCACGTCCGGCCGACGGCACTGGGTCGGCGTTTCGGCAACGACGTGATCGCGCTGTTCCTGGACGCCTAGCGCCGGCACGCGCTTCCACGGCGCTGCCGGTCATCGGCGCTGGCCGAAGGCCTGCACGGAATCCGTACGCTGGCCCCGGCCGCCCCCGGCGTGATAAGAAGCGCACGGGGGGAGCACAATCGCATCCATGTCCGCTTCGACGCCATCGAACGATGCCACGCCGCGCACGCTTGCCGCCGCCGGTTTGCCCCGGCGTGTGCGCAAAGCTTTGGAACACGCGCTTTCGCTGGTCTCGGTCGAACTGGACAACAGCCTCGGCACGATGCTCAAGGAGTTCGAGCAGGAGTTGTTCCGGCTCGCCGACATGGCGCGCAATCCCGGCGTCGAATCGGGTTACATGCAGACCCTGCGCACCCTGCGCATGAACAGCGCCGACCTGATCCCGCGCTTCATGCTCGAGCTGGAAGCCGGGGTCGCCGCGATCCGCGCTACCCAGCCGGCGGCGGAAACGCCTGAGTCCGGCGCGCGCGTGCGCTTCCAGAACCTGAGCCTGGTCGAGGACGAGGTGATGGACGAGGGCGCGGTGCTGCGCGAGGTCGCCATCCGCCAGGAGGCGCGGGCTGCGCTGCCGCTGCACCTGCTGGGCCAGCGCTTCGGCGTGCTCGCCGGCAGCCCGGCCCTGGACGCCGAGCACATCCCGCTCGGCCCTCGCGCGCTGTGCCGGGCCATGCGCGACGCCAGCCAGACGCTGCAGGTGCCCTACGAGGCGCGCCTGCTGCTGTACCGCATCTTCGATCGCCAGGTGATGGCGGGCTACGCGCGCATCCTCGAGAAGCTGGACGAAACGATGGATGCCGACGGCATCCTGCCCGGCCTGACCTTCGTGCCGGTGCGCGCACGCGCCACGCCGCAGGGCGAACCGCAGCAAGCCGCCGGCGCACGTGCGACCGGCACCGGAGCGGGAGCCCGGGCGGAGCCTGGCCAAGGCGGCCCGGCTCCGGCCGGCAGCCGGCGCGCACGCGGCGACGCCGACTCCGCGGACGCGCCCGCCGACGCACCCGCCGTCTCGCCGGACAAGCGTCCGCCGTCGGCGCAGCCACGCCCGCACACCGCCTGGATGGGCGAACCCCGTGACGATCCGGACGGCGGCGACGAAACGGCGTCGCTGGCCATGCTGCAGCAGCTCATGGCCGGGCGGCGCGCGCTGATCGGCAAGCTGCGCCCGCACCAGCCCGGCGGGCCGCGCGACGAACTGAGCACCCGCGACGTGTTCAGTGCGCTGGGCGTCCTGCAGGTGGAGCCGCCCTCCACCAGCAACGGGCGCAGCCTGCACGACGTCAAGCAGACGCTGCTGGCCCAGGCGCGCCAGCAGCACGGCAAGGGCGCGACGCTGTCGCAGCGGGACAACGACACCTTCGAACTGCTGTCGATGCTGTACGGGCAGATCGAGGAGGAGATCCGCGCCGACGCGCCCGCCGCCGCGCTGATCCGCCGCCTGCAGCTGCCGCTGCTGCGCGTCGCGCTGCAGGACCGCGCGTTCTTCGTGCGCGGCCACCACCCGGCACGGCGGCTGCTCAACACCGTCGCCGAGTCCGCGGCCAGGTGGCTGGACAAGGACGACTACGACCCGCGGATGCTCCTGCCGCTGCAACAGGCGGTGACCCACGTCGTCGAGAATTACGACGGCGACGATGCGGTCTTCGACGCCAGCAACAACAAGCTCGAGACCCACCTGCAGGAACAGGTGCGCAAGGCCGAGCTGCTCGAGCGCCGGCACGTCGAGGCGGCGCGCGGCAAGGAAAAACTCGAGGTCGCCAAGCTGCGCGCCACCGAAACGCTCGACGCGATCGTCGGCGACCGGCGTCTGGCCAAGTTCGCGCGCGCGCTGCTTCACCAGGCCTGGGCGGACGTGCTCACTCTGACCCTGCTGCGGCAGGGCGAAGGCTCGGACGAATGGCTCAGGCAGGTGGAGGCCACGCAGAAGATCGTCTCCGCCTGCAGCAACGACGACGCACCCGTTGATCCGGCGCTGACCGCGCACGTGGCCGAAGCGCTCGGCCAGGTCGGCTACCACGTCGACGAGGCCGGGGTGATCGCGCAGCGCCTGACCCAGCGCGTGCCCGAAGGCGAGGACGATCCCGCCTCGCGCACCGAGCTGGCCATCAAGCTCAAGGCCCGCGCACGGCTGGGCGAGGACCCGGCGAAAGCCAAGGGCCCGAAGCTGCCGCCACGCACGCCGGAGGAACAGGCCCGCTACGAACAACTGCGGGTGATGCCGTTCGGCGCCTGGATCGAATTCGTCGTCAACCAGCAGGGCGACTGCGTGCGTCGGCGCCTGTCGTGGTTCAGCCCGGTCACCAACAACGCGCTGTTCGTCAACCAGCGCGGCCAGCGCGTCGGCGAGCATTCGCTCGACAGCCTCGCGCGCATGATCGCTGCCGGGCAGGCCCGCATCGTCACCGCCGATCGCGGGCGCCTGGTCGACCGCGCCTGGCAGGCGGCGGTCAGCGCGCTGCGCAGCTTCGCCGGCCGCGGCGAAGAGTCCGCGCTGCTGGAGCCGAAATGATCAACGAATTCCGCCGCGCACGCCGCCGCAAGGCGGCCGATACGATCCTGGTCACCGACGCGATGACCGAACGCGTGGTCGGCCACATCGGCAACCTGTCCGAGAGCGGGCTGCTGCTGATCGCCAGCGAAACCTTGGTCGACGACGCGCTCTACCAGCTGCAGTTCGCGCTGCCGGACGGAAAGGGGGGCCAGCCGGCGACGGTGGAAGTGGGCGCGCACCTGCTGTGGATGGACCGCGCCAGCGCACCGGGCCAGGCCTGGATCGGCTTCCGTTTCATCGCCGTTGCCCCGGCACACCGGATGCGCCTCCAGAAATGGATCGAAGCGCCCGGCGGCCACTACGAGTGAGCCGCGCCGCGCACTGACCGACGCGCATTGACCGCCGCGGCCTGCCCGCGCTGGCGGGCCCACGGGCGGCGCGACGGCCATCCGATCATCGCTGGTAGAGCACGCGCTCCGGCCGGTGCAACGCGAACCCCTGCCCGTAGTCGACGCCGAGTTCGCGCAGCAGCTCGACCGTGTTGGCGCTCGCCACCCATTCGGCCACCACGTCGAGCCCGCGCTGGTGGCCGATCTCGGTGATGACGTCGACGATCGAGCGGCTCATCGGGTCGCTGTCGAGCTCGCGGATGAAACTGCCGTCGATCTTGATCACGTCGACCGGCAGGTTCTTGAGATAGCCGAACGAGGACATGCCGGCGCCGAAATCGTCCAGCGCGACCTGGCAGCCGACCGCGCGCAGGCGCTCCATCACCCGCACCGCGCGCGCCAGGTTGCGCACCGCCTCGGTTTCGGTGATCTCGAAGCACAGCCGCGACGGTGCCACGCCGTGGCGGGCGATCAGGTCGAGCACGTAATCGGCCAAGCCTTCGTCCTCGAGCGTCGAGGCGGCCAAGTTGAGCGCACAGCGCCCCGGCGCGCGCCCGCTGGCGTGGAGCCGGTCGAAGTTCGCGATCGCCTCGCCGATCACCCAGCGGTCCAGCGACGGCATCATCCCGTAGCGCTCGGCCGCAGGCAGGAATGCGCCCGGCGGCACGATCCGGCCCTCCTCGTCGCGCAGCCGGATCAGCAATTCGATGTGCGGATCGGTTTCCGGCTGGCCCTGCAGCGGCAGCACTTCCTGGTAATCGAGCAGCAGCCGGCCCTCCTCGACCACCCACCGCAGGCGGTTGGCCCACTCCATCTCGCCGCGGCGCTGCACCGTCTCGTCCTCCTGCGCCGAGTAAACGTGGATGCGGTTGCGGCCGTGGTCCTTGGCCATGTAACAGGCGGCGTCGGCATGCGCGAACACGTCCTCGAGGGTCATGCCGGCGCGGTCGATCATCACCATGCCGATGCTGGCGCTGATCGTGTACGAACGCTGCTCCCAGACGAAGATCAGTCCCTCGATGCGCGTGCGCAGGCGCTCTGCCAGCAACTGCGCACCGTCGACGCTCATGTCCCGCGCGAGCACCCCGAACTCGTCGCCGCCCAGCCGCGCCAGCAGGTCTTCGCCGCGCAGGTGCTCGGACATCGCCAGCGCCAGCTGGCTCAGCAGCTGGTCGCCGGCCAGGTGGCCCGAGGTGTCGTTGATCAGCTTGAACTGGTCCAGGTCGATGTACAGCAACGCCGCCGAGGCGCCGCCGCGCGCGACCGCCTGCAGGGTCCGGCGCACGCTGCGCTCGAACTCGCGCCGGTTGCACAACCCAGTCAGCGCGTCGTGCGTGGCCTGGTAACTCAGCAGTTCGGTGAGCTGGCGCTGCTCGGAGGTGTCGCTGGCGACCATCAACAGCTTGTCCAGGCCGCCGAGCTGGACCTGGCTGATCGACGTCGAAGCCCAGAACCGGTCGCCACCCAGCGTGCGCAGCGTGGTATCGACATTGCTCCAGTGCACGTCCTCCATGGCCGTGGACAGGGCGCGCTGCAGCGCCGGATCCTCGAACAGCGACGCCAGCGGAGTCTCGCCGCTGGCCACGTTTCCGCCCAGGCGCGTGGAAGCGGCCTCGTTGGCGTACACGACGCAGCCGTCGTCGGCGCGCGCCATCAGCACCAGCGCCGGCAGCAGGTCGTTGAGGGTGCGGAAGCGCTCTTCGCTCTCGCGATAGCGTTCGGCGAGCTGGCGGCCCAGCGTGACCGCGCGCCTGCGCATGGTCGCCGCCGACCACAGCAGCAGTGCCAGCAGCATGCTGGCGATCGCGCCGGTCACCGCCATCAACCACAGCAGGCTCGCGTCGTAGCCGCTTCCCAGCGGCTGCAGCAGAACCTGCCAATGGCGCTCGCCGAAGGCAACGTCGCCGCCATGGCTGCGCGCGTCGGATACGGGCCCCGCCTCCGAATCGAACAGCACCTCGCCAGTTCCGTCGGTGGTGTCGAGCACGCGCACCCGGTAGCGGCGCAGGGCTTCGGGCGGCAGTGCGGCCAGCAGCATCGGGCGGACCCGCATGCTGATGCCCAGCGCGCCGAGTTCGCGCTCACGCCGTTGCGCTACGTCGAGCGGACGCGAGCCGGTGCTGTACACCGGCAGCCGCACGACCACGCCAAGCGCGTCGCGCGGGTCGCTGACCGGCTGGCGCAGCGGGAAAGCGGCGGACATCACCGGCTGGTCGGTATCCCGGGCGCGCAGCAGCGCGTGCAGGTTCGCCGGCTGCGCGGCCATGTCGAAGCCGACCAGGCTGCGATTGCCGTCCAGCGGGACCACGTTCTCGTACATATAGCGCGGGCGGGCGCCGGGGGATTCGGGATCCTGGCGGCGGGCGAACACCATCGCGATCAGGCTCGGCAGCACTTCCTTCGCGCGCAGGTTGTCGTGGACGCCGGCGAACTGCTGCCGGTCGATCTTGTCGTCGACCATGAACGACGACTGCAGCGCGCGCAGCAGCAGGCCGCTGGTCTCGAGCTGCCGCGCCACCTGCGCCACGCTGCGCCGGGCGAACTGCGAATCCTGCAGCTGCGCCTCGGCCTGCAGGTTGCCGCGCTCCAGCAGCACCACCGCGCCGGTCACCAGCAGCCCCGCCAGCAGCCCGGCCAGCGCGAACAACCACGCCGGCATGCCAAGCAGCAGCGACCGCGCCGCGGCTTCCTCGCCCTGCAGCGGCGTCGCGGTTGCGGCAGAATGCCCGGACCTTTCCATCGTGCCCCACCGATGAATGCAGAACCTGCAATCCTATATGCCGCGCATCTGAATGTGCTGAAAACCCGCGCCGACGCCGCCCTCGAGCGCGCCGGGCTGGACCACCTGGTCGTCCCCAGCGGCACCCTGCACTACCAGCTGTTCGACGATCGCGACTACCCCTACGCCGCCAACCCGCAGTTCAAGGCCTGGCTGCCGCTGACCCGCAACCCCGGCAGCTGGCTGGTGTACACGCCCGGCGAGAAGCCGCGCCTGGTGTACCTGCAGCCACACGACTACTGGCACGTGGTACCCGAAGCCCCGAACGGATACTGGCTCGAGCACTTCGACGTGGTGGTGATCCGCGAGCCCGACGAGGCGCAACAGCACCTGCCCAAGAACGCCACCCGCTGCGCGATCCTCGGCGAGGCGCAGAGCGCGCTGGGCAAGTACGGCGCGTTCGCGCCCAACAACCCGCCGGCGGTGGTGGACTACCTCGAATACCACCGCGCGTACAAGACGCCGTACGAGATCGCGATGATGCGCGAGGCCACCCGGCGCGGCGTGCGCGGCCACCGCGCCGCCGAGCGCGCCTTCCGCGCCGGGGCCAGCGAGTTCGGCATCCACCTGGCCTACTGCCAGGCCGCCGGCCAGGACTCCAACGAACTGCCATACGGCAACATCGTCGCCCTCAACGAGCACGGCGCGGTGCTGCACTACACCGACTTCGGCCGGCTGCCGCCGAAGCCGGTGCGCAGCTTCCTGATCGACGCCGGCGCCAGCCACGGCGGCTATGCCAGCGACATCACCCGCACCTACGCGGCCGATCCCGGCGACGAGTTTCAGTCGCTGGTCGACGCGGTCGACGCCGCCCAGCAGAAGATGGGCGCGCAGGTCCGCGCCGGCGCGGACTACAAGCAGTTGCACCTGGACGCGCACCTGGCGCTGGCCGCGATCCTCGGGGATTTCGGCGTGATCAAGGTTTCGCCCGAGGCCGCGCTGGCCAGCGGCGTGAGTTCGGCATTCTTCCCGCACGGGCTCGGCCACGGCATCGGCCTGCAGGTGCACGACGTCGCCGGCTTCGCTGCCTCCGACGCCGGCGGCACCATCGCCAAGCCAGCCGGCCATCCCTACCTGCGCCTGACCCGCGTGCTGGAACCGGGCATGGTGGTGACCATCGAGCCGGGCATCTACTTCATCGACATGCTGCTGGAGAAGCTGAAGCGCGATGGACACGCCGACGCCGTCGACTGGTCGCGCGTGGATGCATTCCGTCCGTACGGCGGCGTCCGCATCGAGGATGACGTGGTCTGCACCGACGGCGAGCCGGTGAACCTCACGCGCGAGGAATTCGCCAGCGCGGGGTGAGGGTCGCGGCTCCCCAGCATTGGCGTTTCGCTCGCTGGGCAACCAATGCCGACAGGCCATCCCTCGCTTCTTCGACACGCGTGTCGCCACCCATGGCAACGACACACGCTTCGGATCGTCCTGCCCAGTCATTCACGGCCGGGCGTTCGCGGACGCAGCCGACGCCGATCGGGCATCGGCTAACGCGTCAGCTCACCCATGAACGCCTCGATCTCGTCGGCACTGCGCGCCAGCCCCTCGGTCAGGACTTCGTGGCCATCCTCGGTAACGAGCACGTCGTCCTCGGTGCGGATGCCGATCCCGCGCCATTTCGCCGGCACCGACGTGTCATCCGGCGACACGTACAAACCCGGCTCGATGGTGAACACCATGCCCGGCTCGAGCAGGCGCGATTCGCCGTCGATGCGGTAGTCGCCGACGTCGTGCACGTCGAGGCCCAGCCAGTGCCCGGTCTTGTGCGGATAGAAGCGCTTGTGGTTGCCGTCGGCGATGTTCTTTTCCAGCTTGCCCTTGAGCAGGCCGAGCTTGAGCAGGCCTTCGGTCAGCGTCGCAACCGCTGCTTCGTGGCCGGCCTCGTAGGCAACACCCGGGCGGGCCTGCGCCAGTGCCGCAACCTGCGCAGCACCGACCAGGTCGTGCAACGCCCGTTGCTCCTTGCTGAAGCGACCATTGACCGGGAACGTGCGGGTGATGTCGGCCGCGTAGCCGCGGATCTCGGCGCCGGCATCGACCAGCACCAGGTCGCCGTCCTTCGCCTGCGCGTTGTTGGCGATGTAGTGCAGCACGCAGCCGTTGGCGCCTGCGCCGACGATGGTGCCGTAGGCCGGGTGTCCATCGTGGGCGCGGAACACGCGCTCGATCTCGGCCTGCAGCTCGTACTCGCGTACGCCCGGCCGCGCCGCGCGCATCGCCGCCTCGTGCGCCAGCACGCTGACCGCGGCGGCACGGCGCATCAGCTTGAGCTCGTCGCGCGACTTGAACAGGCGCATCTCGTCGAGCAGGTGACCCAGTTCGAGGAACTCATGCGGCGACTGCGCACCGCGTCGCGACTGCGCGCGCACGCGGTTGAGCCAGCCGATCAGCTTCAGGTCGAAATCGGTGTCGCGTCCGAAGTGGTAGTACACCCGCGTGCGGCCTTCGAGCAGGCCGGGCAGGATCTCGTCGATGTCGTCGATCGGATACGCGTCGTCCATGCCGTAGGCATCGATCGCACCCTCGGGGCCGGTGCGGGGCCCGTCCCAGGCTTCGCGTTCGGGGTTGCGCTCGCGGCAGAACAGCAGGTTCTCGCCATGCGTGCGCCCCGGGACCAGCACCAGCACCGCCTCGGGTTCGGGGAAGCCGGCCAGGTACAGCAAGTCCGAGTCCTGCCGGTACGGATAGTGCGTATCGCGGCTGCGCACGCGTTCGGGCGCGGCGGGCAGGATCAGGATCGCGTCGTTGCCCGCCATGCGCATCAACTGCTTGCGGCGCCGCGTGTAACTGGTCCGGGGAATCACGGGATTGCTGGCCATGGTGTTCCGGGAAGTCGGGGTCGCGCCGGCCCTGCGCCGGTCCGGACCGGCCGGTCGGTTGAGGCTGGTCAGTTGAGGGTCCTGCGATGCCGCGGCCCGAGCGCGCAGTCGCCATGCAGCAGGAGCGTCGCCACGCGGACGAACTCCTCGATCTCGGCCAGCGCGGCCTCGTCCTCCTCGTCGCCGTCCTCCTGCGGCGAGGCGGCGGCGAGCCTGGCGATGTCGGCCAGCGCTTCATGTCCTTCGTCGGACAGCGGCGGATCCTTCCCCGCCGCCAGGCCAAAGGCGCCGAGGAAACCGCGGCACCATTCGAACAGCGCACCGCTGCGCTCGGCCAGCCCGACATCGTCGTCCGGCAGCAGCAGCGCGAAGCCGAAGCTGCGGTCCTCGAGCTGGGCGGCGCTGGCCTTGGCCATGCGATCGAAGGCGCTGCCTTCGACGACGGCAGGCAGCGCGTCGTCGACCAGCAGCCTGCCCAGCCATTGCGGATCATCGTCGCCGCCGCCCGCCAGCCAGCCGCACAGCGCGCCATGCAGTTCCGGCGCGGTGACGCCCAGCCCGAGGCTGCGGCTCGCGTCGTCGATTTCGGACAGGGAAGGCAGGGCCGAGGACAAGGCAGGCGACCGGAATCCGGGGGGCCGTAGTGTACCAATGCCGCTCAGGCCGTCGCGCCCGCTTGGCGTGCGCGCAACTGGATTACACTGCGTTCCTGCCGCGGGGGGCGGCGGCGGAGGGGCTCGCCTTGATCGATCATGCCGACCTGCTGATGCTGGGGATCATTCTCCTGGTGCTGGCGTTGGTCGCGGCGCTGATAGTCCTGATGACGTTGCGGCGACGCAGCGAGCGGGCCTATGTCAGGGAGCTCCGGGAACGCGAGGAACGCCTGAAGCTGGCGCTCTGGGCCACGGGCGAACACTACTGGGACTACGACCTGGTCGCCGACAAGCTGCGCCGGTCGCAGCCGGATGAAACGGTATCCGACGGGCTGCCCCAACTGCCGCAGCGGGTCGAACTCGCCCAGGTGATCCATCCCGACGACTTGCCGCTGGCACGCGAACGCCTGCGCAAGTACCTCGAAGGCGCGACCCCGATGTTCCGCTCGGAACACCGCGTCCTCGACGTCAACGGCGATTGGGTTTGGATCCGCGCGCGCGGCCGCGTGGTGGCGCGCGACGCCGATGGCAGCGTGCGCCGGGTCGCCGGCACCGCACTCAACATCACCAGTGACCGCCACATCGAGCGCGAGCGGCGCATCGCCAGCGCGGTGCTGCGCAACATGAACGAAGCGGTCACCGTCCTCGACAGCGATTTCCGCTTCGTCTCTGTCAACCCGGCCTTCACTCGCATGACCGGCTACGAGGACGAGCAGGTCGCCGGCCGTAGCGCCGACCTGCTCGACAGCACGCAGCACGACCCGGCCTTCTACCGCCACGTGCGCGACATCGCCACGCGCCAGGGCCGCTTCTCGGGCGAGATGTGGCAGCGGCGCAAGGACGGCGAGGAGTTCCTCTGCGCGATCGAGACCAGCGTCGTGCAGGAAGCCGAAGGTGAGCCGCCGCTGTATGTCGCGGTGCTCAACGACATCACCCAGCAGAAGCGCACCGAGCAGGAACTGCGCTACCTGGCCAACTTCGACACCCTGACCAACCTGCCCAACCGCACCCTGCTGTCGGAACGGCTGTCGCGCGCGATCGTGCGCGCCCGGCGCGAGAACAACCGCGTCGCGGTGCTGTTCCTCGACCTGGACCGCTTCAAGGACATCAACGATTCGCTCGGGCACGCCGCCGGCGACCGCATCCTGCGCTCGGCCGCGGTGCGCCTGCAGCAGACCGTCGGCCAGCACCACACGGTGGCGCGCCTGAGCGGCGACGAGTTCACCGTGGTGCTGGAGAACCTCGACAGCCTCGCCGACGCGGACAAGACCGCGCGCGAGATCATCATGGCCTTCGAGGCCCCGCTGATCATCGACGAGCGCCAGGAAATCTCGATCTCGCCCTCGATCGGCATCAGCGTCTACCCGGACCACGGCCAGGTCCCGACCGAACTGCTCAAACAGGCCGACACCGCGATGTACCAGGCCAAGGCCGCCGGCCGCCGCACCTTCATCCGCTACGACGACGCGATGGACGTGTCGATCCGTCGCCGCGCCACCCTCGCCGGCGCGCTGCGCAAGGTCATCGACCGCGGCGAGCTGCATCTGGCCTACCAGCCGCGGCTGGCGTTGCGCTCCTCGCGCATCACCGGGGTCGAGGCGCTGCTGCGCTGGACCAGCGCCGAGCACGGCGAGATCCCGCCCAGCGTGTTCATCCCGCTCGCCGAGGAAAGCGGGCTGATCCTGGAGATCGGCGAATGGGTGCTGCGCGAAGCCTGCCTGACCCTGCAGCGCTGGCGCCAGCACGGCCTCGCCGACTTGAACATCGCGGTCAACATGTCGGTGCTGCAGCTGCTGCGCGGCAATTTCCCGGACGTGGTACGGCGGGTCCTGGCCGACACCGGGATCCCGCCCGGCGCGCTGGAGCTGGAGCTGACCGAAAGCGTGCTGATGGCGAACGCGGTGCAGACGGCGAACAAGCTGCAGGCGTTCCGCGAGATCGGCGTGTCGCTGGCGATCGACGACTTCGGGACCGGCTACTCCTCGCTCGCCTACCTCAAGCGGCTCCCGATCACGACTATCAAGATCGACAAGGAGTTCATCAACGACCTCTCCCGCGACCCGGACGATGCCGCGATCACCAGCACGGTGATCACCATGGCCCATTCGCTGGGGCTGAACGTCGTCGCCGAGGGCGTGGAGACTCAGGCCCAGCTCGACTTCCTGCGGGCCAAGGGCTGCGACGAGGTCCAGGGATTCTGGGTGTCGCCGCCGCTGGACACCCACGAGTGCCTGTCGTTCATCCGGCACTGGGGCCAGGCCCGGGCAGGCGGGACTGCGGCCCCGCCTTGACCGCCCCCCGCCGCGTGCCTATCGTGCCGACATGGACAGTCAGGACGTGATCGAACAGCTGCGCGCTCTGGGCGAACGCTTCGACGCGCTCGCCGATCGCACCCGGCGGCTGGCCGAGGAGAACCGCAGCCTCCGCCAGCAGCAGGAACAGCTGGCCGGGGAACGTTCGCAACTGCTGGCGAAGAACGAACAGGCACGTTCGCGCGTCGAAGCGATGATCGCGCGGCTCAAGTCGCTGGAGCAACACACATGAGCGCCAGCGAGCCGACCAGCATCCGCGTCCTGGACCGCGAGTACACCGTTGGCGTCGAACCCGGCGAACGCGACAGCCTGATGGCGGCCGCCAAGCTGCTCGACACCAAGATGCGCGAAGTGCGCGGTGCCAACCGCATGGCCGCGGTCGACCGCGTCGCGGTCCTGGCCGCGCTCAACTTCGCCCACGAACTGCAGCAGCTGCGCGAGGAATCCGGCCATCGCGACCGCGAGATCGCGCGCACGCTGGGCGATCTCCAGCGCAAGCTCGATACGCTGCTCGATGCCTGAGTTCGGCGGCTGCATGCAGCCGATGTCGCCACCTGCGATGAACGCCGACCGACGAACGGATCCGGCCGCGCACGATCTCACGCTATACTCCGGACGCGTCCTCTGCCGTGATCGACGGCGTGCACAAACATACGCCTTGTCCCTTAATGACGACCACGGGGGCGCAGTGGAAACCGGGTGTGCAAGCCCGCCTCGCAGCGGTAAGCCCGATGGATTCCCGGCGCTCCCACTTGAACCCCGGGTTCAAGGTCGTTTGGCATGCATCGACATGGCGGAGGACGTATTTTCTTGCGCCACGGCATCCCGGCAGCCGCCTGCCGAAGCCAGGCGCGTGCCGCCGCCGCTGATGATGGATGCCCCATGAGCCAGGACGCCCGCGCATTGCGCAGCGCCCTCCGCGAGCAGCGCCGCACCGCACCCGCCAGCGAGCGCATCGCCGCGGCCGAACGCATCGCCGGACACCTGCTCTCCGTGCCCTTCATGCCGCGGCATGGCCACGTTGCCGGCTACTGGGCGGTCGACGGCGAGATCGGACTGCACGCCTGGCAACTGCGCCTGCCACCGACGCTCACCTATTGCCTGCCCGTCCTGCACGGGGATTGCCTGCACTTCGCGCCGTGGCGCCCGGGTGCTGCGCTGGTCTCGAACCGCTACGGAATTCCGGAACCCGACGTCGCACCCGATGCCCTGCTCGCCGGCGAGGACATGGCCCTGGTCGTCGCACCGCTGGTCGCGTTCGATGCAGGCTGCCATCGGCTTGGCATGGGCGCCGGCTGGTACGATCGCAGCTTCGCATTCCGCCGCGATCGCGCCGCGCCGCCCTGGCTGGTCGGTGCAGCGTTCGCCAGCCAGCAGGTCGATGCGATCGCGGTCGAATCCTGGGATGTGCCCATGGATGCGATCTGCACCGAGCGCGAAACCTTTCTTGCACCGTCCGATACGAGCGAATGAGTCCACGCAAGCGCTACTGGCTGATGAAGTCCGAACCGACGGATTTCTCGATCGACGACCTGAAGCGGGTCGGCACCGAGCCGTGGACCGGCGTGCGCAACTACCAGGCGCGCAACTTCATGCGCGACGACATGAAGATCGGCGACGGCGTGCTGTTCTACCACTCCAATTGCGACGTCCCCGGCATCTACGGGATTGCCGAGGTCGCCAGTAGCACCTATCCGGATCCGACCCAGTTCCAGAAGAAGTCCAAGTACTACGACGCCAAGGCGACGCAGGAACAGCCGCGCTGGTTCCTGGTCGACGTCGGATTCGTGCGCACGCTCGACACGCCGATCCCGCTGGACACCATCCGTGCCCACGCCGACGTGCTGGGCGACGATTTCGCGTTGATCCGCAAGGGCACGCGCCTGTCGGTGCTGCCGGTCACGGCCGCGCAGTGGAAGGCGCTACTCGCGCTGTCATGAATACGATCCATCGGGCCCCATCCCAGGGCCCGCTCCCCGAAATCCAACCCGGAATCCCCGCAACATGAGCGAAGCCAAGCGAATGGCCGGCGAGAAGGCCATCGAATACGTCGAGGACGGCATGATCGTGGGCGTCGGCACCGGTTCGACGGTCGCCTACTTCATCGATGCGCTGGCGCGGATCAAGCACCGGATCGAAGGCGCCGTTTCCAGCTCCGAACAAAGCAGCGCGCGCCTACGCGGGCACGGGATCGAGGTCATCGACCTCAACCATGCGGGCCAGTTGCCGCTTTATGTCGACGGCGCCGACGAGTGCGACCCGCGCAAGTGCCTGATCAAGGGCGGTGGCGCTGCGCTCACCCGCGAAAAAATCATCGCCGAAGCCAGCGACAGGTTCGTCTGCATCATCGACCCGGCGAAGCGGGTCGATGTCCTAGGCAAATTTCCGCTTCCGGTCGAAGTCATCCCGATGGCGCGCAGCCTCGTCGCGCGCGCGATCGTCGCCGCCACCGGCGCGCAACCCGTCTGGCGCGAAGGCGTGGTGACCGACAACGGCAACTGGATCATCGATGTGCACGGTCTGGCCATCACGGAACCGCTGATACTCGAGCGCGAACTCAACCAGATTCCCGGCGTGGTGAGCGTCGGCCTGTTCGCAAGACGCCCGGCCGACATTGTCATCGTGGGAAGCGAGCCACCGACCGTACTTTAGGTCGTCTCCCAGGGACGGCTTCAGCCGCGAGCTCGACGCCGGCCTTTTCAGAAGGCCTCCCGCAAGACGGGACCCCGCTCCCAATCCGATTCCCGTCGACGTGCCGGTCCACCGCCCGAAACGCCGCGCATGTCCGTTCCCGTCTCCAGCCCCTTCAAGGATCGGCGGGTCGGGTTCGCCCTGCGCTCATCCGCACCTGGTGTTGCAGGAGCGGCTTCAGCCGCGGGATTTACAGGGCCGGTCGCGAGGCGCGATGCCGGACTGCAGGAAGGGCGCGGTGAATGATTCCCGGCTCCTGATTTTCGCTCCGTAGCCGCCTTGGCGCCCGCGGCTGAGGCCGCCAACACATTCAAAATGGCAAAAAGAAACCCCGCAGCCTTGGCTGCGGGGTTTCGGGGTAAAGACCCTGGCAATGACCTACTCTCGCATGCTAAATGCACACTACCATCGGCGCGTGCGCGTTTCACTTCCGAGTTCGGGATGGGATCGGGTGGTTCCACGCAGCTATTGTCACCAGGGAGAGGGTGGAGGGTCGCGAAGGCCGGTCAACTGGCCCGAATAACGCGCACACGCTCTCGTTGGTTGCCTCGGAACAAGCCCATGAAGCGGCTTGCCGTCAGCGAATAAGTTGGGACGTAGCGAAACTTTTGCGTCGAACATCGACGTGTCGTCGAGTCCAAGGCCACTTGAGGTTATATGGTCAAGCCACACGGATCATTAGTACAGGTTAGCTCAACACATTGCTGTGCTTACACACCCTGCCTATCAACCACCTAGTCTTGATGGTTCCTTTAGGGGGCTTGTGCCCCGGGAGATCTCATCTTGAGGCGCGCTTCCCGCTTAGATGCTTTCAGCGGTTATCGCTTCCGAATATAGCTACCCGGCAATGCCACTGGCGTGACAACCGGAACACCAGAGATTCGTCCACTCCGGTCCTCTCGTACTAGGAGCAGCCCCTCTCAAATCTCCAACGCCCATGGCAGATAGGGACCGAACTGTCTCACGACGTTCTGAACCCAGCTCGCGTACCACTTTAAATGGCGAACAGCCATACCCTTGGGACCGACTACAGCCCCAGGATGTGATGAGCCGACATCGAGGTGCCAAACACCGCCGTCGATATGAACTCTTGGGCGGTATCAGCCTGTTATCCCCGGAGTACCTTTTATCCGTTGAGCGATGGCCCTTCCATACAGAACCACCGGATCACTAAGTCCTACTTTCGTACCTGCTTGATCCGTCGATCTTGCAGTCAAGCACGCTTATGCCTTTGCACACAGTGCGCGATGTCCGACCGCGCTGAGCGTACCTTCGAGCTCCTCCGTTACTCTTTGGGAGGAGACCGCCCCAGTCAAACTACCCACCACACACGGTCCCCGACCCGGATTACGGGCCCAGGTTAGAACGTCAAGCACGACAGGGTGGTATTTCAAGGTTGGCTCCACCCCAGCTAGCGCCAGGGTTTCACAGCCTCCCACCTATCCTACACAGACGAACTCAACGTTCAGTGTGAAGCTATAGTAAAGGTTCACGGGGTCTTTCCGTCTTGCCACGGGAACGCTGCATCTTCACAGCGATTTCAATTTCACTGAGTCTCGGGTGGAGACAGCGCCGCTGTCGTTACGCCATTCGTGCAGGTCGGAACTTACCCGACAAGGAATTTCGCTACCTTAGGACCGTTATAGTTACGGCCGCCGTTTACTGGGGCTTCGATCAAGAGCTTCGCCTTGCGGCTGACCCCATCAATTAACCTTCCAGCACCGGGCAGGCGTCACACCCTATACGTCCACTTTCGTGTTTGCAGAGTGCTGTGTTTTTGATAAACAGTCGCAGCGGCCTGGTCACTGCGGCCCCTCTCAGCTCAGCTACGCATGTAGCCACCAAAAAGGGCGCACCTTCTCCCGAAGTTACGGTGCCATGTTGCCTAGTTCCTTCACCCGAGTTCTCTCAAGCGCCTGAGAATTCTCATCCTACCCACCTGTGTCGGTTTACGGTACGGTCTGCATAAGCTGAAGCTTAGGAGCTTTTCCTGGAAGCGTGGTATCAGTCACTTCGCTCTAATGAGCTCGTCTCGGTGCTCGGAATAAAGGATCCCGGATTTGCCAAAGATCCATCCCTACCTCCTTTCCCCAGGACAACCAACGCCTGGTAGACCTAACCTTCTCCGTCCCTCCATCGCACTTATGCGAGGTGCAGGAATATTAACCTGCTTCCCATCGACTACGCATTTCTGCCTCGCCTTAGGGGCCGACTCACCCTGCGTCGATTAACGTTGCGCAAGGAAACCTTGGGCTTTCGGCGTGCGGGCTTTTCACCCGCATTATCGTTACTCATGTCAGCATTCGCACTTCCGATACCTCCAGCAGACTTCTCAATCCACCTTCACCGGCTTACGGAACGCTCCTCTACCGCGCATCACAAAGTGATGCACCCCAAGCTTCGGTTTACCGCTTAGCCCCGTTAAATCTTCCGCGCAGACCGACTCGACCAGTGAGCTATTACGCTTTCTTTAAAGGATGGCTGCTTCTAAGCCAACCTCCTGGCTGTCTGTGCCTTTCCACATCGTTTTCCACTTAGCGGTAATTTGGGACCTTAGCTGTGGGTCTGGGTTGTTTCCCTTTTCACGACGAACGTTAGCACCCGCCGTGTGTCTCCCGGATAGTACGTGCTGGTATTCGGAGTTTGCCATGGTTTGGTAAGTCGCAATGACCCCCTAGCCATAACAGTGCTCTACCCCCAGCAGTATTCGTCCGAGGCGCTACCTAAATAGCTTTCGAGGAGAACCAGCTATCTCCGGGTTCGATTAGCTTTTCACTCCTAATCACAGCTCATCCCCGTCTTTTGCAACAGACGTGGGTTCGGGCCTCCAGTTGATGTTACTCAACCTTCACCCTGGCCATGACTAGATCACCCGGTTTCGGGTCTACTGCCCGCGACTATGCGCCCTTATCAGACTCGGTTTCCCTTCGCCTCCCCTATACGGTTAAGCTTGCCACGAACAGTAAGTCGCTGACCCATTATACAAAAGGTACGCAGTCACTCCTTGCGGAGCTCCTACTGCTTGTACGCACACGGTTTCAGGGTCTATTTCACTCCCTTCACCAGGGTTCTTTTCGCCTTTCCCTCACGGTACTGGTTCACTATCGGTCGGTCAGGAGTATTTAGCCTTGGAGGATGGTCCCCCCATGTTCAGACAGGGTTTCACGTGCCCCGCCCTACTCACTTTTCATCATTCCGGCCCTTTCGCATACAGGGCTGTCACCTTCTATGGCCAGTCTTTCCAGACTGTTTTGCTAGAACCGGAACAACTTTTGGGCTGCTCCCCGTTCGCTCGTCGCTACTAGGGGAATCTCGGTTGATTTCTTTTCCTCCGGTTACTTAGATATTTCAGTTCACCGGGTTCGCTTCCATGAGCTATGTATTCACTCATGGATACTCCTTGCGGAGTGGGTTTCCCCATTCGGACATTGCCGGATCAAAGCTTGTTGCCAGCTCCCCGACACTTTTCGCAGGCTGCCACGTCCTTCATCGCCTCTGACCGCCAAGGCATCCACCGTGTGCGCTTATTCGCTTGACCATATAACCCCAAGTCGCCTCGGAGTTAATGTCGTTGCGAACACAACGAACTACAACTTCAATAAAGATGTCTCTCGACATCTCGCCTTAGCCTCTACGACACGTATGGACATTCGTCTCAAACGCTCGCTACGTCCCATTTTTTCAAAGAACAGGATCCCGGCCACAATGCCGGAACCCAATCAGATCTTTGTGTGCGCTATTGACATCCAGGATGGTGGGTCTGGGAGGACTCGAACCACCGGCCTCACCCTTATCAGGGGTGCGCTCTAACCACCTGAGCTACAGACCCAATGTTTCATTGCCAGATGGTGGAGCCAGTCGGGATCGAACCGACGACCCCCTGCTTGCAAAGCAGGTGCTCTCCCAGCTGAGCTATGGCCCCAAAAGGGGTCGGTCCCCCGGCGATTCGCCGTGGAACTCCTGGATGCAGGTCACTTGTGCGGACGTCTGACAAGCAATTAGCTGTCTTTAGTCTCTAAAGGAGGTGATCCAGCCGCACCTTCCGATACGGCTACCTTGTTACGACTTCACCCCAGTCATCGGCCACACCGTGGCAAGCGCCCTCCCGAAGGTTAAGCTACCTGCTTCTGGTGCAACAAACTCCCATGGTGTGACGGGCGGTGTGTACAAGGCCCGGGAACGTATTCACCGCAGCAATGCTGATCTGCGATTACTAGCGATTCCGACTTCACGGAGTCGAGTTGCAGACTCCGATCCGGACTGAGAGAAGGTTTCTGGGATTGGCTTGCCCTCGCGGGTTCGCAGCCCTCTGTCCTTCCCATTGTAGTACGTGTGTAGCCCTGGCCGTAAGGGCCATGATGACTTGACGTCATCCCCACCTTCCTCCGGTTTGTCACCGGCGGTCTCCTTAGAGTTCCCACCATTACGTGCTGGCAACTAAGGACAAGGGTTGCGCTCGTTGCGGGACTTAACCCAACATCTCACGACACGAGCTGACGACAGCCATGCAGCACCTGTGTCACGGTTCCCGAAGGCACCAATCCATCTCTGGAAAGTTCCGTGCATGTCAAGGCCAGGTAAGGTTCTTCGCGTTGCATCGAATTAAACCACATACTCCACCGCTTGTGCGGGCCCCCGTCAATTCCTTTGAGTTTCAGTCTTGCGACCGTACTCCCCAGGCGGCGAACTTAACGCGTTAGCTTCGATACTGAGAGCCAGATTGCTCCCAACATCCAGTTCGCATCGTTTAGGGCGTGGACTACCAGGGTATCTAATCCTGTTTGCTCCCCACGCTTTCGTGCCTCAGTGTCAGTGCTGGTCCAGGCAGTCGCCTTCGCCACAGATGTTCCTCCCGATCTCTACGCATTTCACTGCTACACCGGGAATTCCACTACCCTCTACCGCACTCTAGCCTGCCAGTATCCAATGCAATTCCCAGGTTGAGCCCAGGGCTTTCACATCAGACTTAACAAACCACCTACGCACGCTTTACGCCCAGTAATTCCGAGTAACGCTTGCACCCTTCGTATTACCGCGGCTGCTGGCACGAAGTTAGCCGGTGCTTATTCTTTGGGTACCGTCATCCCTACCGGGTATTAACCGACAGGATTTCTTTCCCAACAAAAGAGCTTTACAACCCGAAGGCCTTCTTCACTCACGCGGTATGGCTGGATCAGGCTTGCGCCCATTGTCCAATATTCCCCACTGCTGCCTCCCGTAGGAGTCTGGACCGTGTCTCAGTTCCAGTGTGGCTGATCATCCTCTCAGACCAGCTACGGATCGTCGCCTTGGTGGGCTTTTACCCCACCAACAAGCTAATCCGACATCGGCTCATCTAATCGCGTAAGGTCTTGCGATCCCCTACTTTCACCCGAAGGTCGTATGCGGTATTAGTCCCGGTTTCCCGAGGTTATCCCCCACGACAAGGTAGATTCCGATGTATTCCTCACCCGTCCGCCACTCGCCACCCAGGGAGCAAGCTCCCTTGTGCTGCCGTTCGACTTGCATGTGTTAGGCCTACCGCCAGCGTTCACTCTGAGCCAGGATCAAACTCTTCACTTAAGTTTTGCGGCTTCCGGCCCCAAAGGGCTTTGGCCAATTTCTTGAGTGCAGTCGTCGTCACCGAGCTCCAGAACCACTCGCTTGCAATTGCTTGCATTTGAATTGATTTGGAGACTCTGTTACGAACGCCCTGCAAATGGACAGTCATCCACCTGCCAGACGCCCGCACAAGTCACCTGCGCACACTGTCAAAGATCCTGGAAGCGGCCTCAGCGCCTTCTTCCGTACCGCCTCGACTTCCGTCGAGGTGAGCCGCCCATGATAGCGCGGTTTTTGCTTTCGTCAACACCTTTCGGAGCTGATTTTGCGATCCCTTGAAGTTCCGGCCCGGAGGCCATCCCGTCAGGGGAGCCGCACATTCTAGCGCGGTTTCGAAGGACGTCAACACCTTGTGAAGCGTATTTTTCGTCCCCCTCCGCCAGGTCCTGCCGGCTTGCGCCGACCGCTCCTTGGCGGGGCGCGCATTGTGCACGCACCGCCAGGATTTGGGAAGAGGGGGCGAATGTTTTTTTGCCTGGCGGACCTTGACGCCCCCGCCCAGCCTGCCTGAAGGTGCGGAACGACCCATTCTGAAGATGGTGGAGCCCGACCCATGCGACCGACCCGCGTTCTCGCCCATCTGGCGCTTTGCGCCTCCAGCCTGCTCGCCACCGCCTGCGCGAGCGGCAACTGGGTCGAACTCGACGGCCACCGCTACGAGGTGGAGATCGCCGATGACGATGCCGAACGCGCACGCGGCCTGATGTTCCGCGACGAACTGGCCGCCGAGCGCGGAATGCTGTTCATCCACGACGAACTGGCGCCGCAGGCCTACTGGATGAAGAACACCCGGATTCCGCTCGATATCCTCTATTTCGACAACCAGCGCCGCCTGGTGTCGCAGCAGCGCGACGTGCCGCCTTGTTCGGCAGGCGACCGATGCCCGTCGTATCCGAGCGATGCGCCAGCGCGCTACGTGCTGGAGCTCAACGCCGGCAAGGCCGCGCAGATCGGCCTCGAGAACGGCGAGGAGCTGCACTTCGGCCCTGGAATCCCGGCCACCGGCAACTGACGCCCGCGCGGCCGCACTTGCGACACCCGCAGCCGCGGCGCACGCTTGCCGCATGCGTGACCGCATCGCACTGCCCGACTGGAATTCGCTCGCCAGGCTCGACGACGCGTCGCTGCCGTTGCTGGGCACCGCGCTGCTGATCGCGCGCGATGAATACCCCGATCTCGATGCGGACCAGTACGACGGCCTGGTGCACGGCCACGCGGCCGGCATGCGAGAGGAGATCGATGCGACCGAACACTGGGCGCTGAAGATGCAGGCGATCAACCGGCACCTGTTCGAGGAGCTCGGCTACGCGGGCGACCACGACCAGTACTACGATCCGCGCAACAGCTACCTCAACGAGGTATTCGAGCGCAGGCGCGGCAATCCGATCTCGCTGGCGCTGGTGCAGATGGAAGTCGCGCGCAGGCTCGGCGTGCCGCTCGATGGGGTGTCGTTCCCGGGCCACTTCCTGGTGCGGTTGCCGGTGGACGACGGCGTGCTGGTGATGGATCCGTTCAACCGCGGCCGCCCGCTCGACGTCGACGAACTGCGCCAGCGCGCGCGCCCGCACCTGGGCGGCGACGCGCCGGACGACGAAGCGCTGTCGCAGATCCTGAACCCGGCCTCGCACCGCGCCATCCTGATGCGCGTACTGCGCAACCTGCACGGCGTCTACAGCGACGGCGAGGATTGGGAGCGCGCCACGCGCAGCGCAGACCGGCTGCTGAACCTGTCGCCGAACGATCCCGACGCGCTGCGCGACCGAGGCCTGGGCTATCTGCATATCGGCCACAACAGCGGTGCGCGTGCAGACCTGGCGCGCTACCTGCAGCTCAATCCGCGTGCCCGCGATGCGATGACGGTGCGCGCGAAGCTGGTGGAACTCGGCGGCGCCGGCCGCGTCAGCTGAACGGCGCGCCCGGGCCAGCGCGCCCAGGCCAGCCCGCTCAGGCCAGCATCATCTCGAAGTCGTCCTTGGTCACGCCGCAGTCCGGGCACGTCCAGGTGTCCGGGATGTCTTCCCAGCGCGTGCCCGGGGCGATGCCTTCTTCGGGCAGCCCGGCCGCTTCGTCGTAGATGAAGCCGCAAACGACGCACATCCAGGTGCGGTAGGCGACGGCGGTCTCGTTCATCGGATAATGGTGTCCCGGCGGGGCGTTCTGTGCGGAAAGACGCATTGTCCCACCCCGCGCCCCCGCAGGAAACCGCGACGATGAACTCCCGCTGGCCGCGCCACGGCGACGCCGCACCAGGGCCGGCCCCACGCGGCCTGTACCTGATCACGCCCGACGACGTCGACACCTCGCGCCTGCTGGCACGGGTTCGCCAGGTGATCGGGCTGGCAACGCTGCTGCAGTACCGCAACAAGGCCGCCGATGGCGCGTTGCGGCGCGAACAGGCGGCTGCGCTGCTGCCGCTGTGCCGCGAGGCCGGCGTGCCGCTGCTGGTCAACGACGACTGGCGGCTGGCCGCGGACATCGGCGCCGATGGCGCGCACCTGGGCGAAACCGACGGCGCGCTGCGCGAAGCGCGGCGGGCGCTGGGCGACGCCGCGATCCTCGGCGCATCCTGCTACGACGACCTCACACGTGCCGAGAGCGCGGCCGCTGCCGGCGCGAGCTATCTCGCCTTCGGCGCGTTCTTCCCTTCGCCGACCAAGCCGAACGCACGCCGCGCCATGCCCGAAGTGCTGGCTGACTCCGCGCGCTTCGGGCTGCCGCGGGTGGCGATCGGCGGCATCACCCCGGACAATGCACGCCAACTGGTCGACGCCGGCGCCGACCTGCTCGCGGTGATCAGTGGCGTGTTCGACGCGCCGGATCCGGTTGCGGCGGCAATGGCGTATCGCGCCTGCTTCATGGATGGCACGCGCCCCACTCATCCGCTGCGCACCGACGAAGGTGACATTGGCATGGCGCAGAACATCCCTTCCGGGACGAAGAACTCGCGGCTGAAGAACAAGAATTCCCCCTAGAACAAGAATCGGCGCCCGCAGACGGCGGCGCAGAAGACGGAGAAGATCACGCATGAACACCGAACGTTCCCAGGCCCTGTTCGCCAGCGCGCAGACGCTGATGCCCGGCGGCGTCAATTCGCCGGTGCGCGCGTTCAAGTCGGTCGGCGGCACGCCGTTCTTCGTGCAGCGCGCGGAAGGCGCGCATCTGTTCGACGTCGACGGCAACCGCTACATCGACTACGTCGGCTCGTGGGGCCCGATGATCGTCGGCCACAACCACCCGGCGGTTCTCGACGCCGTGCTGCGCACCGCGCGCGACGGGCTGAGCTTCGGCACGCCCAATCCGCTGGAAGTGACGATGGCCGAGACCATCGCGCGGCTGGTGCCGGGATGCGAGATGGTGCGGATGGTGAACTCCGGCACCGAAGCGACGCTGTCGGCGATCCGTCTTGCACGCGGCGCCACCGGGCGCGCGCGGATCGTCAAGTTCGAGGGCTGCTACCACGGCCACGGCGATTCGTTCCTGGTCAAGGCCGGCAGCGGTGCGCTGACGTTCGGCGTGCCGACTTCGCCGGGCGTGCCCAAGGCGCTCGCCGACCTCACGCTCACCCTGCCCTACAACGATTTCGACGCCGCCACCGCGCTGTTCGACGAATGCGGCGACGACATCGCCGGGCTGATCGTCGAGCCGGTGGTCGGCAACGCCAACTGCCTGCCGCCGCGCGAGGGCTTCCTGCAGCACCTGCGCGAGTTGTGCACGCGGCATGGCGCGCTGCTGATCTTCGACGAGGTGATGACCGGCTTCCGGGTCGCGCTGGGCGGCGCGCAGGCGCGCTATGGCGTCGCACCCGACCTGTCCACCTTCGGCAAGATCATCGGCGGCGGCATGCCGGTGGGTGCGTATGGCGGCCGCCGCGAGCTGATGCAGCAGATCGCGCCGTCCGGACCGATCTACCAGGCCGGCACGCTCAGCGGCAATCCGGTGGCGATGGCGGCCGGACTGGCCATGCTCGAACTGATCCAGGCGCCCGGCTTCCATGCCGACCTCGAGCGCCGCACGAACACGCTGTGCGACGGCCTCGAAGCCGCCGCGGGGGAAGCAGGCGTGGCCCTGACCACCAACCGCGTCGGCGGCATGTTCGGCCTGTTTTTCAGCGACGAGAAGGTCGACACCTACGCCCAGGCGATCACCTGCGACAGCGCCGCCTTCAACCGTTTCTTCCACGCCATGCTCGAACGCGGCGTGTACCTGGCGCCGTCGGCGTTCGAGGCCGGCTTCATGTCCAGCGCGCACGACGACGCCACGATCGAACAGACCCTGGTCGCCGCGCGCGAGGCGTTCCGGGCGGCGAAGGCATGAAGGGCGCGCCGGCCGTCGTCCTGTTCGACCTGGACGGCGTGCTGGCGCACTACGACCACGCGTCGCGGCTGCAGTTGCTGGCTCGGCGCAGCGGCGCCAGCGTCGAGGCGGTCTCGCGGGCGCTGTTCGAATCCGGGCTCGAGCGCGACGCCGATCTCGGCCTGCACGATGCGCAGGGCCAGGTCGATGAATTCTCGCGTCGGCTCGGGCGGCCGGTGTCACTGGACGACTGCATCGCCGCACGCTGCGCCGCGATGCGCGCGGACCCGGCGGTGCTCGCGCTGGCGCAGCGCATTGCACGGCACGCGCAGGTCGCGATCCTGACCAACAACAACCTGCTGCTGCGCGACCACCTGCCGGCGATCTGCCCGCCGCTGTTCCCGCTGTTCGAAGGCCGCGTGTTGTGCTCGGCGCAGTTCCGGCTCGCCAAACCGGACCCCGCGATCTTCCAGCACTGCCTTGCCGCTTTGGGCGCAACGCCGGACCAGGCCTTGTTCATCGACGACAAGCGCGAGAACGCCGACGGCGCCCGCCGCGCCGGATTGCACGCACACCACTATCGCGACCTGCCGACGCTGCTGGCCGCGCTGCGCGAGTTCGAATTCCTGGAGGATTGACCCGATGCGCCTCGAAACCCTTGCCATCCATGCCGGCGGCGAAGCCGACGCCGCCACCGGTGCGGTCGTGCCGCCGATCCACCTGTCCACCACCTTCAAGCACGGGCCGGCGGCCGAGCGCGTCGCCGGCTACGAGTACCAGCGCGAGGGCAATCCGACCAACGACCGCCTGCGCGAGGCGATCGCCGCGCTGGAAGGCGGCGCGGCGGCGCTGACGTTCGCCTCCGGCATGGCCGCGGCCAGCACCCTGCTCGAATCGCTGCCGCCGGGCACCCGCATCGCGATCCCCGACGATTGCTACACCGGCGTGCGCGTGCTGGCCGCCGAATTCCTGCCCGCGCGCGGGATCACGGTGGCAACGCTCGACATGGCCGACCTCGACGCCGTGCGCGCGGCCTGCGGCAAGGGCCTCGACTTACTGTGGGCCGAAACGCCGTCCAATCCGCTGATGAAGGTCTGCGACATTGCCGCGCTGGCGGCGCTCGCGCACGAACACGGCGCGTTGCTGGCCTGCGACAACACCTTCGCCTCGCCGGCGCTGCAGCGTCCGCTGGCGCTGGGTGCGGACATCGTCATGCATTCGACCACCAAGTATTTCGGCGGCCACAGCGACGTGCTCGGTGGCGCGCTGGCGTTCGCTCGCGCGGACGAGGTCTTCCAGCGCGTCGCGCACCGGCTGCACATCACCGGCGCGGTGCTGGCGCCATTCAGCGCCTGGCTGACGCTGCGCGGCTGCCGCTCGCTGCCGGCGCGGATGGCGATGCACTGCGCCAACGCGCGCCGGGTCGCCGAATTCCTCGCCGCGCAGCCGCAGGTGGAGCGCGTCAATTATCCCGGCCTGGCCACGCATCCGGGCCATGCGGTGGCAGCGAAGCAGATGCGCGACTTCGGCGGCATGCTCAGCGTGCAGCTGCGCGGCGGCCGCGATGCGGCGCTGGCGATGGCCGGCGCGCTGCGACTGTTCACCAACGCCACGTCGCTGGGCGGCTGCGAATCCTTGGTCGAGCATCGTGCCTCGGTCGAAGGCGACAACCCGACCTCGCCGCAGGACCTGCTGCGGATCTCGGTGGGGCTGGAGCATCCCGACGACCTGGTCGCGGACCTCGAGCAGGCGCTGCGCGCGATCTGAGCCGCAGGAGCGCCCCGTGGGCGCGATCGTTTTCCCGGCGAACAGCAATCGCGCCCATGGGCGCTCTACCGGGCCGCGAAGGCCTTGAGTGCGGCGTGCAGCCGCGCCAGTCCTTCGGCGACATCGGCGTCGGTGAGGTTCAGCGCCGGCACGAAGCGCAGCACGTCGGCGCCGGCCTGCAGCAGCAAGAGTCCATTCGCGGCGGCGTGGTCGAGCACTTCGCCCGCGCGCCCGGCGTGTTCGGGCTTCAGCACCGCGCCCAGCATCAGGCCACGGCCACGGACCTGTGCGAACAGGCCCAGTTCGGCATCGATCGCATCCAGTCCCACGCGCAATGCCGCCGACTGCCGCGCGACGTTGGCAGCGATCTCCGCCGATCCCAGCTTGCGCAACGCCACCCGCGCCACCGCCGCCGCCAGCGGGTTGCCGCCGAACGTGGTGCCATGCGCGCCGTATTGCATCACCTCGGCCACCTTCGGCCCGGCCAGCATCGCGCCGATCGGGAAGCCGCCGCCCAGCGCCTTGGCCAGGGTGACGATGTCGGGCACCACGCCGTCCTGCCAGTGCGCGAACAAGGTGCCGGTGCGGCCCATGCCGCACTGGATCTCGTCGAGCACCAGCAGCGCACCGAAGCGATCGCACAGCGCGCGCGCAGCGGCAAGGAAGCCATCGGCCGCCGGCATCACCCCGCCCTCGCCCTGCACGGGTTCGACCAGCACCGCGGCAACGTCGCCGCCGGCCATCGCCGCCTCCAGCCGTGCGATGTCGTTGAAGTCGACATGGCGGAACCCGCCGGGCAGCGGCTCGTAGCCTTCCTGGTACTTCGGCTGCGCGGTCGCGGTGACCGTCGCCAGCGTGCGGCCGTGGAAGCTGCCGCGGAACGTGACGATGACGCGCCGCTCCGCCGGCCGACCTTGCGCCGCGGCCCACTTGCGCGCCAGCTTGATCGCCGCCTCGTTGGCCTCGGCGCCGGAGTTGCACAGGAACACGCGCTCGGCGAACCGCGACGCCTCGACCAGTTCGGCAGCCAGCCGCAGCGGCGGTTCGCTGTAGAACACGTTGCTGGTGTGCCACAGCTTGCCGGCCTGGTCGACGAGGGCCGCGACCAGGTCGGGATCGTTGTGGCCCAGCCCGCACACGGCAATGCCCGCGGAAAAGTCGACGTACTCGTGGCCCTCGCGATCCCACAGCCGCGCGCCCTGGCCGCGCTCGAGGACGATCTCGCGCGGCCGGTACACCGGCAGGTAGGAACGCTTGCCGGCGGCGATCAGGTCAGCGCTGGATTCCATGGCATCGGATGCGGCCATCACCACACCCCCGTGTTCGGCATCGACGCCCACGGCTCGCGCGGCGGCAGGTGCCCGTCCTGCAGCAGTTCCACCGAGATCAGGTCCGGCGAACGCACGAAGGCCATGTGGCCGTCGCGCGGCGGGCGGTTGATGGTGACGCCCATGGCCTGCAGGCGTTCGCAGGTGGCGTAGATGTCGTCGACCCGGAACGCGAGGTGGCCGAAGTTGCGGGCGCTGCCGTAGTCCTCCGGCGGCGAGCCGTCTTCGGGCGGCCAGTTGTACGTCAGCTCGATCTCGGCTTCGGGCGTCTCGTCCGCGGCGAGGAACACCAGCGTGTACCGGCCGGCTGCGTTGTCCATGCGCCGGGTTTCGCGCAGGCCGATGCCTTCGCAGAAGAAGCGCAGCGTGGCGTCGAAGTCGCGCACGCGGATCATGGTGTGGAGATATTTCATGGGATGTTCTCCGGGCTGCAGGAGTACCCCATGGGCGTGATTGCTCTCGTCGACAAGGCAATCGCGCCCATGCGGCGCTCCTACGAAACTGTCAATCGAGGAACAGGTCGGGCAGCAGCGGCTGCGACGGATCGGCCGCGTAGTGCGACAGGTCGGTGACACCGGCCTCGCGCAGGACCTCGTCGTCGATCAGGAAATTGCCGCTGAAGCCCGCGGCGGGCCGGGTCAGGATCGCGTGCGCGGCGTCGGCAAGGATCTCCGGCTTGCGGCCGTTGGCGCTGCTGACACCGGGGATCATGTTCAGCGCGTCGGTGGCGATCAGCGTGCGCGGCCACAGTGCGTTGACCGCGACGCCCTGCGGGCCGAACTCGCCGGCCAGGCCCAGGGTGACGAAGCTCATGCCCATCTTCGCCAGGGTGTAGCCGGTGTGCGGCGCCCACCACTTCGGGTCCAGCGACGGCGGCGGTGCCAGCGTCAGGATGTGCGGGTTGGGCGCGGCCAGCAGGTGCGGCAGGCAGGCCTGCGCACACAGGAAGCTGCCGCGCGCGTTGACCTGCTGCATCAGGTCGAAACGCTTCATCGGCGTGTCCAGCGCGCCGCGCAGCCAGATCGCACTGGCGTTGTTGACCAGGATGTCGATCCCGCCAAAGGCGTCGACCGTGGCCGCGACCGCGGCGCGGACCTGGTCTTCTTCGCGGATGTCGCATTTCAGCGCCAGGCCCTGCCCACCGGCGACGGCCACGGCTTCGGCCGCGGTGTGGATGGTGCCGGGCAGCTTCGGATTGGGCACGTCGGACTTGGCCGCGATCGCCACGTTGGCGCCGTCGCGCGCCGCGCGCAGCGCGATCGCCAGGCCGATGCCGCGCGAGGCACCGGTGATGAACAGTGTCTTGCCGGCGAGTGAGTTCATCGTGCGGGCTCCGTGCGGGGGCACCCATTGTAGGAGCGTCCCATCGGCGCGATCGCATTCCCGGCAAAAGCCATCGCACCCATGGGGCGCTGCTACGGCTTCGGCCCCTGCCCCTCGTTGTCTTCCCACTTCAGGATCCGGCGGGTCACGAACCGATACACCGGCTTGCCGGTGGCGAACCACGCCTCGCGCAGCCACGAGGTGCGCTTGAGGACGCGGCGTTCGACCGGCGTGATCGACTGCGGGCAGTAGGTGCGCTTGTGCTTGAGCAGGTGGCGCAGGTCCTCGCGCGCGAGCAGGCGCATCCAGCGCGAGCGCGGATGGCCGAGCACGGCGAGCTGGAAGTCGATCAGCGCCGGACGGCCGTCGGCCAGCACCAGCCAGTTGGCTTCCTTGGCCAGGTCGTTGTGGGCCACGCCGCGGCGGTGCAGGCCTTGCAAGAGCCGGCGCGCGGCGCGGAAGTAGGCCAGGTCGCCATGCGGCGGACGCTGGTACATCGCCGCGCCGTCGAGGTAGCTGCGATCGAGGATGCGGCCGTCCCAGCCGAGCAGCCGGGGCATCGCGTCGAGTCCGTCAGCGCGCCGCAGCCCACGCGCCTCGCGCCGCGCCAGCCACCACGCCGGCAACCGCAGCCACCACGGCACATGGCGCAGGTCGCGGCGCACGAACACCCCGGCCGCGTCGCGCATCAGCGAGATGCGGCCGAAGCTGTCGGACTTGAGGGCTTGGATTTCGACGGCGTCTCGGATCATGAGTGAATTGTAGGGATCAGGACCGGGGAGTGGAGAATGCTTTCAGGTGTGCTCGCGTCGGGATGAGTCCGATGCGTGGGTTCGCGGCTTCCGCCGCTCCTACGACGGCGGTTTCGCTTTTGCCGTTGCCGTTGCATCTCGCCGTTGACTTTCGGGGCCCCTCCGAAGCGGCGGAGACGGCGGGTAAAACCCGCAGGGCGCCGCACACGGATGCGCGGCGTTTTCCGCGAGGGGCAGGATGCCCTCTCGGTAGTTCCCGCCGGCTCCGCGAACCCGATGCGCAGCATCGGGCGCGCAGGCGGGGTGTGCTTTCTTCGCGCCAGGTTTCTTTGCACAAGCAAAAAAAGGTGGCTCGCGCCGCCACGGCGCGAAAGCTCTCGACCTGGACGTCGGCCGTAAAAACAGCTCGCTGCGCTCGCGCCCTCATCCGCCCTCCGGGCACGTGCACTCGCGCCATCCATGGCGCTCGCCCTTCGGGCGGCTGCGCCGTGCAAAACAGCAATCCTGCCGTTTTGTCTCCCGCAGGCGGGAGAAGGGCTCCAGCTGGAGGCATCGGCAAAGTAAGAGAAAGCTCCGACCGAAGGTTCCGGCTGAAGTGGGAGAACGGCGCCGGCCGAAGCCACTTCACGGGATCGCGATCCCGGAACCGGGACGCGAGTTCATCTCACCCCCTTACAATCCGCCGATGACGAATGGATGGTTCGAGCAACTCGTCGCCTGGATCGGCGCGCACCCCGTTGCCGCGGGGCTGGTGATCTTCGCGATCGCGTTCTGCGACGCGGTGATCGTGCTTGGCGCGATCGTGCCGGCGCTGCCGCTGCTGTTCGCGATCGGCGTGCTGATCGGACTGGGCGAACTCTACGGCCCGTATGCGGTGGCATGCGCGGCGCTGGGCGCCTTCATCGGCGATGGACTGAGCTTCTGGATCGGCCGCCGCTGGGGATCGCAGCTGCGTGGGGTGTGGCCGTTCGCGCGCTATCCGCAATTGCTCGACCGTGGCGAGGCGGTGTTCCGGCGCAACGCGCTCAAGGGCATCCTCATCGCGCGCTACGTGGGCCCGATCCGGCCGTTCGTGCCGGCAGTCGCCGGCATGGCGCGGATGCCGCTGCGGCGTTATCTGCCGGCCAGCGCATTCGCCGCGGTGACCTGGGCACTGCTGTTCCTGGTGCCCGGCTGGCTGCTCGGCCAGGCCTACGACGCGGTGGCGGCGGTCGCCAACCGGCTGGCGCTGGCGATCGGCGGGCTCGCGGTGGCGCTGGCGCTGGCGTGGGCGGGGGTGCTGTACACGTATCGCTGGTTCGCACGCCACGCCGACTCGCTGCTGGCGCGCGCGTTGCGCTGGACCCGCATGCATCCGCGCCTGGGCCGCTACGCGGCGGCGGCGATCGATCCCAACCGCCCGGAATCGGCCTCGCTGCTGGTCCTGGCCGCGTGCCTGCTGGCGATCGGCGTGGCGTGGTTCGCGCTGCTGGGCACGGTGCTGATGCGCAGCGAGCCGCTGGCGCTGGATCGCGCCGTGTACGAGACGATGCTGACCCTGCGCAACCCGCTGGCCGACCGGCTGATGGCGGGGCTGGCCTCGATCGGCGATGCGGTGGTGCTGGGGCCGGCGATCGCGCTGACGCTGGCGTGGCTGCTGTGGCGCAAGCGCTGGCTGGCGGCGGCGCACTGGCTGGCGGCGCTGGCCTTCGGCCTGGTCCTGACCGCGCTGCTCGGCGCGGTGGTGGACATGCCCAACCCGCCCACCGCGCCGGCGGGGTTCGGTTTCCCGTCGATCGCGGTGACGATGGCCACCATCACCTTCGGCTTCTTCGCGGTACTGATCGCGCGCGAGATGCCGGGCCGGCAGCGGGTCTGGCCCTACCTGGTCAGCGGCGCGGTGGTGGCGGTGCTCGGCTTCGCGCGCCTGTACCTGGGCGCGCACTGGCTCAGCGACGTGGTCGGCGGGATGCTGTTCGGCATCGTCTGGCTGCTGGTGCTGGGCATCGCCTACCGGCGCCACGTGGCGCGCTCGTTCTGGATGCGGCCGCCGGCGGCGGTGTTCTATGCCACGTTCCTGGTGGCCGCGCTGTGGCATGCGCCGCGCGCGGTGGACACGCTGCTGGACCGCTTCACGCCACCGCCTCCGCTGCCCACGATGAGCGCCGCGCAGTGGTGGCGCGACGGCTGGGCCAGCCTGCCCGCGCAGCGCAAGGAACACGACGCCAGCCAACGCTGGCCGCTGGACCTGCAGGTCGCCGGCCCGCTCGAACCGCTGCAGCGCCGGCTGCAGGCCAACGGCTGGGGCGTGCAGCCGCAGGCCGACTGGCTGGCGACGCTGCAACTGCTCAACGACGACATCCCGCCCGAGCGCCAGCCGGTGCTGCCGGCCACGCTCGACACCGAGGCCGAAACCCTGCTGCTGCGCCGCCCCGGCGACCGACCGGGCGAGATCAAGCTGCTGCGGCTGTGGCGGGCGCCGGTGCAACTGGCCGACGGCGGGCCGTTGTGGGTCGGCACCACCCAGGTGCTGCACTACGCCGAACCGTTCGGCCTGTTCGGCCTGTGGCTGCCGGACCCCGACACCGGCGTGGCGCACGACGACGTGCGCGCGGCGATGGCCGGGTTCGCGATGGAACAGGCGCCGCATCCGCACACCGGCGTGGAGGTGCTGCGGTTGCGCGTGCCCGCCGACGCGGACGCTCAGGACATCATGCCGAGCAACTGATCCAGGCGCGCATGCGGGTCGTCGTCCTGCAGCAGCGACTGCCGCTGCGCGTCGGACAGCGGCAGCAGTTCGGCCAGCCGCCAGCAGATCCACGCGGCATCGTCGAACCGGGCCGCCGCTGCCTGCGCATGCTCGCCGCCGACCTGGTCGAGGATGCGCTCGAGCACCATCGCCAGCAGGCCGTGCTGCGGTCGCAGCTCGTCGACATCGAGGTCGTCGCGCCAGGCGATGTCGGCCACCATCAGGCCGTTGTCGCGCACCCGCGTGCGCTGCACGTGGAAGCGCCGTGCGCCGCGCACCCGCAGGGTCAGCAGGCCGTCGTCGCCGGTGCCGAAGTCTTCGATCAGCGCCTCGGTGCCGAACGAGGCTGGCGTCGCAGGCGCGCCGGCTTCCTCGCCATCCAGGATCAGGCAGATGCCGAAGCCGCCGCCGCTGCGCCCACATTCGCGCACCAGGTCGAGGTAGCGCGGCTCGAACACGCGCAGCCCCAGCGCCGCGCCGGGAAGCAGGACGGTGTGCAGGGGGAACAGCGGCAGGGACTGTGCGGGCATGGGCGGCAGGCTAACGCAGCTGGCGTCGATGCCGCACAAAAGCGCATGGCTTTGCAGGAACGGCTTGAGCCGCGAGCTTTTGTTTTTGCCCGCGGAGGCAGGGGAAGCAAGAGCTCGCGGCTGAAGCCGCTCCTACAAAGGCAGTTCGGTTTTTGCGATGACGGCTTTCAGCCTTCCCGCAACGCCGCAAGGAACCGCCGCGGCGCGCCGTCGAAGCCGCCGTTCGACATGAAGACCACGTGGTCGCCGCCGCGCACGAGGTCGCGCAAGTTGGCGACCAGTGCATCGACGTCGGCGACGTCGTGGCCTTCGCCGCGCAGCGCCGAAACCACCTTGCCGACGTCCCATGCCAGCTCCGGCCGGTGCAGGAACACCACCACGTCCGCGCCGTCCAGCGACGGCGCCAGCGCGTCGGCGTGCGCGCCCAAGCGCATCGAATTGCTGCGCGGCTCCATCGCCACCACGATCCGCGCATCGCCGACCTTCGCCCGCAGGCCGGCGAGCGTGGTCGCGATCGCAGTCGGGTGGTGGGCGAAGTCGTCGTACACGGTGATGCCCTGCGCCTCGCCCAGCACTTCGAGCCGGCGCTTGACGCTGCGGAACGCCCCCAGCGCAGGGAGTACCGCCGCCACGTCGACGCCTACCGCGTGGCAGGCGGCCAGCGCGGCCAGCGCGTTCATCACGTTGTGGCGGCCGAGCAGCGGCCAGCGCACGGTGCCGACTTCGCGCCCCGCATGCAGCACGGCGAACGCGCTGCCGTCGTCCTCGACCAGGCGCGCACTCCAGTCGAACGGCCTGCCGCCCACCGCTGCCGTCGCGTCCAGGCCGAAGGTCTCCACCGGCGTCCAGCAACCCATCGCCAGCACTTCGGCCAGGCGCGCGTCCTCGCCGTTGACGACCAGCCGCCCGCGCCCGGGCACGGTGCGGACCAGGTGGTGGAACTGGCGCTGGATCGCGGCCACGTCGGGGAAGATGTCGGCGTGGTCGAACTCGAGGTTGTTGAGGATCGCCACCAGCGGCCGGTAGTGGACGAACTTGCTGCGCTTGTCGAAGAACGCGGTGTCGTATTCGTCGGCCTCGACCACGAACTCCCGGCCGCCCCCGATCCGCGCCGACACCCCGAAATCCTCGGCGACGCCACCGACCAGGAAGCCCGGTTCGCGCCCGGCCGCCTGCAGCAGGAACGCCAGGATCGTGGTGGTCGTGGTCTTGCCGTGGGTGCCGGCCACGGCCAACGTGTCGCGGCCCGGCAGCACGTTTTCCAGCAGCCACTGCGCGCCGGAGGTGTAGTCCAGGCCGGCATCGAGCACGTGCTCGACCGCCGGGTTGCCGCGCGAGAGCGCGTTGCCGACCACGACCTGGTCGCAATCGGGCGAGATGTTTTCGGGGACGTAGCCCTGCTTCAGGTCGATGCCCAGGGTCTCGAGCTGGGTCGACATCGGCGGGTACACGGCCTGGTCGCTGCCTTCCACGGCATGGCCCAGTTCCCGCGCCAGCGCGGCGACGCCGCCCATGAAGGTGCCGGCGATGCCCAGGATATGAAGCTTCAAGAGCTGACGTCTCTCAATGATTAAAGGAAGTGCGGCGAAGCGATTCCCGCATGGCACGGCACCCATGGAGCCCTGTGGCAAACGGCATCCGGCAAAAACGCCCTCATCCGCCCCTTCGGGGCACCTTCTCCCGCCAGCGGGAGAAGGGCTTGCGTGACGGCCTCGGCGCGAGCCGGGGCCGCGATCACCCGACCGCTTTCTCGGGCGAGATCGCTTCGACGATCCGGGTGAACACCTCGTCCAGCGAACCCACGCCGTCGACCACCGTCAGCTGGCCGTGGGCGCGGTAGAACTCGATCACCGGCGCGGTTTGGCTGTCGTAGACCTTCAGCCGCGTGCGCACCGATTCGGGCGAGTCGTCGGCCCGGCCCTCGGCGGCGGCGCGGCCGGCGATGCGTTCGACCAGCAGTTCCACCGGCACGTCCAGCTGCACCGCGTAGTCCATCGGCTGCCCGATCCGACCGAGCAGCGCGTCGAGCGCGTCGGCCTGGGCCAGGTTGCGCGGATAGCCGTCGAGGATGAAGCCGCCCTTGGTGTCGGCGCGCGAGAAGCGGTCCTCGAGCATGCCCAGCAGGATGGCGTCGGACACCAGCTCGCCGCGTGCCATCACTTCCTTGGCCTGCAGGCCCAGCGGGCTGCCCGCCTTCACTTCGGCGCGCAGCAGGTCGCCGGTGGAGATGTGTGGCACCTGCAGGTGCTCCTTCAGGCGCGCGGCCTGCGTTCCCTTGCCCGAACCCGGCGCACCCAGAAGTACCAGTCGCATCAATCGCTCCGAACGCTGAAAAGACGGGGCACCGCGCGGGCGTAGACTGCCCTGTGGCCGCGGCGCTGACCGCGCCACTTTACCGTATCCCGGCCCCCCGGCCCCTCCCCGGACACCCTCGATGCCCCAAGGAACCCTGCTGTACGCCCAGAGTGGCGGCGTCACCGCCGTCATCAACGCCACCGCCTCGGCCGTGATCACCGAGGCCCGCGCCCGCAAGGTGAAGGTGCTGGCCGCGCGCAACGGCATCCTCGGCGCGCTGCGCGAGGAGCTGATCGACACATCGAAAGAGCCCGCCGCCGCGATCCGCGCCCTGGCCCATACCCCGGGCGGGGCATTCGGCTCGTGCCGGGTCAAGCTCAAGTCGCTGGACGAGGACCGCGCCCGCTACGAACGCCTGCTGGACGTGCTGCGCGCCCACGACGTGCGCTGGTTCCTCTACAACGGCGGCAACGACTCGGCCGACACCGCCAACAAGGTGTCGAAGCTGGCCGCCGAGTTCGGCTACCCGCTGACCTGCGTTGGCGTGCCCAAGACCGTGGACAACGACCTGGCGGTCACCGACTGCTGCCCCGGCTTCGGCTCGGCGGCCAAGTACACCGCGGTGTCGGTCCGCGAGGCCGCGCTGGACGTGGCCGCGATGGCCGAGACCTCCACCAAGGTCTTCGTCTACGAGGCCATGGGCCGCCACGCCGGCTGGCTGGCCGCCGCGGCGGGCCTCGCCGGCAAGACCGCGAGCGACGCGCCGCACCTGATCCTGTTCCCCGAGCGCGCGTACGACGAAGCCGGCTTCCTCGCCCGCGTCGAGAAGATCGTGGCGAAGGTCGGCTACTGCGTGGTGGTCGCCAGCGAGGGCATCCGCACCGCCGACGGCCGCTTCGTCGCCGACGCCGGCGGCGGCAAGGACTCGTTCGGCCACACCCAGCTCGGCGGCGTGGCCTCGTTCCTCGCCGGCCGGGTCAAGCACGAGTTGGGCATGAAGGTGCACTGGACCCTGCCCGACTACCTGCAGCGCTCCGCCCGCCACATCGCCTCGAAGACCGACCTCGACCAGGCCCTGGCCGTGGGCAAGGCTGCCGTGCAGTACGCGCTGGCCGGCCGCAACGCCACCATGCCGGTGATCGTGCGCACCTCCGACGCCCCGTACCGCTGGAAGATCGTCCCGGCGCCGCTGGAGAAGATCGCCAACCGCGAAAAGAAGATGCCGGCGAACTTCATCCGCCGCGACGGCTACGGCATCACCCCCGCCGCCCGCCGCTACCTCGAACCGCTGATCCGCGGCGAGGCGCCACCGCCGTATGGGCGCGACGGCATCCCGGTGTACGTCGAGCTGAGGAACGTGGCGGTGCGGAAGAAGCTGGGGCCGTGGGAGCAGTGAAACCTCGCGTGCATTGGCGGGCTCCCGCAACGATTGCCACGTTCGCATCGTGCGGGCGACGTGGCGACGTCCGCTTCCGGCAGGTGAAATAGCAGTTGTGGGCCTTTGAGGTGAATATGCGGCAGCGGTCAGTTCTCTGGGCAATTCTCGTGGGCGGCACGATTGCCGGCTTGCTCGACATCCTGTTTGCCGTCTCCTTCGCTGCGTCGCAAGGCGCCCCTGCCTTATTCGTCTTGCAAAGCGTTGCAAGCGGCGCACTGGGTGACGCGGCCTTCTCGGGTGGAAGCTCCACGGCTGCCCTGGGCCTGGTGTTTCACTTCGGCCTCTCGTACTTGTGGGCAGCATTTTTCCTGGCCGCCGCATCGCAGCTGCCGAACCTGGCGCGCCATCCATTGATCGCCGGGGTGCTGTTTGGCGTGGTGGTTTTCCTCACCATGCGCCTGCTCGTGCTGCCTTTGTCGGCATTCCCGCGGCCGGTCACGTTCAAGCCGCTGGCTACCGTGCTGGATCTGCTGTCGCATGCATTCCTGTTCGGCGCTCCAATCGCCTGGGCCGCCAGCAAGACGTCCCTGGCCCGCAGGGCCTGACGATTTTCAGGCCGAAGCCGCTCGCGGCTCGGCTTGATCAGGCGTTGACGCCGCCTGCATCTTTTCGTGTCCCCAAGGAGGTTCTCATGCACCACTCCCGTCTCTGTGCGCTTTTGATTGATTGCCGCACACCGGATGTCGACCGGGCTGCCAGGTTCTGGGCCGATGCGCTTGGCCGTGCCATCGACCCCGATCACCCGGGGACGCGCGGAAACTACCGCATGCTGGAGACTCCCCCGGATGAACCCATTGTCCAGATCCAGCGCGTCGAGCATGAGAGCCGGGTTCATATCGACATTGAAACTGACGATATTCCAGCCGAGGTTGCCCGCCTGGAAGCCCTGGGAGCAGAAGTCGCAGAGCGCCTGGAACGCTGGGTCGTGATGCAAGCCCCGACCGGACAGCGCTTTTGCGTTGTCCGGGTCCAGCGCCCCGGTTTCCCCAAGAACGCCACGCGGTGGGATTGAACAACAATGACATCGGCTCCCGACCATGCATTCGAACCGACGCCGCCCAGCGGATCGGCAGTTCAGGCACCAGGCCCTATGGAAGTTTCCATTCGCCCCGTTGAAGAAAACGACGCTGCCTGCCTCGCGCGTATCTACAACCACTATGTGTCTGGCACATGCATCACCTTCGAGACCGACCCGGTCTCCGCAGGAGACATGTTGCAGCGCGTGTCGGAATCCATGCGTGCTTCGCTGCCCTGGCTTGTTGCACAGGCATCAGGCGGCGTTGTTGGCTACGCCTATGCATCGAAGTGGAAAGGACGCTGCGCATACCGCTTCTCGGTTGAGTCCACCGTCTATCTGGATGCAAACCACACCGGCAACGGCATTGGCTTGCGGCTCTACGCCGCGCTCATAACCGCGATTCGCGCCATGTCCATGCATGCCGTCATTGGTGGCATCGCTCTTCCCAATGAACAGAGCATCAGGCTGCATGAGCGACTCGGCTTCAAGAAGGTGGCCCATTTTGAGCAGGTGGGCTTCAAGCAGGACCGCTGGGTAGACGTCGGCTACTGGCAACTCCTGCTATGAGGCCCGGCCCTTCATGCAGTCCGCGTGCTTCGCCGGTGGGCCTGGCCCAGGTGCCAGCCTTGCAATGAAACCGCCCCTTCCGACCCTCGGGTTGCCGCTGCCTGGCCCGGGCGTCTTTTACTCCGGGGATTCCTCGCCGCCCTGGCCATGATTGGTCGTCTTGCATCCGCGTCGATTGGCATCTTCGTTCGCGGCCATGGCCTTGCATCCACATCGGGCCGCGCCTTCAGGCGCCAGCATGCAGGCATTGCTCTGCCGCTTTCGCCGTGATCTCCGTCGCCGGACCCATCACCCCAATCCCAGGAACCGAGGGAATTGATCCGCCCCTGTAATGCAACAAGCCCGCCGTTCGGCGGGCTTGTCGTTCCCGTTGGATGCGGCCTGCCTAGTTGCAGGCCTTGCCTTCGACACTCATCGCCGCGGCGTACATCGGGATCGGCGGGATCTTGCCGGCGGCGGCGGTCTTTTTCGCATCTTCGAGGTAAATCCGCGACTGGCCCTGGCCGTCCAGCTTCTGGCCCACGTCCACCGGCTTGCGCCAGACGCGGACGACGGCCTGCTGCGACGGGCAGGCGGCGCTGGGGACGCGGATCAGGTCGTTGAACTTCCAGCCCGCGGCCTCGGAGGGCTTGGCCTTGGCGGCGTCGACGAAGCGCGCGCGCGGCTGGCAGTTCTGGCTGGTGCGGACCACGGCGAACTTGTAGGGCTCGGCCGCCTGGCCGGTGAACGCGCCCTCGATGCGGGCGCAGGCCTCGGGGATCTGGCGCAGGGTGTGGACCACGCCGTTGGCCTGCGGGGTGCCCGCCGGGCGGGTGATCTCGGGGACCGGGTCGGCGGCGAAGGCCGGCAGCGCGGCGAGGAGCAGGAAGGAAGCGGCGATCAAGCGCATGCGGGAGTTTCCGGGAGGAACAGGGCGCCAAGGCTGTCACGGGATGGCTGAATCCGGGTTCACGGCCGGCCTGGGCTCCGATTCGGTGAGCGCGGACGCCGGGTGCCCATCGACGACCTCCCGGAACTCCAACGGTCATCTCCGCGGCCCCGTCGACGGCCATCGAAACCGCATCGATGGGCTTCGGAACCCCATCGATGGCCTCCGGAACCCCACCGCCGGCCTATCGAGCCTCATCGGTGGCCTCCGGGACCCCGCCGATGGTCTCCCGAACCTAATCGTTGACCTCCGGAGCCTCAACGTTGCCCCCTGGAACCCCATCGATGACCTTCCGGACCCCATCGATGGCCTCCGGGACCTCATCGATGACCTCTGAAACATCAGCGATCGCCTCAGCAACCCCATCGCCCTCACCCGCGCCCACCACTCTCTCCGACCCACGGCCGCTGCACGCCGCCCTCCCGCACTGCAACATCCTGTCTCCGGACCCTGTGCGATAGTTCCGGCGTTGTTTCGTCGCTTCATTTCCGGGGAGGAAATTCATGCTCGAGCAGTATGGTTTGTGGCTGGCGCTCGCCTGCGCCGCCGTCGCGATTCTCTATGGGATCTTCTCGGCCGGTTGGATCAACCGGCAGCCGGCGGGCAACGAACGCATGCAGCAGATCGCCGGCGCGATCCAGGAAGGCGCCCGCGCCTACCTCAACCGCCAGTACACCACCATCGGCATCGCCGGCGTGGTGCTGCTGATCCTGATCGGCGTCTTCCTCAACTGGCCCACCGCGATCGGTTTCGCGATCGGCGCGGTGCTGTCGGGTGCGGCCGGCTACATCGGCATGAACGTCTCGGTACGCGCCAACGTGCGCACCGCCGAGGCAGCGCGCAAGGGCATGAGCGCGGCGATGGACGTGGCGTTCCGCGGCGGCGCGATCACCGGCATGCTGGTGGTGGGCCTGGGCCTGCTCGGCGTGGCCGGCTACTGGATGGTGCTGGGCCGCATGGGCATCACCGGCGAGACCGCGCTGCACGCGCTGGTCGGCCTGGCCTTCGGCGCCTCACTTATTTCAATCTTCGCGCGCCTGGGCGGCGGCATCTTCACCAAGGGCGCCGACGTGGGCGCGGACCTGGTGGGCAAGGTCGAAGCCGGCATCCCCGAGGACGACCCGCGCAACCCGGCGGTGATCGCCGACAACGTCGGCGACAACGTCGGCGACTGCGCCGGCATGGCCGCGGACCTGTTCGAGACCTACGCGGTCACCATCATCGCCACGATGCTGCTGGGCGGGCTGATGTTCGCCGAGGACTCGCACGCGGTGCTGTACCCGCTGCTGCTGGGCGGGGTGTCGATCATCGCCTCGATCATCGGCGCGTTCTTCGTCAAGGTGAAGGCCGGCGGCTCGATCATGGGCGCGCTGTACAAGGGCGTGATCGTGTCGGCGCTGCTGTCGGCGGTCGCGTTCTGGTTCGTCACCGCGGACCTGTTCCCGAACGGGCTGACCACGCTCGACGGCACGCTGATGGTCTCGTCGACCAACATCTTCTACTGCGGACTGATCGGCCTGGTGCTGACCGGCGTGATCGTGTGGATCACCGAGTACTACACCGGCACCCAGTTCAAGCCGGTGCAGCACATCGCCGCGGCGTCGACCACCGGCCACGGCACCAACATCATCGCCGGCCTCGGCATCTCGATGAAGTCGACCGCGCTGCCGGTGATCGCGGTGTGCGCCGCGATCTGGGGCGCGCACGGACTCGGCGGCCTGTACGGCATCGCCATCGCCGCGACCGCGATGCTGTCGATGGCCGGCATGATCGTCGCGCTCGACGCCTACGGCCCGATCACCGACAACGCCGGCGGCATCGCCGAAATGGCGGAGCTGCCGTCGGAGATCCGCGACATCACCGATCCGCTCGACGCCGTGGGCAACACCACCAAGGCGGTGACCAAGGGTTACGCGATCGGTTCGGCCGCGCTGGCCGCACTGGTGCTGTTCGCCGACTACACCCACAACCTGCAGGCCAACAACCCGGGCGAGGTGTTCACCTTCGACCTGTCCGACCACATGGTGATCATCGGCCTGCTGATCGGCGGCCTGATTCCCTACCTGTTCGGCGCGATGGCGATGGAGGCCGTCGGCCGTGCCGCGGGCGCGGTGGTGGAGGAAGTGCGTCGCCAGTTCCGCGACATCCCCGGGATCATGGAAGGCACCGGCAAGCCGGATTACTCGCGCGCGGTCGACATGCTGACCAAGTCGGCGATCAAGGAAATGATCGTGCCGTCGCTGTTGCCGGTGGCGGTGCCGATCGTGGTCGGCCTGCTGCTGGGACCGAAGGCGCTGGGTGGCTTGCTGATCGGCACGATCGTCACCGGCCTGTTCGTCGCGATCTCGATGACCACCGGCGGCGGCGCGTGGGACAACGCCAAGAAGTACATCGAGGACGGCCACCACGGCGGCAAGGGCTCCGAGGCGCACAAGGCCGCGGTGACCGGCGACACCGTCGGCGATCCCTACAAGGACACGGCGGGCCCGGCGATCAATCCCTTGATCAAGATCATCAACATCGTCGCGTTGCTGATGGTGCCGCTGCTGTAACCGAAGCGACTCCCGCATGGCACCCGAAAGGCCCCGCACGCGCGGGGCCTTTTTTTTGGCGCTTCGCCCGACTTCGGGGGCTTCCTGCGTCTCGTCCGATCGCAGGCTTGCAGGAAAGCCAGGCCCCTCGCCTTTGCGCTAGTGGGCCGCAGTGCAAGCTGGAACGCGGGTGCGAATGCCCCTGGATGCGAAATCAAGGAGGAGGTGTCGGCCACGGGCCGGCGCCGGGGGACATTCGCATCCAGGGGCATTCGCACCCTGCGCCCGGCGAAGAGCGGACGCAGCGCCTCTCCCTCAGTCGGGAGAAGCACCTTTTATCCAAGAGCGCGATCGGAGCGGAGTCCGTGAAGCACGCTCGCGCCCACGGGGTGCTCCCCGGGGGAAATCCTGCGAGCGGCTTGGGCCGTGGAGCGACAGGCATCGGCTTTCGTCGTACACGCCTCAGGACGCACCTGGCCGCGGGCGATCCGGCCAGTCATGGCCGGTCGCAGGATGTTCCCGCGTTGGGTCGATACGTCGCGGCGCGTCGGCGTCGTCCGCAGTCCATACCGATTCCATGCGCATCCTGCGATCGTCCGCAAGACGTTGCCGGCATGCGTCCCGCGGGAGCGGTGCGGAGTCCTGTCTCAGGGGGCAGCATGATCGGAAACGGCCTGTTCGCCGAACTCAAACGCCGCAACGTGCTGCGCGCCGGGCTGCTGTATGCAGGCGCGGTGTGGGCGCTGGCGCAGGGCATCGCGCAACTCGCGCCGTCGGTGGGCGCCCCGGAATGGACCACGCGCTGGTTCCTGGCCGCGGCGGCAATCGGCTTCCCGTTCTGGATCGCCTTCGCCTGGTTCTACGAGTTCACGCCACAGGGCCTGAGGCGGGAGCGCGAGGTCGCGCCGGGGGATTCGATCGCCCGTTCGACCGGCCGCAAGCTCGATGCCTGGATCATCGGCGTGCTCGCGCTGGCGGTCGTGCTGCTGCTGACCAACCAGTTCGTGTTGCGTCGCGATGCGACCAGCAGCGCCGATGCGCGGGCGGTCGCCGACACGCTCGCAACGGTGTCGGACAAGTCCATCGCCGTGCTGCCGTTGGACAACGACAGCGGCGACCGCGGCCAGCTGTACTTTTCCGATGGCCTGTCCGAGGACCTGATCACCGCGCTGTCCCAGTTCGACGGGCTGAAGGTGATCAGCCGCAACTCCTCATTCCAGTTCCGCGACAGCAAGGACGATGCGAGGACCATCGGTGCGAAACTCGGCGTCGCGCACCTGCTCGAAGGCAGCGTGCGCCGCGCCGGCGACACCGTGCGGATCACCGCGCAGCTGGTCAATGCCGCTGACGGCAGCACGTTGTGGTCGCAGCGCTACGACCGGCCGTACCAACACCTGTTCGCGCTGCAGGACGAGATCGCCAAAGCCGTCGCCGGCGCGCTGAAGGCGCGGCTTTTGCCCGGGGCCAGCGCGCAAGGCGACCACCCGCCCAGCGGCAACCTCGCCGCCTACAACGCCTATCTCCAGGGCAAGTTCTATGACGCACGCGGCACCGAGGCCGACTGGCGCAAGGCAATCGACGCCTACGCCACCGCGACCCGGCTGGACCCGCGTTATGCGCGGGCCTGGGCCGAGATGTCCGCCTTGTGGTCAGGGCTTGCCGCCTCCTTGCTCGCCGGCGCGCCGGCGCAGCAGGCCTACGCGCGGGCACGCACCGCTGCCGACAATGCCCTGGCGCTGGCACCCGACCTGGCCGCGGCACATCTCGCGCGCGGCGAGCTGTTCATGAGGGCCGATCTCAACTGGATCGCTGCGGAAGCCGAGTACCGGCGCGCGTTGCAACTGGCGCCGAACGACGCCAGCGCCAAGTTCTCCCTCGGCGCCCAGCTGGCGATCCTGGGCCGGCCCGGACAGGCGATCGACCTGGTCCGGCAGGCAGTGGCGGCCGATCCGCTGAATGCGCGCTGGCACGCCTGGTTTGCCAATCAACTACTGGCACTTGGCCGCCTCGACGAAGCTACGCAGGCAGTCGGCAGGGCGATCGAGCTGCAGCCGGGCTCGGCAAGCTACTACGAGATATTGACCCATATTGAAATCCTGCGGGGCGATGCCAAGGCGGCGCTGGCGGCGGCACGGAAGGAGCCGGCGGCGGGAGGCTGGCGGGAGATCGCACTGGCACTGGCGCTCCAGATCGGTAGCGACCGCACTGCGGCCGATGCCGCGTTGAAAACCTTGATCGATACCCAGTCCGAAGAGTCCGCGTACCAGATCGCCCAGGTATATGCGCTGCGCAAGGACCCGGACGCGATGTTCGCGTGGCTGGACCGCGCCTGGGCCAATCGGGACCCCGGGATCAGCTACCTGCTCTACGATCCGCTCGTCCTGCATTACCGGGACGATCCGCGCTTTGCGGCGTACTGCGGGAAAGTCGGACTGCCCTGGCCGGTGGTCGAGGCCGCGCAGCAACCGACCGCCGGCGCGGGGACCTGACTGCAACACGCCGTGGCGGCGCCCGCACGGCGATGCCCCAACAAAAAACGGCGACCATTGCTGGCCGCCGTTTGCCCCCTTCCCTGTGCGTCCTTTCCCTGTTCGTTGGCCTCGCGTCAGATCGCGTAGCTCGGCCGCAATTCCAGTCCCATTTCCGCGCGCAGGCCGTTCTCGGACAGCGCAGTCGGGTTGTGGGTGATCGGGCCGGAGCCGTCACCGAAGTCGTACGGATCGGCCGTTGTCTCGAGTCCCACCGCCTGGCGCTCGGCGTTGGGGATTTCAAAGCCCGTGGCGGGATTGGGACTGTCCGCCCCCGGGCCGGTGTAGGTGCCCGGCAGGAAGGTGCCGTTGACGCCGTTGTAGGCGTGCGACATCTCGTGGAACAGGGTCACCGACGGCACCGGCAGCTCGGGAATGGCGAACGCCGGGTTGTAGGAAATATCCACCGGGCCGGACCTGCCCGGCTGGCCATTGCGGATGTCCGAACCGCCGACGCTCTGCGCGTAGCCGTTGTCGACGTTCTGCAACTCGCGGATGGTGACCACGTTGCCCTTGGCCGCGGCCTTGTCGAACTCGGCCAGCATCTGCTGCCCGTTCGGCGAGCTGCGCAGCATCTCGATGTCGGCCTCGACGCGCTGCACGAACGCTTCCGAGCCTTCCACCTTCACGCCCTTCAGGCCCGCATCGCTGTTGAGCACCACGTTGACCACGTTCGGGTCCGCGTCGGCCACGCCGGTCAGCTTGTCGCCGATGCCGGCGGCGTACACCAGGCCGTCGGCGCCGATGTTGCCGACGGTATTCGTGCCGCCGCCGGTGTAGATGCGATCGCCGTTGCCGCTGGCGGTGATGGTGTCGTCGCCCAGGCCGCCGGACAGCACGTTCTTGCCCGCGGTGGCCACGATGACGTCGTCGCCCGCACCGCCTTCGATATAGTCGTTGCCCTTGCCGCCGGTGATCGTGTCGGCGCCGTCGCCGCCGTACAGGGTGTTGTTTTCGTCGCCGCCGGTGATGGCGTCGTCGCCGGCGCCGCCGAACACGTAGTTGAAGCCGGCGCCGGTGTCGATGCGGTCGTTGCCCGCGCCACCGTCGATGCGGTCGTTGCCGCCGCCGCCCTGGATGGTGTCGTCGCCATCACCCGCCTCGATGATGAAGTTGACCTTCACCGACGGGTCGATCTCGATGTTGTCGTTGCCGTCGCCGGTGCGCACGGTGAGCTGCTGGCCCTGTGCGAGCTTGACGTCGTACTGCTCACCGTTGACGTCGAAGCTCAGCTGGCCGTTTTCGCCCTGGGTGACCTTGACCTGGTCGTCGCCGTTGCCGGTCTTGAACACCAACTGGTCGGCGAGCACGTAGTACTGGCCCGAGCGCTGGTCGAGTTCGCCGGTACGCTCGCGTGTGATTTCCACCTGCGCGGTGTTGCCCAGCTTGTCGACGAACAGCGGCTGCCCGGTCTCGCTCTGGGTCTGCTCGCGGGTGCCGGCATTGGTGGCGTCGCCATCGATCTGGGTGGCATTGCCGCGGCGCTCGTTGGCGGCCACCTGTGCGCCGCCGATGGTGTCGATCTCGCGCGGGCCCTCGGCCGCCGGATTGAACAGCGCGTTCCGGCCGGGCTGGTTCCAGACGCTGGCCTGCTGCTGGGCGGCGGCGTCGGACAGGCGGGGTTCGATCTGTACGGTCATGGCGATTCCGGAGCTGGATACGGAGCCGTATGTATACGTTCGGGTACGGAGCGGTCCAAGCTGGGGCGTACCCGAGGTCGGCGATGCTGCGTCGCAGCACCCAGCAGCGTAAAATTCGCGCTTTCGCGTTGTTTCCACCCACCCAGGCCGCCGGCCCGCGCCGCGCCGCCCCTTCCCAGGAACCCCCCAATGGGCCTCGACCACGTCTCCACCGGTAGCAACGTCCCCGAAGAAATCAACGTCGTCATCGAGATCCCCAAGGACGCCGAACCGGTCAAGTACGAGGTCGACAAGGAAAGCGGGGCGATCTTCGTCGACCGCATCCTGTCCACGCCGATGCGCTACCCGTGCAATTACGGCTACATCCCGCGCACGATCTGCGGCGACGGCGACCCGGCCGACGTGCTGGTGATCCTGCCGCTGCCGCTGATCCCCGGCTCGGTGATCCGCTGCCGCCCGGTCGGCGTGCTGCGGATGAGCGACGAAGCCGGCGGCGACGAGAAGCTGCTGGCGGTGCCGGTCGACAAGGTCTTCGCCGGCTACACCCACATCGACGACATTTCCAAGGTCAGCCCGCACTGGCTCGAGCGCATCGGCCACTTCTTCGAGCACTACAAGGACCTGGAGAAGGGCAAGTGGGTCAAGCTTGATGGCTGGGGCGATGCCGCCGAGGCCAAGCAGGTGCTGATGGATGCGATCGAGCGCTACGCCGCGCTGCCGGGCAAGCAGAACTTCTGAGCCCAAGGGGCTTGCCGCGTCCTTGGCCCCTGCAGGAGCGATTTCAGCTGCGAGCTTTTGATTCTCGCTGCCGGGCAAAAGCTCACGGCTGAAGCCGCTCCTGCAACGGCGTATTCGGGCGATTTCGACATCGCCCTAGGGCCGGCACCAGCTGTCCCCGTCCGCACGCAGCTCCTAGCCTTTGCGCCATTCCCGGATGGCAGGAGGCAGGAACGATGGATGGCGTGCGCGCGGATTTCGGTTTCAACGCAAGCTCATGGCCCGGTGGCAACGACATCGCGCCGGCGCGCGCGAACGCGATGGCCGCGGCAGCCTCCGACGGCGACCTGGGCACGCACCTGCAGGACCTGGCCGACAGCGGCAAGCTGCTGGACTTCCTCGACCAGACCGGCGACGCGATCACGCTGGCGCAGGCCGACCCGACCTTCGCCGAACAGCTCGACCCGTTGCTCGGCAACATCCGCGACGCGCTGGCCGAGTTCCCCACCGACCGGCTCTCAAAGGTCGAACGCGATGCGGTCGAATCCACGCAGCAAGCCCTCGACGCGCACCTGGGGCCGGTCGACGAACCTGGGGAACCCGGTGAACCGGGCGAAGTCGGCGAGGTCCCCGGCGGCGGGCTGGAAGCGCATGAGGAGGCCGGCAGCCACCTGATCGAACGCCACGTCGGCAAGAGCGAGCAGGACCTGGTCGACCGGCTGCAGCGCGAGAACATCAGCGCCTCGTCGAGCTTCCGCGACCTGCCGGCGGCGGAGCACTTCATCGCCGAGACCATCATGGAGAACCAGGGCAGGATCGACGCCTGGGTCGATGGCAAGGGCGGCAACCGCCTTGTGCTCGACGCGCACTTCGACGCCAGCACCGGCATTTCGGTCAGGCGCGGGGAAACGCAGGCCGAAGACGTGTTCTCGGTGAAGCTGGTGCTGGAGCGTTCGAACGCGCTGGGCATCGGCTATAGAATCGTGACCGGTTATCCGACCACGCCCTGACCACGACGAGCACGCGCCGCATGAGCGATTTCCCAGCGCTGGAGAACTTCCTCTCCGCGTACTTCCACCAGGACTGGCGCGTCGAACATGACGCGCCCGACGCCGTGGTGTCGTACTTCCTCGACAGCGAGGCCGACGAGGAGATCGCCGCGGTCCGCGACGACCTCGCGCGCCTGTCCGCGCAGGACCTCGACGAGGACGCGCTCGGCAACCGGCTGCGCGCGTTGGGCTGCGAGTACGACCCCACGCGCGAAGGCAGCAGCTGGCGCGACTGGCTGGCGTCGCTGCGCGAACGCTTCGCCTGACGCCTGACGCCTGACGCCTGACGCCTGACGTCCGCCTGGCGGCGTGACCGGCACGGGCCTAGGGTCAGCCCGGGATACCGCACCGTACGGGACATCGCCACACTGCGCGGCATCGCTCCGCGGAGACGTTCGGCATGTTCGATCCGGTTCGCCCGTTTACCCAGTGTCCGGTCGACAGCCTGGCCACGACGCCGGCTGGAAAGCCCGAACTCGATGCCGGTTCGATCACCGTCGCGCTGCGCGACGCGTCCTTCATCGCGCGTCCGTGGGTGGCGCGCGAGATCGTCGATGGCATGGACGACGCGCAGTTGTCCGCGCTCGCACGACAGGACGGCGGCGGCGAAGCGCTGCAGGCGCTCGACGATGCCCTGGCCTGGGCATCACCGCTGCTCGACGTGGCACCGCCGCGCGAGCGTATCGCGGACGCATTGCGCCAGGACGACACGCCCGAAGGCAGCACCACCGGCGTCGACGGCACCACCACGACCACCGCCCACATCGGCGAGAACACCGTCACCTGGACCAACGACAGCGAAGGCCGGCCGATCCGCGCCGAGGCCGACCTGAGCGAAGTCTTCACCGGTATCGACCGCAGTTCCGCGGAAACCCGCGCGCAGGGCGAATCCGCCGACCGCGGCATCGAAGGCGACCAGGGCGGCCACCTCATCGGCCACCGTTTCGTCAAAGACCAGGGCCTGAAAAACCTGTTCCCGCAGAACGGCAACTTCAACGTCAGCGCCTACAAGAAACTCGAGAACGAGTGGGCCGACTGGGTCGACAGCGGCAAGGACGTGCACATCACCGTCGAGCTGACGCCGGTCAACCAGGACCGTCCGGACAAGGTCCGGGTGTCGTACGAGGTGACCGATCCGGCCGATGGACGCGTCGTGTACGATCAGCGCGTCACGTTCCGCAACGAGGCCGGCCAGCAGTTCGACCGGGTCTCCCGCGCGGACATGGCCAACGCCTGATCCAGCCCGAGGTTCCGCAACACCGATGGACAAGGACGCACCGATCCTGAATGCACTGGTCGTCGAAATCGGCCGCATGATCGCCGGCGATCGCAAGGTCGCCGCGCAGCCGTGGGACAAGTACGCGCTGGTGGCCTGGTACGGCGAGGGCGTGTCGACGCTCAACGGCTTCCGCTACGTCGGCGACGAGCCCGGGCAGCCGGCGACGCCGGAGGCATTCGAGCTCGAGGATCGCATCGACGAGCTGCGCGCCGCCACCCGCGTGGAAGACAAGGATCCCTGGCGGGCCTGCGTGGTGAAGCTCGACAAGGCCAGCGGAAAGGCCTCGGTCATATTCGTCTACGAGGATGCGGACAGCTGGCGAGTCACCCCGCAGACCGCGGCCGAGGTTGCGCAACGCGCGCGGCCCTGAGCTGCCCGCTCTGCAGGAGCGGCTGTAGCCGCGAACGCTTGTTCTTTCCTGCGGCAAGCCAAAGACAGGCGGCAAAAGCTCGCGGCTGAAGCCGCTCCTCCAAAGGCCGGTCGTCGCCGCAGCTGCGGCCGGGCTCGCCTGGGTCCTCAGCGATGCTGCTGCCGGATCACCGTCAGCGCGATCAGCCGTGACACGACGATGGCGATGTACATCACGCCCGAGAACATCGCCAGCATCGTCAGCGCGCGCGCCAGCGGAGAGAGCGGGACGATGTCGCTCAGCCCCACGCCCGACAGCGTACTGAAGCTCAGGAACAGCAGTTCCATCCACGTGCGCGGTTGCGGCGGTACCGAGACATCGCTGAAGCTGCCCGGCAGCCACGCTTGGCAGGCCGAGAACGCATAGGCGAACGCCCACGCCAGCAGGGTGAAGGTGGTGGCGGCCGCGACCAGTTCGTCGGTGGTCACGCGCATGTCGCCGAGCATGTAGCGGATCAGCCCTGCGACGGCGTAGAAGTAGAGGATCGCCTCCAGCGCATGCGCCCACGGCAACAGCGCGGGCATGCCGGCGAAATTGGCCAGCAGCGACATCGCCACCGACGGCACCGCGAGCAGCCACGCCACCCAGTGCGCGGAGGCGCGGTTGACCACCCACAGCACCAGCGACAGCACGGCGATGCTCATCGCCCCGAACAGCGCGCGGCCGATGCCGGTGTTCTCCATCAGCGGGTAGGACAGGATGCCCAGCAGCTGCACGGCCAGCAGGATGGCCGATGGATGCTTGCGCAGGCCGTGGGCTAGGCGCCAGGGCGCCAGGATCGGTGGCGCCCAGTTCATCGTGGCCGCTGCGTCATTGCGCGGGGAGGCTGCCGACGCCGCTGCCGGCGCGGAACGGATAGCGCAGGAAGATCTCGGCGATGGCGCGGTCGACGTCCGCCGCCCGCTCCTGCGGCCCCTTGCGCGTCACCCGCCCGATCGCGGACCCGGTCCAGACCAGGCGATTGCGCGCGGCGTCGACCAGGTCGACCGTCAGCGTGCCCTCGGTGTACCGGCTCACCTGGGTTTCGTCGTACCAGAACGGCACCGCGTAGTAGGCGCGGTGGCGATAGCTGTAGAAGTACTGGAAGTCGGTCCGCGGCACGCTGTAGACGTTGGTCTTCTCCTGCACGATGCCCTGGAAGTTGACCCGCAGGCCGGGCGATGTTTCGTCGTACACATATCCGCGCGCTTCCATCTCGCGGCGCACGTCATCGCGGATGCGCTGGGTGAGGAAGGTCGAATAGCCCGACTGCTCCATCGCGATCGGCTGGTAGAAAGCCCAGGTGCGGTAGCGCGAGAAGTCGGCCTCGGGATCGGCGTCGGTGCTGATCCGCGGCCCGGTGGCGCAGCCGGCGAGCAGCGCGAGCGCGCAGACCGCCAGCAGCCAGGCGCCGAATCGATGCGAAGCTTTCATGACGACACCTCCGTTGGGGTGGTGGGTAAACGCTATCACGGCCTCCCCGCTTTCCGGCGTGAGCGGCGGCGGTATTCGGTGAATCCCGGCTGACGCGGGCAACGGTCCGCCGCCCGCGTCGTGGCGGATTCAGCCCTGGCGATAGACCTCCGCGCCCTGGGCCCGGAACTCCGCCGACTTCTCGGCCATGCCCGCGTCCAGCGCCGCCGCTTCGTCGACCCCGTGTTCGGCGGCGTAGTCGCGCACGTCCTGGGTGATCTTCATCGAGCAGAAATGCGGGCCGCACATCGAACAGAAGTGCGCCAGCTTGTGCGCGTCCTTGGGCAGGGTTTCGTCGTGGAATTCCTTCGCCTTTTCGGGATCCAGGCCGAGGTGGAACTGGTCCTCCCAGCGGAACTCGAAGCGCGCCTTGCTCAGCGCGTTGTCGCGCACCTGCGCGCCGGGATGGCCCTTGGCCAGGTCTGCCGCATGCGCGGCGATCTTGTAGGCCATGATGCCGTCGCGCACGTCCTCGCGGTTGGGCAGGCCGAGGTGCTCCTTCGGCGTCACGTAGCACAGCATCGCGGTGCCGAACCAGCCGATCATCGCTGCGCCGATCGCGGACGTGATGTGGTCGTAGCCCGGCGCGATGTCGGTGGTCAGCGGCCCGAGGGTGTAGAACGGCGCCTCGCCGCATTCGGCCAGCTGCTTGTCCATGTTCTCCTTGATCAGCTGCATCGGCACGTGGCCGGGGCCTTCGATCATGGTCTGGACGTCGTGCTTCCACGCGATCTTGGTCAGTTCGCCGAGGGTTTCCAGTTCGCCGAACTGCGCGGCATCGTTGGCATCGGCGATGCAGCCCGGGCGCAGGCCGTCGCCGAGCGAGAAGGCCACGTCGTAGGCCTTCATGATCTCGCAGATGTCCTCGAAGTGTTCGTACAGGAAGCTCTCGCGGTGGTGCGAGAGGCACCACTTGGCCATGATCGAGCCGCCGCGCGAGACGATGCCGGTGACGCGCTTCGCCGTGAGCGGCACGTAGCGCAGCAGCACGCCGGCGTGGATGGTGAAGTAGTCCACGCCCTGCTCGGCCTGTTCGACCAGCGTGTCGCGGAAGATCTCCCAGGTCAGTTCCTCGGCGCGGCCGTCGACTTTCTCCAGCGCCTGGTAGATCGGCACCGTGCCGATCGGAACCGGCGAGTTGCGGATGATCCACTCGCGGGTCTCGTGGATGTGCTTGCCGGTGGACAGGTCCATGACCGTGTCGCCGCCCCAGCGAATCGCCCAGACGAGCTTTTCGACTTCTTCCGCGATCCCCGAACTCACGGCGCTGTTGCCGATGTTCGCGTTGATCTTGGTCAGGAAGTTGCGGCCGATGATCATCGGCTCGCTTTCGGGATGGTTGATGTTGTTGGGCAGGATCGCGCGGCCGCGGGCGATCTCGTCGCGGACGAACTCCGGCGTGATGAACTTCTGGATGCTGGCGCCGAAGGCTTCGCCCGGGTGCTGCTTGAGCAGCATCGCGTCGCGCACCGCATCCAGGCGCTGGTTCTCGCGGATCGCGACGTATTCCATCTCGGGGGTGATGATGCCCTTGCGCGCGTAGTGCATCTGGCTGACGTTGGCGCCGGCCTTCGCGATCCTCGGCAGCCTGCGGTTGGGGAAGCGCACCGCGTCCAGCCGCGCGTTGCCATCGCGGCCACGGCCGAACTCGGAACTCAGCTGCGACAGCAGTTCGGTGTCGCCCCGCTCCTCGATCCAGCGCGTGCGCAGCGGCGCCAGGCCGGTGGCGAGATCGATGCGTGCGTCCGGATCGGTGTACGGCCCGGACGGGTCGTAGACGGTGACCGGCGGGTTGTCCTCGCCGCCGAACAGGGTCGGCGTCTGCGACAGCGTGATCTCGCGCATCGCCACGCGGATGTCCGGGCGCGAGCCTTCGACGTGGATCTTGCGCGAACCGGGGATCGGCCGGGTCACGGATTCGGACAGCTGTTCGGTCTGCTGCAGCAGGGAGGCAGGCACTGCGTTCATGGCATTCGTCCTGGAGTGGGTCTGGACGAAGCGGCGGCGCAGGCATCACGCAAAGGAACAGTCCCGGGTCGGCGATCTGTCGGGGCTGAAGCCCCTCCCACGTGGTTCTGCGAAGCTTCCCTACGCCGGCATCACCCGGATCAGGTTCGAAGGGACTGTCTCAACCGGATGACGTCCGGTACCCCCGCTTCAAGCGGCATTGGACCACGTCATGCCGCCGCAGGCCAGCGGCGCGGCGGCGCGTTACCGCGAATCTGAACCCGGTCCCCTCCAGTTCGCCCAGGCTGACGCGACCCCGGCAATCGCGTGAGAATGCGCACAGCCGCCTTGCGGCCGAAGGAGAAACGATGCCGCTGATCCGACCATCCGATGCGGAAAGTCCCGCAGCCTCCGCGCGCGGCGTCCGCGCATGAAGGCCAGGGGCGACATCGTTCGCGCCTTCGCGCCCGCGGGCGTGGGCAACATCGGCGTCGGCTTCGACCTGCTCGGGCACAGCATCGACGGCCCGCGCGATATCGCCAGCGTGCGGCGCATCGAACAGCCGGGCGTCCGCATCGCGACCATCACCGGCGACGCCACGGGCACGGATTCGATCCCGTTGGCGGTCGAACGCAACACCGCGGGACAGGCGCTGGCCTCGCTGCGCGGCGCGCTCGACCTGGATTTCGGCTTCGAGCTGGCGCTGGAGAAAGGCATCCCGGTCGGCGCCGGCCTCGGCGGCTCGGCGGCCTCGTGCGTGGCCGCGCTGGTGGCGGCGAACGCACTGCTCGACAACCCGCTGCCGCGCGAGGCGCTGTACCCGTTCGCGATCGACGGCGAAGCCGTATCCAGCCACAGCCGCCAGGGCGACAACGTCGCGCCGATGCTGCTCGGCGGCGTGGTGATGGCCACCGCGCAGCGCATGATCCGGCTGGCCGCACCCGACTGGCTGCACTGCGTGGTCGTGCATCCGGACCAGGTCCTGGAAACCCGGCGCGCGCGCGAAGTGCTCGCCGAACCCTACCCGCTGCCGCTGGTGGTGCAGCAAAGCGCGCACCTGGCGCTGTTCCTCACCGGCCTGCAGCGCGGGGAAGCCGCACTGATCCGCGAAGGCCTGCAGGACCTGCTGGTCGAACCGCGCCGCGCGCCGCTGATCCCCGGCTTCGCGGCGGTCAAGGCCGCGGCGCTGGATTGCGGTGCGCTGGGCGCCAGCATTTCCGGCGCGGGACCAAGCGTGTTCGCCTGGTTTGCATCGAAGACGGAAGCCGAGGTCGCCGCACCGGCGATGCGCGCGGGCTTCGTCGATGCCGGCTTCGACGCGCGCACCTACGTCTCGCCGGTGGCGGGCCCACGCGCGGACCTCATGGCCGGCGCGTAGCCGGAATGCCTGCCGGCGCAGACCGCGCCGGACGCCGCATCGACATCGGGAACCGGGAACTGGGACGCCGGCGTCGATCTTGGCCGTTACCGCCGGACTATGATCGCCGCAGGGGGACGCCGGCATGCCCGGAAGCGGGGAAACGATCCAGTCACAGGTTCCGCTCGGCGCCATCCATTGGCGCCGCAGCCTGCGCACGCATGTCGCCCTGTGGTCGGGTGCGCTGGCGGCGGCCCTGCTGCTGTTGATCTTCGTGTCCGCCGCCCTGCTGCTGCACGAACGCATCGTCGACAGCGCGCAGCGCGACACCCGCGCCAGCACCCGCGAGGCGGCCGAGCGGCTGGATGGCAACCTGGGCACGGTGGCAATCGCCGCCGGCAACCTGGCCAACCTGGTGGTGCACGCCAACCTGGAACCCGCGCAGCTGGCCACGGCGCTGCGCTCCACCGTCGACGCGACACCCGGCATCAGCGGCGGCCTGCTCGCGCTGGAACCCGCGCACCCGGACGACCCCGGCTTCGCCCGTTATCTCGGCAGCGACGGCCGGCAGCGCGACTTCGTCGCCGACGGCTACGACTACCGCAGCCAGGCGTGGTACCGCCGCACCCTGGACGAAGGGGGCGAAGGCTGGTGGTCGGAGCCCTACCTCAACAACACCGCCGGCAAGGTCTGGCGGGTGACCTACAACCTGCGGCTGCCGCGGGGCGAGGACGGCAGCCCCGCAGGCATGGTCAGCCTCGATCTGGCATTGGATGACCTGGTGGCGCCGATCGAATCGCTCGCCTACCTGCCCGGCTGGCGCGCCACCCTGGTCGCGCCCGCCGGTTCGATTGCCATGAGCAGCATCCCGGACATTGCGCTGCGCGACACCCTGGATGGATACATCGCAAGCTACGCCCGCCACGACCTGGAACCGGCGGCGCAGGCCGTGCGCGTGCACCGGTCAACCTATTACGTGCACACCGACAGCCTCAGCGGCGAGAAGCGCTACACCGTAGTGGAACCGGTCGGCACCAGCGGCTGGTCGCTGCTGGTGGCGCAGTCCTATCCCCTGATCGTCGCCCGGCTCAACCGCGCGCTACTGCTGTTGCTGGCAGCGGCGATGGTGCTGGCGGGGATCGGCACGCTGCTGGTGCGCAGGCTGGCGAAGCAGATCAGCCTGCCCGTCGAACAGCTGGCCGCATCGGCAACCCGCCTGGGCCGGGGCGAGTACGACACGCCGGTGGCGCATGTCGTGCGGAGCGACGAAGTCGGCCTGCTGGCACGGACCCTGGAGCACGCCCGCACCTCCATCCGGCAGCAGTTGCTGGAGATCGAGGAGATGGGCGCGGCGCGGCAGAAACTGGAGAGCGAACTGTCCATCGCCAGCGACATCCAGCAGGCGATGCTGCCGCTGGGCACGGTGATCGAGCGCGGCCGCGCGCTGCTGGACGCACAGGCCGTGCTGGAACCGGCCAAGGCGGTCGGCGGCGACTTCTACAACTTCATCGAGCGCGGCGACGGCGAGCTGTGGTTCGTCATCGGCGACGTGTCCGACAAGGGCGTGCCGGCGGCGCTGTTCATGGCCCGCACCGTGACCGTGCTGGAGGTGGCGGCACAGACCGCCGACTCGCCATCGCAGCTGCTGGCCGAGGCCTCGCGCCGGCTGGTGCAGGGCAACGACACCTGCATGTTCGCCACCGTGCTGTGCGGCTGCATCGACGTGCGCACCGGCGCCTGCATCCTGGCCAGCGCCGGCCACGATCCGCCGTTGCTGCTGCGCGCAGACGGGCATGCGGAACTGCTGGCGCTCGACAACGGCCCGCCGCTCGGATTCGAGGTCTGTGAACAGTTCCCGCTGTGGCACTGCCGACTCGCGCCCGGCGACAGCCTGCTGGCCTACACCGATGGCGTCACCGAGGCCTTCAACCACGACAACGAAGCCTATGGCAGCGAACGCCTGCTCGCCTTGGCGATCCCTGGCCGCGGCGCGCTGGAGCACTGCCGGCGACTGGTCGACGAAGTGCATCGTTTCGCCGACGGTGCGCCACAATCCGATGACATCACCGTGTTGGCGATCCGGCTGGGCGAAGGCCCCGCCGTGGATGCCGAAGCCCAGCACCAGACAGGAGCGGTTCCATGCTGATCAAACTGATCGTCCCCGGCGAACATGCACGCGTTGAAGACCTCAATGCCTCGCTCGAAGCCGTGCTGAGCCGCCACTGCGTAGTGCGCGGCGTGCGCGACGACGTGCGCCTGATCGTGGAAGAGCTGGCCAGCAACGTCATCGAGCACGGCGGAGCGGACGTCGCGGCCGGGGAGCGCGAACTGTCGGTCGACATCGGCATCGACGGCGATCGGCTGAGCCTGCAGTTCAGCGATGACGGCGCGCCCTTCGACCCCACCGCCGCAGCGGCGCCGGATCTCGACGCCGACATCGAAGATCGCCCGATCGGTGGTCTCGGCCTGCACCTGATCAGGCAACTGGCGGAGGAAATCAGCTATCGTCGTGACGGAGGTTTCAACCTGCTGAAAGTGATCTTGCGCATTCCGACGCAGGAGGAGCAAGCATGAGCCTGGACATCCGGATCGAACCGCCCGTCAAGGGCAACCAGTACGTGTTCCTGACCGGACGCCTGGACACGCAGAGCTACGCCCAGTTGGATGGACGCCTGGCTCCGCTGCTGCAGGCGCCGCCGCGGGGGCATGTCCTGGTGCTGGAACTCAGCGGGCTGGACTACATCAGCAGCGCCGGCATCCGTTCGATCTTCAAGGCGCGCAAGGCGCTGTCGCCGCGCGGTGGCAAGGTGCTGGTGGTGAACCCGCAGCCGCAGATCCAGAAGGTCTTCGACCTGGTCAAGGCCGTGCCGATGAACGAGATCTTCGCCTCGACTGCCGAGGCCGATGCCTATCTCGATACCATGCAGCGCAAGGTGCTGCAGGGCGACGACGACGACTGAAGGACGGGGCCGTGATGCATGCCCGCGGAATCAGCGCAGCGAGGCATTGATCCGTTCGAGCACGGCGCTGCCCGGGTCCAGTTCCTCGACGCCCAGCGAGTTCAACGGCACCTCGACGGTGTTGAGGTGGCCATGCAGGTCGCCGGCTTCCGCATCGATGTAGAGCAGCCCGGTCACCACCTCGCCTCGCGCGTGGCGCTGCTGGATCAGGTTCATCGCCGCGATCCGGTCGCGCGGGTCGTAGTCGGCGTCCAGCTTGCGCAGGCGCAGCACCGAGCCGTCGTGCTGCTCGACGTCGATGGTGTCGCCGGCCTCGTAGTCGACCGCGATCTCCGCGCGCGGCAGGATCACAGCCTGCCCCGGACGTGATCCGGGGTCGAGCTGATTGACCGCGTCGTTGTGCTCGCGCACGTAGTCGTAGCTCTTGGTGCTGCCGGCGTGGTTGTTGAACGCCACGCAGGGGCTGATCACGTCGAGGAAGGCCGCGCCGCGGTGCGACAGCGCGCCCTTGATCAGCGGCACCAGCTGCTTCTTGTCGCCGGAGAACCCGCGTGCCACGTAGCTGGCACCCAACTGCAGCGCCATCGTCACCATGTCCAGCGGGCTGTCGGTGTTGGCCACGCCCTTCTTCGACACCGAACCCTGGTCGGCGGTGGCCGAGAACTGGCCCTTGGTCAGCCCGTACACGCCGTTGTTCTCGACGATGTAGACCATGTCGACGCCGCGCCGGATCGCGTGCACGAACTGGCCGATGCCGATCGATGCCGAATCGCCGTCGCCGGACACGCCCAGGTAGATCAGTTCGCGGTTGGCGAGGTTGGCGCCGGTCAGCACCGACGGCATGCGCCCGTGCACGGTGTTGAAGCCGTGCGACTGGCCGAGGAAATAGTCCGGCGTCTTGGAGCTGCAGCCGATGCCCGAGAGCTTGGCGACGCGGTGCGGCTGGATGTCGAGCTCCCAGCAGGCCTGGATGATCGCCGCCGAGATCGAATCGTGGCCGCAGCCCGCGCACAGGGTGCTGATCTTGCCCTCGTAGTCGCGGCGGGTGAAGCCGATGGCGTTGCAGCCGAGCGAGGGGTGGTGGAGTTTTGGCTTGGCGAGGTAGGTCATGGGCTTGGCTCGTGCTGTTCCCTTCTCCCTACGGAAGAAGGTGCCCGAAGGGCGGATGAGGGAACGGACTTTCCGTTCGCGATGAAGGTTGGTTGGCCAGTCATTCCCCGCCCTCATCCCGCGCTATGCGCCACCTTCTCCCGGAGGGAGAAGGAAGCCGAAACGCGTTCACTGATCGCGCCCGCGATGAACCGCGCCGTGATCGGCGTGCCGTCGTAGTGCAGCACCGCGACCAGCCGCGCCGGATCGATGCCGAACTCGTTGACCAGCAGCGAACGCAGCTGCCCGTCGCGGTTCTGCTCAACCACGAACACCGACTCGTGCGCGTCGATGAATTCGCGCACCGATTCCGGGAACGGGAACGCGCGGATGCGCAGCGTGTCGATGGCAACCCCATCGGCCTGCAGGTGTTCGACCGCTTCTGCCATCGCCGGGCTCGTGGATCCGTAGAAGATCGCGCCGTGCGGCGCCTGCGTTGCGGGCTGCGAAAGGATCGGCTGCGGCACCAGCGACCTGGCGGTGTCGAACTTCTGCAGCAGCCGCTGCATGTTGTAGACGTAATCCGCGCCGCGCTCGGAATACTGCGCCTGCGGATTGCGCGAAGTGCCGCGGGTGAAATACGCCCCCTTGTCGGGATGCGTGCCCGGCCAGGTGCGCCAGGGGATGCCGTCGCCGTCGACGTCCTTGTAGCGCGCGAACTCCCGGCCCTGCTCCAGCTGCTCGGCCGTCATCACCTTGCCGCGGTCGTAGGCACGCGCGTCGTCCCACGCGAACGGCGCGCACAGGCGCTGGTTCATGCCGATGTCGAGGTCACTCATGACGAACACCGGCGTTTGCAACCGGTCGGCAAGATCGAACGCGGCGGCGGCGAACTCGAAGCATTCGCGCGGGTCCTCCGGGAACAGCAGCACGTGCTTGGTGTCGCCGTGCGACGCGTAGGCGCAGGCCAGCACGTCGGACTGTTGGGTGCGCGTCGGCATACCGGTCGATGGCCCGCCGCGCTGCACGTTGAGGATCGTCACCGGGATCTCGGCGAAGTAGGCCAGGCCGATGAACTCGTTCATCAGCGAGATGCCCGGGCCGGCGGTGGTGGTGAACGCGCGCGCGCCATTCCAGCCGGCGCCGACGACCATGCCGATCGACGCGATCTCGTCCTCGGCCTGGATCACCGCGAAACGCGCCCTGCCCTGCTCATCGACGCGGTACTTCTGGCAATACTTCTGGAACGCCTCGGCCAGCGACGAGGATGGCGTGATCGGATACCACGCGCAGACGGTCGCGCCGCCATACACGCAGCCCAGCGCCGCGGCAGCGTTGCCCTCGACGAAGATGCGGTCGCCGACGGCATCGGCCTTGCGCACCCGCAGCCCGATCCCCTGGCTGGAAAGTCCGGCCATGGAGGGCCGGGCTCCTGCGGAGGGATCCGCATCCAGGAGGTGCTCGCGCACCCACGCTCGGCCCAGGTGCAACGCCTCGACGTTGGGCGCCAGCAGCTTCGGTTTGGTCTTGTACTGCTCGCCGATCAACGCCTCGATCACCGCCGGATCGATCTCCAGCAACGCGCTCAGGGCGCCGATGTACATGATGTTCTTGAACAGCTGCCGCTGGCGCGGATCGTCGTAGGTGGCGTTGCAGATCTGCGTCAGCGGCACGCCGATGATGGTGATGTCGTCGCGGAACTTCGACTTCGGCATCGGCCTGCTGTTGTCGTAGAACAGGTAGCCGCCGGGCTCGATCTCGGCCACGTCGGCGTCCCAGGTCTGCGGGTTCATCGCCACCATCAGGTCGACGCCGCCGCGGCGGCCGAGCCAGCCGCGTTCGGACACGCGTACTTCGTACCAGGTCGGCAGGCCCTGGATGTTGGACGGGAAGATGTTGCGCGGGCTGACCGGCACGCCCATGCGCAGGATGGATTTCGCGAACAGCTCGTTGGCCGATGCGGAACCGGATCCGTTGACGTTGGCGAACTTGACGACGAAGTCGTTGATGGATTGGAGCGCAGTGTGGGCTGGAGTCACGTGCGGCCTCCCGACGCATGCCGGCGTCGGCGCGCGGCCACTCCTTTCGTCGTCATTCCCGCGAAGGCGGGGCTCCTGACAGACGAATGCCTGGTCATCCAGTGACGTTGCTCCGCGGTCGTCTTCGCGGAAGGGCCCAAGTCACTGGATTCCCGCCTTCGCGGGAATGACGAGCCGGGATTCGGTTCCCGCCCTCGCGGAAATGACGATCGGGGGAACGGTGCGGTCTCTTCGACGTTCATGCCGCCTCCCGCTGCTTCTTGTTGCGGCATCCCGGCCCCGCATACGTCTCCAGCAGCAGGAACTTCTGCATGTCCCACGCCCCGGTCGGGCAACGCTCGGCGCACAGGCTGCAGTGCAGGCAGACGTCCTCGTCCTTGACCATCACCCGCATCGTCTTCAGCGGCTCGGACACGTAGAGGTCCTGTTCGAGGTTCAGCGCCGGGGCGGTCAGCCGCGTGCGCAGGTCGGCCTCGTCGCCATTGCGGGTGAAGGTGATGCAGTCGGTCGGACAGATGTCGACGCAGGCATCGCATTCGATGCACTTGTCCTTGGTGAATACGGTCTGCACATCGCAGTTGAGGCAGCGCTGGGTCTCCTTCCAGGCGGTGGCGGCGTCGAAGCCCAGCTCGACCTCGGTGCTGATGCTGTCGAGCTTCCTGGCCGCCTCCGACCACGGCACCGCGTAGCGCTCGTCGGGCGAGACGGCGTTGTCGTAGCTCCACTCGTGGATGCCCATCTTCTGCGAATCGAGCTGCACCATCGGATCGGGCCGCTCGCGCGTGTCCTCGCCGTGCAGCAGCTTGTCGATCGAGATCGCGGCAGCATGCCCATGCGCCACCGCCCAGATGATGTTCTTCGGCCCGAACGCGGCGTCGCCGCCGAACAGCACGTGCGGCACGCTCGACTGGAACGTGACCTTGTCGACCACCGGCATGCCCCATTCGTCGAAGTCGATGCCGGTGTCGCGCTCGATCCACGGGAAGGCGTTCTCCTGCCCGACGGCGATCAGCACCTCGTCGCAGGGATGGAACTCGTCCGGCTCGCCGGTCGGCACCAGCTTGCGCCGCCCCTTGTCGTCGTACTCGGCGCGCACGCGCTCGAAGGTCATGCCGGTGAGCCGGCCGCTGGCGTGGACGAAGGCCTTGGGCACGCGGTAGTCGAGGATCGGGATGCCTTCGTGCTGCGCGTCCTCCTTCTCCCACGGGCTGGCCTTCATCTGGTCGAAGCCCGAGCGCACCAGCACCTTGACGTCAGTGCCGCCGAGCCGGCGCGCGGAGCGGCAGCAGTCCATCGCGGTGTTGCCTCCGCCGAGCACCAGCACGCGCCGGCCGATCTTCGTGACGTGGCCGAAATAGACATTGGCCAGCCAGTCGAGGCCGACGTGGATGTTCGCCGCGCCCTCCTGGCGGCCGGGCAGGTCGAGGTCGCGGCCGCGCGGCGCGCCGCTGCCGACGAAGACCGCGTCGAAGCCCTGCGCCAGCAGGTCCTTCATCGATTCGATGCGCCGGTCGCCGATGAACTCGACGCCCAGGTCGAGGATGTAGCCGCACTCCTCGTCGATCACCTCCTCCGGCAGGCGGAAGCGCGGCACTTGGGTACGCATGAAGCCGCCGGCCTTCGGATCGGCCTCGAACACGGTGACCTGGTAGCCCAGCGGGGCGAGGTCGCGGGCGACGGTCAGCGACGACGGCCCGGCACCGACGCAGGCGATGCGTTTGCCGTTCGGCTGCGCGGCGGGCCTGGGCATGCGCGCGCGCACGTCGCCCTTGTGGTCGGCTGCGACGCGCTTGAGCCGGCAGATCGCCACCGGCTCGGGCTTCTCGCGCATCGACTCGGGCCCGTTGTTCTCCTCCACCCGGCCGCGCCGGCAGGCCGGCTCGCAGGGGCGGTCGCAGGTGCGGCCGAGGATCCCGGGGAAAACGTTGGAGTGCCAGTTCACCATGTAGGCATCGGCATGGCGGCCGGCGGCGATCAGGCGGATGTACTCGGGGACCGGCGTATGCGCCGGGCAGGCCCACTGGCAGTCGACGACCTTGTGGAAGGTGTCGGGGTTGCGGATATCGGTCGGTTCCACCGCTTCGCTCCGATTCTGCCGGCAGACCGGACGCGCCGGCCTCGCTCGCCGGCCCGAGTCTAGCGCCGAATGCGCGCCGCGGTGGAAGCCGGAGCGGCCCGGGTTGCCCGCCGAAGTCGCAACGGTTGGCAACGGCGACGGCGTCACGCCTATAAATACAGAACCGATTGGTCTAGTATTAGGATATGTCAGTTCCCCCAGCCCGCAAGCCCGGCGCCGCTGCGCCTGCCAGGCACGCCAGCCCGGGCCGCCCCAAGGATCTCGCCAAGGGCGCGGCGATCCTCGAGGCCGCCAAGCGCATGTTCACCGTGCACGGCTACGAACGCACCAGCATGGACCAGATCGCCACCGAGGCCGGCGTGTCCAAGCTCACCGTCTACAGCCATTTCGGCGACAAGGAAGCGCTGTTCGCGGCCGCGGTCAAGTCGCATTGCGAAACGAAGCTGCCCGACGCACTGTTCGAACCGTCCCCCGACACGCCGCTGCGCGAGCGCCTGCTGGCGATCGCCCATGCCTTCTTCGCGATGGTCAGCTCGCCCGAGGCCATCGCCGGCCACCGCATCATGTGCACGCCGCAGATCACCGGCTCGCCGCTGCCGGCGGTCTTCTGGCAGGCCGGCCCCGAGCGCACCCAGGCGATCTTCGCGGCGCTGCTGCAAAAGCGCGTCGACATCGGCGAACTCGAGATCGCCGACGTCCAGCTCGCCGCCTCGCAATTCTTCGCCCTGCTCAAGGGCGAGGCGCACGCACGGCTGGTCTTCGGCTGCGGCAAGGGCGGGCGCCCGGTGGACGAACACCTCGCGGCGGCAGTGGACATGTTCCTGCGCGCCTATGCGAGCCGCGGCCCCGGCGGCGTCCGCGCGTGACCGCCCGCACGGTGCCGGCGGTCGCGGTGACTTCCGGCACTGCGTGCTGCTGTTCTGCAACAGCCATCCTGTTCCCGTCCGCCAAAGCGGGGACAGGGGGAAAACACCGTTAAAATAGCGGGCTGACCGCACCAGACCCCGAGAGAGACCAGTGATGATGGACTACACCAAGGCCCGCGAAACGATGGTGGAACAGCAGGTGCGTCCCTGGGACGTGCTCGACGTGCGCGTCCTGGACGTGCTGGTCCGCCTGCCCCGCGAGGCATTCGTCTCCGAAACCCACCGCGCGCTCGCCTACGCCGACATCGAGCTGCCGCTCGGCCACGGCGAACGCATGATGAAGCCGGTCGTCGAAGGCCGCGCGCTGCAGGCGCTGGAACTCGAAGCCGGCGATGAAGTGCTGGAGATCGGCACCGGCAGCGGTTTCCTGTCCGCCTGCCTGGGCATGCTGGCGCGCGACGTGGTCAGCCTCGAGCGCCACGCCGACTTCGTCGACCTCGCCCGCGCGCGCCTGCAGGCGCAGGGCATCGCCAACGTCGCGGTCGAGGTCGCCGATGCGATGACCTGGGACACCGACCGCCGCTTCGACGCGATCTGCGTCACCGGCGCCGTCGCCGCGGTGCCGTCACGTTTCCTGCAGTGGCTGCGTCCGGGTGGGCGCATGTTCGTGGTCCGCGGCAACCCGCCGGTGCTGGACGCGGCGCTGCTGCGCCAGGACGTCAACGGCATCCGCACTGAATCGTTGTTCGAGACCGACCTTCCCTATCTCGTCGGCGCGGCCCCCGTGCCCGCCTTCGTGTTCTGAAACCGCGCGCCCGCAATCCCCGCGCCCTGAAACCCAGTGCCCTGATCCAAAGGAACCCCGCATGAGCCGCCGCCCCCTCGCCCTCGCGCTCGCCCTGGCCGCCCTGTTGCCGGCCTCGGCGTTCGCCGAAGACCTGCTGCAGACGTACGAGCTCGCCCGCACCGGTGACCCGCAGCTTGCCGCGGCCGAATCCGGCCGCCTCGCGCAGAAGGAAGGCGCCGTGCAGGCGCGCGCCCAGCTGCTGCCGCAGATCAACGGCAGCGCCTCGCTGTCGCGCTCGCACGTGGCCGGCCAGGACTACTCGGACCCGACCACGCGCAGCTACAGCGCCAACCTCGACCAGACGGTCTTCAACTGGAGCAGCATCGCCAACGTGCGTGCGCAGAACGCGCTCAGCCACGCGGCCGACTACGACCTGGAGGCCGCCGGTGATTCGCTGATCACCCGGACCTCCGCCGCCTACTTCAACGTGCTGGTGGCGATCGAGACCCTTTCCGCCGCCGAGGCGGCCGAGACCGCGCTCAAGCGCCAGTTCGACTACGCCGACAAGCGCCTCGAAGTGGGCCTGGCGCCGATCACCGACGTCCACGAGGCGCGTGCCCAGTACGACAGCGCCCGCGCCAACACCATTGCCCAGCGCAACGCGCTGGCCGATGCCTACCAGGCGCTGACCGAGATCACCGGCACCCGAATCAGCAACCTCAAGGGCCTGCCGGACGACTTCCGGCCCGAGCTGCCGGCAGGTGGAGACGCCGACACCTGGGTCGCCTCGGCGATGGAGAACAACCCCTCGCTCAAGTCAAGCGAATACCAGGTCAAATCTGCCGAGCAGGGCGTCTCGTCCGCGCGCGGCGGGCACTATCCGACGCTGAGCTTCGGTGCCAGCTACGGCAACCGGGACAGCTGGGGCGGGCCGGAGTTCATCCCCGATCCCACCGATCCCACGTCAACGACGCGCGCGGGCGAAAGCCGCGGCATCGGCCTGACGCTGACCGTGCCGATCTTCTCCGGCGGCGCCACCCAGTCGCGCGTGCGCGAGGCGATCGCCAACCGCGACATCCGCCAGGACCAGTTCGAGCAGCAGAAGCGCGCCGTGGAGCGCAACACCCGCAACTCGTACCAGACCCTGGTGGCCGGCATCAGCGAGATCGAGGCGCGGCGGCTGGCCGTGGTCTCCGCCGACGCGGCCTACGACGCCTCGCAGGTGGGCCTGGAAGTCGGCACGCGTACCGTGCTCGACGTGCTGATCAACCAGCAGAACCTGTTCAACGCGCGCCAGGCCTATGCCATCGCGAAGTACAACTACCTGCAGAACCGGTTGTTGCTCGACCAGTCGGCCGGCTCGCTGGAATACACCGACGTGCAGGACGTCAACCGCCTGCTCACCGTCGATGCCAATGCGCAGCTGTCGACCGAATCGGCGACGCCATCCAGCGAACCGCAGGCGCAGTAAGCCCCGCCTCCATCTGTTGCTTCCGCGGCCCGGCCCATGCCGGGCCGCCGTGTTTTCAGGCGCCCTGTCCGCGCCAGTTCGTTCAGGCCGGTTTGCGCGGCAGGTCCCGCCCGACCAGACCCAGCGTGCGCGCGAGCGCACCGCGTCCCTGGGTCACCAGCGCCATGCCGGCTGCGGTCATCGCGGCGCGGCGCGCGTCGTCGGCGAGCAGTGCCTCGATCGCATCGCCCACCGCATCGGCGTCCTCGCCCACGCACATCGCATCGACGCTGCGCATCTGCCGGGCGATGTCGGCGAAATTGTGCAGGTGCGGCCCGGTGACCACCGCGGTACCGACCGCCGCCGGTTCCAGCATGTTGTGGCCGCCGATGTCCTGCAGGCTGCCGCCGACGAACGCCACCTGCGCACAGGCATAGAAATCCATCAGCTCGCCGAGGGTGTCGATCACGAACACCGCGTCGTCCTGGTCGGGCCAGCGGGTGAGCCGGCGCGTGGCCACGCGCCAGCCGGCGTCGATCGCGGCCTGCGACACCGGCCGGAAGCGTTCGGGATGGCGTGGCGCCCACAGCAGCAGCAGGTCGGGCCAGCGTTCGCGCAGGCGCCGGTGGATCGCGACCACCGCCGCTTCCTCTTCGGGGTGGGTACTGGCGGCGATCCATGCCAGGCGCGCGCCGGCATGCGTGCGGAACGTGGCCACCGACGCTTGCCAGCGCGGATCCATCGCGATGTCGAACTTCAGGTTGCCGGTGACCACGACCGCGTCGCGGTCGGCGCCCAGGCGCACGAAGCGCTCGCCATCGGGCCGCGACTGCGCGGCGATCTTGCGCAGCGTTCGCAGCGCGCGCCCGACCAATGCCCGCAGTACCCGGTAACCGCGCAGCGAGCGCTCGGACAGGCGCGCGTTGACGATGTAGACCGGAATGCCCTGGTCGCGGCAGCAGAACAGCAGGTTCGGCCACAGCTCGGTCTCGACGATCAGCCCCAGGCGCGGCCGGTAGTGGTTGAGGAAGCGGCGCACCGCGCCGGACAGGTCGTAGGGCAGGTAGACGTGCTCGACGCGGTCGCCCCACAACGCGCGCGCACGCGATGAACCGGTGGGCGTGATTGTGCTTACCAGCAGGCGCAGGTCCGGCCGCTCACGCAGCAGCGCGTTGATCAGGGGCGCTGCCGCACCCACCTCGCCCACGGAAACCGCGTGGATCCAGACCGTTTCGCCCTGCGCCTGCGCGCCGTACGCGGCGTAGCGCTCATTCCAGCGCTGGAAGTACTCAGGCTGGCGGAAACCGCGCCAGATCAGGTGATACACCGTGACCGGCACCAGCAAATACAGCGCGGCCGAATACAGGGCGCGCAGCAGGTGTTCGATCGGGTCGTTCCGCATCGGGGAAGGATAGCGAAGAAGGCCGTCGCCGGTGGTCGGTGGCCGGTGCGCCTGTGGTGGAGATCACATGGTGTGAGCGGCCATGGCCGCGATGGATCCGATGACAACCGCATCGCAGCCATGGCTGCTACCACAAGGATCCATCGCTGCACGGCCCGCCGGCCCTGCGCTTGCCACCGGTAGAATCGCCGCATGAGCGCAACTCCCGACATCGGTCCGCCCCCCCTCGGCCCGCGCCACTGGCCGGCATGGCTGGGCATCGGTGCGATGGCGCTGCTCGCACGGCTGCCGTGGTCGTGGCAGCGCGCGCTCGGCCGGCCGCTGGGCGCGCTGCTGCGCACGCTGCTGGGCGAGCGCCGTCGGATCGCGCAACGCAATCTCGAACTGTGCTTCCCGGAGCTCGATGCGGCCGCGCGCGACGAACTGCTGCGCGAGCATTTCCGGTCGCTGGCGATCGGCGTGTTCGAGTTCGCGCGCGCGTGGTGGGGTTCGGTCGACCCGCTGCGGCGCGGGATCGAGGTCGAGGGGCTGGAACACATGGCCGCCGCGCGCGCCGGCGGCCGCGGCGTGATCGTCGTCTCCGGCCACTTCACCACGCTGGAAGTCTGCGGCCGGCTGATGTGCGACCACATCCCGCTCGCCGGCATGTATCGCCCGCACGCGCAGCCGGCGATGGAATGGGCCGTGCGCCGCGGCCGCGCGCGCTACGCCGCGGCGATGTTCCCCAAGCAGGACGTGCGCGGCGCGGTGAAGCACCTCAAGCGCGGCGGCCTGTTGTGGTACGCCCCCGACCAGGATCCCAGCCGCGGCGACAGCGTCTACGTCCCGTTCTTCGGCCAGCCGGCACACAGCCTGACCTCGACCCACCAGCTCGCGCGCATGTCCGGCGCCGCCGTCGTGCTGTTCCAGCACGCCCGCCGCGCCGATGGCGGCTACTCGCTGACGCTGCGACCGGCGCTCGACGACTACCCTTCGAAGGACGCCGCCACCGACACCGCGCGGGTGATGGCAGGCATCGAAACCATGGTCCGCGCCGCGCCTGCGCAGTACCTGTGGATCCATCGGCGCTTCAAGCGGACGCCGAACGGGGTGTCGCCGTACGCCGAAAAGGTCTGATCGCCGGAGGCCTTGTGGGAGCGGCCATGGCCGCTCCCACAAGGATCCGCTGTCGCTGTGCTTCGCCTTTGATCTTCGGGGCCCCTCCGAAGCGGCGGAGCCGGCGGGCAAAACCCGCAAGGGCGCCGCACATGGATGTGCGGCGTTTTCCGCGAGGGCAGGATGCCCTCTCGGAAAATTCCCGCCGGCTCCGCGAACCCGATGCGCAGCATCGGGCGCGCAGGCGGGGTGTGCTTTCTTTGCGCCAGGTTTCTTTGCACAAGCAAAGAAAGGTGGCTCGCGCCGTCACGGCGCGAAAGCTTTTGATCTTGGCGCGGCAGAAGCAGCTCGCTTGCCCCCTCATCCGGCGCTTCGCGCCACCCCCTCGCGGGGACAGCCTCTTCTCCCGCAAGCGGGGGAAGGGCTGCGGGCGAATCATTCCGTCGCGGCGACTTCGCCCTGCACCAGCTCCCGCCGCGCCAGCAGGCTGCCCGCGAACAACGCCACCAGCAGCAGCGTCAGCCCGCCCCAGAACGTCGAATAGAACGCCAGGTGCGTGTTGAACGGGAACACCGTGACCCCCAGCGCCAGCATCGCCGGACGCGCCCGGTCGCGTGCGCCGTCATCCGCGTAACGCCATGCGCGCCACGCCAATGCTGCGCCGGATAGCCACAGCAGCAGGCCAAGCAGGCCGGTTTCGCTCAGGATTTCCAGCACGATCTGGTGCGCGTGGAAGGCCGGGCCCGAGCCCCAGGCCGGAATCTCGTCCGGTTCCGGGTCGCAAGCCGGGAACGCCTCGCGGAAGCTGCGCGCGCCAACGCCATTGACCGGATGTTCGCGCGCCATGCATAGCGCGGCCCCCCAGATCCGGCCGCGCCCGGACAGCGCGTCGTCCAGCCCGGTCTCGTCGGCGGCCAACGCCTGCGCCGTGCGTTCGACGCGGTCGCGCACCTGCGGCACGGTCAGCGTCAATGCCAGCAACAACGCGCCGCCAAAGACGAACACGCCGGCCAGCTTCTTCCAGCCCAGCAGGCGCCAGCCGGAGAACACCAGCACCAGCGCGTAGGTGACCCAGGAGGCGCGCGCGCCGCCGAGCAGGATCACCACCCCGACCAGCGCCGCCGCGACGATCCAGCCCACGCTGCCGAAGCGGCGCCCGGCGACGTACAGCACGAACGGCGACAAGCTGGCCAGCACGATGCCCAGCTTGAGGTTGCAGGGCCCGAGGACGCCGCTCAGGCGGTCGACCACCGCGATCTCCTCCGCGCTGCACATCGGCTTGTGTTCGATCAGCTGCTTGAGCGCATCCAGCCCCCAGAACAGCGGGCTGGTGCCGGACAGCGCCTGCAGCAGCGCGTCCAGGGTCCAGATGCCGGCGATGACCGCCAGGCCACCGAAGGTGATGCGCCGGCCGCGCCTGTCGGCGACCGCGGAGGCGACCAGCCACAGGAACGGCAGGTAACGCAGCGCGGTGGCCGCCTTGTAGAACGCGTGCCGGGTGTCGACGGCATCGAACGCCGAGAGCAGTTGCGGCAGCCAGTAGGCGAAGAACAGCGCGCTGGTCAGCGCCCAGGCCGGGCCGCTGAGCAATTCGGTGCCGCCACGGAAGCGGGTGACCAGCAGCTTGATGATCGCCGCCAGTGCGCCGAGCACCAGCACGCCTTCGGCGATGCCCGGCGCTGGCCACAGCGCGACGAAGGCCAGCACCCAGTAAGGCGCCCAGCGCCAGCCGCTGCGCGGCGCGGCGGGGACGATGCCAATGGCGTCAGCGGCGGTCGGATGGGTCATGAGCCAGTTCTTGGTAGACGGCGAGCGTGGACTGCTGCATGGCCTGCAGCGAATAGCGTGCGACCAAGGCCGGCATCGTAGCCCGAAGGGTATCGTTTCGCGCAGTGGCATCGTCCAGCAGCGCGCGCGCGCCGGCGTGCAGCGCGGCGGCATCGAACGGCGCAACGGCGCCGGCCGGCTGCAGTTCGCGCAGCAGCTCGCCGGCGCCGCCGTGTGCCCAGCCCAGCACCGGGCGCCCGATCGACAGCGCCTCGATCACGGTACGGCCGAAGGCTTCGGGCTTGCGCGACAGTTGCAGGACCAGGTCGCTGGCGGCGTAGGCGTTGGCGATGGCGGCCGTCGGCGGCGTGATCGCCAGCGCATCGGCAATGCCGAGCACGCCGGCCTGCGCCTCCAGTTCGGCGATGTAGTCGGTGCGCGTGGGTTCGCGCGCACCGGGCATCCACAGCCGCGCATCAAGTCCATCGCCGCGCAGCCGCGCGAGCAGCGCCAGCGCATCGGCATGGCCCTTCAGGCGCGTGCCGCGGCCGGGCAGCAGCAGCAGCGGGCCGTCGCCATCGAGCTGCGGATGCTCCGCGGCCACGCCGGCGCGCGCGGCGCGATCCGGCCATGGTGCGGGCGGGAACGCCGCGGGATCGATCCCGCGCGGAATCACCCGCAGCTTCGTCGCATCGGTCCGCGGATAGTGCTGCAGCACGTAGTCGCGCACCGTCTCCGACACGCAGACCACGCGCTCGCCGCGGGTCATCACCGCGCTGTAGCGCGAGGGCGAATTGAGCCCATGCACGGTGGTCATGAAGCGGGGCCGCTGCGCGCCCGGCATCCCACGCAGCGCGCGCCAGCCGATCCATGCCGGCAGCCGCGAACGCGCGTGCACGATGTCGACGCGCTCGCGCGCCAGCAGCTCACGCAGCGGGCGCACGGTGTGCAGGGTGGCCAGCGACTTGCGGCCGATATCAAGTTCGAAGTGCTCGGCGTCGCTGGCCAGCAGCTGCGGCACCAGCCGCCCGCCGGCGGACACGACGATCGCGCGATGCCCGGCGTGCACCAGCGCATCGGCGATCTCGAGGGTGGAACGTTCGACGCCACCGGACTCCAGCGCCGGCAGCAGCTGCACGACGGTCAGCGCGCGTGGCATGTCCGGGCCGGCCGGGACGACGGTCGCGGCCGGCCTCAGTCGACGAGGACGAAGTGCGCGCCGCAGTACGGGCAATCGGATTCGCCGCCCTCGTTCTCGATCGGCAGGTAGACGCGCGGATGCGAGTTCCACAGCCCCATCGACGGCAGCGGGCAGCTCAGCGGCAGGTCGGCGCGATGCACCTCATAGCGCTTCTGGGCGTTGGCTTGCGCGGGCGTGGCGTTGGCTGCGGTCATGGCGAAAGAAGGCCGGAATGCGGGAAGCGCGCAGTTTATCAAGGCGGAGCCAGCCCGGCCCATTTCCCCCGCTTTTCGGCCTGGCAGGGGCGAAACCCAGGGTCAATCGGCGCAATCGTGCCCGGCTGCCAAACTCCTGTGCCTGTGCCTGCGCTCTTGCTTCTGAAGATCCAACCGCCCAACCAATGCCGGCAGACCCGGAGGGCGCCGCACAGGACGTGCGGCGTTTTTCTACGGGGCAGGATGCCCCTTAGAAAAATCCCCGCGTCAATGAATCGCCCGGTTAGCCCTGTACGGGGAAGCGTTTTTCTTTGCTTCGTTTCTTTTGACGCTTATCAAAAGAAATGAAGTCGCCGAAGGCGAAAGCTTCTGACTTTCGCCGTTAATCATCATTTCGGATCTCCGCGGCCGGATCCGTGAAAGAAGCAAGGATCAAGAGCCTCAGGCCGGCAGGTCGAACAGCAGCACGTCGGCAACCACTTCGCCCGCGACGCCCTCGACATGCAGTTCGCCCGCCTCACCCGAGTAACCAATGGCATCGCCCGCCACCAGCGCCCGGCCGTCGACTTCGGCTGCGCCCTGCGCCAGGTGCAGCCAGTACCTCCGCCCCGGCTGCAGCGTGAACGCCGCGCTCTCGCCCTCGCCCAGGCGCACGCCGTGCAGCCAGGCCTGCTGGCGGATGGCGAGGCTGCCATCGACGCCGTCGGGCGAGGCCAGCGTCGCCCAGCGGCCGCGGCGGGCCTGCGGATCGAAGCTTTTCTGCGCGTGCGCGGGCGGCGGGTTGACGCGGTCGGGCTGGATCCAGATCTGCAGGAAATGCACCGGCGCGTCCTTCGACGCATTGAACTCGCTGTGCTCGATGCCGTGGCCGGCGCTCATCCACTGCAGTTCGCCGGCGCGCAGCACGCCTTCGCCGCCGTTGTCGTCGCGGTGCGCGAGCGCGCCGTCGAGCACGTAGCTCAGGATCTCCATGTTGGCGTGGCCGTGCGGCGGGAAGCCCGCGCCCGGCGCGACCCGGTCCTCGTTGATCACCCGCAGCGGACCCCAGCCCATCCACGACGGATCGTGGAAATGGCCGAACGAAAACGTATGGCGGCTGTCGAGCCAGCCGGTTTTGACCTGGCCGCGGTCGGCGGCGGCGCGCAGGACCTGCATCGGGGTTGTCCTCGGGTGGAAGGTGGAAACGAAACCGCCGCGCCGTTGCGGGCGCGGCGGCGACTGGGTGGCGCGGGCGCGCTTACTCCGCGGCGCCGGCCTTGGGCACCATCGCCTCGGTGGTGATGCGCAGCTTCACCTCGTCGCTGACGTTGGGCACGTACATCGCCAGGTTGAAGTCGCTGCGCTTGATGGTCGCGCTGGCATCGAAGCCGATCGCCGGGCGCTTGGCCATCGGATGGTCGGCGGCCTTGTTCAGGGTCACGTCCAGCACCACCGGCTTGGTGATGTCCTTGATGGTGAGGTCGCCGGTCACCTTCAGCTTGCCTTCGCCCGCGGCTTCGACCCGGGTGCTCTTGAAGGTCGCGGCCGGGAACTTGGCGGCGTCGAAGAAATCGGCGCTCTTCAGGTGTTCGTCGAAGTCGGGCACGAAGGAATTGAGGCCGGACAGCGGCAGCGTCACCTGCACGCTCGAGGCCGACACATCGTCGGCGTCATAGACCAGCGTGCCGTCGGCCTGGCCGAAATGCAGCGACGGATTGGAGAAGCCGAAGTGGTTCCACTGCGCGATCACGTCGGTGTGGTTGGGGTCGAGCTTGTAGCTCAACGGCGCGGCGAAGGCGGAGGCGGCGAACAGCGAGAGGGTGGCGGCAAGAACGAGGCGCTTCATGGGGATCTCCTGGTGCAGGCCCGTTTCCGGGCCTGGGAATGGGGTGGAATGGTGGTCGTGCTCACTCGATCCGCGCGGCTTCGTCGAAGCCCAGCCGCGGCGAACGGCCGAAGATGCTGGCCGGGTCGCCCTGGCCGAGGTTGACAAGGAAGTTGGATTTGATCGCCGTGCCCTTGAAGAAGGCGTCGTCGACCATGGCGTTGTCGAAACCGGACATCGGCCCGGTGTCCAGGCCCAGCGCGCGCGCGGCCAGGATCAGGTAGGCGCCCTGCAGGCTGCCGTTGCGGAACGCGGCCTCGCGGCGGCCGTCGCGCGGGCCGTCGAACCACGCCTTGGCGTCGGTGTGCGGGAACAGGTAGGGCAGCTTTTCGTGGAAGTCCTCGTCGAAGCCGACGATCACCGTGACCGGCGCGCCCATGGTCTTGTCGTGGTTGCCTTCCGACAGCGCCGGCTCGAGCCGGGCCTTGGCGGCCTTCGACTTCACGAACACGAAGCGGGCCGGCGACATGTTGGCGCTGGTCGGGGCCCACTTCAGCAGGTCGTAGAGCTGGTGCAGGGTCTCGTCGCTGACCTCGCCGCTGAAGGCGTTGTAGGTGCGGGCGGTGCGGAACAGCTGGTCGAGGGCGGCGTCGGACAGGGCAGCGGTCATGGGGCTCCTTGCGGGCGGGATCTTGCGGGTTTGATGACAAAAAACGGGCACGGATCGTGCGTCGAGGGCAGCAGTGTAGAGTTCCGGGGGGGATGCGACAGCCCTATCGCCGGAACGTATCGCGCGCCAATTCAGAACAATAGGTCGATATTTGATCGATTACACACAACTGTGCGCCATCAGCGACGGCCGCGCCGGCAACGCCCGGCAGGCCGGTGCACTGGCCGCCACCCTGGCCGAAGAAGGTGAACCCGGCAGCTGCACGCTGTCGCCGCGCGCGCCCTGGCGCTGGCTGGCGCCGCGCCGCCTGCCCGGCAGCGCCGGCGCCTTCGGCGACGACTTCGCCCGCCTGCTCGCCGCACCGCCGCGTATCGCCGTCGGCTGCGGCCGCCAGGCGGCGCTGGCCACCCGCCTGCTGCGGGCGCGCGGCGCCAAGGCCGTGCAGGTCCTCGACCCGCGCATCGACCCGGCGCACTGGGACATCGTGGTGGCACCGATGCACGACGGCCTGTCCGGCGCCAACGTCATCACCACCCTCGGCAGCCTGCATCCGGTCGACGACGCTTGGCTGGCGCACGCGCGCGCGCAGTTCGCCGCGCTCGAAACCCTGCCGCGGCCACGCACCGCGCTGCTGGTCGGCGGCGGCAGCGCGCACGCGCGCTTCGATCTCGCCGCGTTCGAGGCGCTGGCCTCGCAACTCGACGCCGCGCTGGCCCGAGACGGCGGCAGCGTGCTCGCCACCGCATCGCGCCGCACGCCGGCGGATGTGCGCCAGGCGCTGCGCGACCGCTATCACGGCGTCGCCGGCCTCGCCTGGTGCGACGAGGCCGACGGCCCCAATCCCTACCCCGGCCTGCTGGCCTGGGCCGACCGCATCGTCTGCACGCCGGACTCGGTGAACATGGTGTCCGAAGCCTGCGCCACGCCCGCGCCGGTGTTCGTGTTCGAACCCGACCGCGTGCACGGGCGCCCGCGCCGTTTCCTCGACGCGCTGCTGGCCGGCGGCCGCATCCGCGCGCTGGACGCCACGCTGGCGCCGTTCGACGTCGAACTCCTGCGCGAAACCGCGCGCGTCGCCGCCGAGATCAAAAGCCGCCTGTAGGAACGCCCCCGTGGGCGCGGCAGGCGGGCGATGCTCCATCGCGCCCCGCAATGTCGCCGCAGCCAGATCGCGCCCATGGGGCGCTCCTACAGGGCAGGCGTCAGCTTGAGCAGGCGCGCGCCGGCACCGTCCTCCAGCAGCCAGATCGCGCCGTCCGGCCCCTGCTCCACTTCGCGGATGCGCTGGCCCATGTCGTAGCGCGCCGCTTCGCGCGCCCGCACGCCGTCGAACTGGATCCGCACCAGCGCCTGCGAGGCGAGGCCGCCGATGAAGCCGTGGCCGCGGAAGTACGGGAACATCGATCCCGAATAGATGACGAAGCCCGACGGCGCGATCACCGGCGTCCACCACGCTTCGGGCGCGTTGAAGTCCGGCCGGGTGTCGTGGTCGGGGATCGGGGTGCCGTCGTAGTTGTCGCCGTTCGACACGATCGGCCAGCCGTAGTTGGAGCCGCGCTCGACCAGGTTGAGTTCGTCGCCGCCCATCGGCCCCATCTCGTGCTCCCACAGGCGCCCGGCTGCGTCGAACGCCAGCCCCAGCACGTTGCGATGGCCGAGCGTCCAGACCTGCGCGGCGATGCCGCCCTGCGCGACGAAGGGATTGTCCGCCGGCACGCTGCCGTCGGCGTTGAGCCGCACGATCTTGCCCAGGTTCGACTGCATGTCCTGCGCCGGCGTGGCCTGCTGGCGTTCGCCGGAGCTGATCCACAGCTTGCCGGCGCGGTCGAACGCGATGCGGTGGCTGTAGTGCGCCGTGCCGTTGACCTTGGGCACCTGGCGCCAGACCACCTGCAGGTTGGACAGGCTGCCGCCCGTGCCGGCGTCGAGGGTCAGCGTCGCACGCGCCACCGCGGCGCCGCGGGTGTCGCCGTCGCCCGCTTCCGCATAGCTCAGGTACACCACGTGGTTGCTGGCGAACTGCGGGTGCAGCACCACGTCGCCAAAGCCGCCCTGCCCGCCGTAGTCCACCGCCGGCACGCCGACGATCTCGCCCATCTGCCGGCTGGCCGGGTCGAACAGGCGCAGGCGACCAGGCTTCTCGGTGACCAGCAGCCGGCCGTCGGGCAGGAAGGTCATCGCCCAGGGTTGGTCGAAGCGCGCGTACTCGGTCTTGACGAACGGTTGCGCCGGCACCCGCAGCGCCGGCAGCGGGCCGCCGGTGACGTGGGGTCTGGCGGCGGCACTCGCGCCAGCGATCTCTTTCGAATGTCCGCCGACAGCCATGCGGCGGCGACCGGCCACATCACCGCGCCCGATGACGGCATCGGACGCGTCCGCGTGCGGTGCATCGGCTTCGCGCGCGCCCGCTTGCCTTGCACTGGCGGCCTGCGCAGTGACGCCATCGGCGGTGACCGCGACGCGATCGCAGCCGATGACAAGCAGGGCAAGACAGGCGATGACCGGCAGGGCCTGGCGCATGGGGGCGCTCGCTGCGGGAATTGTGTCGCTGGTTATACGCCAACGCGCGGGAGGGCGGCGCCCAGATCGGCAAGGCATCGCCGCGCCGCAAGCACCCCGCCTGCGTCCTGCTCCTGCTTGTCGGATGCCGTGCGGCTTGCCTGAAGCAGCCCTTCTCCCGCTTGCGGGAGAAGGGCTGGATTCGTGCGGGCCTCCGCAACGGGGGAGGAATGGAATCGCGCGCGCTTCCGCAGGCGGGAGGTGGGCGGGATCTGCGCGAACCCCGCACACGAGAGGAGGACTGATTCGCGCGAGTCGAGGCGGAACAGCTCGCTCCAGGTCGCATCGCGCAGGCGGAACAGCCCGCTTCAGGTCGCGTCACGCAGGCGATGCATCTCCTGCGTATCCTCGCGCGGCGCGGCGCGGCGCTCGTCGAACACCAGGCCTGCGCCACGGACGCCCGCGCGCACGGCTGCGCGGGCGGCGCTGACGGCATCGTTCTCCACCACCCAGCGGCGACGACGGTCGAGCGTGCAGTCCAGCCCGGCGGCGAGCAGGACGCCGTGGGCGTCGCGCAGCGCCACCTCGGTGTCGTCGTCGAACGCGCCCGTCGCCATGCAGGCATCGATCAGCCCCGGCGTGTCGCGCGGTTGCAGCAGCGACGGCGCCTGCGCGGCGTCGCGCAGCACCAGGTACTGCAGCAGGAATTCGAGATCGACCAGCCCGCCCTCGCCCTGCTTGAGGTCGAAGCCGGCGTCATCGCTGCGGTCGAGCTCGGCGCGCATGCGCCGGCGCATCGCGTCGACGTCCTCGCGCAGCGCCGCGGCGCCGCGCGGGCGGCCCAGCGTGTCGTCGCGGATCACGCGCCACGCATCGCCCAGCGTGTCATCGCCGGCGACGAAACGCGCGCGCACCAGCGCCTGGTGTTCCCAGGTCCAGGCGCGGTGGTGCTGGTAGTCGTCGTAGCTCGACAGCGTCGACACCAGCAGACCCTTGCCGCCGTCGGGGCGCAGGCGCACGTCGATGTCGTACAGGCGCCCGGCGGCGGTGACGGTGCCGAGCAGGGCGACGATCTTCTGCGCCAGCCGCGCGAACCAGCGCGGCGCGTCCAGCGGGCGCGCGCCGTTGGATTGCACGTCCTCGCCTGCGTCCATGCGCGGCGCGTCGTACAGGAACACCAGGTCGAGGTCGGAGCCGAAGCCCAGCTCCTCGCCGCCGAGGCTGCCGTAGCCGACGATGCCGAAGCGCGCGCCCGGGACGTCGCCGTGGGCGCGACGCATCTCGCGCAGCGCCAGCTGCAGCACCACGCCCAGCACCGCATCGGCCAGCCACGCCAGCTGGCGCGCGCTGTCGCGTGCGTGCTGGCGGCCGTCGAGCGTGGCCAGGGCGATGCGGAAGCTCAGCGCCTGGCGGGTCTCGTTGAGCACCATCAGCGCGGCCTCGGTGTCGTCGTGGGCCAGTGCCTGCGCGCACTGCGGCGCGAACGCGTCGCGCTCGGGCAGCGGTCCGGCGACGCGCGCGTCGAGCAGTTCGTCGAGCAGCAGCGGCAGCGAGGCCAGGCGTTCGGCGAGGAACGCGCTGCGCACCACCGCGTCGACCAGCCGCGACAGCGCCGCCGGCTGTTCGTCGAGCAGGGCGAGATAGCTCGCGCGGCGCAGGATGTTGTGCAGCAGCGCCAGCAGGCGCCGCAGCACCAGCTGCGAATCGATCGCGCTGCCCGCGGCCTGCACCAGCACCGGCACCACGCGGTCCAGGCGCGCGCGGGCGTCGTCGGACAGGTCGCGCACGCCGGGCGTGCGCACGAAATCGCGCAGCGCGGCGTCCGCCGCCGCGGGGTCGACGTAGCCGGCATCGGCCAGGGCCGACGCGTCGCCGCCTTCGGGCAGCGCCTGCCAGTAGCCGGCCAGTGCGCCGGCATCGGGCTTGCGTCGGCGCGGCGCCAGCAGCGCGTCGAACTCGTTCGCCACCTGCGCGCGCACTACGTCGAGTTCCGCGCGCAGCGCCAGCCAGTCGGTGTATCCAAGACCTGCGGCGATGCGCGAACGATCGTCCACGTCGTCCGGCAGCACATGGGTCTGCGCGTCGCGCAGCATCTGCAGCCGGTTCTCGAGCCGCCGCAGGTGGCGATAGCCGGCCACCAGCGCGTCGCGGCTTTCGATGGACAGATGGTGCGCCTCGCACAATGCGTGCAGCGCGCGCAGCAGGCTGCGGCCACGCAGGACGGCGTCGCGGCCGCCATGGATCAGCTGCAACGCCTGGGCGAGGAATTCGATCTCGCGGATCCCGCCCGGCCCGCGCTTGATGTCGTCGGCCAGGTCCTTGCGCGCGACCTCGGCCGCGATCGCCGCCTTCATCGCGCGTAGCCCGTCGAGCGCGCCGAAATCAAGGTAACGCCGGTAGACGAACGGCCGCAGTGTCTTCAGGAATGCTTCGCCGGCTTCGATGTCGCCGGCCACCGGGCGCGCCTTCTGCCACGCGTAGCGCTCCCAGTCGCGGCCCTCGCGCTGGAAGTACTGTTCCATCGCCGCGAATGACAGCGCGACGCGGCCGGCATTGCCGAACGGCCGCAGCCGCAGGTCGACGCGGTGGCAGAAGCCGTCCGCCGTTACTTCGTCGAGCAGTTTCGCCAGCTGTTGCCCAAGCCGCGCGAAGTACGCCTCGGCCGCGAGCGGACGCGGGCCATCGCTTTCACCATCGTTGGCGTAGGCGTAGACCAGGTCGATGTCGGAACTGAAGTTGAGCTCGCCGCCGCCGAGCTTGCCGAGGCCGAACACCACCAGCCGCTGCACCTTGCCGTCGCGGTCGCGGACCACGCCGTGGCGCGCGGCGAAGTCGTTCTCCAGCGCGGCCAGCGCCACCTGCAGGCACTGTTCGGCCAGCGCGGTGCTGCCGGCCAGGGTGGCGTCGACATCGTCGAGCCCGTGCACGTCGCGCCAGACCAGGCGCGCCGAGCCGGCAGCGCGATGGCGGCGCAGCAGCGCCGGCCAGTCGCCGCGGTTGTCGACGGTGAGCGGCGGTAGCAGCGGCGGATCGGCGCCATCGTCGGCGGCCAGCCGCGCCAGTAGGTCGGGCTGGCGTGCCAGCACCGCGATGGCGAAGTCGCTGGCGACCGCGACCCGGGCGAGCTTCGCGCGCAGCCCCGGGCTGGTTAGGACCTCGGGCGTAAAGCGGGCCAGCGCCCGTGCGATGGCGGGGGTCTCGGGAGTCGTCGGAGGGAAGGCGGCGTCGTTCACGCCGCGATTGTGGCATCGGCCATAAAAAAAGCCCGGAGCGGCGAACCGCTTCGGGCTTTTGCTCCCTCCCCCACGTCGGGTGCGGATTGATCGTGAAGGATTCGTTAGTGGCATTGCACGCTGCAGTGCAAAAGAGGACTGGCGGGTTCAGGAATCCCCCGCTTCGGGTGCGCCGGCCGGTCGTCAGATCCGGCGGCGGCCGTGAATTGCGGGAGCGGCCACCGCTGCGATCGCTGCGCGAGGGCGTCCATCGCGGCCATGGCCGCTCCCACACAATCCGTTGGGCCCAACTACGGCCGCGGGCCGCGCTTGAGGTCGCGCAGGATCTCGCGGGCCGCATTGCGGCCGGGCAAGCCGGTGACCCCGCCGCCCGGATGCGTGCCGGAGCCGCACAGGTACAGGTTGCCCAGCGCGCCGCGGTAGTTGCCCTGCCCCAGCAATGGGCGCGCGCTGAACAGCTGGTCGAGCCCCAGCGAGCCATGGAAGATGTCGCCCCCCACCAGCCCGAACGTGCGCTCCAGGTCCAGCGGCGTCAGCGCCTTGTAGCCCAGCACGCTGGCGCGGAAGTTCGGCGCGTACACGTCGACGGTGTCGATCATCAGGTTCGCCACCGTGTCGCGATGCGCGTCCCAGCCGCCGTCGACATCCGGATGCACGTGCTGGCAGAACAGGCTGGCCACGTGCGCACCGGGCGGCGCGAGCCGGCTGTCGACCAAGGTGTCGTCGAGCGTCGACGAGATCACCAGTTCCACGATCGGCGCCCGCGCCCAGCCCGGATTGTGTTCCTTCGATTTGGCATCGAAGTAGGCCTGCTCGAAGTAGCGCAGCGACGGCCCGATCAGGATCCCGCTCTGGTGGTGCGGCTGCAGCTGCGTGCCACGCGCGGCGTTGAAGTCGGGCAGTTCCGACAGCGCCACGTTCATCCGAAACGTGCCCGAGCCGCAGCGGTAGCGTTCGATCCGCTGCGCGGTGTCGTCGTCGAGCACGCCCGGCTCGACCAGTTTCGTGTACAGCAGCTTGGGGTTGAGGTTGGATACCACGGCGCGCGCGCGGATCTCGCGGCCGTCGGCGAGCAGCACGCCGGTGGCCTTGCCTTGCGCGACCAGCACCTGCACCACCTCGGCATCGGTCTCGACCACCACGCCGCGCGCCGCGCACTCCTTCGCCATCGCTTCGGTGATCGCCCCCATGCCGCCGATCGCATGGCCCCACACGCCGGACTTGCCATTGACCTCGCCGAACACGTGGTGCAGCAGCACGTAGGCGCTGCCGGGCGTGTACGGACTGGCGAAGTTGCCCACCACCGAATCCCAGCCGAGCACGGCCTTCAACGGCTCGGACTCGAACCACTGGTCAAGCATCTCGCCGGCGGACTTGGTGAACAGGTCGAGCAGGTCGCGACGGCCGCGCATGTCCAGGTGCTTCAGGTGCTTCGCCACCGACAGCGACGCCAGCCAGTCGGCGAGCACGAAGCGGTCGCTGACGTTCGGCGGCGTGCGCACCATCAGTTCGCGCAGCACCGCGACCACGCGGTCGAGCATCGCGTAGTAGGCCGGCAGGCGCGCGGCATCGCGCACCGACCAGCGCGCGATCTCGGCCGGCGTGCGTTCGCCGCCGAGGCGGAAGGCGCGGCCGTCGGGCAGCGGCAGGAAATTCGCGTACGGCCGCTCGGCCACGCGCAGGCCGTGCTCGGCCAGGCGCAGGTCGGCGATGACTTTCGGGTTGAGCAGGCTAACGGTGTAGCTCGCGCTGGAGTTGCGGAAGCCGGGGTGGAATTCCTCGGTCACCGCCGCACCGCCGACGATGCCGCGCCGTTCCAGCACGCACACCTTCAGTCCCGCGCCGGCGAGATAGGCCGCGCAGACCAGGCCGTTGTGGCCGCCGCCGATGATCAGGATGTCGCTGTCTCGGGCACTCATCGATTCATTCCGGAGCCGGGGTCTAAGCCCTCCCCTTCGAGGGGAGGGTTGGGTGGGGATGGATTTGATCTTCGTCGCGCGAGCCAATGGCTCGCAAACGCTCCTCTTCATCCCTGGAAGAGGAAGGAGACAAGCGGTCGGCCGCGCGGTTGCATGGCCGCGGACATGGCGTTCATCGCGTGCGCTGCGCCAGCAGCCGCTCGACCAGGTCGGCCAGGTTCGACGCCGCCTGCGGGCGCGCCATCGACGCGGCAATCGCCGCGGCCTGCGGCAGTTTGATCGTCGATGCGAACAATCCGGCCAGCCGCATCGACAGCGTTTCGGCGGTGAACTCCGGTTCCGGCACGCACCAGCCCACGCCCGCTTCGGCCAGCGTTTCAGCGTTGCGGCGCTGTTCCTCGCGCGAGCCGCCATGCGGGATCGGCACGAAGATCGCCGGTCGGCCGACGGTGAGCAGGTCGGCCGCGGTGGTGGCGCCGGCGCGGGCGATGACCAGGTGCGCGGCGCGCAGGCGCGCGCCCATGTCGTCGAAGAACGGGCGCACGTCGGCGGCGATGCCGGCCTCGCGCAGCCGCGCGGCGATCGCATCGGCATCGTCGCCCTTGTACTGCAGCGCCACGCGCAGGCGGTTGCGCAGCTCCGCCGACAGGGCAAGCAGCGCCGGCGGCACCACCTCGCCGAACACGCGCGCGCTCTGGCTGCCGCCGACCACCAGCAGCTCCAGCGGCGTGTCCGCCGACAGCGCCGGGTAGTCGCCGCGCGCGGCGAGGATCCCCGCGCGCACCGGGTTGCCGGTCTCGGTGATGCGCGCCGGGTCGATGCCGTCCGCGCCGGCAACGGCCGGGAAGGAGGTCGCCAGCGCATCGGCATGGCCCAGCAGCTTGCGGTTGGCCATGCTCAGGCGCGTGGCCTGTTCGTGCAGCAGCAGCGGCAGCTTCAGGCTTTTCGCGGCCACCGCCGGGGCGAAGCTCGGATAACCGCCGAAACCGGCCAGCAGCGCCACGCCGCGGCGCTTCATGTCGCGCCGTGCCTGTAGCGTCGCGCGGGCGATGGTGAGCGCCGCGGCAAGCTTGCCAACGACGCCGCCGGCCAAGCTGCGCGCCGGCAGCACCACGTGCGGGATGCCGTCCAGCGCCGTCGCGTACTGCGCACCGCGTCGCTCGGTGTAGATCACCACGTCGTGGCCACGCCGCTGCAGCTCGCGCGCCAGCGCTTCAGCCGGGAACAGGTGCCCGCCGGTGCCGCCGGCGGCAAGGCCCACGGTTGCGAGACCCGTGGTCGCCGCCGCGCCGCTCGCCGGGACTGTCGTTTCCGCCGCCATCATCGAATGCCGTCATCCACTGTTCGGAAGCAGCGGCGACTATAAGGCTTCCCGCCGCCGGCCATGGCGGGCGTCCGCGCCACGCGTGGCGGACGGTCGCCCGTACATGCCAGCCCGAAACGGCCACTTTCTGCCTGCGCCCCGGACGCACCCGGATTGTCTCCGCACGGGGGGACTGGTAGCGTCGGCGGTTGCGCGTCCGGAGGAAGCGGACCAGGGGAAGCGGGAAATGGCGGAAGCCGACATCACCAGATTGCTCGCACTTGCCCGCGACGGCGAGCCGGCGCAGATGGGGGCCGTGTTCGAAGCGCTGTACCCCGAGCTGCGCCGCCTCGCCAACTCGCGCATGTACGGCCGCGAATCGACGTTCACCCCCACCGTGCTGGTGCACGAACTGTTCCTGCGGATCAGCCAGGGTTCGCCGCTGTCGCTGGCCGACCGCAACCATTTCTTCGCCGCCTCGGCCAAGGCGATGCGCTGGATCCTGGTCGAACACGCGCGCCAGCGCGCCGCCGGCAAGCGCGGCGGCGACCAGGTCATGGTCAGCCTCGACGACCAGATCCCGGACGCCGCCTCGGCCCTGACCAGCGTGCTGATGCTCGACCAGGGGCTGGAGGCGCTGGAAGCGATCAGCCCGCAGCGGCGGCAGATCGTCGAGCTGCGCTACTTCGCCGGCATGGAGTTCGCCGAGATCGCCGCCCTGCTCGAAATCTCCGAACGCACCGTCTATCGCGAATGGGAACGCGCCCGCGCCTTCCTCCAGGCGATGCTCGACGACGGTGGCGATGGACGCTGACACCCTGGCGCACTGGCGCGCCGCGGATGTCCTGTTCGACCAATGGCTGGACCTGCCCGAAGGCGAACGCGACGCCTGGCTCGCCGCGCAGGTGCTTGCCATTCCCGTACGGCACCGGCTCGACCAGCTCGTGGCCGCCCACTGTCGCCCGCGCGCGGCGCTCGATCCGTCAGGCGGCAACCTGGCCGGCCACCAGTTCGGCGGCTGGACCCTGGATACCGAACTGGGCCGCGGCGGCATGGCCGTGGTCTACCGCGGCTGGCGCGAGCAGGGCATGGCCCGGCAGCAGGCGGCGATCAAGATCCTGACCCTCGGCGCGCTCGGCGCCGTCGGCCGCGACCGCTTCAAGCGCGAAGCCGCGATCCTGGCGCGCCTCAATCACCCCAACATCACCGCGCTGGTCGACTCCGGCGTCGCCGACGACGGCACCTGCTGGCTGGCGATGCCGCTGGTGGAAGGCGAGCGCATCGACCGCTGGTGCGAGTCGAACTCGCCTGACGCGCGCTCGATCGTCCGGCTGTACCTGCAGGTCTGCGGCGCGGTCGCCTACGCGCACCGCAACCTGGTGATCCATCGCGACATCAAGCCCTCCAACGTGCTGGTGGACGCCGGCGGCCACGTGCGCCTGCTCGACTTCGGTATCGGCCAGTTCGCCGACACCCAGGACGAACAGACGCAGACGATGTGGCGCGCCCTGACCTTTGGCTATGCCGCGCCCGAACAGCTGCACGGCGCACCGCCGAGCACTGCGATCGACATCTACGGCCTGGGCGCCCTGTTGCACCGGCTGCTGACCGGGCGCACGCCGCAGGCAGCACGCGAAAGCACCGATACCACCCGGCCCTCGCTGCTGGTGCGCGACGCCGACGATGCCTACCACCATCACTACGTCCCGCTGAAGAACGACCTGGACCGCGTGCTGCTCAAGGCGCTGGCCGAACAGCCCGAGCAGCGCTACCCCACCGCCGAAGCCCTGGCCGACGATCTGCGCCGCTGGCTGGACGGCCAGCCGGTACTCGCACAGCGCCCGAAGCTGGGCTATCGGGTGCGCAAGTTCATCGCCCGCAACAAGGTGGGTGTGACGGCGGGCGTGCTGCTGGTGGCGAGCCTCGGCGCCGGCATCGGCGCGACGCTGTGGCAGGCCGGCGAAGCCCGGCGCGAGGCCCAGCGCGCGGTCGTGGTGCGCGACTTCCTGGCGCACGTGTTCGAGTCCACCGAACCTGCGTCGGGCGGGGTGCCGAGCGCGCTGGAGCTGCTCGACGAAGGTGCGCGCCGCGCGCGCTCGAATGTCCTGGATACGGACCCGCTGGCCGCTGCGGACATCCTGATGCTCACGGGCAACGCGAGGATGGCGCTGGACGACCTCGACAAGGCGCTGGCCGACCTGACCCAGGCAGGCGAGATATTGTCGGCCAGGGGCTCCGCGGCGTACCGGGAGCGCTCCCGCATCGAGGCCGGCCTGAGCGGCGTGATGCGGGAAACCGGCAAGACCGAAGCGGCCATTGCCCATGGACGCAGGGCGGTGGAGCTGGGTGCGCTGGCCCTGGCGGAAGACGGCGATGCGGTGACATACCTCAATGCCAGGATCAGGCTCGGCGAAGCGCTTTTTTTCAGCGACCGTCGCGCCTCCCGCGCCGAGTTCGAGGCGGTCATCGAAGCGGTGTCCCGATACGGGTTGCAGGACACCGGGCTGCACCTCGATGCGCTCACCGGCCTGCGCGACCAGGCGTTCGCGATGGAGCGGGACAACATGGAAGGGCATGCCATGCACTCGGAAGAAGTCATCCGGCTGTCGCGCCTGGTGGATGGGCCCGACAGCGGCAGGTACGTGCACACACTCGCCAACAACGTCGTGGTGTTCCTGACGGTTGGCCACGACGAACGCGCCAGACAGACCGCTTTCGAGGCGGTCGGGATCGCCGAACGCATCTACAAGAAACCCCATTCGACGAAAGCCCTCGCGTACTGTGCCGCGGGTGGCTACCACTACTACACCGGACGCAACGCCGATTCGCTGAAATACTACTCGGTGGCCGACGCGATTTACGCGCAGCTCCCGAACAACCAGCAGGAAATCGAGTCCTGCTTCCGGATGAGCGGCCATGCGCATTTGAGCATGGGCAAACTCGATATTGCGCTTGCGAACCTGGAGCGGGCCTGGCGGATCCTCGAACAGCTCGATTACCGCGGCACCAAGCAGGGCTATGACACCTGCGGCCTGCTGGCCACGGCCCAGATCCGGCTGGGAGCAGTGGACGAAGCGCAACGCACCCTCGCCCAGTGCCCGCAGACCGAAGGCGCACCGAAGGCCATCATGCGCATGCAAGCCCAGGCGGAGCTGCATTTCGCACGCGGCGAGATCCGGGAAGCCACCATGCTGGCCGCTGCCATTCGCCAACGCTATCCACGCGAAGCCGATATCACGCGCACTCAGTGGATGCGGCCATGGATGCTGTCGCTGCTACTGGCACGCAACACGGGTGACACCGCGGCACAGACGCAGCTCGCAGCCGAGCTCGGCGATCTTGGCGACATCCCGCCCCTTTCGCATTGCCTTGCCAAGCCCGATGAAACGAACTGCCTGGCCGTTCCCTAGTCCGGCATCGCTGCGATCGAGGCCTGTGCTCCGGGCAGGACGCACGCCACGTGTCCGCTGCAGCCGCGATCCGCTGGCAGCCTCGCATTTCCCGCGGGCCGGGCAACCGCCTTCTCTCGGCAGCTCGGCCTGTCAGTCGCCGCTGCCTAATCTCGTGGGGAACAACTAATGAATCCCGAGACGCTCGCCCACTGGCAGGCCGCCGACGCCGCCTTCGACCAGTGGCTGGACCTGCCCGAAGACGAACGCGACGCCTGGCTGGCGGCGCAGGCGCTGGCCGAACCGGTGCGCCGGCACCTCGACCAGATGATCGCCGCGCATCGGCAACCGCGCGCTTCGCTCGATCCGTTTGGCGGCAACCTGGCCGGCCACCAGCTCGGTGGCTGGACCCTGGGCGCCGAACTCGGTCGCGGCGGCATGGCGGTGGTCTATCGCGGCTGGCGCGAGCAGGGCATGGCGCGGCAGCAGGCGGCGATCAAGATCCTCACCCTCGGCGCGCTCGGCGCCGTCGGCCGCGACCGTTTCAAGCGCGAAGCCGCAATCCTCGCGCGCCTCAACCACCCCAACATCACCGCGCTGGTCGACTCCGGCGTCGCCGACGACGGCACCTGCTGGCTGGCGATGCCGCTGGTGGAAGGCGAGCGCATCGACCACTGGTGCGAACAGCAAGCGCTGGACACCCGCGCCATCGTCAAGCTCTGCCTGCAGGTCTGCGACGCCATGGCCCACGCCCACCGCAGCCTGGTGATCCACCGCGACCTGAAGCCCTCGAACGTGCTGGTCGAAGCTGGCGGCCACGTGCGGTTGCTCGACTTCGGCATCGGCCAGTTCACCGATTCGACCGACGAACGCACCCACACCCTGTGGCGCGCGCTGACCCCGGGCTACGCCGCGCCGGAACAGCAGCTGGGGGCGCCTTCGAGCACAGCGATGGACGTGTACGGCATCGGCGCCCTGCTGCACAAACTGCTCAGCGGCCGGGCCCCGCGCGAGGCCGAACCCGGTGAGGCCACCACGCCAACCCGCCCCTCGCTGCTGGTCCGCGACGACGACGACCTCCACCACCGCCACCACGCCGCGCTGAAGAACGACCTCGACCGCGTGCTGCAGAAAGCGCTCGCGCCCGAACCGGAACAGCGCTACTCCTCCGCCGAAGCCCTGGCCGACGACCTGCGCCGCTGGCTCGACGGCCAGCCGGTGCTGGCGCAGCGGCCGAAGCTGGGCTATCGCTTCCGCAAGTTCGTCGGGCGCAACAAGCTGGGCGTGGCGGCAGCGGTGTTGCTGGTGGCGAGCATCGCCGGCGGCATCGGCGCGACGCTTTGGCAGGCGGATGCGGCGCGGCGCGAAGCGGAAAACGCCCGTGTCCAGGCCCAGCGCGCCGTCCTGGTGCGCGACTTCCTGCAGCAAGTGTTCGCCTCGACCCTGCCCTCGGCCGACGAAGTGCCGAGCGCGCTGGATCTGCTCGACGAAGGCTCCAAGCGCGCGCGCTCCGACATCGTTGCCAACGACCCGCTGGCGGCGGCCGACATCCTGACCCTCACCGGCACCGCCCGCATGAAATTGAGCCGCTACGAACAGGCGGAAGACGATCTCCGCACCGCCCTGGGCCTGCTCGAAGGCCGTGGCCACGGTGGCATTCCGGAACGGATGCGCGTGCACCAGGAACTAGCGGAGACGTACTGGAACACCGGCAAGCAGAAGCCGGCGGTCGAACACGCACGGAAGGCCGTCGCGCTTGGCGAAGCCCATGAGGTCCCTGCCCGCAGCCGTCTCGACGCCAGGCTGGCATTGGCGATGGCAACGACGTTCCTCGATCCCGGCGCCGCGGAAACCATGTCCCGCGAACTGCTGGACGATGCCGTTGCCGCTGGATTCGGCGACACCGACCTGCACCGCAACATCCTGGATGGCATGGCTGTGGCCATGACGTACGCAGAGCGGGATCGCGCCGAGGTCCTGCCCATCCTGGACGAGTCGCTACGCCTCACGCGGCTGCTGGAAGGGGAAACGAGCGGATGGCACGCCTATGCCCTGGCCAACGCGTCGCCGACGTTCCTGCTGGCCGGCAAAGCCGAGCGCGCCCGCGAGATGCTGGAGCAGGCGGTGAAGATCGCCGAATCGGTCTACGACCAGCCGCACCAGACCACCGCGGTGATCCAGTGCCAGTTGGGCGCGCACCTGCACCTGCGCGGCGGCCATCGCGAAGAAGCCTTGCAGCACTACGACGCGGGTGCGGACATCGACCGCGCGATCGGACGCAAGAATCTCCACGCCGCCGAGTGCGCCCGTTATCGCGCGATACTCCGCACCTCGCTAGGCCAGTACGCCGGTGCGCTGGAGGACGTTGATCGCAGTCAGGCGCTGCGAGCCCTGAACAATCAGCTGGACACGGGGGTCACGCGCAGCCTCTGCGGTTTGCGCGCGTCGATCCATGTCCGCCAGGGCGACGTGGCGCAAGCGCGGAAGGCCCTCGACCAGTGTCCGGCGTCCGCGAAGGCCGGCGACTCGATCTACTTTTCGCTGGCGCAGGCGGAAGTGCTGATCGCACGGGGCCGGCTGGGCGAGGCTGGGGAGCTTGCGGATACGTTGCGAAGCGCCAAGGGCAACCGCGGGCCGGACAACAACTGGATGCGTCCGTGGATGCTGTCGATGCTGCTGGCACGCAACGCAGGCAACACGGCGACCGAAACGGGGCTTGTCGCCGAACTTGGCGGGTTCGCGAACAAGCCGCCACTGTCACATTGCCTTGCCACGCCCAACGAGGCGAACTGCCTGGCGCTTCCGTAGCTCAGGCCCCGGTATCCCGGCCGCGGAAATGGCGTGTTCGACCGACGAGGTCGCCGCGCGTCGAACGCCAAGGTTCCCGGCTCCGCAGCTGAGGTCACGACACCTGGACCGTCAGGTCCTCGAACCTCATCGATGAGGTTGTCGGGCCTCGACCGCCGACCTCCTGCACTTCATCGATAAGGCTGGCGAGCTCGAGCACCCGGCGCCCGAGCCTTATTCACGGGCTGGTGCTCCTCGGACCGCCAGCTACGTCCGCCTCGCGGCTAAGGCCGCCGGGCCTTGACCGCGATGTGCGAGGGCTTCGCCGACGCGGTCGGCGGGCATCTCCCGGGCCCGCCTGGCGCCCGGTCGCCACCGCGCCTCCGCGGAATTTCCGCCCCCTGTCAGTTTTCGCCGCCGCTTGTCGTGGATGGAGGGTCCGGTTTGCCGGGCCCGGCCAGTTCGCTGCGCCCGGCCCGGCATCCCGAGCCGCCGGTTTGCGCCCATGCGCCCGGCGGCACGTACCGCGACACCCACCTTGCAACCACGACGCCCCGCCCCTCCGGGGCGTCCACGGACGCACGAACCCAATGGAGAGAGACATGCACCACCCCATCATCACCACCGCCACCCGCCTCGCCCCACTCGCCCTCGCGCTCGGCCTGGCGCTCGCCCTGCCGGCCAAGGCCGCCGATCCCGTCTGCATGGTGTTCAACACCACCACGCAGCAGTGGGATCCAGCCCCCGCGGTCGATACCAACCAGGGCAGCGAGCACGGTGAAGACAACAGCACCTGCGCCGCCAATGCCAGCGCGTATGGCGAATTCAACAACGCCAGCGGAGAATTCAGCACCGCCGTTGGCGACCACAACATCGCACGTGGCAAAACCAGCACCGCGGTCGGCCAGGGCAACATCGCCAGCGGCGTGCAGTCGTCCGCAATCGGCCATTCGAACGCGGCCGAGGCCCTGAACAGCGTCGCAGCCGGCACCTTCAACATCGCGCAAGGCAATAGCAGCAGTGCCTTTGGCATCAGCAACAAGAGTCCCGGCCAGAGCGCCAGCGCATTCGGCTGGCAGAACACAGCCAGCGGCCAGGACGCCGCCGCATTCGGACACAGCAACACCGCAAGCGGCGGTGACAGCAATGCATTCGGTGGCTCCAACAAGGCTTCCGGCGGATCTTCATCCGCGTTCGGGTCCGGGAACACCGTCACCGGCACGCAGAGCAGCGCATTCGGCTACGGAAACCAGGCCACCGCCAACAATGCGAACGCCGTCGGACAGAGCAACCGCGCCACCGCCAACGGGGCCAACGCGTTCGGCGCGAACAACAAGGCCACCGCCGCCGGCGCCAGCGCTTTCGGCTTCAACAACACCGCCGAAGGCGAGCGCAGCACTGCCTTTGGCTACGAGAACATCGCCAGTGGCGTGCGCAGCAGCGCCATCGGCTACGCGTCGAAGGCCGCCGGCTATCAGAGTCTTGCGATTGGCATGAATGCCAGCGCCACCGGTTATGAAGCCATCGCCATCGGCCGGGACGCCTCGGTGCTGGCGGAGGGCGCGACCGGCTTCACCGCCACCGGCGGCGTTGCGATCGGTGCCAAGGCGCAGGTGACGGTGGATGCCACCAACTCGGTGGCGATCGGCGCCATGTCGGTGGCCAGCGAAGCCGACACGGTCTCCTTCGGCGACACCGACAACGAGCGCCGCCTGGTCCACGTGGCCGCCGGCACCAGCGCCACCGACGCGGTCAACGTGTCGCAGCTGTACGACATGGGCAGCACCGTGGCCTCGTACTTCGGCGGCGGCGCGGCGTTCACCAACGGCGCGTGGACCGCGCCGACGTACGTGATCCAGGGCGGCAGCCACGGCAACGTGGGCGACGCGTTCGCCGCGGTGGACGGCGCGCTGTCCACGCTCGACACCCGCGTCTCCGATCTCGAAGCGCTGCCGCCCGGTGGTGGCACGCAGGGCCCGGCGGGTCCCACAGGCCCGGCAGGTCCCGCAGGCCCGGCAGGTCCGCAGGGCCCGGCCGGCGACGGCCTGAACGAAGACCAGGTGCGCGGAATCTCCACCGAGATCTCGAACGCCGGCGACGCCGACACCCTCAACGAAGCCACCGCCTACACCGACGGCCGCGAGGACGCGATCCGCGACGACATGGCCACCGGTGACACCACCACGCTGAACTCGGCCAACGAGTACACCGACATCGCCATCCAGCAGCTGATCGGGTTCGACGCCGACGGGCTCAATGACCGCCTCGACGCACTCGAAGACCGCTTCGACGACGTCGACCGCCGCCTGCACCAGCAGAACCGCCGCATCGACCGCATGGGTGCGATGAGCGCGGCGATGCTGAACATGGCGATCAACGCCTCCGGCACCCAGAGCGAGCGCGGCCGCATCGCGGTCGGCGCCGGCTTCCAGGGCGGCGAGCGCGGCCTGTCGATCGGCTACGGCAAGCGCGTCGGGCGCGCGTCGTTCTCGCTCGGCGGCGCCTTCAGCGGCAGCGACCGCTCGGCCGGCGTGGGCTTCGGCATCGATCTGTAACCAGGCGACCTGCGCCTGCCCGCCACGGACGGCGGGCAGGCGACAACCCGTGATGACCCTGCGCCCCGGTTTCGACCGGGGCGTTCTTTTTTCTGCTTCCGGTCTTGGGGAAAACGCTGCGTTTGCGCGATGGTGGGGCGCCGGGTACGAGTGCCCGCATTCCGACCAGCGCGGCGGCTCCGCAAGCGCAAGGCGAAAGCTCGCCCTCCCGGCGGGCCTGCGATCCGATCGCCCCGGCGCGGCCGGCAGGCCTTCGGGGCGAAATCAAGGAGGAGGCATACGCCGCAAGGCGGATGCCGGGGGACATTCGCCCCGAAGGCCTGCCGGCCGCGTCGGGGCCAGCCAGATGGCAGCGACGCATGCCTCAAACAGGGAACGGCGATTCCTCCGCAGGAAGAAAGGCCATTCCCCTGCGCGACGCACCCAACCGGCGGCAGTGCACCCCCGCACCTGTCAGTTCCGTCCGCCAAATCTCGTGGATGGGGTGCCCGGACCCACCGGGCCCGGCCGGGCCGCCGTTCGGCCCGCCCTATCCGGGTGGTTCAACATGCATCGTTCTTCTTTCCTCGTCGCCTCGACGCTGGCGCTCGCCCTGGCCGCCGCCCTGCCCGCGCCTGCAAACGCCCAGGCGGTGCAGGCCGATCTCTACATCGACGTCGCCACCCACACCATGCCCGGCATGGCGGGACTCGGCGCGCTTGGCCGCATGGCCGGAGCGATGTCCGGCGGCAACGCCAGCTACGGCCAGGCCCGGCACCCGGGCATGCCCGGCAAGTACCTGGACGTGGCGCTGGACAACCGCCGCCAGCCCGGCGCGCCGGCCAGCCAGTCCGTTCCCGATGGCCTGCGACTGGGCGACCGCATCGACCTGCTGCCGCCGCAGCGCAAACAGGCGCATGCCGCCGCCGATGGCTCGGCGGCCAACAGCCAGGGGCTCGCCGACGGCGGCCCCTACACGATCCACTACTACTGGGGCTGCGGCGAGCAGGTGCGCTCCGGCCAGCCGGCCAGGTACACGCTGACGATCCGCAACGGCAAGCCCATCCAGGGCGGCCGCACCATGACCCCGCGCAAGGTGCCGCAGCACGGCGTCGACACCGGTACCGGGCACGCGCTGTGGCCCAACCCGTCGAGCCGCAAGTCGGTGTCGACAAAGGCCTCGCTGGTCGGCACGCATCGCGTCACCGGCGACGGGCTGCCCGATGCGATGCAGTTCGAACTCGGACGCGACCACGACTTCCTGCCGGAGCTCAAGCTCGAAAACGCAGGCAGCGCGGAACAGGGCATGGCGCTGCGCTGGAACGGCGTCGACGGCGCCCGCGCCTACTTCATCCACGCCACCGCGATGGACGGCGACACCATCGTGATGTGGAGCAGTTCGGAGGACGGCTACGCGGGGCCGGAACTGATCGACTTCCTGCCCGAACAGCTCGTCACCCAGTGGGCCGGCAAGCGCACGCTGCTCGGCGCCGACGCACGCAGTTGCCAGGTGCCGCGCGAGGTGTTCGCCGGCAGTGGCGGCGCGCCGATGGTGCAGATGGTCGCCTACGGCAACGATCGCACCATCACCCAGCCGGGCTGGCGCGTGCACGTGCGCAACAAGTCCACCGCGATGCTGATGCCGTCGGCTGGCGCCATCGCACCCGGCGCTTCGCAGGAAGCCGCGAAACCGACCGCCAAGGACGCAGCGAAGGGCGTGCTGCGCGGACTGTTCGGGCGCTGACCGCATGACCTTCTCCAAGCAACCTTCGAAACACCCGACCATGAACAAGCCGAAAAAATCGATCGCCATCCTGGCCTGCCTGATGCTGTGGGGCTTGTCCGCCTGCGAAAAAAGCGAGGCCACCGACAGCACCGAGCCCCGGGCAGGCTACGCCACGGGCATGGTCGTCGACACGCAGGGCAAGCCGATTGCCGGGGCAAAAATCCTGCTCGACAACAGCGTGTTCTACAACTCCTACATCCACGGCTCCACCGGCGAAGACGGCACCTACAGGATCAAGGCGCAACCCGGCGCATGGATGGCGCAGGCTTCCTTCAAGAAGACCTACAACGGGCAGACCTACGAGCTGGAACTGTATCCGGACAAGAGCGATTCCTTCGACGACGAGGGCGCCGTCCGCAACTTCACGTGGAAGCTCGAAGGCCGCACGCCGCTCAACGAATACGGCTACTACGGCGGACTCATCCAGCTCGACACGGACCTCGGTTTCTACGAAGACCTGGAAAACATCGAGCTGACCCTCACCCCCATCGGCCCGCTGATCGACGGTTCGCCAGGCAAAACCATGCGCCTGCGGCTGGAAGACCACTACTGGGTGCAGGCCGGCCTGATCGAAGACGTCCCGATCGGACGCTACAAGGTCACCGCGGTGCTGACGAACGATGACGGCTCGCGCCCGCTGAGGATCCAGGACCGGCATACGCGGGGCGATTTCCAGCGCGAGTTCCAACTGGACTTCATGCCGAAATCCGGCAACAGGCTCAGGAACTCCACCGCCATCATCGTCGGCTACTGAATCCACCTCGATTGAACCCGCAAGAACACGACCCGGAGCATCCATCCATGAAACCGCAAGCCATCATCCACGCCCTGGTCCTGGCTTCCGCCGGGCTGGTTCTCGCCGCGTGTACCGTCAACACCAATCCCGATGCCGCCCGCGTGGACTGCGGCGCCCCCGGCCCGCACGGGGTCGACTGCAAGGTGCAGCGCACCGGCGGCACCGGCAGCTTCGAGGCCTGTTGGGACCTGGTCATCACGTGCCAGAACGCAGGCGAGATGACCGGCTCGGCGTGCCACGACATGGCGGCCGGCGAGACGACCGGGACCCGGAACATGCCGGTCGCGGGTTTCTCCAGCCAGGCCAGCTGCGACGTCCCCGTCTCCGGCAAGGTCGAGCGGCTGAAGGTCACCTCCAAGTGACGCGCGCTGCCGTCCGTGCCAAGACAAGGCGCCGGTGGTTGGCCGGGCTTGGCATCGCATTCCTCGCCCTGGCGACCTCCGGCTGCGAAGCGCCCCCGCACGCCGCCGTCGTGAAATGCTCGGGCACGAGCCTCTCCTACGGCGACATGCGGCACGACTGCACGCTCACCGTCGCGAAGTCCGACCGGCAGACCTCCGCCAGCATCAAGATCGACACCCCCCGGCGCCTGGCCTACGTGAAAGGGCACTTCACCGTGCAGCAGGGCTCGGTGCGGGTTGCGCTCAAGGGCAATGCCGGCAGCAAGACGGAGGTGATGGTCAGCCCGGGCAACCCGGGCACGCTGGAGGGCACCGTGCGCCTGCGCCGCGATGGCGGCAGCTTCCAACTGCACTTCTCGCCGGTGGGTGAGTTCGCCGGTCTCCAGGGCCAGTTCTCCTACGAGGCCCGCTGAGCCACCCGCGGCCTCCGCAAGCCTCACCTCTTCCCGAACGGAACCACGACATGTCGACGGACTGGAACACCACGCTTGCACGCATCGCAAGCGCCATCGGCAGCGGCCTGCTGTGGCTGGGCAGGCATTTGCTGGCGCTGCTCGTCGTCGTCGGCAGGTTCATCGTGCTGCGGGCGATTCCCGCCCTCTGGGCGTGGCTGCGCGGCACCGCGTTCCCGGCACTGCACCGGTTTTACCTGTGGCTGCCGCATCGGCGGCTCGTTGTGGCCACCGCTTTTCTGCTGATTGCGGCGGGCGGGCTGTGGATGTTCAAGGCCACCCCGCCTGTGACCGGAAGCGATGCGGGCAATCACGAGCCGATCCAGGTCGCCACGCGCGAAGCCCGGCTCGTCGACCAGTTACTGTCGGACGACTGGCAGGCGCAGAAGGCGGCCACGCGCACCATACTCGAAGCGGTCGGCGCGCAAATGGTGGCCGACGACGTGCTGGTTCCGGACGGCGACGGCCTGTTCGTCACCTCGCCGGAGCTGGTGATGCTGGCAATGGACGGTGCCCGCAAGACCACCACCTCGCGCCTCACCCTGGCCGAACTGGCGTTCATGCTGCAGGACTTTGGTTTTCCTTTCCCGGAAGATCAGCTGCCGCCCAAAGTGCTGGAAAACGGCGTGCGGACGTGGGTGCAGAAATCACTCCAAGACCCCCGGCTGCCCGGTGCGGCCTCCGCGCGCTTCCTGCACGCGATGGCTGCGCGGCAAATGGCGCCGATCGACCTGGCGTCGCCGGACTGGAGGGCGGAACAGCACGCCCTCACGCACCTGGAACTGTTCGCGTTCTTCGCCGCCTTCGCCGACGGCTCTCCAGGCGTGTCCCAGCAGGCTGCAAGCCACAGGCGAGTCGCCCTTCCCGGCATGAACGCGGTTGCGGCAGCGTCCGGACACCTGCTGGACGCCGTCGTTCCCGCAGCCCATGCGAGCGGCAGCCAGAGCACCGAGTGCTCGCCGCTGGCGGACCACTACAAAAAGATGGGGAAAAAACTCGATTTCGAACAGAACAACAAGACCATGGAGGCGGTACTCAACGTCTTCGGAAACGCGGCCGACGGTGCGGGATCGATCGGAAAAGCAGCTGCCAAGGCACTGGAAGCGATCAACTACGCGTTCAAGGTGCAGAAGCTGATGCTGCTCTACAGCTCGATCGACATGCGCCTCACCGCCGACACGGATTTCGTGCACAAGCCGCATCCCGGCGAAGCGGACAAGGAGGTGACGTTCAAGGTCACCGTGGGCATGGATGAGGAAAAGTACCGTGAGTTCGTGCAGAAACTGAATTCATCGGAAAGCGGCAAGGCGTTGAAGGCCTGCCTCGCCTCCCTGGGCCTGCCCTCGCCTTCGGACATGGCGGACATCATCAAGGAAATGAAGGACTGGGAAGTCGAATGGCGCCTGGATGGCGGCAACAGCATGTGGACCATGTTCGAGACCGGCCATGCGTCCTGGGACCGGGAGAAGAACGGCTTCACCGGCCCCAACCACTCGCGCGAAAAGCTGAGCCCCATCGACGCCACCCACGTCGGCGCGGATTTCATCGTGGACATCGCGCGCGAGACCCTCGACACCGGCGACATCCTCAGCGCCAACGTCACCGGGCAGGCCATCCTGCGCACCGACGGCACGATGCCGGGAACCGAAGTCGCAGACTCGCTCAAATCCGCCTGGAAAACATGGATGGACGGCGACTCCGCCGGCGCGTGGGGCCTTCTCGGCACGGTGCTCGGCGGCCTTGGCACTACCCAAACCGAGGTGGCCAGCAACTGGGCGCGGCGGATCCTGGATCCCGCAGTGTTTTCCAACATCACCGTGGCCTATCACAAGGAAGTCATCCCCGATTACACCTACGAGGGCACGGTGTCGGCGGTCTTCCATTCGGTCGACAACAGCAAGAGCAGCTACCGCCGCGACGAAGATTATGAAAAAAGCGAAGTGTCCCGGCACAGCCAGGGCTCGCTGACCGCCAACGTCCGCACCATCCGCATGACGCCCTACATGAAGAACGAGGGCACCGACGTCTGGGAGATGGAGGGAGACGGCAAGGTTTCGGGTTCCTACCAATACACGTCCAAGAGGGATGCCCTGGTCTCCTGCAACGGGGTCATGCTGAAGCAGAGGAAGGAAATGCGAAAGGAAAGCGGCAGAGGCGGGAGTTCCGCGTCCGGCACATACTCGATGCGGCTCGAGCAAAGCGGCAACCGGATGCGGGGAGGTGACTACCAGCTCCGCGTGATACTGATGGGTGCCGGGGTCACCGTTCCCTATCACTATTCCTATACCGACACCGGGCAGGCGGGCTGCGAATTTTCCGTCCGCAATGGTTGGAGTCGCAACGGCAACGAGGAAAAGTCGACGAGCGTGGGCACCACGGGCGGGTTCAGCCACGTCATCAAGCTCGAGGGGCTGTACCCCGAGACCATCCGCGGACGGGAGACCGTGGCCGAAACGCCGCGCTCCTCCAGCGATGGCACGAACTCGAGTCACGAGGAACGCGCCACCACCTGGTCGTGGAACCTGCGGCGCGTCGATCCGCCTGACTGATGCACAAGGCGATGGAGCGCATGCCCGGGCCCCATGTGCTTTCACGATGCCACGCACGCGTCCGCGGGATACCCCGGAACCGGAAGCCCCACGGCGCTGCGGGGCTTCGTTCATTTCAACTGCACGGCAGGCAAGGCGCACGGCAACCGTGACGCCGTGTTCGCTCAGCCCGCGGCGAAGAACATCAGGTACACCAGCCGCCCGTTCTCGGGCCGGTCGCCGAACGCCTCGCCCGCGGTGTGCCAAAGCCACGGCCGCAGCAACACCAGCCGGTTGAAGCGCATCGGCACGCGCATGGTCATTTCCCACTTCGAATCGTCGGTGCCGTCGCGATCGATGACGTCGCGGAACATCTCGTGGCGCGAGGTGTAGCCCATCGCCGCCAGCTCGGCGTCGTCGTAGGGCGCGCGCTCGGTGTTGGTGGGGATGTGGCGGAAGAACTCGGTGCCGCCGCGGCAATCCTCGGGCCGGCTCAGGTACAGGATCCCGGACCAGTGCGACGAGTCCACGTGCACCTTGGCCCGGCCGACATCGCCGGCCAGGGTGATCCGGAACTTGGCGTGCGACTGCGTCGGCGGCATCGGCTTGAGCGGCTCGCCGACCAGCCGCGACACCGCCTCGTCCAGGCCACCGATTTCCATCCGCTGCGCCGAGTTGCGGCCGGGAAACGCGCCCTGCTGCTCCGGGTAGGTGAGCCCGAGCCCGGCCTCGCGCAGGCCCTTGGCATCCGCGGGGCCGAGGAAATCGTCGACGATGATCAATGATGTTGGCATGGCGCGCAGCCTAGCCCCCGTGGCCGGGGTTGCTCAAGCCGGATCGCGCGACGTGCTGCGCGCGCAAACAAAAACCCCGCCTCGCGGCGGGGTTTTCGATGTTGCAGTTGAAGCGATTGGCGCGTGGATCAGAACCCCATGCCGCCCATGTCGCCCATGCCGCCGCCGCCCGGCATCGCCGGCTCTTCCTTCTTCGGCAGCTCGGCCACCATCGCTTCGGTGGTGATCATCAGGCCGGCGATCGAGGCCGCGTTCTGCAGCGCCGAACGGGTGACCTTGGTCGGGTCCAGGATGCCGAACGCGATCATGTCGCCGTACTCGCCGGTCGCGGCGTTGTAGCCGTAGTTGCCCTTGCCGTCCTTGACCTTGTTGAGCACGACCGACGGCTCTTCGCCGCAGTTGGCGACGATCTCGCGCAGCGGCGCTTCCATCGCGCGCAGGGCGATCACGATGCCGTGGTTCTGGTCTTCGTTGATGCCCTTGAGCTCACCGATAGCCTGCAGCGCGCGCACCAGGGCCACGCCGCCGCCCGGGACCACGCCTTCTTCCACCGCTGCGCGCGTGGCGTGCAGGGCGTCTTCGACGCGGGCCTTCTTTTCCTTCATTTCGATCTCGGTCGAGGCGCCGACCTTGATCACCGCAACGCCGCCGGCCAGCTTGGCCACGCGTTCCTGCAGCTTCTCGCGGTCGTAGTCCGAAGAGGTCTCTTCGATCTGCGCCTTGATCTGCTTGATGCGGCCTTCGATGCCACCGGTCTCGCCGGCGCCGTCGATGATCGTGGTGTTTTCCTTGGTGACCTGGATCTTCTTCGCGCGGCCGAGGTCCTTGATCGTGGCCTTCTCGAGCGAGAGGCCCACTTCCTCGGAGATCACGGTGCCGCCGGTGAGGATCGCCATGTCTTCAAGCATCGCCTTGCGACGGTCGCCGAAGCCCGGGGCCTTGACGGCGCAGACCTTGACGATGCCGCGGATGGTGTTGACCACCAGGGTCGCCAGCGCTTCGCCTTCGACTTCCTCGGCGACGATCAGCAGCGGCTTGCCGCTCTTGGCCACGCCTTCGAGCACGGGCAGCAGGTCGCGGACGTTGGAGATCTTCTTGTCGTGCAGCAGGATGAAGGGGTCGTCCAGCTCGGCCGACATCGACTGCTGGTTGTTGATGAAGTACGGCGACAGGTAGCCGCGGTCGAACTGCATGCCCTCGACGACGTCGAGTTCGTTGTCCAGGCCCGAGCCTTCTTCAACGGTGATCACGCCTTCCTTGCCGACCTTCTTCATCGCGTCGGCGATGATCGTGCCGATCGACTCGTCCGAGTTGGCCGAGATCGTGCCGACCTGGGCGATCGCCTTGTCGTCGGCGGTGGGCTTGGACAGGTTCTTGAGCTCGACGACGGCGGCCTTGACGGCCTGGTCGATGCCGCGCTTGAGGTCCATCGGGTTCATGCCGGCGGCAACCGCCTTGGCGCCTTCGCGGATCAGCGCCTGGGCCAGCACGGTGGCGGTGGTGGTGCCGTCACCGGCGTTGTCGGAGGTCTTGGAAGCGACTTCCTTGACCATCTGCGCGCCCATGTTCTCGAACTTGTCGGCGAGCTCGATCTCCTTGGCGACGGACACGCCGTCCTTGGTGATCGTGGGGGCGCCGTAGCTCTTCTCGAGCACGACGTTGCGGCCCTTCGGGCCGAGGGTGGCCTTGACGGCATTGGCGAGCACGTTGACGCCGCGCACCATCTTTGCGCGCGCGTCCTCACCGAAACGGATTTCCTTGGCGGACATTTGGAGTTACCTCAAAGAACGGGAATGGGAATAAGGGGAATGAGGGGAACGACGGCTTGCGGGAGCGGGGGCGGCGGCGGGAATGCCGGAAACGACGGCGTGTCGCTCCCCATTCCCTGCATGCCCCTCATTCCCGCGGCGCGATCAGCCCAGCACCGCGAGGATGTCGTCTTCGCGCACGATCTTGTATTCGACGCCTTCGAGCTTGTAGGCGCTGCCCGAGTACTGGCCGTAGATGACCTTGTCGCCGACCTTGACCTTGGGCGCGCGCAGCTGGCCGTTGTCCAGCGCCTTGCCTTCGCCCACGGCAACCACTTCGCCCTTGGTGGGCTTTTCCTTGGCGTTGTCGGGGATGACGATGCCACCGGCGGTCACTTCGTCGGCTTCGATCGGCTTGATGACCACGCGGTCATAGAGCGGCTTGAGATTCATTGAAATCCTCACAAGTGATTGATTGTTTTGGGGAAAACGCTGGAGCGGGCGCGGATTCTAGCAGTCGCATGAAAGGAGTGCCAAGACCGCGGGCGAACAAAACCCGGTGTCACCGGGATGCCGCTGAGATGGGGCGGCCGGCAGGGCTTTCAAGGGCCGGCGGTGAAATCGCCTCCATGTCCCATTTCCGGCAATCGCCCGGCCGAACCCGGCCGCGCATAGGGTCGCCCCGGATGGCGACGCCCCGCCGGGCGCCGGCACGATGCCCGGATCATCCTTCCGGAACCTCGCCATGGCCCTTGCCGTCGCCCGACCCGTCCACCTCCTGCTCGCCGGCAGCCTGCTGCTGGCCTGTGGCAGCGGCCACGCCGCAGTCTTCATCAACGAGCTGCACTACGACAACGACGGCAGCGACAGCGGCGAGCGGATCGAGGTGGTCGCTACCGACGGCGAGAGCCTGTCCGGCTACCGGATTCACCTCTACAACGGCGGCAGTTCGCCGGGCAATGCCAGCGTCTACAGCAACACCGCGGTTCCCACCGGCAGCGTCACCAACTGCGGCGGCAGCGTGCGGATCGCCACCGTGGCCTACCCGCGAGACGGCCTGCAGAACGGCGCCAACGATGCCATCGCCCTGGTCGATGCGGGCGGCCAGGTGGTGCAGTTCCTCGGCTACGAGGGCAGCGTCACAGCCGGCAACGGCCCGGCCGCGGGCCTGACCAGCGACAGCCTGCCGGTGGCCGAGAACAGCAGCACGCCGGTCGGCACCTCGCTGCAGCTGCGCGGCAACGGCAGTGGCTACGACGACTTCAGCTGGGCCGGCTCGTCGGCGCACAGCTTCGGCGCCTGCAACGCCGGCCAGAGCTTCAGCGGCGGCGGCAACCCGGCGCCGATCCTCGTCTCCACGACGCCCGCCGACGGCGCCACCGGCTTCCCGGCCGCGGGCGACCTGCAGGTGGTGTTCAACGAAGTGGTGAGCGCGGCCAGCGGCGCGTTCGCGCTGGCCTGCGATGTGTCCGGCAGCGTGACGCTGTCATACCCGGCCTCGGGCGGCAGCTTCACCCTGTCCACCAGCACCGCGCTGCACGGCGGCGAACACTGCGTGCTGTCGATCGACGCGGCGAGGATCAGCGACGACGGCGGCGCGCATCCGGGCACCAGCGCATCGATCGGCTTCGACGTTGCCGATGGCGGCGGCGGTGGCGGGGACGACGACTACTACGCGCGCGTCAACACCTCCAACGCGCAGCAACTGCGCTGCTCGCTGCACCAGACCATCCGCGGCCACACCGTCTACCCGTACAGCGGCAGCAACAGCACCTGGACGATCCTGGAGATCGCCGACGAGGACCCGGCCAATCCCGGCCGCATCCTCGATGCCTACCGCAACCGCAGCTACGCCAAGGGCAGCGACCGGGCCGGCACCGGGTCCGGGCTGACCTACAACCGCGAGCACAGCTGGCCCAACTCGCTGGGCTTCAGCAGCTCCGGCGGCGACAGGGGCCTGCCCAACGCGCCCTATACCGACACCCACATGCTCTATCTCACCGACGCGGCCTACAACAGCGATCGCGGCAACAAGCCCTACGCCGCCTGCCCGGCTTCGGCCAACTGCGGCGCGCGCGCCACCGAGGCCAACAACGGCAGCGGCGGCGGCAGCGACGCCGGTGATTCCAACTGGGTGAAGGGCCCGGACGGCAACGGCGGTTCGTTCGAGGTCTGGGACAAGCGCAAGGGCGACATGGCGCGCGCGGTGATGTACATGGCGATCCGCTACGAGGGTGGCAAGGACATCCACAGCGGCCAGTCCGAACCCGACCTGGAGCTCACCGACATCCGCAGCAAGATCGTCAAGACCTCGGGTTCGCCGGCCTACATGGGCCTGTTGTCGACCCTGCTGGCCTGGCACCAGGCCGACCCGCCGGATACCGCCGAGCGCGAACGCAATGAAGTGATCTACAGCTTCCAGGGCAACCGCAATCCCTTCGTCGACCACCCCGAATGGGCCACGCAGGGCCTGTTCGAGTCCACCAAACCGGCGACCTGCCAGCTGAACTGACCCCGGCGGCGGGTCCGCCCCGGCATGGCCCCGTACGGCAATCCGTACAATCGGGGCCATGCCACACGCCGTCATTGCGTTCTGCACCTGCCCCGACGCCGCCACCGCCTCGCGCATCGCCGAGGCGCTGGTCGGTGAGCGCCTGGCCGCCTGCGTCAGCGTGCTGCCGGGCGTGCAGTCGGTGTACCGGTGGCGCGGTGCTGTGGAACGCGCCGACGAGGTGCAGCTGCTGATCAAGACCGTGGCCGCGCGCATGCCCGAGCTCGCGGAACGGATCGTTGCGCTGCATCCGTACGAACTCCCGGAAGTGGTCGCGGTCGAAGCCGCCGCCGGCCTGCCGGCCTACCTGGAATGGATCTCCGCCCAAGTCACGCCGGACGCCGGTGGACAGGAGCCCTGAGCACGTGATCCCGAAGTCGTTCGCAACCCGCTGGCCGCGTTTCGCCGCCGCCGTCGCCCTTTCCCTTGCCTGCATCGCGCCCGCGCTGGCCGCGATCGACGAGGACGACCTGCTGCCGGTCGACCAGGCGTTCGTGCTGACCGCGAAGGCGACCTCCGCCAACCGCATCGCGCTCGACTGGAAGATCGCCGACGGCTACTACCTGTACCGGCACCGGACCAAGGCGGTCGCGGCCGACGGCAGCCGGCTGGGCGGTCTCGACCTGCCGCGCGGCACGCCGCACGACGACGAGTTCTTCGGCCGGGTCGAGACCTTCCGCAAGCGTCTTGCCGGCAGCGTGCCGGTGCAGGCGGCCGACGGCGGCAAGGTGTCGTTGAAGGTGAGTTACCAGGGCTGCGCGGATGCCGGCGTGTGCTATCCGCCGCAGACGCGGACGCTGACCGTGGCGATGCCGGCTGGCACCGCAGATGTAGGAGCGGCTGAAGCCGCGAGCCCTTCGGGGGACCTTTCCGGCCGGCAAAAGCTCGCGACTTCCGCCGCTCCTACGGGGAGCTCGGGAGATGCAGGCTTCGCGGCGCTGGGCAAGTCGCTGGGCCAGCCACGCGGCGGCGTTCCGCTGGATGGCAACGCCGACGCGCTGCCGCTGCCACCCGAACAGGCCTTCGGCTTCGACGCCATCGCCGACGGCGGCAACGCGCTGCTGCTGCGCTTCACCCCGGCGCCTGGGTATTACCTGTATCGCGACAACACCACCCTGAAGCTGGCCGCCGATGGCATCGCGCTCGAGAAGCCGCGCTGGCCGCAGGGCAAGCCGTATCGCGACGAACACTTCGGCCAGGTGGTGGTGTATTTCGACCAGGTCGAGGTGCCAGTGCCGCTGCGGCGCACGCAGGCGACCGCACAACAGGTCACGCTGACCGCCACCTTCCAGGGCTGCCAGGACGAAGGCATCTGCTACCCGCCGATGACGCGCACGGTGCGGATCGCGCTGCCGGCGGGGGTGGTGGGTGTCGCAGCCGCCGGGGGAAACCCCATCCCCACCCCAGCCCTCCCCTTGAAGGGGAGGGAGCAAGGGCCGGTGGCTTCGGATACCACTGCAACAACCGCCCCTTCCCTAAAGCCCTCCCCTTCAAGGGGAGGGTTGGGTGGGGATGGGTTTCCCGCCGCGACCAACAAGGCGCCCGCGAGCGACGTATCGACGACCGCCGCCGATTCGAGTGACGAACTGGCCGAAGACACCCGCCTGGCCGCCGGCCTGTCCGGCTCGGGCCGCTGGCTGACCCTGCTGTGGTTCTTCCTCGGCGGCCTGGGCCTGGCGTTCACGCCCTGCGTGCTGCCGATGATTCCGATCCTGTCGGGCCTGATCGCCGGCGCCGGCACGCGCATCGGCACGCGGCGCGCGCTGTGGCTGTCGTTCGTCTACGTGCTGGCCAGCGCGCTGGTGTTCACCGCAGCCGGCGTCATCGCCGGGCTGGTGGGCGCCAACCTGCAGGCCGCGTTCCAGGTGCCGTGGGTGCTGGTGCTGTTCGCGCTGCTGTTCGTGGCGCTGGCGCTGTCGTCGTTCGGCCTGTACGAACTGCAGCTGCCGGCGGCATTGCGGGCGAAGCTTGGCGGTGTCAGCGACCGCCAGCGCGGCGGCTCCCTGATGGGCGTGGCCGCGATGGGCGCGCTGTCGGCGCTGATCGTCGGCCCCTGCGTGGCGCCGCCATTGGCCGCGGCCGTGCTCTACATCAGCCAGAGCCAGGATCCGGCGTTCGGCGGGCTGGCGCTGTTCCTGCTGGCGATGGGCATGGGCCTGCCGCTGCTGGCGTTCGGCGCGGCCGCGGGGCGCGGCATGCCGACCAGCGGTCCGTGGATGACCGGCGTGCAGCGCGTGTTCGGCTTCGTGTTCCTGGCGCTGGCGGCGTGGATGCTGTCGCGGATCGTGCCCGGGCCGGTGACGCTGGCGCTGTTCGGGGTGATCGCGCTGGCCGCGGCAGCGTGGGCATTCAACGGCACGCGCGGCGAGAGCGAGCGCCTGCGCTGGTTCGCCCGCTTCGCCGGCCTGCTGCTGGCGGTGATCGGCACCGCGGAACTGTTCGGCGCACTGGCCGGCAGCCGCAACCCGCTGCAGCCGCTGGCCGGCTTCGGCGGCGGACAGGCCGCGCAGGCCGAGCTCGCGTTCCGCATGATCAAGTCCAGCGACGACCTCGACCGCGAACTGGCCGCCGCGCAGGCCGCGGGCACGCCGGTACTGTTCGACTTCTATGCCGACTGGTGCGTGTCGTGCAAGGAAATGGAGGCCTACACCTTCACCGACCCATCGGTGCAGGCGGCGCTGGCCGACGTGGTGTTGCTCAAGGCCGACGTCACCGCCAATGACGAAATCGACCAGGCGCTGATGCAGCGATTCGGCATCATCGGCCCGCCGGCGACGCTGTTCTTCAACGGCTCGCCGGAGGAGCGCCGCGGGCTGCGGCTGGTCGGCTTCGAGAAGGCCGCGCCGTTCGTCGAACGCGTCCGGCGCGCGACCGGAGCGCAGTAATGGGCGCGCGGTCATGAACTCGGGAACGAAGATCGTGCTGGTGGCACTGGCCGCCGGTGCACTGGGCGTCGTCGCCAGCCTCGTGATGAACGGTCCCGGCCCGCTGCTGGGCACCGAAGTCGGGCAGCGTGTGGTGCAGGAGGCCTACAAGGCCACCACGCCCGCGCCGCCGGCGGGCGTGACGGTCGCTAGCCGCGGCGACAGGATCCCGGCCTTCACCGTGCCCGGCCTGGACGGCCAGCCGGTCGACGTCTCCACGGCGTGGGCCGGCCGGCCGCTGCTGATCAACATCTGGGCCAGCTGGTGCGGACCGTGCATCGAGGAAATGCCGGAACTGCAGCGATTCCACGCCGAGCAGGGCGCGAATGGCGTGCAGGTGGTCGGCATTGCGCTGGATGACGCGGACGCGGTGCGGGACTTCCTGCGGCGCATCCCGGTGGACTATCCGATCCTGGTCGATGCCGCCGGCCCGGCCGACGCCGGCGTGCGCCTGGGCAATCCCAAGGGCGTGCTGCCGTATTCGATACTGGTGTCCAAGGACGGCGTGCTGCTCAAGCAGCGCATCGGGCCGTTCCAACATGGCGAGATCGACAGCTGGGCCCGGCCCTGACCTTGGCCCTTGCAGGAGCGGTTTCAGCCGCGAGCTCTTCCTTCATCAGGCAAACCCGCAGAAGCTCGCGGCTGAAGCCGCTCCTACGGGAGCGCCGCGGCGGCGCCCTAGAGCCAAAACTCAAACAAGCGCTTAAATTGCGCTAATGGGCAAAACTTCGGCGATCTGGACAGCATCCGCCGCTTCGCGCAGACTGGCCGCCCGTTTCGTCCCGCGTCCCCATGGCCAAGCTGCTGGTCCTGCACGGTCCCAACCTCAACCTGCTCGGCACGCGCGAGCCGGAGGTCTATGGCCGCACGACGCTGGACGAGATCGATGCCGACCTGCAGGCGCGGGCACTGGAGAAGGGCCATGAGCTGGACAGTTTCCAGTCCAACGCCGAGCACGCCCTGGTCGACCGCGTCCAGGCCGCCCGCGACGACGGCACCGACTTCATCCTGATCAACCCGGCCGGCCTCACCCACACCTCGGTCGCCCTGCGCGACGCGCTGGCGGCGGTGGCGATCCCGTTCATCGAGGTCCACCTGTCCAACCCGCACGCCCGCGAGCCGTTCCGCCGCCAGAGCTATTTCAGCGACCTGGCCGTCGGCGTCGTCTGCGGCTTCGGTGCGCTCGGCTACGGGTTGGCGCTGGTCGCCGCGGCGCGCCAGCTGGAAGACGCGGCCCGCGACGGAGCCCCCGCGTGAGCCGCCGCCAGGACCGCGCGCGCCGCTGACGCCGCACACAGACACCGGTCCGCAAGCGCGGACAGCCACGACAAACCACGAGAGGCCTTCATGGACCTGCGCAAGATCAAGAAACTCATCGACCTGCTCGAGGAATCCAACCTCGCCGAGATCGAGATCAAGGAGGGCGAGGAGTCGGTGCGCCTGGCACGCACGCCTTCGGGCACCGCGCCGATGGCCTATGCGCCCGCGCCGGCCTACGCCGAAGCGCCGCGTCCGCAGCCGGCGATGCCGATGCAGTCGCCGGTCGACGCCGCCACCGGCGGGCGCCCGGCCGAGGGCGGCCCCGCCCTGCCCGACGGCCACGTCGTGCGCGCGCCGATGGTCGGCACCTACTACGCCTCGCCCGCGCCGGACAAGCCGGCCTTCGTCACCGTCGGCCAGTCGGTCAAGGCCGGCGAGACGCTGGGCATCATCGAGGCGATGAAGATGTTCAACCCGATCGAGGCCGACGTCGCCGGTACCGTGCTCGCGATCCAGTGCGAGAGCGGGCAGCCGGTGGAATTCGACCAGCCGCTGTTCGTGATCGGCTGAGGCGCGGGCGATGCTGGACAAGGTAGTAATCGCCAACCGCGGCGAGATCGCGCTGCGCATCCTGCGCGCGTGCCACGCCCTGGGCATCCGCACGGTCGCGGTGCATTCCACCGTCGACCGCAACCTCAAGCACGTGGCAATGGCCGACGAGTCGGTGTGCATCGGGCCGGCGCCATCGTCCGAGAGCTACCTCAACATGGCCTCGATCATCGCCGCGGCCGAGGTCACCGACGCGCAGGCCATCCATCCCGGCTACGGCTTCCTCAGCGAGAACGCCGACTTCGCCGAGCGCGTCGAGCAATCCGGCTTCATCTTCATCGGGCCCAAGGCCGACACCATCCGCCTGATGGGCGACAAGGTCGAGGCGATCCGCGCGATGAAGGCCGCGGGCGTGCCCTGCGTGCCGGGCAGCGGCGGGCCGCTGGGCGACGACAACGAGGCCAACCTCGCGATCGCGCGCGAGATCGGCTACCCGGTGATCGTCAAGGCCGCCGGCGGCGGCGGCGGCCGCGGCATGCGCGTGGTGCATACCGAGGCCGCGCTCAACAACGCCATCGCCACCACCAAGTCGGAGGCCAAGGCCGCGTTCGGCAACGACATGGTGTACATGGAGAAGTTCCTCGAGAACCCGCGCCACGTCGAGATCCAGGTGCTGGCCGACGGCCAGGGCAACGCGATCCACCTCGGCGAGCGCGACTGCTCGATGCAGCGCCGCCACCAGAAGGTGGTGGAGGAAGCACCCGCCCCCGGCATCACCGACGAGCAGCGCGCCGAGATCGGCAAGGTCTGCACCGAAGCCTGCGTGCGCATCGGCTATCGCGGCGCCGGCACGTTCGAGTTCCTGTACGAGAACGGCCGCTTCTACTTCATCGAAATGAACACGCGCGTGCAGGTCGAGCATCCGGTCACCGAGATGGTCACCGGCATCGACCTGGTGCGCGAACAGCTGATGGTCGCCGCGGGCCACAAGCTGTCGATCAAGCAGAGCGACGTGGTGCTGCGCGGCCACGCGATCGAATGCCGCATCAACGCCGAGGACCCCGAGACCTTCATGCCCTCGCCGGGCCTGATCCAGCATTTCCACGCCCCCGGCGGCCCCGGCGTGCGGGTGGATTCGCACATCTACGAAGGCTATCGCGTGCCGCCGAACTACGACTCGATGATCGGCAAGCTGATCGTCCACGGCGCCGACCGCGAACAGGCGATCTGCCGCATGCGCGTGGCGCTGAGCGAAATGGTCGTCGACGGCATCAAGACCAACATCCCGCTGCAGCAGCGCATCCTCGCCGACGGCGGCTTCGGCCAGGGCGGCCAGAATATCCACTACCTCGAGAAGCGCCTGGCCGAACGCAAGGACAAGGCGCTGTCGATCGGGTGAGGCGTGCGCTGTCAGTCCCGGGCTTCGTGCTTGCGCAGCTTGAGGGTCCAGCCAACCGGGTTGATCGGGATCTCCACCACTGCGCCCGGTGACGCGGCCTCGAACTGCATCGCATGTGAGCGGAAATCGAGGTCTGCATAGGGCTTGACGACCCAACTGGCCGGAATCGCCACCAGCAGCACCATGGCCAGCAGCAGTCGCGCCGGCCAGCGTACTGCACGGTGTCCGTCGCGGAACGCGAGCCACAGAAGCGATCCGTGGAAGGCGACGATCGGGATGAATGCATAGCGCCCCCCTGCACCCGGATTCTGGAACACCGGCCACTGGGGCGCAGTACTCGAAATCTGCGGAGCAAGCAGCGCAGCGGTGAAGAGCGCAGCCCCCATGAATACCAGTCCCGGCAGTAGCCGACCCGGCGTCAAAAGCGCCCTGGCGAACACGCCGGCCACCAGCAGCGCGCCTGCGAGGGGCAGGACGATGCCCTGTTGCCACACGCCCGCATGGAACAGCTTCGTCGCCCAGAGGTCTCCAAGCAGGCCCGCTGCCGCGATCTGCCCACCCACGATCCGCAGCAGCCCCGTCCATGACGCCCCCAGCGGCGCTGCCGTGCGCGTCGTGTCGCCGGTCATGGCGATTGCATACAGCTGGGCGAGCGCTGCCGCGGCAAGAATCGCCAGCAGCACGAACGAACGCAGGTTGCGTTCGCGATGCCAGCGCCACAGCGCGACCGGTCCGAGGAACAACGCGAATGGCCCGCTCATCCCGCACAGCGCGACGAGCGCGACGTCGAACGTCTTGCGCCAGGCGCCCACCCACGAGCCCATGCACAACACCAGCAGCGCCGACAACGCCAGGTGCCAGTGGATGTTGGTGACGTTGGCGAACACCTCGAACGAGTAAGGGTGCGCGAGATACAGAAAGCTGGCCAGCAGCCTCATCCCCGCATGCGGGACCAGCTCGCATCCACGCGCCGAATTGAGCAGCACGACCGGCAGGATCCGGAACGACAGCGCCGCGAGGTTGAACAACAACGGCGCGTGCGCCAAGGCAACCGGCAGGCTGAGCAGCGCGATCAACTTCGAAACGGTCTGGAAATAGCCGTTCTGCGGCAACAGCAGGCACTGCCAGCCAAGCTCGTAGGCCTGGCGATACCAGATCACGCCATCCTCCGCCCAGAACTGGGCATTGAGCACTGCGTCGGGCTTCCGGCTCAGCAACAACAGGAACGCTGCCGCAGCGATGACAAGCAACATGGACCAGCGCGGCCCCGCAAGTGTCCGATCCAAGCAACATCCTCCTTCCCGCTCCCGGCCTGACAGCATGCAGCAGTCACGCCGCATGCGCGACAATGGAAACCGGACGCCACCGGGTTCCCGCCATGCCCTTCCTCGAACTCACCATCCCCTGCCGCGAATCCGAACAGCCGCGCTACGAGCACGCGCTGGAAGACGTCGGCGCGCTGGCGGTGACGATGCTCGACGCCAACGCGGACACCGACAACGAGCACGCGATCCTCGAACCGGGCGTCGGGCAGACGCCGCTGTGGGACGCGATCACGCTGACCGCGCTGTTCCCGCACGACGCGGACGCGCTGCTGCTGCTCGCCGCGCTGGAGGCGTTCGACCCGGCGCTGGACTGGTCGCAGGCGGCGTTCCGCAACGTCGAGGACCAGGACTGGGAGCGCGCGTGGATGGACCAGTACGCGCCGCTGCGCTTCGGCGCGCGCACCTGGATCGTGCCGTGGGACCACGCACTGCCGGCCGAAGCCGACGTCCCCGATGCCGCGGTGGTGCGGCTCGATCCGGGCCTGGCGTTCGGTTCCGGCACGCATCCGACCACGTCGCTGTGCCTGCATTGGCTGGACGCGCTGGCCGCGCGCGGCGAACTGCAGGGCCGCGAAGTACTGGATTTCGGCTGCGGCAGCGGCATCCTCGCGCTGGCTGCGCTCAAGCTCGGCGCCGCGCGCGCGATGGGCGTCGACAACGACCCGCAGGCGCTGCTGGCCACGCGCGACAACGCCGACCGCAACGGCGTCGGCGATGCGCTGGCGGTGTGCCTGCCGCAGGACGAAGTGCCGGCGACGTATCCGGTCGTGGTCGCCAACATCCTGGCGTCCGCGCTCGACGCGCTGGCCGGCACGCTGGCCGCGCGCGTGGCGCCGGGTGGACGGATCGCGCTGTCGGGCATCCTCGACGGCCAGCAGGACGCGTTGCTGCGACGTTACGGTGACTGGTTCGACGATCTGCGGGTGGCGATCGAAGGCGACTGGGTCCGCATCGACGGCGTGCGCCGCGCGGGCGCATAGCCCGGGGCCGCGTCCCACGCGCCCTGCCCGGAGCCGAGGGTCGGGGCTACGAGGTTTCGATCGTCACATCGACGCAGTTCCACGTCGATGCAGCTCGGGCTTGCCCCACCTACAAAAACCGTGGGCCCATGATTGAATAGGCGCATGTTCATCAACTGCCCGTTCTGCAAGGCGCTGGTCGCCACCGACCCGGCCACCGACCTGCCGCCAGACCACTGTCCGCGCTGCGCCGCGAAGCTGCGCGGCATCCAGGCCGACGTGCCCGCATCCGCCATGTCCACCGCGCCGCGGGGAGCCGGGCAGGCGACCGTGCCACGGCTGGACCCGGCCTTCCTGCTCGATGTTCCGCCGCCCGAAATGCCGCTCCCGGACGGCGCGAGCGGCTCGACGCCTTCGGAACTGTCATCGCGGATCCACCAGATCGTCGCCCTGGAAACACCGGTTGCAGGATCGGCCGCACCTGTCATCGCGCCGATCGCGACGATGCTCAAGCCCGCCGATGACGAGCCGGCACCGCTGGCCGGAACGGACGCCGCGGCTCACGGCGCAGGCGCAGTTGTGCCGACACCGACACCGACACCAACACCGACACCGGTCGCAGGATCCGCGCCCCCCGCCGAAACCCGGGCCACGAACCCGCCCGCATCAACTGCCGCCTCGATCGACCGCGCCGCAGCCGGCACGACGGCGGCCGCGCCCCCCGCCGCGCCGAGTGCCACGACGGTTGCCGCCGAGAGGACAACACCTGCAGCTTCCGCATTGGGCGCCACGGTCGCCGCCGCGGGAAGAACTCCCGCCGCGACGCCGGCCGCCCGGGCGTTGCCCAGCTTCGCGCGCCGCCATGCACGGCTCGGCGTGGCCGGTTTCCACTGGAAACTCCTGGTCGCGATCGCCGCGCTCGCGTTGCTGCTGGTGCTGCAGTTGCTGCTGGCAGATCGCGCGCTGCTGGCCGCCGACGCGCGCTGGCGCCCGCTGCTGTCGAACGTGTGCGGCGTATTCGGCTGCACGCTGCCGCCGTGGCGCGAGCCGACGGCATTCACCGTGCTCGCCCGCGAGGTGCGCCCGCATCCGTCGACCCCCGGCGCACTGCGCGTCACCGCGACGTTCCGCAACGATGCGCGCTGGCCGCAGCCCTGGCCGCAGGTGCGGCTGACGCTGTCGGACATCAACGGCAACGCCGTCGCCGCACGCGACTTCAGCGCGCGCGACTACCTTGGCGCCGTGCCCGCCCAGGTCGAATTGCACAGCGGCCAGAGTGCGTCGATCGCCATGGACATCGTCGAACCCGGACCGCGCAGCGTCGCGTTCGACTTCGAGCTGCACTGAGCCGCGCGCGCGCCGCACCGGGCATCGGTCGGCGCGCATCGCATTGGCACCCGCGACGGCGGCGCGCTAGACTCCCTGTCCCCGTCGCCCGTCGTCGGGCATGATCCACCCGGGGACGCATCATTGAACGCCGAACGTTCCGACAACGCCAACCGCAGCGGTGCCCGTGCGCCGCTGCGCGAGCACGTCGCGAACTCCGTACGCCGCTACATCGGCGACCTCGACGGCTGCAGCGCCGACAACCTGTACGAGATCGCACTGCGCGAACTCGAGATCCCGCTGTTCGTCGAAGTGCTCAACCATTGCGACGGCAACCAGAGCCGCGCCGCCGCGATGCTCGGCATCCACCGCGCCACGCTGCGCCGCAAGCTGCGCGAGTACGGACTGGCCTGAGCGCCGCAACGGCCGACTGGCAACCGCCGCCCGCAAGACCGGTGGCAACATGCGGCGGATGTCACCCCGCCATCAGCGTCCAGTACAGGGCGTAGAACGCGACCCAGCCGAACCACCAGATCCGCCGCACCATCGCAGCGCCCAGGCGCGGCGTCGCCCAGCGGGCAATGCCACCGACGAGCAGCGCCACCGCCAGGAAGCGCACCCCGCGCGCAACGACGCTGCCGGCAATGAACATCGGCAGGCCCAGCCCCGCCGACGACGCTTGCGCCGCATACAGCTTGTATGGCGCGCCGCTGAATCCGCCGACCAGCAGGCCCAGGCCGCCCAGCTCCTGCAACTGCGCCTGCACGCGCCCGGCCAGGGCGGGGCCGATCGCCGGCAACCGGTCGAACAGCGCCAGCAGCGCCGCCTCGTGCCGCCCGCCGGCCAGGTACAGCAGCACCCCACCGGCCAGCGCGCCGACCAGCGCCCACGCACAGCCGCGCAGTGCCGCGCGCCACGACGACAGCGCCAGCCGGCTGATCCACACATCCGGCACCACGAAAAACACCGTCGCTTCGGCGAAGCCCCACAGCAGTGCGATCGCCTGCGCGCCACGGCCTTCGCGAGGCTCGGTGCGCCCTGCCTGAGCGGATTCCTGCGATTGCATGGGTGCCACCTCCACTCCATGGCGCGGACCATGACCTCCGTGCGGGCCTGCCCGGGCGCGGCCCGCAGACTACAATATCGCCCCCACCGCACCGCCTCCCCGCCATGCCCGCACATTCGCCCGCCGCGCCGGTGAAGATCGCCCGCGCCCTGCTGTCCGTGTCCGACAAGACCGGCCTGGTCGACCTCGCCCGCGCCCTCGCCGCGCGCAACGTCGAACTGCTGTCCACCGGCGGCACCGCGCAGGCAATCCGCGATGCCGGCCTGCCGGTGCGCGAGGTGGCCGAGGCCACCGGCTTCCCGGAAATGATGGACGGCCGGGTCAAGACCCTGCATCCGGTGGTGCACGGCGGGCTGCTCGGCCGCGCCGGCATCGACGACGCGGTGATGGCCGGGCACGGCATTGCCCCGATCGACCTGCTGGTGCTCAACCTCTACCCGTTCGAGAAAGTGTCGGCCGACCCGTCGAGCACGATGGACGAGATCGTCGAGAACATCGACATCGGCGGCCCGGCGATGCTGCGTTCGGCGGCGAAGAACTTCGCCCGCGTGGCCGTCGCCACCGATCCGGCGCAGTACGCCGGTATCCTCGAGGAACTCGAAGCTGCCGACGGAACGCTGTCGGCACAGACCCGCTTCGCGCTGTCGGTGGCCGCGTTCAACCGCGTCGCCCAGTACGACGCCTGCATCAGCGACTACCTGTCGTCGATCGGCGAGGACGGCAGCCGCAGCGTGTTCCCCGGCCAGAACAACGGCAGCTTCATCAAGGTCGCCGACCTGCGCTACGGAGAGAACCCGCACCAGCGCGGCGCCTTCTACCGCGACCTGTACCCGATGCCCGGCACGCTGGCCACGTTCACCCAGCTGCAAGGCAAGGCGCTGAGCTACAACAACCTTGCCGACGCGGATGCCGCGTGGGAATGCGTGCGCCAGTTCGATGCCCCGGCCTGCGTAATCGTCAAGCATGCCAACCCCTGCGGCGTGGCGACGGGCGCGGGCTGCGGCGACGCCTACGAACTGGCGTATGCCACCGACCCGACCTCCGCCTTCGGCGGCATCCTCGCCTTCAACACCACGCTGGATGCCGCGACGGCCAAGGCGATCCTCGACCGCCAGTTCGTCGAGGTGCTGATCGCGCCGGACTACGCGCCCGGCGCACTTGAGTACGCGACGAAGAAGGCCAACGTGCGCGTGCTGCGGATCCCGCACGGCGACGGCCGCAACAACATGGACATCAAGCGCATCGGCTCCGGCCTGCTGATGCAGGACAGCGACAATCGCGAAGTCACGCGCGACGAGCTGAAGGTAGTCACGAAGCGCGCGCCCGACGCGGCCGAACTCGACACCCTGCTGTTCGCCTGGCGCGTGGCCAAGTTCGTGAAGTCCAACGCCATCGTCTACGCCAAGGACCAGCGCACCATCGGCATTGGCGCCGGGCAGATGAGCCGCGTGGTCAGCGCGAAGATCGCCGGGCTCAAGGCCGAGGAAGCGGGCCTGGTGGTGCCGGGCTCGGTGATGGCAAGCGATGCGTTCTTCCCGTTCCGCGACGGCCTCGATGCCGCCGCCGCCGCGGGCATCCGCGCGGTGATCCAGCCCGGTGGCTCGATGCGCGACAACGAAGTGATCGCCGCGGCCGACGAGCACGACATCGCGATGGTGTTCACCGGCGTCCGCCACTTCCGGCATTGACCGTTACGCTGTAGGAGCGGCTTCAGCCGCGAGCTCTTGATCTTTTTTGCCTGTGCAGGAGCCGCGGAAGCCGCGAAGCTTTCCCGGTAAAGCCATCGCGGCTTCCGCCGCTCCTGCGGGATCGATGGCAAAAGCTCGCGGCTGAAGCCGCTCCTACAGGTACGGATGGTTTGAAGGAGATCCACGCATGAAGATCCTCGTCATCGGGTCCGGCGGCCGCGAACACGCCCTGGCCTGGAAGCTCGCGCAGTCCGCGCGTGTGGACGAAGTCATCGTCGCTCCCGGCAACGCCGGCACCGCGACCGAAGGCAAGTGTCGCAACGTGGACGTGGCCGCCACCGACATCGACGGCCTGCTCGCACTCGCCCGCGGCGAGGGCGTCGCGCTCACCGTGGTCGGCCCCGAAGCGCCGCTGGTCGCCGGCGTGGTCGACCGGTTCCGCGCCGAGGGCCTGCGCGTCTTCGGCCCCACCGCCGCCGCCGCGCAGCTTGAGGGCAGCAAGGCATTCGCCAAGGATTTCCTCGCCCGCCACGGCATCCCGACGGCGCATTACGCCGTGCACGCCGATGTCGAATCCGCGCTCGCGCATGTCCGCGACAAGGGCGCGCCGATCGTGATCAAGGCCGATGGCCTGGCCGCCGGCAAGGGCGTGATCGTCGCGATGACGCTCGACGAAGCCGAGGCCGCGGTCACCGACATGCTCGCCGGCAACGCCTTCGGCGAAGCCGGCGCGCGCGTGGTGATCGAGGAATTCCTCGACGGCGAGGAGGCCAGCTTCATCTCCATGGTCGACGGCCGCACCGCGCTGCCGATGGCCACGTCGCAGGACCACAAGCGCGTCTTTGATGGCGACACCGGCCCCAACACCGGCGGCATGGGCGCGTACTCGCCCGCGCCCGTGGTCACGCCGGACGTGCATGCGCGGATCATGCGCGAGGTGGTCGAGCCCACCGTGCGCGGCATGGCCGCCGACGGCGTGCCGTTCACCGGCTTCCTCTACGCCGGGCTGATGATCGACAAGGCCGGCGCACCGAAGGTGATCGAATTCAACGTCCGCTTCGGCGACCCGGAAACGCAACCGGTGATGATGCGGCTGCAGTCGGACCTGGTGAACCTGGTGGAAGCGGCGCTCGACGAACGCCTCGACGCCACCGAGGCGCGCTGGGACCCGCGCCCCGCGCTGGGCGTGGTCATGGCCGCCGAGCACTACCCCGGCACCCCGCGCACCGGCGACACCATCAACACCTGGGACGTGCCCGACCTCGACGACACCAAGGTCTTCCATGCCGGCACCCGTCTCGAAGGCGAACACGTCGTCACCAGCGGCGGCCGCGTGCTGTGCGTCTGCGCACTCGGGGACACCGTGGCGCAGGCCCAGCAGCTCGCCTACGCCGAAGTCGCCGGCATCTCCTGGCCGGGCGAGTTCCACCGCCACGACATCGGCTGGCGCGCGATCGAACGCGAGCAGCGACATCCATAGGGTGGGTTGAGCCGAAGGCGATCCCCATCGGCCGCCCATTGAACAACGATGGGGATTGCTGACCCAGCCCATCCGTCGAAGCCAGAGAGCGATGGGCTCGCCCGGAAGTCCCTTGCGCGACCGTTAAGGGTTTTATCGCCCACGCAACGGTTTCCCTACAGCGCCATAACTTGTTGAAATCAATTGCGAAAATTTATTCTTCGTGCAGCACGATGCGCCTAGGTTGAGCGGCGTCGCTCAAGCGGCAATCCCCTGGAGGACATCATGCGCAAGACATTACTCGGACTCACGATCGCGGCCTGCATGGCGGCACCCGTCGCCATGGCCCAGAGCCACGGCGGTGGCCATGGCAACGGCAGCGTGGCCGGCTCCGCCACTGCAACGATGGGCGGCCAGGACAGCCGCGGCACGGTTGGCAGCGATGCCGCAGCCCGCGCGCAACTGCAACAGCAGGCGACCGTCGAGGAACGCACGCAGCTGGGCGCCGAGCAATCGGCAGCGGCGAAGCCCAGCACCGAGAACGATGCATCCGCGTTCGGACAGGACACGGCAACGCGCGCCAAGCTGCAGCAGGACGCCGACGTCGACACCCGCAAGCAATTCGGTGACGAACAGTCGGACGCGGCGCAGGCCAAATCGGACAGCGACACCGACGATCCCGCGACCGAGGACGACGGCGACAATTGATGCCGTCCTGATCGCGTAACGAGGACGCCCCGGCAACGGGGCGTTTTTTTTTGCCTGCATGCGGATCACGCGCATCACGCGGGCCATGAATGCGTAGAATCCGGGGCTTCGCGCGACGGGACGCCACATGGCGCACAACCAGTTCGAGCTGCTCCGGCAGCGCCGCTTCCTGCCGTTCTTCGTGACCCAGTGCTTCGGCGCGTTCAACGACAACGTCTACCGGCAGGCGATCATCGGGATGCTGTTCTGGCTCGGCGTCAGCGCCGAACAGAAGACGCTGTACGCCACGCTCGCCCCGGCGATCTTCATCCTGCCGTACTTCCTGTTCTCGGCGCTGGCCGGGCAGTTCGCAGAGCGCACCGAGAAATCCACGCTGATCCGCATCACCACGTCGATGGAGATCGCGATCATGTCGCTGGCGGCGGTCGGCTTCGTGACCACCAACATGACGGTGCTGCTGGTGGCGCTGTTCCTGACCGGCGTGCAGTCGACGCTGTTCGGGCCGGTGAAGTATTCGATCCTGCCGGCGGTGCTGCATCCGCGCGAACTCACCGGCGGCAACGGCCTGGTGGAGATGGGGACGTCGATCTCGATCCTGCTGGGGATGATCCTGGGCGGGTCGATCTTTGCGATGACCGGTGCCGGCGGGCCGTGGGTGGCGGGCGCGGCGATCATCGCGCTGGCGATCGCGGGCAACCTAGTCAGCCGCGCAATCCCGAAGGCCGGGGCCGGCGCGCCGGACTTGAAGATCAACTGGAACCCGATTCCCGAGTCGATCGCGGTCCTCAAGCTGGCGCGCCGGCAGCTGGCGGTGCGCAACGCGATCCTCGGCGTGTCCTGGTTCTGGTTCGTCGGCACGGTGCTGACCAGCCAGCTGCCGGCCTATGCCGAGGTCTACCTGGGCGGCTCGGCGACGCTGTACATCCTCGCGCTGGCGCTGTTCTCGGTCGGCACCGGCGTCGGCTCGATGCTGTGCGAACGCTTGTCGGCGCGCACGGTGGAGATCGGGCTGGTGCCGCTGGGCGCATTCGGGATGACCGCGTTCATGCTCGACCTGGCGCTGTCGCGTACCGGCGCGGCGACGGTGGCGGGGCTGGACGTGGCCGGCTTCCTGCAGCAGCCGGGCGCGTGGCGCACGGTGCTGGACCTGGTCGGGATCGGCTTGTTCACCGGCTTCTTCGTGGTGCCGCTGTTCGCGCTGATCCAGTCGCGCTCGCCGAAGTCGGAGATGTCGCGGGTGTTCGCCGCGCTGAACATCCAGAACTCCGGCTTCATCGTGCTGGCATCGCTGTCGGCGCTGGCGGTGCAGCGCTGGCTGGGCTGGACGATCCCGCAGGTGTTCCTGGCGCTGGCGATCGCCAACGCGCTGGTGGCGATCTGGATCTTCACGATCGTGCCCGAGTTCCTGATGCGCTTCCTGAGCTGGGTGCTGGTGCGCTCGCTGTACCGGCTGCGCACCCGCGGCATCGACCACGTGCCCGAGGACGGCGCGGCGCTGGTCGTGTGCAACCACGTGAGCTACATGGACGCGCTGATCCTGGCGGCCAGCATCCCGCGGCCGGTGCGCTTCGTCATGTACTACAGGATCTTCAACATCCCGGTGATGCGCTGGATCTTCCGCACCGGCAAGGCGATCCCGATCGCCAGTCCGCGCGAAGACCCGGCGCTGATGCAGCGCGCGTTCGACCAGATCGACGCGGCGCTGGCCGACGGCGAGATCGTCGGCATCTTCCCGGAGGGGCGCCTGACCACGGACGGCGAGATCGCCGCGTTCAAGTCGGGCGTGGAGCGCATCCTCTCGCGCGCGGCGGCGGCCGGGCGCCCGGTGCCGGTGGTGCCGATGGCGCTGCGCGGGATGTGGGCCAGCATGTGGAGCCATCGCGACAACCGCATGGGCCGCATGCGCGTGCCGCGGCGCTTCCGCGCACAGGTCGAAGTGGTGGCGGGCGAGCCGTTGTCAGGCGCGGATGTGACAGCGGAGCTGCTGGAAGCGAAGGTGCGCGGGTTGCGCGGGGATGCGGCCTGACAAGGCCATAACCAATCGTTCGCCGGCACGCGGGGCAACGCCTCGCAAACGCGTCAGCTCACCCAGCCGGCGACCACGAACAGCGCCATCACCGCCACCCACACCAGCAGCACGCGCCAGGCCAGGCTCATCGCGTCGCGCAGTTCGGGCAGGTCCGGTGCGCTGGACACCAGCGCGCCGGGGGCGGTGACGCCGGATTCGGTTTCCTCGTCGGCTTCCTCGGCCAGTTCGGTGCGCACGCAGGCGCGCGCAGCGGCGGCGAGGAAGCCGGCGTCGAACGCGAACGAAGCGCCGCCGTTCTCGCGCCACGCAGTGAAAACGGCATCGAAGTTGCCGACCAGCGCCATCGCCAGGGTCATCAGCTGCGCCACCGGCCAGTCGAGGATCGCCAGCAGGCCGCGCGCGCCGGAATGGGTTTCGGCCGGCAGCAGGTGGCTGTCGTCGCCCTCGGCGGCGATCGCGGCCAGGCGATAAAGCAGCGCGCCGACCGGGCCGAGCACCAGGAACCAGAACAGCACGCCGAACCAGCGCCGCTTGGCGTTGCGGAACACCGCGCCGACCAGCGAGGCGCCGGTCAGCGACACCGCTTCGCCGGCGGGCCACAGCCGTGCGGCAGCAGCATGGCGCGCCACCGGGTCGCCGGTTTCGACGATGGCGTCGACGTCCAGGTCGAGGTCGCGCGGCCCCCACGCATAGAACAGCATCGCGATGCCGAACACGATCGCCGGCAGGCCGAACACCGGGCCATCGAGCGCGAGCTGGAACAAGCCCACCAGCAGCAGCGGCGGCACCAGCGCCAGCACCACGCCGTAGCGGCCGCGCCAGAAACCGTCGCCCGGGAAGCGGCCGTCGATCCAGCGCATCCACTGCCCGAACCAGCCGTACTGGCGCACCGCCGCGGCCAGCGGCTGCGCGAGGTGACCCAGCGCGAGGGCGACGACGACGGCGAACAGGGTGGTAAACATCGCCGGAGTTTAATGCAGCCGCACGACGGGGTGCACGGCGCGCTGCGTCAGCGCTTCATCGCCATCCCGGCATGCCAATACTCGACCAGCCACCGCGAGATCGAGATCGACGGCGACAGCAGCAGCCCACCCTCCGGCGAGACGCCGCGCAGCGCCGCATCGACCTCGCCGAAGGTGAACCAGCGCGCGTCCTCGAGCTCGTCGCCCACGTCCGGCTCGTCCGGCTCGGCCTGTGCGATGAAACCGAGCATCAGCGACGACGGGAACGGCCATGGCTGAGAGGCCAGGTAGCGGCAGCTGCAGATGCGCACGCCGCTTTCCTCGAACACCTCGCGCGCGACCGTCTGTTCCAGCGATTCTCCCGGTTCGACGAAGCCGGCCAGCGTGGAGTACCGGTGCGGCGGCCAACCGGCATTGCGGCCCAGCAGCAGGCGCGCGCCGTCGGTGATGGCGACGATCACCGCCGGGTCGGTGCGCGGGTAATGTTCGAGTTCGCAGCGCGGGCACCAGCCGAGCCAGCCGGCACGGCGCTGGTCCAGCGCCGTGCCGCAGGCGCCGCAATGGCGGTGCCGCGCCTGCCAGTGCAGCACCGCGCGGGCCTGGGCGAAGGCGGTGGCCTCGAACGCCGGCCAGGTGGCCGCGGCGCTGCGCAGGTCGATCCAGTGCGGGATGTCGACGGTGACCGCGTCGGCGGTGATCGCGTCCGCGCGCACCGCGAACCAGGCCTCGTCGCCGCGCAGCCCGAGGAACAATGCGGAAGCACAGGGATTGCCATCGGCGGTCGCGCAGGCGAGGTCGGCGCCTTCCAGCCTGCGCGGGCCACCGTCGGCATCGGCGGCGGCGCGGCCTTCGGCGTCGACCACCACCACCCGCGCCCGTGGCCAGCGTGCGGCGAGCACGTCGGCCTGGTCGCGCAGGTGTTCGGCACGGTCGAGCGGCGATTCGAGGAAGGCGAATGCGGGCGTTCGGTCGGCGGAAGGTGATGTCATGCGCGCGGATCCGGTCATCGTGCGGATGGCCATTGTCCCATTTGTGGATTCGGGCCTGGCTGCAGAACCGCATGAAGCCGAACCCTCGCCCGACGCCCCGTCTCCTCTCCCGGCTTGTGGGAGAGTGGCTGTCACGGCGGCGGCGCATGGCCCCGCCCCCGCGCTACACCGTGAAGCTGCTCCCGCAGCCGCAGGTGGACTTGGCATTGGGATTGCGGATGGTGAACTGCGCGCCGTGCAGGCTTTCGACGTAGTCGACCGCAGCGCCCATCAGGTACTGCAGGCTCAGCGGATCGACCAACAGCACCACGCCGTCGGTGTCGATCGCCAGGTCGTCTTCGCCCTGCTGCTCGTCGAACTCGAAGCCGTACTGGAAGCCCGAGCAGCCGCCGCCCTGGATGTAGACGCGAAGCTTCAGCGCCGGGTTGCCTTCCTCGGCGATCAGTTGCCGGACCTTGGCCGCGGCGGCGGGCGTGAAGTCGAGCGGGCGCTGCAGCGACTGGTAGCCGGGCTCGGCACCGTGGACAACATTGTTTTCCATGGCCACAGGATGGGGGGCGCGACCACGCGCTTCAAGCACCGGGCTCGGAACGCCGCGTCGCATCGGCCCATGGGAATGCCTGCTCGACCGCGGTTCCGCTCTTCGGCGCCAGTCGCACGATCACCCGCAGCGGCTGGTAGCCGGCCGGCAGCACTAGGTCGCCGCCGATTTCCTGGAAATACTTGAACGAATACGCAATCCCGGCAGCGTCTGGCTGCTGGCGCAGATCGGCCCAGGACAGCTTCTGCAGCTTGCCGTCGCGGGTGCCCTCCACCGATAGCGTCACCTGGCCGCTGCTGACCGAGCCGCGATTGAGGTTCTGGGTCAGCGTGGCGGTGAAATGCCAGGCCTGGCCGGACTGCGGCTGCAGGTGCAGCGTGTGCACGGTCAGGCCGCGGCGCTGCCCGGTGGCGCCGACGAAGCGCTCGTAGAAGGCGACATCGGCGCGCAGGCCGGCGATTTCCTCGTCGCGCTCGGCCAGGGTGCCCTGGAGGTCGCGGTTGGCGTCGCGGCTGATCTGGTCGGAACGCCTGAGGGTGGCGACCTGCTGTTCCAGCGCGTCGACCCGGGCGCGCTGGCCACCGGGCTGCACCACGTTGCCGGCCGGGGCGAAGGTGACCCACAGCCCCCACGCGCCGAATACCAGCGCTGCAACGAACACTAGGACCCGCCACCACGGCCTGCGGCCCCTTGGCGGGCCGACGGGAGCCGGCACGGGCTGCGGCGTTTCCGGCGCTTCGGGCAGCTGCGGCTCCGGGGTCTGTTCGGGCTCGTCCATCGGCACGGTATAGCGACCGCGTCGCGTCGACGTCAAGCCGCGGCCGGCTGCGCTAACCTGCGCCCGCGACCCGGCCTCCGCGCGGGTCCGTGCGAGGTGCAAGACCATGACCGAAGCCCACCTGTTCGCGATCGGCGTCCTGCTGGCCTGGCTGGCGGGGATCCGGGTCTACCTGACCGTGTTCGGCATCGGCCTGGCCGGCTGGTTCGGCTGGCTGGACCTGCCGCAGGCGCTGGAGGTGACCACCTCGCCGTGGGTGCTGGGCGTGTCCGGGGTGCTGGCAGTCGCCGAGTTCTTTGCCGACAAGATCCCCGGCGTGGACAGCGGCTGGGACCTGTTGCACACCCTGCTGCGGGTGCCCGCCGGCGCCTTCCTCGCCGCGGCGACGCTGTCGCCCGATGGCCAGCTCGGTGCCGGCATGCTCGCCACCGGCGCGGGCGTGGCGCTGACCAGCCACCTGCTCAAGAGCGGCGCGCGGGCGATGATGAACACCTCGCCCGAACCGGTCAGCAACTGGACCGCCTCGTTCACCGAGGACGCGGCGGTGGTCGGCGGCCTGGCGCTGGCGTTCGCGCATCCGTGGATCGCGCTGGCGATCGTGGTTGCGATCAGCCTGTTCTTCGCCCTGCTGGTGTGGTGGGTCTGGCGCAAGCTGTTCCGCCGCGCGCCGCGGCCGCAGACGGGGTAGGCACGCCGGGTGGCGGGCGCTCCACCTCGGGTATTCCCTGTCCTGATTGAAGTGTGCGGTCCGTAGTAGGCTGTTGGCAGGCGCGTGCGCATAATCGCCGCGTCCACAGGGGAGTCAGGTCGTGTCCGCGTCTACGAGAACCGCTGCCGCGAATGCATCCGGCGGTGCCCGGCAGGGTTCTGCCGCGGCGCCCACCGGCGCGGCGCCGCGTGCGGAGTTCCCGCCGCCCCACTATTGGCGCCGCTGGTGCGCCGACGCGCCCGAGGCCGTGCTGCCGGCCGTCGAGGAAGCCCCGGCCGCCAATGACCCGCTGCCGCAGGTGCTGCCGCAGGGCGATGGCAGCGACGCGCCGTACCGGGTGCTGATCGTCGAGGACGACCCCAGCCAGGCCCTGTTCGCCGAAACGGTGCTGGCCGGCACCGGCATGCAGGCGCGGGTGGTGGGCATCAGCAGCGAGGTGATGGCGGCGATGGAGGCGTTCCGCCCCGACCTGGTCCTCACCGACCTGCACATGCCGGGCCTCAACGGCACCGAGATCACCACCATGATCCGCGCCAACCCCGGCTTCGCGCACACGCCGATCGTGTTCCTGACCGGCGATCCGGACCCGGAAACCCAGTTCGAGGTGCTGCAGGTCGGCGCCGACGACTTCCTCACCAAGCCGGTCCGGCCGCGGCACCTGATCGCGGCGGTGGAAAGCCGCGTGCGCCGCGCCCGCACGCTCGAGCGCCAGCGCAGCGGCGAGGGCCGGCACCCGGTGACCGGGCTGTACACGCGCACGGCGATGCTGCAGCGGCTCGGCGCGGCGATCCCGGAGCAGTCGCGCGGCGCGCTGTATTTCGTCGAGATCGAGAACACCACCGCACTGCGCGACCGCTTCGGCTACGTCGCGCTCGAGAGCGCGCTCACCGATACCGGGCGCCATGTCGGCCAGCTGGCCGGCGAACACCTGGTGTCGCGCCTGAACGACAACACCTTCGTGGTCTATGCCGCGGACCTGGACGGCCGTGCCCAGGACACATTCGCGCGCACGCTGCGCGACGGCGTCGGCCGGCATGAGGTGTCCATCGACGGCCAGGACCTGCGCCTGCGCGCACTGGTCGGCTACGCCTCACTGGAAGCCGACTTCGGCGACGCCAGCAGCGCGCTGGCCGCGGCCGAACAGGCGCTGCGCGAAGCGCGCCGGCTGCCGATCGGCATCGCCGCCCACCAGGCGCCGGAAACCGCGGCCGTGGAAGCCGACGCCGACCGCGTGGTGATGCTCCACGACGCACTCATGAACGACCGCTTCGAACTGGCCTTCCAGCCGATCGTCGCGGTCGCCGGCGGCGAGGAGGCGCAGTACCAGACGCTGCTGCGCGTGCGCGACCACGACGGCAACGTGCATACCGCCGCCGAGATCCTGCCGGCCGCAGAGGCGGCGGGCGTGCTGCACGAGATCGACCGCCGGGTGCTGGAACTGGCCATCGCGGTGCTCGACCAGCGCACCAGCGAGAACCGCCCGGTGCGGCTGTTCGTCAGCCAGTCGCCGCGTTCGCTGACCCGCGACGGCTACGCCGCGGCGCTGCTCGAAACGCTGTCCAGGACCCGGATCGACGGCCCGTCGCTGGTCATCGACGTGCGCCAGGACGAGGCGCTGGTGCATGCGGTGGCATTGCAGGAATTCTGCAACGCGATGGTGCCCGCCGGCGTGCAGCTGTGCCTGAGTCAGTACAGTGCCGGCGCCGAATCCGACGCCCTGCTCGCGCGCATGCCGCTGGGCTTCATGCGCCTGGCGGCGCGCTATTCCAGCCGGCTCGGCGAAGGTGCGGTGCGCGACGAGATGCGCGCGGCGATCGAACGCGCCCACCGGCTCGGGCTGCAGGTGATCGGCCAGCAGGTCGAGGATCCGCAGGCCGCGGCGACGCTGTGGATCAGCGGCGTCGACTACATCCAGGGCAACCTGGTGCAGCATGCGGCGGGCGGCCTCGACTTCGACTTCCAGAACTCGGTGCTATGACCGCCATCGTGACCCGCGCACGACCTTCCGCCGTGATGCTGCGCTGGCTGGCGCTGGGCGCCGCCGCGGGCGCCGCGCTGACCCTGTCGCTGGACACGCTCGGCCTCGACGGCCCATGGCAGGGCGTCGCCCTGGTGCTGGCGCTGTTGGCCGTGTTCGCCTCGATCGGCGTGTTCATCTCCAGCCGCCAGCGCGAGCGCGAGATCGAGGAGACCGAAATCCGCGCGCGTCGCGACGAGGCCGAACTGGGCGAACTGCAGCGCGAGCTCAACCGCCACACCCAGCTCGAGCAGCAGCTGCGCCAGGCCAAGCAGGCCGCGGAGTCGGCGATGATGGCCAAGGGTGAGTTCCTGGCCACGATGAGCCACGAGATCCGCACCCCGCTCAACGGCATCGTGCCGATGCTCGACCTGCTGATGCATGCGCAGCTCGCGCCCGACCACGCCGAGATGGTGCGCACCGCCTACACCTCGTCGCAGCAGATGCTGCGGATCGTCGACGACATCCTCGACTACTCCAAGCTCGAGGCCGACAAGCTGGTGCTCGAGTCCACCGGCTTCAACCTGCGCGAACTTCTCGAAGCGGTGATCCAGCTGATGGACCGTTCGGCGCAGAGCAAGGGCCTGCGGCTGTCGCTGAACATCGATCCCGGCGTGCGCCTGCCGGTGCGCGGCGACCCGGTGCGCCTGCGCCAGGTGCTGAGCAACCTGGTGAGCAACGCGGTGAAGTTCACCGACCGCGGCTCGATCACGATCAACGTGCGCCGGACCGGCGAGACCGCCGCCCAGCACCAGTTGCGCTTCGAGGTCCACGACACCGGCATCGGCATCGCGCCCGAGGCGCAGGGCCGGCTGTTCCAGGCCTTCAGCCAGGCCGACACGTCGACCACGCGACTGTACGGCGGCACCGGCCTGGGGCTGGCGATTTCCCGTCGCATCGTCGAGCTGATGACCGGCCGCATCGGGGTCGAGTCCGAACCCGGGCGGGGCGCCACGTTCTGGTTCGAGATTCCGCTGCTGAAGGTGCACGGCGACATGCCTGCAACCGACACCGCCGCCACCAGCGGTGGCCGCCTGCTGCTGCTCAGTGCCGACCCGCGCCTGCGCCTGCGCCTGTCGATGCTGCTGCCCAACTGGGGGCTGCGGGTGAGTTCGGTGGAAACCACGCAGGAGGCGCTCGATCGCCTGCGCACCGCCGCCAACCAGGGCAAGCCGTGGGCGTATTCGGTCGTGCTCGCCGACCTGGCCGGCATGCGCAACACCGCCGTGGCCCTGCATCGCAACATCAGCCGCAGCACGATCTACGGCAACCTGCGGCTGGTCTGCCTGTATGGCGAGGATCCGGTTGCCGACGAACTCCAGCACAACGTCACGCTGCTCAGCCGGCAGGCACCCGACGGCGACCTGCGCGCGGCGCTGACCAGCACGCGCCCTTCCGCCACGCCCGATACCCTGCAGCGCGAAGCTGCCGCCACCCCCGCAACCACCATGGTCACGAACAACGACGCCGCGACGCTGCGCAAGGCGCGAGTCCTCCTCGTCGAGGACAACCCGGTCAACCTGATGGTCGGCCAGCGCCTGCTCGGCGTGCTCGGCATCACCTGCGACACCGCCAGCAATGGCGAGGCGGCGCTGATGCGGATGTCGGCCTCGCGCTACGACCTGGTGCTGATGGACTGCCAGATGCCGGTGATGGATGGCTACACCGCCACCCAGCGCTGGCGCGAAAGCGAGGCCCTGGCCGCCGACGGCCGCCACCTGCCAATCGTGGCGATGACCGCCAACGCGATGGCTGGCGATCGCCAGAAGTGCCTCGACGCGGGCATGGACGACTACCTGCCCAAGCCGGTCACGCGCAGCGAACTCGAGCGCTGCCTGCACCACTGGTGGAACCCGCAGGTCGCGGCACTGGAAACCATGGAATCCCTGGAAGCAACGGAAGCCCAGGAAACCGGCGGCGGCGATACGGACATGCCGATGCCTGCCAATGACCCCGCGGACTTCCTCGCGGAAATCCCCATGGCCATGCCCGAGGATGCTCCGCTTGCCGCGGCGCCAGCGTCATTGCCGCCGCTGGTGACGAGCGTCGCTACTCCCGCATTGCCTCCATTCCCGATCGACCCGCCGGCGATACCGCTACCGCCGGCCGCGACGCTGGCTGCCGCGCCCCCCGTCGACCCACCCATCCCCGCAGCCGGGCTGGCATCGTCGCGGATCGCCCCGCCGCCACTGATCGACCTGGAGGTCCTGGACGAACTGCGCTCGATGCTCGGTGGCGAGGTCGACCGCCTGATCGACGTATTCCTCGAGGACACGCCGCGCCTGGTCGCGGCGCTGGAAACGGCGGCCAGCAGCGGACCCGACTACACCGCCCTGCGCGACGCCGCGCACTCGCTCAAATCGTCCAGCGCCAACCTCGGCGCGATGTCGCTGTCCGCCGCCGCCAAGCGCATCGAGATGGGCGCGCGCCAGCAGTCGCTGGACCGTCCCGCGGTGGCGGTGGCGCTGGTGGCCAACGAGTTCCAGCGCGCCAGGCAGCAACTGCGCGCAAGCCAGCGCAGCGAAGCCGATTCGATGTGAGGACAACCGGCGCGAAACCGGAAACAGCGCCCTAGGAGCCGCCTCAGCCACGAGTTCCTGGGCCTCATGCGAAAGGCCATCTTGCGGACGTCATCGAGCCGGGCGTCGGAACAAGCGCGCCGAAGGAAGGATCCATGTAGGAGCGGCTTCAGCCGCGAGCTTTCCCGACACCCCTCGAGGGAATCAAAAGCTCGCGGCTGAAGCCGCTCCTACAAAACATCGGCTGAAACGGGGCGTCCCCACCCCTTCCTGCCACCGCACCGCGATCAGTCGTCGCCGTCGATCTTGGTTTGCAGGTAGTTCTGCTCGCCGATCCGCGCAATCAGCGCAAGCTGGGTTTCCAGCCAGTCGACGTGTTCTTCCTCGGACTTGAGGATGTCGGTGAACAGCCTGCGGCTGACGAAGTCCCCGACCTGCTCGCAATGCGCGATCGCGGCCTTGAGCGGCGGGATCGCCTCCATCTCCAGCGCGAGGTCGCACTCGAGGACTTCCTTCGGGTTCTCGCCGATCTTGAGCTTGCCCAGCGCCTGGAAATTCGGCAGCCCGTCGAGGAACAGGATCCGTTCGGCGAGCATGTCGGCATGCTTCATCTCGTCGATCGATTCCTCGTACTCGTGCTTCGCGAGTTCGTGCAGGCCCCAGTTCTTCAGCATCTTGGCGTGCAGGAAGTACTGGTTGATCGCGGTCAGCTCGTTGTAGAGCGCCTCGTTGAGGAACTTGATGACCTGTGCGTCGCCTTGCATGGCACGTCTCCGTGGCTCGTGACGGCGTCACTCTAGCGCCATCGCAATGACGATGACGAAACGCGAATCGTATGCATCACGGCGCCGGGAAACGGCGCGGCGGAAAGCCTTCAGGCGGCGCGGCGGACGCCCGGAAAGTCGACGAGGTTGTCGCGCGGCGCCTGCAGCTCGGCACGCGCCTGTTCGAGCGTTTCGGTGGCGGTCCCGACGCAGCTGCCGCAGCAGGCGCCACAGCCGGTGCGCATGGTGAGTTCGGCCATGCCGCAGCACCCGGCCTTCACGGCCTGGCGGATGTCGCTGTCGGTCACGCCATTGCAGATGCACACGTACATGGGACTGGAAACGCCACCGTTGCGGGAGAACGGTCGCATTGTCGCCGTGAATGAGAATGATTGTCAATCATGTACGAGGTGCGCTTTTCCGCCGCCCGTCCTACCCGCCCCGGCCACGCTGCCCGGACTGGCGACGCACCGGCGGCCGCGGCCAGGCCTCCGGACGCGGGGGCGGGATCGCGCGCTGCCCTGCAATCTGGCGAGCGAACGGCGCCAGGTGGCGCAGTGCACTGGCATAGACGCCGCGCTTGAAGGTCACCACGTGCTCCAGCGGGTACCAGAAGTCGACCCAGCGCCAGTGGTCGAATTCCGGCTTGTCGGTGCCGTCCAGGCACAGGTCGCCCTCGCTGCCGGTGAACTGCAGTAGGAACCAGACCTGCTTCTGGCCGATACACACCAGCTTGTCGTTGCGGCGGATCGCGCGCTGCGGCAGGCGGTAGCGCAGCCAGCCCGGCGTCACCCCGAGCACGGCCACGTGGTCCGCCCGCAGGCCGGTTTCCTCCTCCAGCTCGCGGTACATCGCCTCCAGCGGCGTCTCGTCGGTGTTCATCCCGCCCTGCGGGAACTGCCAGCCGTCACGCCGCACGCGCCGCGCCCAGAAGACGCGACCATCGGGATGCATCAACACGATGCCGACATTGGGCCGGTAACCGTCCGGATCGATCACGATGCGGACTCCAAATTCACTGTGCCCGACTCTGCCATGGCCGCGCCGGGCCGACAAGCGGCCGGGCCATGAATTGACGCCGCGCCCCGGCGCAGGAATAATTCGCGGTTCGGCGCGGCCATGCAGCCCAGCTGGCTGGAGCAGCGTTTACCGGGGTCATCCCTGTAGAATCCGAAAAATTGGCTATGTAGCTCAGACGGTTAGAGCGCGAGACTCATAATCCCGAGGTCGGTGGTTCGATTCCACCCATAGCCACCATCGCGCCCAGACCCAACCCCGCGGATTTGCGGGGTTTTTCGTCCCTGGCTTCGCCGGACCGGCTTCATCCGGCTGCGGCGGCAACGGCATCCGGAGTGTCATGGACATCTTCAAGACCTTCACCATCGAGGCCGCGCACCGGCTGCCGAACGTACCGCCCGGACACAAGTGCGCGCGACTGCACGGGCATTCGTTCATGGTCGAGCTGCATGTGTCCGGGGAGCTCGGCGCCGACAGCGGCTGGGTGATGGACTTCGGCGACATCAAGGCCGCCTTCCGGCCGCTGTACGAGCAGCTCGACCACCATTACCTCAACGAGATCGAGGGGCTCGACAACCCGACCAGCGAGCGGCTGGCGATCTGGATCTGGGAGCGGCTCAAGCCGGCCTTGCCGCAGCTGGGCGAAGTGGTGGTGCGCGAGACATGCACCTCCGGCTGCCGCTATCGCGGCCCTTAAGGGCCCCCGCTCACCGTCTCCTCCGACTTCGCCAGGCAGGCCTGCTGTCCGGCGGGCAACCTCATGGAAGCGGCCATGATCGCTTCCACAGGCCGCCCCCTGGCCGGAAGATGAACAGACCACGTATTGATGTTGCAATGCAACATATCCAGGGTTATGCTGCACCGCACAAATACCGGCAATCCCTGTCGGACATCTAGCAGGAACCCGCCATGTACCAGGATTTCAACCAGCAGTTCGCCGCTGCGTCGCGCCAGTTCGCCGACACCGCCGCCCAGGTCAACCGCCTGGCCCTCGAGAACGCCGAGAAGGTCTTCGGCCTGCAGCTCGCCACCTTCGAAGAGAACGCCAATGCCGCGTTCGCTTTCTGGGGCGAAGTCGCCGAGGCGCGTGATTTCGACGGTCTGAAGGCCGTGTTGCCGAAGGGCGTGCAGGTCGCGCGCGAGAACGTCGAGCGCGCCGTCAGCACCGGCCAGGAAGCGTTCGGCCGCACCCTGAAGACCAATGAAGCCATCGCCCAGATCGCCAAGGCCCAGGTCGAGTCGGCCAGCGCCAAGGTCCAGGCCAAGGCCGAGGAAGCCGTCAAGGGCGCCACCAAGTCGCGCAAGTAATTCAGCTCCAAACGGCCGGGCAACCGGCTACGCGGTCTCTCTCCCGCGTCGGAAGCCCGGCAACGCCAGTTGCCGGGTTTTTTTGTGCCCGTGCGCGACTACATGCCCCTATTGGGAGCGGCTTCAGCCGCGAGCTTTCGCCGTTGCCCCTCCCCCTGCGAAGGCAGGGGGAGGTTGGGTGGGGGTGCCCGCCGTTGGTACTGCAAAAGGCACCCCTCCCCAACCCTCCCCTGCCTTCGCAGGGGAGGGAGCCAAAGCTCGCGGCTGAAGCCGCTCCTACAAGGGCGGGATTCCGCCCGCTTCGCGCCTCAGCCGCGCGGCGGCGCATCCACGAGCTCGACGAACGCCTGCAGCGCCGGCGCGCGTGGGCGGTTGGCCAGTTCCAGCCGGTAGAGCGGGCGCAGGATGTCGGCGTCGCCGGCCAGGCGCAGGATGCGGACGCGCTGCATCGCCACCAGGTCCCGCACCACGATCGCCGGCAGCAGGGCGACGCCCGCCCCTGCCGCAACCGCGTGCGCGATCGCCTCGTTGCTGCCCAGTTCGATCAGCCGCGCCGGCTTGATGCCGCGCGAACGCAGCAGGCGCTGCGCGACTTGCCGCGTCCCGGATCCGGCCTCGCGCAGCAGCCACGGCTGCCGCGCCAGTTCGGCCACCGATGCACGCCGCTTCGCGCCGAGCTTTGCATCGGCGGCGACCACGACCTGCAGCGGCTCGTCGCGCCAGGATGCGGCGACGATGCCGGGATCGTCGACCACGCCCTCGACGAAGGCCACGTCGATGCGGCCCTCTGCGATGGCATGACCGATGCCGGCCGTGTTGCCGACCAGCAACTCGAACTCCACCCCCGGAAAGCGCTGCACGAACGCCGCCACGTGCGGCGGCAGCCAGTAACCGGCGACCGTGGTGCTGGCGCCCACGCGCAGCGACCCCTTGCGCAGGTCGACGCGATCGCGGACGTCCGCGATCGCCGCGCGTTCCATGGCGAAGATCGCGCGTGCGTGCTGGTGCAGCGACTGGCCGTGGTCGGTGAGCACCACGCCGCGGCTGCGTGCGGCGCCACGTTCGACCAGCGGCAGCCCGAGCTGGTGTTCGAGTTCTCGCACCGCCTTCGACACTGCCGGCTGGCTGACGTGCAGCGCCTCGGCGGCGCGCGAGAAGCCCTGGTGCTCGACCACGGCCATGAACATGCGCAGCAGGTGCAGATTCATCGATAACTAGAATTTATCGAATTGTGAATTATATGTACTGGATTCATTCCAGGTGCACGCCTAGCCTGCCGGCACCTCCACGAACCTCCCACGCCGATGCACGCCGCTGCCGATACGCCACCGTTCCATGCCCGCCTCCAGCGCTATGCGGGCCTGTGGCCGGGGCTGGCGCTGGCGGCCGCGGTCGCGGGCGCCGGCATGCTCGCCGCTCAGCTGCCCGCCCTGCAGGCGCTGGGGCTGAGCGCGCTGACGCTGGCAATCGTGTTCGGGATCGCGGTCGGCAATACGGTCTTCCCGGCGATCGCCGCGCGCAGCGGCGCCGGGGTCGATTTCGCCAAGGGCATGCTGCTGCGCACCGGCATCGTGCTGTACGGCTTCCGCGTCACTTTCCAGGACATCGCCGGGGTCGGCGTGGAAGGCGTGCTGATCGCGGTAGCCATGGTCGGCCTGGTGTTCGGGTTGGCGGTGCTGCTGGGCACGCGGGTGTTCAAGCTCGACCGCGAGACCGCGATGCTGATCGGCGCCGGCAGCGCGATCTGCGGCGCGGCCGCGGTGATGGCCACCGAGCCGGTGGTCCGTGGACAGGCGCACAAGGTGTCGGTGGCCGTGGCCACCGTGGTGGTGTTCGGCACGCTGGGGATGTTCCTGTATCCGTGGCTGTATCCGCATCTCGGCCTCGGCGAGCATGCGTTCGGCGTGTATGCGGGTTCGACGATCCACGAAGTGGCCCAAGTGGTGGTCGCCGGCCGGGCGGTGGGCGAAGTTGCCGGCTCCGCTGCGGTGATCGAGAAGATGCTGCGGGTGATGCTGCTGGCGCCGTTCCTGTTGCTGCTGTCGGCGCGCCTGTCCCGCGAGGCCAGCGACGGCACCGGCCGCAAGGCGGGCATCGTGATCCCGTGGTTCGCGGTGCTGTTCGTCGCCGTCGCCGGGCTCAATTCGTTGCAGCTGCTGCCGGCGGCGTGGGTCGACATGCTGGTGCAGGTCGACACCGTCCTGCTCGCGATGGCGATGGCCGCACTCGGGCTGCGCACCCATGTCGGTGCGATCCGCCAGGCCGGGTTCCGGCCGCTGCTGCTGGCCAGTGCGCTGTTCGTGTTCCTGCTGGTCGGCGGCTATGCGGTGAACGTCGGCATCGGCGCATTGTTCGGCGCCACCGGCTAGCACCGGCATCCGAAACAAAAAGGAGGCCGCGTTTCCGCGGCCTCCTCCTGGTCACTTCACTGCCATCACTGTTCGTGCGCGATGGCCGGCTTCTCGTCGAGCTTGTCGCCCAGCAGCCTGCGCACCACCACGTAGAACACCGGGATCAGCAGCAGCCCGAGGAACGTGGCGAACAGCATGCCGCCGATCACGCCGGTGCCGATCGCGTGGCGCGCATTGGCGCCGGCGCCGGACGAGACGGCCATCGGCATCACGCCCATGATGAAGGCGAACGAGGTCATCAGGATCGGGCGGAAGCGCAGCTTGGCCGCCTCGATGACCGCCTCGCCCAGAGGCTTGCCGAGCTGGCGCTGCTCGATCGCGAACTCGATGATCAGGATCGCGTTCTTCGCCGCCAGGCCGATGACCGTGATCAGGCCGATCTTGAAGTAGATGTCGTTCGGCAAGCCGCGCAGCAGCGACAGCGACACCGCGCCGAGCACGCCCAGCGGCACCACCAGCAGCACTGCAACCGGCACCGACCAGCTTTCGTACAGCGCCGCCAGGCACAGGAACACCACCAGGATCGACAGCACCATCAGCATCGTCGCCTGGTTGCCGGACAGGATTTCCTGGTAGGACTGGCCGGTCCAGTCGTAGCCGAAGCCGTCCGGAAGATCCTGCTCGACGATGTTCTGCATCGCGCTCATCGCCTCGCCGGAGCTGTGGCCGGGCGCCTGCGAGCCGACGATCTCCACCGCGGCATAGCCGTTGTAGCGGCTCAGCGACGGCGGTGCCGTGGTCCAGTGGCTCTGGACCACGTTCGAGATCGGGATCATCCCGGCCGGACTTCCGTCGGCGGCCGTGCCCGGTGCCGGGGTATAGAACCGCGACAGCGACTCGGGACCTGTGCGGTAGTCGCGGTCGGCCTGCATGGTCACGCGCTTGACGCGGCCGCCATCGGTGAAGTCGTTCACGTACACCGGCGCCAGCATCAGGCTGATGGCGTTGTAGATGTCGGTGACCGACAGCCCCATCGCCTGGGCCTGGGTGCGGTCGACGTCGAGCTTGAGCTGCGGCGCATCGGCCAGCGTGTTCGGGCGCACCGCGGTCAGCGCGGGATCCTGCGACGCCTTGCCCAGCAGGGTGCCCATCGCCTGCCCGAGCGCGGCGCGTCCGTTGCCGCCGCGGTCCTGCAGGTACATGTCGAAGCCGCCGAACTGGCCCAGCCCGTTCACCGTCGGCAGGTTGATCACGAAGATCTGCGCGTCGCGGATGCCGAACAGTGCTCCGTTGGCCTGCTGGATGAACTCGGTGGCGGTGATGTCGCGCTCGTCCCAGGGCTTGAGCTTGACGAACGCCATGCCGACGTTCTCGCCCTGGCCGACGAAGCTGAAGCCGGCCACCTGCATCATGCCCTCGTAGCCGTCCATCTTCTCCAGCGTGCCGCGCACCTGCTCGAACACGCGCTTGGTGCGATTGAGCGTGGCACCCGGCGGCAGCTGCACGATTGCCAGCGCGTAGCCCTGGTCTTCCTCGGGCAGGAAGCTGCCCGGCATGCGCGTGAACAGGAAGCCGCACAGCAGCGCCAGCCCGGCGAACACGATCATCCAGCGTGGCGCATGCCGCACCGCGCTGGTGATGTGGCCGACATAGGTGCCGGCAACCTTGTCGTAGACCTTGTTGAAGCCGCGGAAGATGAAGTTGCGCTTCTCGTGGTCGTCGGTGGCCTTGAGCATCGACGCGCACAGCGCCGGGGTGAAGCCCAGCGCGAGGAACGCCGAGAAGCCCATCGCCATGGCGATGGTGATCGCGAACTGCTTGTAGATCTCGCCGGCGCTGCCGGCCTGGAACGCGCTGGGCACGAACACCGCCGCCAGCACCACGGTGATCGCCACCACCGCGCCGGTGATCTGGCCCATGGCCTTGACCGTGGCGTCCTTCGGCGAAAGCCCCTCCTCGGTCATGATCCGCTCGACGTTCTCGATCACCACGATCGCGTCGTCGACCACGATGCCGATCGCCAGCACCATGCCGAACAGACTGAGCTGGTTGATCGTGAACCCGATCATCCACATGCCGAGGAACGTGCCCATCAGCGCAACCGGGATCACCAGCGTCGGGATGATCGTTGCGCGCAGGTTCTGCAGGAAGATCAGCATCACCAGGAACACCAGCACGACCGCCTCGAACAGGGTCTTGACGACCTCCTCGATCGAGATCTTCACGAACGTCGAGCTGTCGTACGGCGAGAACCAGGTCACGCCCGGCGGAAAGGTCGCCTGCAGCTCGTCCATGCGGTCGCGCACCGCCTCGGCCACGCCCAGCGCATTGGCGCCTGGCGCCAGCTGCACGGCAAAGCCGGAGGCCGGGGTACCGCTCCACTGCAGGTCGAACCCGTAGGCCGACGCACCCTTCTCCACGCGCGCCACGTCCTTCAGCCGGACGGTGGTGCCGTCGCGATCGGCGCGCAGGATGATGTTGCCGAACTGCTCGGCGGTGCTGTAGCGGCCCTCGGCCGACACCGTGGCGGTGAAGGCCTGGCCTTCGGGCGAAGGCTCGGCGCCGACCGAGCCGGCGGCGAACTGCACGTTCTGCCCGCGCACCGCCGCCAGCACCTGACTGGCGGACAGGCCGTAACCCTGCAGCTTGTCCGGGTTGAGCCAGATGTTCATCGCGTACTCGCCGCCGAACAGCTGGGTGCTGCCGACGCCGGGCGTGCGCGAGATCTGGTCGAGCACGCGCGCCGCGATCAGGTCGGCCAGCGCGTCCTTGTCGTAGGTCGGATTGGTCGAACGCAGCGCCGCGACCATCAGGAAGCCGGGGTTGGCCTTGGCCACCACCACGCCCTGCTGGACGACTTCCGACGGCAACCGTGGGGTCGCCAGCGCGACCTTGTTCTGCACCTGCACCTGGGCGATGTCGGGGTCGGTGCCGGGCTTGAACGTGAGCGTGATCGACGCGCCACCGCTCGAGCTCGACGAGGAGCTGAAATAATCGAGGTTGTCGATGCCGGTCATCTGCTGCTCGATGACCTGGGTGACCGTGCTCTCGGTGGTCTCGGCGCTCGCGCCGGGATAGGACGCCGACACCGTGACCTGCGGCGGCGCGATGTTCGGATACGACTCGATGCCGAGGCCATTGATCGCGAGCACGCCACCAAGCGTGATCAGGATCGCGATGACCCAGGCGAAGACCGGGTGGTTGATGAAGAAACGAGACATGGCCGGTCAGTCCTTCTTCGCCGCGTCGCCATCCTGCTGCTTGCCTTCGGCGGGCTTGCCGTCCGCAGGCTTGGCGTCAGCCGGCTTGCCCGCGGCGGCGGGCTGCGCGCCCGGCGGCTGCCACGGCGACGCCTTCGCGGGCTGCCCGGGCTGGGCCTTCTGCAAGCCCGAGGCGATCACCTGCTCACCGCCGGCCAGGCCCTTGGTCACGATCCAGTCGCTGCCCTGGGCACGATCGGCGACGATGTCCTTGCGCGCGACCTTGCCGTCCTGCCCGACCACCAGCACGTAGGCGCCCTGGGCATCACGCTGTACCGCGGCCTGCGGGATCAGGAACGCGTTCGACACCTCGCCCAGCGTCACCTGCAGGGTGACGTAGGTGCCGGGCAGCAGGTGCTTGTCGGGGTTGGGCAGGCGCGCGCGCAGCGCCACCGAGCCGGTGGCCGGGTCGACCACGTCGCCGGAGAAATCCAGCACGCCGGCATGCGCATACGGCGTGCCGTCGGGCAGCAGCACCTGCACGCCGGACTCGCCGCCGGACTGCAGGCGCCGCACCTGCTCGAACTCGGACACGCTCATCGAGAAGTTCACGTACAGCGGTTCGATCTGGTCGACCGTGGTCAGCAGCGTCGCCGCGCCCTCGCCGACCAGCGCACCCTCGGTGACCTGCTGCTTGCCGGCACGGCCGTCGATCGGCGAGCGCACGGTGGCGTAGCCGAGGTTGATCTGCGCGCTGTCGACCGAAGCCTTGGCGGCCTGGACCGCGGCGGCCGAGCTGCGTTCGCTGGCCAGCGCGTTGTCGTAGTCGGACTTGGAGATGAACTTCTGCGGCAGCAGCTGGCGGGCGCGGTCGGCGTTGGCCTTGGCGTTGGCGTAGCTGGCCTGCGCCTGGGCCAGCGAACCCTGCGCCTGGCCGAGCGCGGCGCGCAGCGGCGCCGGATCGATCAGGAACAGCACCTCGCCCTTGCGCACGTCGCTGCCTTCCTCGTACACGCGCTTCTGGACCACGCCGGGCACCCGCGCACGCACGTCGGCGCTGCGGAACGGCGCCAGCCGGCCGACCATTTCCTGCTGCAGCGGCACGCTGCTCTTCTTCGCGACGATCACGCCAACGTCGGGCGGCGGCATCGCGCCTCCGGCACCGGGGCTGGCTTCGCCACCCTTTCCGCAGGCGGACAGCAGGAGGATCGCGCCGGCGACGGCCAGCGTACGGATGTGCATCGTCATGGGTGGGGGCTCCGGGGGCTCGGGCGTGCCGACAGAAGGGATCTAGAAACGGCAATTCCTATACCCGCCAGTCTAGCATCCGGCCCCGGCCGTCCAACGTGCCGGAAGTCAGGAATTTCAGCCGGCCATCAGCTCGGCTGTGCACAACTCCCCGGCCAGCGCCGCCGGGTCCGACGCCGGGTTCCAGCGCAGGCGCCCGAGGCAGGGTGCAGGCAGGCGCCGGCACAGGGCATCGAAATTGTCGTCGCGACACGCCATGTCCGGATCGACTTCGCTGGCGATCCAGCCGGCCAGCCGGACGCCATCGCCGACGATCGCGCGCGCGCTGAGCCGGGCGTGGTTGAGGCAGCCCAGGCGCATCCCGACCACCAGCACCACCGGCAGGTCCAGCGCGCGCACCAGGTCGACCTGGTCAATCGTCGCGGTCAGCGGCGCCAGCCAGCCACCGACGCCTTCGACCAGGACGAAATCCGCCTGCGCGGCCAGTCGCGCGTTCGCAGCCAGGATCGGCGCCATGTCCACTTCGACGCCGGCATCGCGCGCCGCGAACTCCGGCGCCAGCGGCAGCGGCAGCGCGAACGGATTGACGTCGTCGTAGGCCGGGCGCGGATCGCTGGCGGCCTGCAGCGCCAGGGCGTCGTCGTTGCGCCAGCGGCCCGCATCATCGCGGGTACAACCGCTGGCCAGAGGTTTCATCCCCACCGCGCGCAGGCCTTGGGCGCGCAGCGCATGCAGCAGCGCCGCGCTGGCGGTGGTCTTGCCGGCGCCGGTGTCGGTGCCGGTGATGAAAACGCCGGGCGCGTTCATGCGCCCATGCCTCGCGCGGACGCGGTGCCGCTGGCCACGGTCGCGGCAATCGCCGCGCCGGTGCGCGGCGCCGAAGAAAATGCCGTCGCTGCTAGACTGCTGCACATGTTCACGCCCAACAGTCTAAGCGGCGACAAGCCGGAACAGTACGCGCAGCTCGCCCAGCAGGCACAGGCGCTGGTGGCCGGCGAGCACGACCGCATCGCCAACGCGGCGAACCTGTCGGCGCTCGTCTATCACGCATTGCCGCGGCTCAACTGGGTCGGTTTCTATTTCTTCGACGGCAACGAACTGGTCGTCGGGCCGTTCCAGGGCCTGCCAGCGTGCATCCGCATCCCGCTCGACAAGGGCGTGTGCGGCGCGGCGGCGCGCAGCGGGCAGACCCAGCGCGTGCCCGACGTCGACGCCTTCGACGGCCATGTCGCCTGCGACTCGGCCTCGCGCTCGGAACTGGTGGTCCCGTTGTTCCGCAACGACGCCCTGGTGGGCGTGTTCGACCTCGACAGTCCGGATCTGGACCGTTTCGACGTTACAGACCAGAGGGGAATCGAAGAACTCGCACGCATCTTCGTGCGATCACTGGGGTAGCAAATTGATGAAGCTGCGCTTGATCGGGCGGGACACCGCCACACCCACGCGGCATGGCCACGGATTTCCATGCAGGTCGATCCATCACGCCGTCGCGCCACGCACGGGTGCAAGTCCGTGAGCACGCCGCCGCTGAAGATGCGCAACATCGGCCCGAAAAGCGCGGCGTGGCTGCGCCAGGTGGGATTGCGCACGCCCGAGGACCTCGCTGCCGCGGGCCCGGTGGAAGCCTTCATGCGCGTCAAGCGCGCCGGCTTCAAGCCCAGCCTCAACCTGCTGTACTCGCTGGAAGGCGCGCTGTGCGACTGCCACTGGCAGGAAGTGCCCGACGAACGCCGCACGCAACTGGTGGAACAGGCCGAAGCCGCGATCGCGCTGCTGCCGCCGCCGCGCAACCGCCCGGCCGCCGCGCCGGTGACCACGACGATGATGCAGGAAGACGATCCGATGCCGTCGCCACGGCTGTTCGACGAGACCGACGACTGACCGCAAAGGTTCGCCCGTACACGCCCTTGCAGGAGCGGCGGAAGCTGCCGCCACAAGATCGTCCTCCCCACGCGGCGACCCGCCTGCACGCCATGGCGTACAATCGCCCCGCTTCGCGGTGACCCGGCGGCATTGCGCCAACGGGTTGAAACGGGAAGCCGGTGAAGTCCGCCGCGCGCCGCGCAAGCAACGCGCCACGACCATTCCGGCACTGCCCCCGCAACGGTAAGCGAGTCGCGCCAACGCATCCGCCACTGTCCAGGCAGGCCCATCGGCCTGCGGGCCTCCACACCGGGGCCGCACGGGAAGGCGCCGCGGCCGGAGTCCACGACTTCAACTCGCCAGTCCGGAGACCGGCCACGGAGCAAGGGTCCATCGACCCTGTCCGATTGTGATGCGGAGGGCATCGCGGCGGCGATGCCGGCGCGTGCCCCCACGCCCGACCCCGCGGCCAACTGCCCTTCTCCCCGCAAGCGGATGCGAGTCCATCGCAAGCGCCGCCTGCACGTCGTGCAGTCTGCGCCGGCGCGGCCTCGCAAGGGTCCGCGCATCCCGCTGCGGACTTTCCACCTTGTTTCGCGTGCGTGGGTGCGCGCGAATGGAGAAGCGTTCGATGCAGTTCCGAATCCTCGCGCTGGCCGTCGCCGGCATCCTGTCCGCACCGTCGCTTGCCCGCGCCGAAGCCGCCACCGACCTGGACGAAGTGGTCGTCACCGCCACGCGCACCCAGGTTGCGCTGGCCGACAGCCTGTTCCCGGCCCAGGTCATCGACCACGACGAGATCGTGCGCAGCCAGGCGCGCAGCCTGCCCGACCTGCTGCGCGGCCGCGCCGGCATCGACATCGGCAACCAGGGCGGTCTTGGCAAGAACAGCACCGTGTTCCTGCGCGGTGCGGAGTCGGACCAGGTGCTGGTGCTGATCGACGGCGTGCGCGTGGGCTCGGTCACCGCCGGCCTCACCGCATTCCAGGACCTGCCGGTCGACCAGATCGACCGCATCGAGATCGTGCGCGGTCCGCGCTCGAGCCTCTACGGGTCCGAAGCGATTGGCGGCGTGATCCAGATCTTCACCCGCCGCGACCAGGGCGCGTTCACCCCGCGCCTGCGCGTGGGTATCGGCAGCCACGGCCTGCGCGAGGCCAGCGCCGGCATTGGCGGCGGCAGCGAGCGCGGCTGGTTCGGCGCCGACGTGGCCTGGCAGCGCACCGACGGCATCAACGCCTGCCGCGGCACCGCCTCGGCGCCCGGGGCACCGTTCGGGGCCGGCTGCTTCGTCGACGAACCCGACCGCGACGGCTACCGCAACAGCTCGCTCAACCTGCGCGGCGGCGTGCAGGTGTCCGACACGCTGGAGCTGCAGGCCAACGCCCTGCGCGCGGAATCGCGCAACGAGTTCGACGGCAGCCAGTACGGCGGCAACGTCGCGCAGAACGTGCAGCAGGTGCTTGGCACGAAACTGGCCTGGGCGCCGTCCGAGCGCGTCGACGTCACCGCGCAGGTCGGCCGCAACGACGACCGCTCCGAGAACTTCTTCCATGACGCCGGCGGCAGCCGCCGCGTCGGCAACTTCGACACCAGCCGCAAGACCGCGTCGCTGCAGACGGATTTCAGCCTCGACGCGCGCAACCTGCTCAGCGCCGGCGCCGACTGGCAGCGCGACGCGGTGGAAAGCGACACCGAGTTCGACGTCACCCGGCGCGACAACACCGGCGCGTTCGTCGAGTACCAGGGCACGTTCGGTGCGCACCGGCTGCAGGCCAGCGTGCGCAACGACGACAACGAACAGTTCGGCAGCCACACCACCGGCGGCATCGGCTGGGGCATGGCCTTCGCCGACAACTTCCGCGTCACCGCCAACTACGCCACCGGCTTCAAGGCGCCGACCTTCAACGACCTGTACTACCCGTTCTTCGGCAAGCCGGACCTCAAGCCGGAGAAGTCGAAGGGCTACAACGTCGGCATTGCGCAGTACGCGCAGCGCTACAGCTGGACGCTCAACGCCTACGAAACGCGCGTCGACGACCTGATCTCCTACGACTCGTCGATCTTCCTGCCCAACAACATCGACGACGCGCGCATCCGCGGCATCGAACTGACCTTCGATACCACCGTGGGCGAGTGGGATCTCTCCGCACAGGCCAGCCACACCGATCCACGCAACCGCACGCACTGCACCGACGACGCGATCGCGGCCGGTGCCTGCAACTTCGGCAACCTGCTGGCGCGGCGCGCCCGCGACACCGGGCGCATCGACCTCGACCGCGCGTTCGGCGCGTTCCGGTTCGGCGCCAGCCTCAAGGGCGCCGGCCATCGCTTCGACGACGCAGCCAACGCGGTGCGCCTGGGCGGCTACGCCACGTTCGACCTGCGCGTGGCCTACGCCTTCAACCCGGACTGGACGCTGGAAGCGCGCGTGGACAACGCCTTCGACCGCGATTACGAAACGATCGCCTGGTACAACCAGCCCGGCCGCGGCTACGGCCTGAGCCTGCGCTGGGCGCCGGTGCGCTGACACCCGCGCTCCTTGCAGGAGCGGCTTCAGCCGCGAGTTTTTGATTTTCGCTGCTGTAGGAGCGGCGGAAGCCGCGATGCTTTACCGGGAAAGCCATCGCGGCTTCCGCCGCTCCTGCAACGCCCAAGACCAGGAGCTCGCGGCTGAAGCCGCTCCTACAGGGACTCGGGGCGGCCGGTCGAATCCGGCGAATGCTCCCCGTCGTCGAACAGGTTGCCCTGTCCGTCGGCCTCCCCGCGTTCGCGGAATCCGGACACGCCGACGCCCACCAGCCGGTAGCGCGTCGACGGCGACAGGTCGACGCGGTCGCGCAGCGAGAGCGCGATGGTGGTCAGTTCGTCCAGCGAGGCCGGTGGCGATTCCGGGGTGAAGCTGCGGGTCAGGATCCGGAACTGCGCGGTCTTGAGCTTGAGCACCACGGTGCGGCCGACGCGCTGCGTCTTCCGTGTCGCCAGCCAGGTCTTTTCGGCGAGGCGGCGGATGTCGGCCTCGAACTCGTACAGCAGCAGGTCGCGTTCGAACGTGTCCTCGGCCGAGATCGACTGCACCGGCTGGTCCGGTTCCACCGGACGCTCGTCGATGCCGCGGGCGCGCAGGTGCAGGCGCCGGCCGAAGCTGCCGAAACGCAGCTGCAGCTCCTCGGCCGGAATCGCGCGCAGGTCGCCGACGGTGGCGATGCCCAGATCGGCCAGCTTCTTCTCCATCACCTTGCCCACGCCGGGGATCTTCGCCACCGGCAACGGGGTGAGGAAGGCCTCGACCTGCGACGGGCGGACCACGAACACGCCGTCGGGCTTGTTCCAGTCCGAGGCGATCTTGGCCAGGAACTTGTTCGGCGCCACGCCGGCCGACGCGGTGAGCGCGGTCTCCTCGCGGATCTGCGCGCGGATCGCCTCCGCGGTGGCGGTCGCGCTTGGAGATGGAATCTTCGGCTCGGTGACGTCGAGGTAGGCCTCGTCCAGCGACAGCGGCTCGACGAGATCCGTGTGCCGCAGGAAAATCTCGCGCACCTGCCGCGACACCGCCTTGTAGCGCACGAAGTCCGGCGGCACGAACACCGCCTCCGGGCACAACCGCTCGGCGCGCACCGCCGGCATCGCCGAGCGCACCCCGAACACCCGTGCCTCGTAGCTGGCCGCGCACACCACCGAACGCGCGCCGCGCCAGGCGACCACCACCGGCCGCCCGCGCAGCGACGGATCGTCGCGCTGCTCGACCGACGCGTAGAACGCGTCCATGTCGACGTGGAGGATCTTGCGCATGCGCCGATTATCCCGCAGTCGCCGGGGAACGGTCCTTGCAGGAGCGGCCCCGGTCTACCTGCCCTCGCCCACCGGCAGCGTCACCAGCATCACCGTCGCGTCTTCCGGATCCGGCACCACGGTGAACCCCAGGTGCCGGCACATCGACAGCATCGTGCTGTTCTCGCGCAGCACCTGGCCTTCGATGAGGTTGAGGCCGAGCCAGTGCGCGACCTCGATCATCGCCTCCATCAGCCGCCAGCCGATGCCGGCGCCCTTGAGGTCGGAGCGCACCATGATCCCGTACTCGCCGCGGTCGAAGTTGGCATCGGCCAGCAGCCGCACGGCGCCGAGCATCTCGCCACTGGCCGCGTCGATCGCCACCAGCGCCATCGAGCGCGCGTAGTCGAGCTGTACCAGCCGGGCAATGAAATCGTGGCTGAAGTCGCGCACCGCGCGGAAGAAGCGCAGGCGCAGGTCCTCCGCGCTCACCCGGGCGAAGAACGCGCGGAACATCGCGTCGTCCTCCGGCCGCACCGGGCGCACGAACGCCTCGCGTCCGTCAGCCAGGGTGATGCTGCGCTCCCACTCCTTCGGATACGGCAGGATCGCGAAGCGCGGGTGGCCGCGACCGCGGTGCAGCTGCCGCGACGGCGCCACCGCCACACGTGCATCCAGTGCGACCACGCCATCGGCATCGACCAGCAGCGGATTGATGTCCAGCTCGCGCACCGCGGGAATGTCGGCCGCCAGCTGCGCGAGCTTGACCAGCAGCAGCGCCAGCGCGTCTCCGTCCGCCGCGGGCACGTCGCGATAGGCCTTGAGGACGCGCGACACCCGGGTGCGCCCGATCAACTCCTTCGCCAGGCGCAGGTCGAGCGGCGGCAGCGCCAGCGCCTTGTCGTCGATCACCTCCACCGCGGTACCGCCGCGGCCGAACACGACCACCGGGCCGAAGGTGGCGTCGTCGGCGATGCCGGCAATCACCTCGCGCGCCTTGGGCCGCAGCACCATCGGCTGCACCAGCACGCCGTCGATGCGCGCGCCTGGCCGGTGCGCATGCGCGCGGTGGACGATGTCTTCGGCGGCGGCGCGCACGGACTCGGCACTGCCCAGGTTCAGACGCACGCCGTCGACGTCGGACTTGTGCACGATGTCGGGCGACAGCAGCTTCACCGCGACCATGCCGCCGTCTTCGAGTAGCGGCGCAGCGATGCGCACCGCTTCGTCCGCATCGCGCGCCGGCAGCGAGGGCGCGAAGGCGATGCCGTAGGCGGCGAGCAGGCGCGCCACCGCCTCGGGTTCCAGCCACTCCTGCCCGGCCGCGAGCGCGTCTGCCACCACCGCCTGCGCTGCGTCACTGTCGACGACGAAATCCTGCGGCAGGCTCGGCGGCGTCTCCATCAGCGCCTGCTGCGCCTCGCGGTGGCGCACCAGGTACATGAAGCCGCGCACCGCCTCGGCCTCGGTGGCGTAGGTCGGCACGCCGGCGTCGTTGAGTGTCGACAAGGCCTGCGCGTCGCCGCCCATCCATACCGCAAGGGTGGGCTTGCGCGCGCCGCTCGCCGCCCGCGCCTCCAGTGTGCGAACCACCGCGCTGGCAGCGTCCTGCGGCTGCGACAGCGCCGTGGGCACGTGCATCGCCAGCACCGCGTCATTGTCGGGATCGGCGAGCAGGGCCTGCATGCCGGCGAAGTAGCGCTCGCCATCGGCGTCGCCGAGCATGTCGACCGGATTGCGGCGCGACCAGCCGCGCGGGTATGTCCGGTCGAGCGTTTCGACCGTTGCCTGCGACAACATCGCCGGCACGCCACCCAGGTCCACCAGCCGGTCCAGCGCCAGCATCCCGGTGCCGGCGCCGTTGGTCAGCACCGCCAGCCGCTTGCCGGGCACGCTACCCAGATGCGAGAGCGTTTCGGCCGCGGCGAACAGTTCGTCCAGCGCGTGCACGCGCAGCAGGCCGGCGCGGCGGAAGGCGGCGTCGTAGGCCGCATCGGGCGTGGCCAGACGCGCGATGTGGGTCTGCGCATCGGCCGGTGCGCGGACGTGGCGACCGGGCTTGACCACCACCACCGGCTTGCCGCGCGCCGCCGCGCGCGCGGCCGAGAGGAACTTGCGCGCATCGCGCACGTGCTCGAGGTACAGCAGGATCGCGCGGGTGTGCCGGTCGACGGCGAAGTGATCGAGCAGGTCGGCGAAATCGACGTCGAGCGCGTCGCCCAGCGCGGCCACCGCCGAGAAGCCGATGCCGCGCGGGCGGGCCCACTCCAGCACCCCCGCCGCCACCGCGCCGGACTGCGATATCAACGCCAGGTCGCCCGCCACCGGCCGGTGCGCAGCGAAGCTGGCGAACAGGTTGGCGTGCGGCGCGATCACGCCCAGGCAATTGGGCCCGACGATCCGCAGCCCGCGCGGTCGCGCCACCCCTTCCAGCGCCGCGTTGTGCGAACCGGCGCCCACACCCATGTCGCGGGTCAGCACGATCGCCGCCCTGGCGCCGATGTCGGCTGCCGCGGCGGCCACCGATGCCACGTCCTGCGGCGGCGCGGCGATCACCACCAGCTCCGGCGCGAACCCGAGCGCGTCGATCCGCGACGCAGCCGCCATGCCGTCGATCTCGCGATAGTGCGGATTGACCAGCCCCACCGGCCCGGCGAAACCACCCTCGCGCAGCTGCCGCAGCACCAGCCGCCCGAGCGAGCGCTCGCGCGGGCTGGCGCCGACCACCGCCACCGAGGCCGGCGCGAACACGGACTGGAGCCCGTAGGTGCTCATCGATCTCCCGGCGCGGAACGTGCCGCGACCTTAGCACCCGGAAAACCAAACGCCACAACGGGGCATCGTGCTTTCGCCTTCCCCGCCGCGCATCACACCGCCGGCGGGATCGCCTGCTGCACCTCCAGCGTGCGCGGATCGTCGGCGCGCCCGACGACCGCGAAGCCGTAGCCGTTGCGATACCAGTAGCGCAGCGCCAGGCCGTCGTCGCGACGGCTGCCGCGCGCATCGGCGAAGCGCGTGCTCGGGCGCACGTAGAAGCTGATCCGTCGGCCGTCGTCGTCCTGGTACATCAGCATCGCCGCGGCGCCGTCCGGGGTCGCGAGCATGCGCCCACCGAGCAGGGCGAAACCGTAGGACTGCAGGTCCGGCAGCGACATCGGGCGCCCGAGCCGCGCCGACAGCCACGCCTGCAGTTCCGGCCCGTGGCTGGCATCCATCTCGACCGGGCGGGTGCGGTCGGTGGCGAAGATGCGATAGGCGGTGACCGCATCGTCCATCGGCGGCGCGGCGGCCGCGACGCGCGCGGATTTGGCCTGCCAGCCGCCCATGCCGCCGAGGCCGAGCGCCAGCACCAGCGACGCGCATAGGGCGAGCCGCTGCTGCGTCCGCTTGCGGCGCGTGCGCCGGATCGATACCGGATCCAGCCGCGCCTGCGGCGGCAACGACAGGCCGCCGGCCAGCGCCGCGCGCAGGCCGGCGGCATCGCGCCGCCACTGCGCCACGCGCGCGGCCAGCGCGGGCTGCGCGGCGAGGCAGGCGTCCACGTCGCGACGCTGCACTTCGTCCAGTTCGCCATCGACGTAGGCCTGTAGCGTGTCGTCGTCGGGCATCTTGTCGTTCATCCGATCCTCCGCAGCCGGGCGCCGCCGGGTTCGTCGCCGGTGAGCTTGCGATAGGCGGCGCGGGCGCGCGAGAGCCGCGACATCACCGTGCCGACCGGCACGCCCAGCGCCTGCGCGGCCTCCCGGTATTCCAGTCCTTCCACCACCACCAGCAGCAGCACCGCGCGATGATCGGTAGCCAGCGCATCGAACGCTTCCAGCGACGAGCGCGCCACGAACGTCTCTTCCGCCGAGGGCGCCGCGCCCGGTTCGCTGCCGAACACCGCCAGTACGCGCCGCCAGCGGCCAGCGCGTCGCTTCTGGTCGAGGAACTGCCGGTGCAGGATCGAGAACAGCCAGGCCTTCAGGCTGGCATCGCCACGCCGCGTCGACCAGCGCGAGAGCGCGCGTTCCAGGCTGGCCTGCACCAGGTCGTCCGCCTCCGTGGCATCGCGCGCCAGCCACAGCGCGAAGCGCCGCAGCGACGGCAGCAACGCGCGCAGTTCGTCGTCGTCGATGGCAGTCATGGCGTCATTCGTCCTGGCCGCACGCGGGTCGTTCCTCCACTGGTTGCAGGTACGACGCACGGGGGCGGCGTTTATTCCCGCGTGCGATCCGTGAATGCGGATCGTGCCCGGATCGGTGGCCGATGGAATAACGCGGCTTCCGGTGCGTCCTACCCCTGTCGAACCGCAGACAGGAGCCCACGATGCCGTCTTCCGCCCCGCCACCGCAATCGCCGCGTCGCCGGTTCCCCTATCCGCCCCGGGTGTTCGCCCGCCTGGGCGCGATCGCGCTCATCATCGGTGCCCTCGCGCTGGCATTCGCCTGGACCGCCGGCTGGCTGACGCCTTCGCGCCTGTCCAGCGCCGATGTGGCCGACGTGCTGGAACGCCACAACGGCGAGCACCCCGGCTTCCGCCGCGCGCACGAGAAGGGCGTATGCGTCGTCGGGTATTTCGACAGCAACGGCCGCGGCCAGGCGCTGTCGAAGGCGGTGGTGTTCGCGCCCGGGCGTACGCCGGTGTTCGGCCGCTTCGCGCTGGCCGTGGGATCGCCGTACGCGCCCGATGGTGTGCCCGCACCGCGCAGCCTGGCGCTCAACTTCTCCGCCGCCGACGGCAGCACCTGGCGCACGGCGATGAACAGCGTGCCGCTGTTCCCGGTGGGCAACGTGCGCGATTTCGTCGCGCTGCAGCGCGCGACCACGCCCGATCCGGCGACCGGCAAGCCCGACCCGGCCAAGGTCGCGGCATTCATGGCCGCGCACCCGGAAACCCGGGCCTTCAACGCGCTGATAGCATCGCGGCCGATCCCGTCGAGCTTCGCCAACGGCGGTTACCACTCGATCAATGCCTTTCGTTTCATCGATGCCGACGGCACGGTGCGCGCGGTGCGCTGGTCGATGCTGCCCGAAGCGGCCTTCTCCGCGCTCGACCGCGGCCGCTTCGATGCGATGAATGCACGCGACCGCGATTTCCTGTTCAACGACCTGTTCGCACGCCTGCGCCAGGAACCGCAGCGCTGGCACCTGGTGGTCACGCTGGCCGCGGCCGGCGACCGCACCGACAACGCCACCGTGCAGTGGCCGGCGGCCCGCGAGCGCATCGACGTCGGCACCCTGGTGATCGAACGCGCGCTGCCCGAACCGGCCGGTCCCTGCCGCGACGTCACCTTCGACCCGCTGGTGCTGCCGCCGGGCATCGCCGCCTCCGACGATCCGCTGCTGAGCGCGCGCTCGGCCGTGTACGCCGCGTCGCTGCGACGGCGCTCGGGCGAAGGCCCGTACCCCGGCGCACCCGACGGCGCGCCCGCCCCCACCGCACCGGAGTCGCAGCGATGAGCACGCCAACCACCCCGTTCCATCCGAAGGCACGCCTGCTGCACTGGCTGATGGCGCCGCTGGTGATCGCGATGCTGTTCATCGGCATCGGCATGCTGTCCACCACCTCGTCCGCCTACGCGCTGCTGCTGGCGATCCACAAGCCGCTGGGCGCGACGATCCTCGTGCTGCTGCTGGCGCGCATCGCCGTGCGCCTGCGCCACCGGCCACCGCCGCTGCCGGCCGACCTGCCCGCGTGGCAGCGACGCGCCGCACTCGGATCGCACTGGTTGCTGTACGCGCTGCTGCTGCTGATGCCGCTCAGCGGCTGGGCGATGCTGTCGGCCGCGGGCTATCCGGTCACGCTGTTGGCGGGGATCCGCCTGCCGCCGATCGCGCCACACGACGCCGCACTGTTCGCCTGGCTGCGCGGCGCGCATCACTGGCTCGCGCTGCTGCTGTTCGCCACGTTCCTGCTGCACCTGGCCGCGGCGCTGTTCCACGGACTGGTCCGGCGCGACGGCGTGCTGGCGAGCATGGCGCCGTGGCTGCGCCGCCGCGGCGGGCACGAGGGGAACCCGGCCGCACCGGCGGAATAGCGGCTGTGGCCGCGGGCTCCTGGAAAGCGATCCGCAACTCGCGATCGATAAGCGCGGTTCCGGCCGGTCCTTGCAGCATGGCTTCAGCGGGAGCTCTGCAGGGCGTGACGGGCGCGACGCATGCGCCGGCGACCCGGCTCCCGGAAGCGCTGCCGGCATCGATCCCTGCCGTAAGATCAAGGCTCGCGGCTGAAGCCGCTCCCACAAGGCAACGCGCGGAAATGCGCGGCGGCCGGCACGCAAAGGCACCCCAATGGCAAACATCGTCGGTCTACCCGGAAGCCTGCGGCGCGGTTCGTTCAACGCCGCGCTGCTGCACGCCGCGGCGCAGCTGATGCCGGCGGGCAGCAGCCTCGATGTGCATTCGCTGCACGGCGTTCCGCTCTACGACGGCGACGTGGAAGCGGCCGAAGGCATCCCACCCGCGGTGGTTGCACTCAAGGACGCCGTGGCGGCGGCCGATGGCCTGCTGATGGTGACGCCCGAGTACAACAACAGCCTGCCGGGCGTGTTCAAGAACGCCATCGACTGGATGTCCCGCCCCGCCGCGGACATCACCCGCGTGTTCGGCGGCAAGCCGGTGGCGGTGATCGGCGCCTCGCCCGGCGGCTTCGGCACCCAGCTGGGACAGAACGCCTGGTTGCCGGTGCTGCGCACGCTGGGCACCGCGCCATGGTTCGAAGGCCGACTGATGGTCGCGCGCGCGGGACAGGTGTTCGACGCCGACGGGCAGATCGTCGACCCCGGCATCGAAGCGCGACTGCGTGCCTTCGTCGCCGGCTTCTGCGCCCATGTGGACCGGGTGCGGGAGCGCCCTGGCGCCTGAAGACGCTCGCCACCCGATTCCCGTAGGAGCGGCTTCAGCCGCGAGCTTTGTTTGAGGGAGAAGCGTGACCGCCGATCCTGATGATTTCGGAGCCAACGGCCCGGGCTTCCGCACATCCGGCGTCGGGCCGCGCGGAAGGGCTCGCGGCTGAGGCCACTCCTGCAAAGTCGTCCCGCCCAGCAGTCAGGTCCACGAGTCGCGCTCCGGCTTAAGCCAACATCGTGAAATACGGTTGAATTGAACCGATTACACTAAATTCATTGTATATCGGTGCATATCCACCGGTATGTGATTTCCATATATTCATCTGCCAATTGGTATGATTCGACCGGAATAGAGCGCATTCGCTATCAACCGGTAGATAAAAACTGGATGAATACCTTCAATCCTTCCATCGGCGACCTCCAGGGCCACCTCGGCGACCAGCTCCGCCGCCTGCGCCTGAGCCGCGACCTCGACCAGCTGACCCTGGCCGACAAGGCCGGCGTGTCCGAGAAGGCCCTGCGCAACCTCGAGGCCGGGCGCGGCTCCAGCCTGTCGACCCTGCTGCAGGTGCTGCGCGCGCTCGACCGCCTCGACTGGCTGGACACTTTGGCACCGGTGGCCGCGATCAGCCCGATGGCGCTGCTGCGCCAGCGCCCGGAACGCCGTCGCGTCAGCCGCCCACGCGGTCCGCGCCGCAAGGCCGCGGCCACGAAGTAGGCGACGCGAGGACATGGACACCCCGGTCATCGAGGTCCGCCTCTGGAACCAGCGCGTCGGCGCCGTCGCGCCCGATCCGCAGGCCGGCTGCCATGCCTTCGAGTACGACCCGGCCTGGCGCCGCCAGGGCATCGAGCTCGCCCCGCTGACGATGCCCACCGACGCGGCCGATTCGGTCTTCCTGTTCCCCGACCTGCCGCGGCACAGCTTCCACGGCCTGCCCGGCCTGCTCGCCGATGCCCTGCCCGACGCCTTCGGCAACGCCCTGATCGACGCATGGATGGCGCGGCATGGCGTCGCCGCCGACGCGATCACCGCGCTCGACCGCCTCGCCTACATGGGCAAGCGCGGCATGGGCGCACTGGAATTCCGCCCCGCGCGCGGCTCGCACAGCGAGAGTGCCGAGCCCCTGCAGATGAAGTCGCTGGTCGAAGCCGCGCGCCAGGTGCTGCGCGGCGACCTGTCCGACGACGCGCACGCCCAGGCTGCGCTGGCCAACATCATCCGCGTGGGTACCTCGGCCGGCGGCGCCCGCGCCAAGGCGGTGGTGGCGTGGAACCCGGGCACCGATGAACTGCGCAGCGGCCAGTTCGACGCCGCGCCCGGCTTCGAACACTGGCTGCTCAAGTTCGACGGCGTCGGCAAGGACATGGAGCTGGGCACCGGCGCCGACTACAGCCGCATCGAATACGCCTACCACCTGATGGCACGCGCCGCCGGCATCGCGATGGAACCCTGCCGCCTGCTGGAAGAGAACGGCCGCGCCCACTTCATGACCCGCCGCTTCGACCGCGACGGCAACCAGAAGCACCACGTGCAATCGCTGTGCGCCATGCAGCACCTGGACTACAACCAGCGCGCCACCCACGCCTACGAACAATTGTTCCTCGTCGCCCAACAGCTGCGACTTGGCGACGACGCCCTTACCGAAATCTTCCGCCGCATGGCCTTCAACGTCATGGCCCGCAACTGCGACGACCACACCAAGAATCACGCCTTCCGCCTGAAGCAGGGCGGCCGCTGGGAACTCGCCCCGGCCTATGACGTCACCCACGCCTACAACCCCAACGGCGAGTGGACGTACCAGCACCTGATGAGCGTCAACGGCAAGTTCGATGGCATCACTCGCGATGACCTGATGGCCGTTGCAAAGCGCTTCGGCGTGGTGGGCGCGCGCGATGCGCTGGTGCAGGTGCGCGATGCCGTGGGGCGCTGGAAGGATTTTTCGGACCAGGCAGGACTGGGAGAAGCCGAGGCGCGCACCGTGGCGGCGGACCACCGGCCGCAGTAATCGCTCCGCCGGAGCAGCTGCAACCGAAACCGGCACCCCGCTCGCTCCGGCCATTGATCGGGCGTCGGCGGAAGCAGGGCAATCTCCCGGATAGCCGCTCCGGCCTGGTGCTGATGGGCGGCCCGAAGTCAGGCAAACTCCGGCGAGTGTCTGCCGTGTTGGCTGCTGTCGTCCGTCCGGCCGGGTCGCGCACCATTGCGAAAGCGGGCTGTTCGTGCAGGCAGGCGGTCTCCGGGTTGATCATCGCGTTAGCGGCCCAGGAATGTCAGCGCGTCCCGAGGAAGGAATAGCCCCATGCCGATTCAACCACCCGACGACGAACCCTCCGAAGCCGCCCAGCCTGGCATGCAAGCCCCAAGCGCGCAGGCGGCGAAGTCGCATCCGCCGCTCGAGCGCAGCCGCTTCGGCGGCACGCAGCGCCGGCATGAACATCCGGACGACGACACGCCAGTATCGCGCAGCGACCTCAGCAAGGGACCCGAGGAGCTGCTCGAGCACCGCACCGCCTGGATCAACTGGCGCGTGCTGCTGGTCTCGTCGATGGTGATCCTGGCCTTCTCGATCTGGGTCATCCTCGTCCCCGCCGACGCACGCACGACGATGAAGGCAACCGTCGACTGGATCGCGACGAACCTCGGCTGGTACTACGTGCTCACGATGACGCTGGTGATCGGTTTCGTGCTCTGGGTCGCGTTCTCCAAGGAAGGCGACGTGCGGCTCGGCCCCGACCACTCGCGGCCGCAGTACAAGCTCGTGACCTGGGTCGCGATGCTGTTCGCCGCGGGTGTCGGCATCGACATGCTCTTCTACTCGGTCACCGGCCCCGTCGTGCAGTACCTCCATCCGCCCACCGGCGACGGCGCCACCGCCGCCGCGATGCAGGACGCGGTCGTGTGGACGATGTTCCACTACGGCATCGCCGGCTGGTCGATGTATGCGCTGCTCGGCATGGCGATGGGGTACTTCGCCTACCGGTGGGGCATGCCGCTGTCGATCCGCGCGGCGCTCTACCCGCTGCTCGGCAAGCGCGTGCGCGGGCCCCTTGGCGACGGCATCAGCACCATCGCGCTGGTCGGCACCGTGTTCGGCGTCGCCACGTCGATGGGCATCGGTGTCGTGCTGCTGAGCGTCGGCTTCTCGCTGATCTTCGGCCTGGAGCAGGGCCTGGCGCTGCAGATCGCGCTGGTCGGCGGCGCGGTGGTCCTGACCATCGCGGCCACCACGTCCGGCGTCGACCGCGGCATCCGCTGGATCTCCGAGCTGAACCTCTGGAGCGCCGTGGCGATGATGGTCTACATCCTCGTCACCGGGCAGACCGCGTTCCTCCTCAACGCGCTCATCGAGAACATCGGCCAGTTCATCGTCACGTTTCCCGCACGCACGCTGCAGACCTTCGCCTACGAGCCCGGCAGTGCCGAATGGATGGGCGGATGGACGCTGTTCTTCTGGGCGTTCTGGCTGGCGTGGGGGCCATTCGTCGGGGTTTTCCTCGCCCGCATTTCGCGCGGGCGCACACTGCGCGAGTTCGTCATCGCGGCGATCACGGCCCCCGTGCTGTGCGACTTCATCATCGTCTCGCTGTTCGGCAATTCCGCCCTGTTCCAGGTGCTGCAGGGGAACACGGTATTCGCCGAACTGGCGGTCGAGAGCCCGGAGCGGGGCTGGTACGCATTGCTGGGGATGTTCCCGGGCGCGATGTTCCTGATCGGGCTGGCCACGCTCTCGGGGTTGCTGTTCTATCTCACCAGCGCGAACTCCGGCGCGATGGTGATGGCGAACTTCTCGGCCTCGATCCCGGACCCGTCGCGCGACGGGCCGAAGTGGCTGCGCATCTTCTGGGCCGTGCTCACCGCGGTGCTCACCGTGGCGATGCTGCTTGCGGGCGGCGTGACGACGATGGAGTACGCGACGCTCATCTTCGCGCTGCCGGTGACAATCATCGCCTACCTGGTGATGGCGTCTTTCCACAAAGTGTTGCGGATGGAGCGGGCCGAGCGCGAGGGCCAGGTACTGCACAGGCGCTCCATCGCCCCGATCGGCGGGCACGTACCCGAGCGGTCGTGGAAGCAGCGGCTCGAACAGCTGCGCGCATACCCGTCGCTGAAACAGGTCACGCAGTTCCTCGATCAAACGGTACGCCCGGCCCTCGACGACGTCGCCGCCGAGTTCGGGAACCAGGGATACGAGGTCGAACGGGGCACCATGACCGGCACGAGCGGCATCGAGGAGCCGCTGCTGCGGGTATCGATGGACACGTTCCGCGCCTTCCACTACCACGTCGCCATCGTCGAGGCGCCAGTGCCGATGTTCAGTGGCCGGATGTCGCGCGAGACCGACGTCTACTACCGGCTCGAGGTGTTCACGCAGACCGGTTCGGGCGGCTATGACCTGATGGGACTCACCAGGCAGCAGGTGATCGACGACGTGCTCGAGCGATACGAGGCCCACCTCGCATTCCTCACCTTCTCCACGGAGACCGATACCGCCTCGGTACTCACGCCACCGAATTCCGGTTGAACGCGGACTCCGCCGTCCACTGCGTCCAGCCGTGGATCCCGGCATGGAGGCTCGCGTATCCAGCGAGCTCTTTATCTGGATTTCGGTACGTGCATGGCCGCCCTCGCCAAAATGCCGATGGACCACGCACCACTTCGAGCTCGGCGATACTGCCTGCCATGGATGGACGCTAGCGGGGATCGGATGAAGACGTTGGTGTTGGGAGGTTACGGAAACTTCGGTGCCCGCATCTGTCGCGCATTGGCGACTGATCCAACCATTGAATTGCAGATTGGGGGGCGCGATCTCGGGCAGGCCCAGCGACTCGCCGATTCGCTGGACGGTCGAGCGATGGCCGTATCGATCGACTGCAATGCCGCGGGCTTCGGTCAGGCGCTGAGCACGCTGGGGGTTGGACTGGTGATCCACGTGGCCGGTCCATTCCAGCAGCAGTCATATGCAGTGGCACTCGCGGTCGCTGGCGCAGGTGCGCATTACATCGACCTGGCTGACGGCCGCCGTTTCGTCTGCGATTTCCCTGCGGCCCTGCACGATGCATTCCAACAGGCCGGACGAACGGGCATCAGCGGCGCGAGCACGGTGCCGGCCCTGTCCTCGGCTGTCGTGGACCGCCTGTGTGCGGACTGGCAGGCCATCCACGCGGTCGACATCTGCATCGCGCCCGCGCAAACGGCGCCGCGGGGCAAGGCCACGCTGGCGGCGGTACTGAGCTACTGCGGCAAGCCGATCCGGATCTGGCGCAACGGGCAATGGACGCAGGCGACCGGCTGGGCCGCGCCCGAGCCAGTTGAATTCAAACGACTGCGTCCGCGCATCGGTGCGCTCTGCGACATCCCCGACCTCGAACTGTTCCCGGCACGATACCGCGTGCGTGACCGCGTGATGTTCCGCGCTGCCCTCGAAGTGGCCGCGACGCAACGCGCCTTCGCGGTGCTGGCGGCGCTGCGCAGCAGGGGTCTGCTGATGCGGCCGGAGCGATGGGCCGGTGCCCTGAACCGCGTCGCCGGCGTGTTCGATCCGCTGGGCACGTCGCTGGGTGGCATGGTGGTGCGCGTTGAAGGGCTCGACGATGCAGGACGCTCCGCACGACGCGCCTGGCACATCGCAGCCGACAACGACCATGGCCCCGAGATTCCCTGCATGGCCGCGGTTTTGCTGGCGCGAAAGCTGGCCGTCGGCGATGCGGTGGCACCGGGCGCTTTCACGGCGGCCGGGTTGCTGTCATTGGGTGAGTTTGAGCCCGAGTTTGCTAGGTGGGGGATGATCACCGACCTCGTCGACGAGAGCCTTGGCGAGCCACAAGAAGCATCTCCCGCCATCGCAGGTTCGACATCGCGATGAATGCAGGCGACGAGAAGATATTGCGCATGGGCGTCGTGGTCGTGTGGCTGGCGACGGCGGTTGCCAGCCTGTGGGAATTCAACGGCCAGAGCATGGACCTGCTCGCGAAAGCAGGCATCGATGACCCCAGCGTCGCCAGGGCGCTGATTGCGTCGGGCGCGGACGCAGACTTCCTGATCGGCATCGCGATGGCGCTGTCGCCATCACGACGCCTCTACCTGTCTGCACTGGCACTCATGCTGGCGATGACGGCGGTGGCCAGCGTGCTCGATCCCTCGCTGTGGCTGCATCCCTTGGGGCCGTTGACGAAGAATGTTCCCATCGCCGCTGCATTGTGGGTCTTGATCAGGACAGCGAAATGACGATTTATCTGACGGTGAAGTGGATCCACATCCTGTCCAGCGTCGTCCTGGTGGGCACCGGCTTCGGCACGGCGTTCTATCTTTTCTTCGCCAACCGCAGCGGGAGCCTGGAGGCACAGGCTGTCGTGGCCCGGCTGGTAGTCCGGGCCGATTGGTGGTTCACCACGCCTGCGGTCCTGGTCCAGCCGGCCAGCGGCATGCTCCTGACGCATCTCGCAGGCTGGCCGCTCACGACGCCGTGGCTCGCGCTGTCGATCGTGCTCTTCGTAGCAGCCGGCGCGCTGTGGTTGCCGGTGGTGTGGCTGCAGATGCGCATGGCAGCGATGGCGTCTGCGGCCATGGAAGGTTCCAGCGCGGTTCCCGCCGAGTACTGGCGCTATGCGCGCCGGTGGGAGATGTTGGGTTACCCGGCCTTCGTTGCGATGCTGGCGGTGTTCTATCTCATGGTGGCCAAGCCGGGATCGTGGGCGCAGATACTGCCGTTCTAAGTTGTGGGACGCCCACCCCGGCCGACGCCGACGCCGCCCACGCGTTCGCGGCCCAACTCCCGCTGACGCTGGACATGGCCGAACTCAACGGCAACGAAAAGCACGCCAACTTGCCGGCGGCGTTGCCAACCGATGCAAAACCGGCCGGGAACCATCCGCAGCCGCCGCCTACTCCACCGTCACCGACTTCGCCAGATTCCTCGGCTTGTCCACGTCCGTCCCGCGCGCCAGTGCGGCGTGGTAGGCGAGCAGCTGCACCGGGATGGTGTGCACGATCGGGCTGAGCACACCGACGTGGCGCGGGGTGCGGATGACGTGGACGCCTTCGGATTCGCTGAAGTTGCTGTCGGCGTCGGTGAACACGAACAGTTCGCCGCCGCGCGCGCGGACTTCCTGCATGTTGGATTTCACCTTTTCCAGCAGGTTGTCGTTGGGGGCGATCACCACCACCGGCATGTCGGCGTCCACCAGTGCGAGCGGGCCGTGCTTGAGCTCGCCGGCCGGGTAGGCTTCGGCGTGGATGTAGGAGATTTCCTTGAGCTTCAAGGCCCCTTCCAGGGCAATCGGATAGTGCACGCCGCGGCCGAGGAACAGCGCATGCTGCTTCGGCGCGAAGCGTTCGGCCCAAGCGGCGACCTGCGGTTCGAGGTTGAGCGCGTGCTGCACGCTGCCCGGCAGGTGGCGCAGGGCTTCGATGTACTCGGCTTCCTTGTCTTCCGGCAGCTTGCCGCGCAGCTTGGCCAACGTGGCAGCCAGGGTGAACAGCGCGACCAGCTGGGTGGTGAAGGCCTTGGTCGACGCCACGCCGATCTCGGCGCCGGCGCGGGTGTAGAGCACCAGCTTGCTGGCGCGCGGGATTGCGCTTTCGGGCACGTTGCAGATCGACAGGGTCTTGTCGTGGCCGAGTGACTTGGCGTACTTGAGCGCCTCCATCGTGTCGAGCGTTTCGCCCGACTGCGAGATGGTCACCACCAAGTGCTTCGGGTTGGCCACCGCGGTGCGGTAGCGGTATTCGCTTGCGATCTCGACGCTGCACGGCAGGCCGGCGATCGCCTCGATCCAGTAGCGGGCCACGCTGCCCGAGTAGTAGCTGGTGCCGCAGGCGAGGATCTGCACGCCCTCGACGTCGCCCAGCACGGCCTGCGCGTCCTTGCCGAACAGCTCCGGACCGAAGGCATTGGCATCCATCACCGCTTCGATGGTGTCGGCGATCGCGCGCGGCTGCTCGTGGATCTCCTTCTGCATGAAGTGGCGGTAGGGGCCGAGTTCGAGCGAGGCCAGCGACACGTCGGAAACATGCACCTCGCGTTCGGCGGCGGCGCCGGTGTCGTCGAACACCCGCACGCCAGCGCGCGTGACCTCTGCGGTGTCGCCTTCCTCGAGGAAGATCACGCGGCGCGTGGCCTGGATGATCGCCGAGACGTCGGAGGCGACGAAATTCTCGCCCTCGCCCAGGCCGATCAGCAACGGGCAGCCCATGCGCGCGCAGACCATGCGGTCGGGTTCGGCACGGCTGATCACGGCCAGCGCGTAGGCACCGTGCAGTTCCTGGACCGCGCACTGCAGCGCGGCAAGCAGATCGTTGCCTTGCTTGAGGTAATGGTGGATCAGGTGGGCGATGACCTCGGTATCGGTCTGCGATTCGAATTCGTAGCCCAGTGCCTGCAGGCGCGCACGCTGCTGTTCGTGGTTCTCGATGATGCCGTTGTGCACCAGCGCCACGCCGTGGCTGACGTGCGGGTGCGCGTTGAGTTCGGTGACGCCGCCATGGGTGGCCCAGCGGGTGTGGCCGATGCCCAGGTCGGCATGGAAGCCTTCGGCAGCGGCTTCCATTTCGGCCACGCGTCCGGTGCGGCGCACGCGGCGGATGTCGCGGCGATCGCCCTCGCCGTCATCGACCACGGCGATGCCGGCGGAGTCGTAGCCGCGGTATTCGAGACGCTTGAGGCCTTCGATGAGGACGGGAACCACATCGCGATCCGCGATCGCGCCGACGATGCCGCACATGGATGGGGGAACTCCTACTGGTAGGGATCGATTGTAATCGTTGGCCGGCGCACGCCAGCGGCTGGCGCACTTGCGCGGGAGCGGTCGCTGCTTGCGGGAGCGGTCATGGCCGCGATGGCCTCTCGGCGAAACATAGCGGCCATGGCCGCTCCTACAGGGGAATGCCCCACAGGCGATGCCCCGTGGATGGGAGAACGCAAGGACGGTGTCCGCGCGGACACCGCGGGTGTCCGGCCGGACACCCGGACAGCTCATAAACTTTAATAAAATCAATATGTTATAATTGGCACGCGATTTGCTAATTGCAACCATATGAAGCCCTCGAACATCCAAGACCTACGCATGGACAACCGCCCCCGCATTCGCGACACCTCCGGCCAGGACCACGTGGTGTCGCCCGTCAGCCCGGGCAAACGCCATCGCAAGGGTTTGATCATCGGCGGCATCGCCGGCGCCGTGGTGCTGGCACTGGCGGCGTGGGTGGTCATTGGCTGGAGTTCGGGCGGGCGCTCGTTCGACGCCAGCCGCGTGCGCATCGCCCAGGTCACGCGCGGCGACCTGGTGCGCGACCTGTCGGCCGACGGCCGGGTGATCGCCGCCAACAGCCCGACCCTGTACGCCATCGCCGCGGGCACGGTCGCGCTGAAAGTGGTCGCCGGCGACGTGGTCAAGAAGGACCAGCCGCTGGCGGTGATCGACAGCCCGGAACTGCGCAGCAAGCTGGTGCAGGAGGAATCCACCCTGGCGAGCATGGAAGCCGAAGCCAGCCGCGCGGTGCTCGACGCGCAGATTGCCCGCGCCGCGGCGCGCAAGGTGGTGCAGCAGGCGGAAATCAGCCGCACCGCCGCGCAGCGCGACCTGGAGCGCTACCAGCGTGCCTATGAAGGCGGCGCCGTTTCGCAGAACGAGCTGGCCAAGGCGCAGGACGACCTGAAGAAGGCCGAGATCGAACTCGCGAGCGCGCAGAAGGACAACGCCCTGCAGGGTGAAGGCGCCGGCCTGGACGCGCGCAACAAGCGCCTGCTTGCCGACCGCCAGAAGGCGGTGGTGACCGAAGCGCGGCGCCAGGTCGACGCGCTGACGATCCGCTCGCCGTTCGACGGGCAGGTTGGCCAGGTGCAGGTGCCGCAGGGCACCAGCGTGGTCGCCAACGGGCCGGTGCTGAGCGTCGTCGACCTGGCCAGGTTCGAGGTCGAGATCAAGGTGCCGGAAAGCTTCGCCCGCGACCTGGGCATCGGCATCCCGGCGCAGATCACCAGCAACGGCAAGGTCTACAAGGCCGAGGTCTCGGCGGTGTCGCCCGAGGTGGTCAACGGCGAGGTCAATGCCCGCCTGCGCTTCGCCGACGGCCAGCAGCCACCCGGCCTGCGCCAGAACCAGCGGCTGTCGGCGCGCATCGTGCTCGACACCCGCCGCAACGTACTCATGGTCGAGCGCGGCCCGTTCCTGGAACAGGACGGCGGCAGCACGGCCTGGGTGGTCGAGGACGGCAGCGCCACGCGCCGCCCGATCCAGGCAGGCGCAAGCAGCCTGGGCAATGTGGAAATCGTGTCCGGCCTCAAGGAAGGCGACCGCATCGTCGTCTCCGGCACGGACCAGTTCGGCAACGCGGACCGCGTCCGCATCAACGGAGAATGAAATGAACGCCCTGAACAGAAAGTCCCCCGATTATTTTTCCTTCCCGCAGCAGTGGGATGCGCAGGACCTCGCCGACGCCGTGCCGCACCGCCTGCGGCTGTCGCAAATGGTGGATTTCGACGCCATCGGCGCTGCCGCGAGCGCCAACGCGCCGGCGCGCAAGCCGCGCGCCCTGCAGCGCGGCTACGCGCGCAACGCCGAGCTGCCGTCGCTGTTCCACATCCGCTGACAGATCACCACCGCAATCCAATCGCCACCGAGGAAACACCCATGCTGGACATGCGCCAGGTCACCAAGGTCTACCGCACCGAACTGGTCGAGACACACGCGCTGCGCTCGCTCGACCTGCACGTGAAGGAAGGCGAGTTCGTCGCCGTCACCGGCCCGTCGGGTTCGGGCAAGACCACGTTCCTCAACATCGCCGGCCTGCTGGAGACCTTCACCGGCGGCGAGTTCACGCTCGATGGCGAGAACGTCAAGGGCCTGTCGGACAACCAGCGCAGCAAGCTGCGCAACCAGAAGATCGGCTTCATCTTCCAGGGCTTCAACCTGATCCCGGACCTGAACCTGTTCGACAACTGCGACGTGCCGCTGCGCTACCGCGGCATGCCGGCCAGCGAACGCAGGCTGCGGATCGAGGACGCGCTGGGAATGGTGGGGCTGGGCTCGCGGATGAAGCACTTCCCGGCCGAACTCTCGGGCGGACAGCAGCAACGCGCGGCGATCGCGCGGGCGCTCGCCGGCAGCCCGCGCCTGCTTCTCGCCGACGAACCCACCGGCAACCTCGACTCGCAGATGGCGCGCAGCGTGCTGGAGCTGCTGGAGGACATCAACTCCCAGGGCGCGACCATCATCATGGTCACCCACGATCCCGAACTGGCCGCGCGCGCGCAGCGCAACGTGCACATCGTCGACGGCATGGCGACCGACCTGTCGGTGGAGCCGAGCCTGGCAAGGGTGCGCGATTCGGCGACCGCGAAGTCGCCAGCCTAGGACCGGGCCGGAAAGTCACTGGGTCCCCGCATTCGCGGGGATGACGACAACAGCTTCACGGAGCTCCCCATGTTCGGCTACTACTTGAACCTCGCGCTGCGCAGCTTCCGCCGCAACAAGGCACTGACCGCGCTGATGGTGCTGGCGATCGCGCTGGGCATCGGCGCCAGCATGACCACGCTGACCGTGTTCCACATCCTCTCCGGCGACCCGGTGCCGACCCGGAGCGGCGAGCTGTTCTACGTCCAGCTCGACCCCGAGGGCATGAACGGCTACACGCCCGGCGAGGAACCCTCCGAGCAGGTGACCCGCTTCGACGCCGAGACCCTGCTGCGCGAAAAGCGCGGCGACCGGCAGGCGATGATGACCGGCGGCAGCGCCGCGATCACGCCGCAGAAGCAGGACATGTCGCCGTTCTATGCCGACGCGCGCTACTCGACGGCGGACATCTTCCCGATGTTCGACATGCCGTTCCTGTACGGCGGCGGCTGGAGCGCGACCGAGGACGAGCGCCATGCCCGCGTCGCGGTGATCGCCAAGGCGCTCAACGACAAGCTGTTCGGCGGCGGCAACAGCGTCGGCAAGACGGTGCGGCTGGAGAATGCCGATTTCCGGATCGTCGGCGTCCTCGACCAGTGGCGGCCCACGCCGCGCTTCTACGACATGAACAGTGACCGCTTCGGCGAACTCGAGCAGGTGTTCGTGCCATTCTCCACCTCGCGCGACCTGAAGATGAGCCGCAGCGGGAGCATGGATTGCTGGGGCGATTCCGGGTCCGATCCCGAAGGCGAGGCCGGCGTGAATGCGCCCTGCGTGTGGATCCAGTACTGGGTGCAGCTCGACACGCCGGCGAAGGCCGATGCGTACCGCCGCTACCTGGTCAACTACTCCGACCAGCAGCGCAGCAGCGGCCGCTACGAGCGCCCGACCAACGTGCGCCTGCGCAGCGTGATGGAGTGGCTGGACTACAACAAAGTCGTCCCCGGTGACGTGCGCCTGCAGGTGTGGCTGGCGTTCGGCTTCCTGCTGGTGTGCCTGCTCAACACGGTGGGCCTGCTGCTGGCCAAGTTCCTGCGCCGCAGCGGCGAGGTCGGCGTGCGCCGGGCGCTGGGTGCGTCGCGTCGCGAGATCTTCATGCAGTGCCTGGTCGAGGCCGGCACCGTCGGCATGGCTGGCGGCATCGTCGGGCTCGCGCTGGCCTGGCTCGGGCTGTGGGCGGTGCGCCAGCAGCCGGCGAGCTACGCCGAGCTCGCGCACCTCGACCCGCTGATGTTGCTGACGACCTTCGTGCTCGCGGTCGGCGCCAGCCTGCTGGCCGGCGTGATCCCGGCGTGGCAGGCGATGCAGGTCACCCCCGCCATCCAGCTCAAGAGCCAGTAGTTCGGGCTACGCGCCGACGTCCCACGATCCAGAAGACGTCCCCCTTCCGTCGAACACCAAGCCCGACCAACGCTTCCATCGAGGACTCCACCATGGAACTGCGCCCCATCCTCTCCACCCTGCTCCGGCACAAGACCGCCGCGGCGCTGATCGTGCTGGAGATCGCGCTGAGCTGCGCGATCGTCTGCAATGCCCTGTTCCTGATCGGCAACCGCATCGAGAAGATCAACCTGGTCAGCGGCGTGGCCGAGAACGAGGTCGTGCGCGTGCAGCTGACCGGCATCGGCCAGGACGACAATGCCGATGCGCTGACCCGCAGCGACCTGGCCACCCTGCGCGGGCTGCCCGGCGTCAAGGCCGCGACCGTCACCAACCAGGTACCGTTCGTGAATTCGTCCTGGAACTCGGGCGTGAGGATGAGCAAGGACCAGAAGCAGTCGACCCTCAGCGCCACCGTCTACATGGCCGAGGAGCAGTTCCTCGATACCCTCGGGCCGAAGATCGTGGCCGGCCGCCAGTTCGCACCGGACGAGTTCATCGAGTGGGCGGCGCTGGACGCCCCCGACAGCAAGGTGTCGATTCCCGCGACGATCATCACCCGCAGCATGGCCGACAAGCTGTTCCCGGGCCAGAACGCGATCGGCAAGTCGTTCTACAGCTGGGGCGACAACCCGATCCGGGTCGTCGGTGTCGTCGACCACCTGGTGCGCCCGAGCGAACAGGGCGGCCCGACCGCGCACGAGTATTCGATGATCTTCCCGATCAACGTGCCCTATTCGCTGGGTGGCAACTACCTGCTGCGCACCGACCCCGCGCGCCGCGGCGAGGTGCTCAAGGCTGCGATCGCCGCGCTCGAACGCAACGGCCCCAACCGCATCATCCTGACCGACAACAGCAAGACCATGGAGGAGTTGCGCAGCGCCTACTACCGCCAGGACCGCGCCATGGTCTGGCTGCTGGTCGCGGTGATCATCGCGCTGCTGGTGGTGACCGCGCTGGGCATCGTGGGCCTTGCCAGCTTCTGGGTGCAGCAGCGCACCAAGCAGATCGGCGTGCGCCGCGCGCTCGGCGCAACGAAGGGCCAGATCCTGCGCTACTTCCAGACCGAGAACTTCCTGCTCGCCAGCGTCGGCATCGTGCTGGGCATGCTGCTGGCGTTCGGCATCAACCAGATGCTGATGGGCAAGTACGAGTTGCCGCGCCTGCCGCTGGTGTACCTGCCGATCGGCGCGGTGGCGCTGTGGCTGCTCGGCCAGTTCGCGGTGTTCTGGCCGGCACGACGCGCCGCGGCGGTGCCGCCGGCGGTGGCGACGCGCAGCGTCTGACGCGCACCGTGGCAAGGGGAGTGCCATGAAGTACGCGATCGAGCTGGGCATGCGCGGGCTGCTGCGGCAGCCGCGCACGATGGCGCTGTCGATCGTGACCCTGGGCCTGGGGCTGGCGGCAGTGATGACCATGCTGACCCTGCTGGCGATGCTGTCGGCCGACCCGTTGCCGGGGCTGAGCCAGCACTTGTACCTGGGCTGGGTGGATTCACGCGAGGCGCCGAGGAGCGGCGCCCGGGCGCGTGACGACAGCGCCTCGCCCCCCTCGCTATGGAAGCTGGCCGACGTCCAGGCGATGGCCGCCGCGCATCCCGAGGTGCGCCAGGCCGCGCTGGTGACCACGGACCTGACCCTGTCGAGCAGCGACGGCCAGCGCAACATCCGGCGCCCTGCGGTACTCGCGCTCGGGCCGATGCCGTCGATGTTCGGCGTGCCGCTATTGCACGGCCGCTTCTGGACCGCACCGGAGGAACAATCGCGCGCACGCGTGCTGGTGATCGACCGCGATACCAGCGTGGCACTGTTCGGCACCGACAACGGCGTTGGTCGCGAACTGCAGCTGGGCAAGACCGTGTTCCGCGTGATCGGGATCAGCGGACACTGGGCGCCGCAGCCGAACTTCCTGTTCCTGCATCCGGACAGCCAGGCATGGGGCGACAGCCGCGGCCAGGGCGCCTTCGTCCCCGCGCTTGCCGCGATCGACGCTGGCGTGGTGCCGCTCAACGTGCGCGACTGCGACCGGGAACGGGCGGACGGCTTCCACGTCGGCGAACTCGATGTCCAGGGCTGCCGTTGGCTGGTGCTGTGGGCCGAGCTGCGCACGCCGCAGCAGGTGGCCGCGTTCGACAACGGCCTGGCCGCGTATGCGCGCGACCGCCACGCGGCCGGCGTCTTCCCGCGGCCGCCGCAGGCCAGGCTGTCCAGCGTGCGCGACTGGCTGGCGACCAACCGCGTGATCCCCTCCAGCGTGCGCCTGAACCTGTGGCTGGCGCTGGGCCTGCTGGCGCTGTGCATGGTCAACGTCGCCGGCCTGCTGGCGGCGCGATTCGTGCATCGCTCCGGCGAACTTGGCGTGCGTCGCGTGCTGGGCGCGCCGCGCCGTTCGATCGTCGTGCAATGCCTCGCCGAAGCCGGCATGGCCGGCGTGCTGGGCGGCCTGCTGGCGTTGCCGCTGACCCTGTTCGGCCTGTGGGTGATTCGCCTGCAGGCGCGCGGCTATACCGACATGGCGCGATTCGATCCGGGCCTGTTCCTGGCGCTGCTCGCGCTGGGAGTTGCCACCGGACTGCTGGTCGGCCTGCTGCCGGCGTGGCGCGCGGCCCGGCTGGAGCCGGCGCTGCAGGTCAAAAGCCTGTGAGCACCTTCAGGGGAACCGGCATGCCACCGTTGCGCCACATCGCCTCCACGCTCTATCGCCAGCGGTTGATGCCGACCCTGGTGGTCGTGCAGATCGCACTGGCCTGCGCGATCCTCGTCAACGCCCTGTTCCTGCTCGGCCAGCAGCTGGCGCCGATGCTGGTGCCCGACGGCATCGCGAAGGACCAACTGCTGCTGGTCGACCAGCTGGTCAGCCGCGACGGGCAGTGGCGCGCATCGCGCATCGAGGCCGGCGCGCGGGCACTGCGCGCGGTACCGGGCGTGCATGCCGTGAGTCCGGCGCTGGGGCTGCCGATGCGGCAGACCATCGTGATGACGTATGACCTGAAGGGACCAGGCGGCGCGAGCGCCACCGCCAGCGCTTTCGCCGGCGAGGGCATGCTGCAAAGCCTCGGGCTGGAACTGCAGCAGGGCCGCGATTTCGTCGCTTCCGACTACAGCGACCTGGATCTCTCCTCCCGCGACGGCTCCACCGGCAAGAGCGCCACGATGCCGCTGATCCTGACCGCGGCGCTGGCGCGCAAGCTGTTTCCCGACGGCGGTGCACTGGGCGGCCAGCTGCGCGATGCCGATGCCGGCGGGTCAGGTCGCTACGTCGTGGTCGGGATCGTGCGCCACCTGCTGCGCTACCAGGTCGGCGAACTCGACGACGGCAAGGCCGAGTACGCGGTGCTGGCGCCACGCCGCATCACCGGCACGCCGATCCTGGGCTATGCCGTCCGCACCGACCCGGCGCGGCGCGATGCCGTGCATGCGGCCATCCCGGAGGTGCTCAGGCATGCGTTCGGTGCCGAGCTCATGCCGGAAATCGACGTGCGCGTGGACGATTACGAAAGCCTGCGCCGCGATGCCTTCAAGCCTCGCCGCGCCGCGGCCTGGCTGCTGGCCACGGTATGCGTGGTCGTCACCTTCATCACCCTGGTCGGCATCGCCAGCCTGACCGGTTACTGGGTGGCCCAGCGCACGCGCCAGATCGGCATCCGGCGCGCGCTGGGCGCCACCCGCGGACAGATCCTGCGTTACTTCCAGGTCGAGAACCTGGCCCTGACCACCATCGCGGTGCTGATCGGCATGCCGTTGGCCTATGCGATCAACCAGTGGCTGATGCAGCACTACGAACTCGCGCGCCTGCCCTGGTACTGCCTGCCGATCGGCGTGCTCGCGCTGTGGCTGCTCGGCCAGGTGGCGGTTTACGGGCCGGCGCGACGTGCGGCCGCGGTACCGCCGGCGGTGGCGACCCGAAGCGTGTAGCGTGCCCCTCTCCCCTGCACAGGTACGAGGAGGAAGAGCGTTTACGGACCACCGGTCCGCGCGACGGCGAACGCCCTCATCCGCCCCGCGGGGACAGGCTTTTATCCCGCTCGCGGGAGAAGAGATTTCGGAACCTGGACCATAATCGCCCCATGTCCACCATTCTTGTCATCGACGACAACCCCTCGGTCGCCACGGCGCTCGACGTCCTGTTTTCGCTGCACGACATCGACACGCTGCGCGCGGAATCGCCGGAAGCCGGGCTGGAGCAACTGCGACGCCATGACGTCGACCTGGTGATCCAGGACATGAACTTCCACGCCGACACCACGTCGGGCGAGGAAGGCATCGCGCTGTTCCACGAGATCCGCGCGCTGCATCCGGACCTGCCGGTGATCCTGCTCACCGCATGGACGCACCTGGAGGCGGCGATCGACCTGGTCCGCGCCGGCGCCGCCGACTACCTCGCCAAGCCGTGGGACGACCGCAAGCTGATGGCGACGGTCAACAACCTGCTGGAACTGGCCGACGCCCGCCGCGAACTGTCGCGCGAGCGCGCGGGCGAACGCCAGCGACGCGCTGCACTGCTGCGGGATCACGATCTGCGCGGACTGGTATTCGACGACCCTGCCAGCGAAGGCACGGTGGCGCTGGCCTGCCAGGTTGCGCGCTCGGACATCCCGGTGCTGATCACCGGCCCCAACGGCGCCGGCAAGGAGAAGTACGCCGAGATCGTCCACGCCAACTCGCATGTCCGCAACGGCCCGTTCGTGGCGCTCAACTGCGGCGCATTGCCGGCGGACCTGATCGAGGCCGAGCTGTTCGGCGCAGAGCCCGGCGCCTACACCGGCGCCAACAAGGCGCGCGAGGGCAAGTTCGAGGCCGCCGACGGCGGCACCCTGTTCCTCGACGAGATCGGCACGCTGCCGCTGGCGGGCCAGGTGAAGCTGCTGCGCGTGCTCGAAACCGGTCGCTTCGAGCGCCTGGGCGGCAACCGCGAGCGCAGCGTCAGCGTGCGCATCGTCAGCGCGACCAATGCCGATCTCGCCGCGCTGATCGCCGACGGCCGCTTCCGCGAGGACCTGTTCTACCGCCTCAACGGCATCGAACTGCGGCTGCCGCCGCTGGCGCAGCGCCCGCGCGACATCCTGCCGCTGGCGCGGCATTTCCTGTCCGGCGGCAAGCACCTGGGCGAAGACGCCGAACGCGCGCTGCTGCGCCACGCCTGGCCGGGCAATGTGCGCGAACTGCGCAACACGATGCAGCGCGCGGCGCTCTTGGCGCGCAACGACGAGATCTCGGCTGCAGACCTGGCCCTGCAACCGGCACCGGGCATGTCCATCGGCGCAATCGCGAGCGAAGAACCGGACCGCGCGGCAATCGAAGCCGCGCTCGATCGCCACGGCGGCGTCCTGGCCCAGGCCGCCGCCGAGCTCGGCCTGTCGCGACAGGCGCTGTACCGGCGCCTCGATCGGCTCGGGATCAGGCGCGAGTGATGGCTGATATGCGGCACGCGAACCTCCCGCCGTCATTCCCGCGAAAGCGGAAGTGCTTCTCAACAGCACAAGTCGGTCGGCGCAGTGACCTTGGGCTGTTGAAATCGGAGTCACTGGGTTCCCGCTTTCGCGGGAATCACGGCCTCGGCGTTGAAGCAAAGTCGCTGGATGACCAGACCTTCGGCCTGTTGCGGAACATCTCCCGCCTGCGCGGGAATGACGATCACGGGCGCGGGATCGCGGGAACACTCTGATGCACTGGTGGCACCGCCTCCCGCTGAACATCGTCTACGCCGCGCTGACCGTCGGCTACATGCTCGTCGCGGCCGCGCTCGCACTGCTGCTGACGCGCTGGCTGCAGCCATGGGCGGCCATGCTGCTGTCGGTTGCACTGCCGCTGCCGCTGCTGCTGTACCACGTGCGCCGGGTGTTCGCGCCGGCGCGCTCGCTGTTCCGGGCCCTGGCCGGCAGCGTCGCCAGCTATCGCGACGGCGACTACAGCTCCGGCATCTCGTGGCAGGGCCGGGGCGAACTGCGTGAACTGGTCGACAGCCACAACCAGCTGGGCAAGGTCCTGCGCGACCAGCGCCAGTCGCTGGTCCAACGCGAGCTGCTGCTCGACACGGTGGTGCAGAACACGCCGGTGGCGATGCTGCTGGTGGACGCGACGCGGCGCGTGGTGCTGGGCAACCTCGCCGCACGCAAGATGTTCGGCGAAGGCCGGAAGCTCGAGGGGCAATCGTTCGACGCCCTGCTCGCCGGCACCAGCGAGCCGGTGCGCGATGCGTTCTCGCGCGGCGGCGACGGCATGTTCACCGTCGGCGAGGAGGACAGCGCCGACATCTACCACCTGTCGCGACGCACGTTCCGGCTCAACGGCCGGCAACACGAGCTGGTGCTGCTGCGCCTGCTCACCGCGGAACTGCGCCGGCAGGAAGTGCAGACGTGGAAGAAGGTGATCCGGGTGATCAGCCACGAGCTCAACAATTCGCTGGCGCCGATCGCATCACTGGCGCATTCGGGTGCCGAACTGCTGCGCCGCGGCCAGTACGAACGCCTGCCCATGGCGCTGGCGACCATCGAGGAGCGTGCGCGCCACCTGGAAGGCTTCATCCGCGACTACGCGCGTTTCGCCAAGATGCCCGCGCCGCGACTGGAGGCGGTGGAATGGCGGCGGTTCATCGCCCAGCTGCGCAGCCAGGTGGAGTTCGTCGACGACCTGCATCCCGCCGACGGCATCGCACGCATCGATGCCGCGCAGCTCGAACAGGCACTGCTGAACCTGCTGCGCAACGCGCATGAATCCGGAAGCCCCGCGCAGGAGGTGCAGCTGTCGCTGCGTGGCATTCCCGGCGCCTGGCGCATCGACGTGCTCGACCGCGGCAGCGGCATGAACGACGCGGTGCTGGCCAATGCGCTGCTGCCGTTCTATTCCACCAAGCGCCACGGCACCGGGTTGGGGCTGGCGCTGGCGCGCGAGATCGCCGAAGCCCACGGCGGGCGCATCGCCCTGCTCAACCGCGACGGCGGCGGGCTGTGCGTGTCGATGGTGTTGCCGGGCTGAGCCTCAAGACCCCGGCTTCCCGCAGGAACGGTGAAAGCCGCGACCCGTCGCGAGCGAAGGCGTCGCCACTTCGTCGCTTCCATGGAAAACAATCGCGGCTTCCGCTGCTCCTGCGGATTATTTCGGCTTCTTGACGGGCCGCTGCCAGCCTTCGATGGTCACCTGCCGCGTGCGCGCGACCGTGAGCTTGCCGGCCGGCGCGTCGTTGCCGATCACCGAGCCGGCGCCGATGGTCGCGCCCTTGCCGATCGTCACCGGCGCCACCAGCGATGCGTTCGAGCCGATGAAGGCGTTGTCCTCGATCGTCGTCGTGGACTTGTTGGCGCCGTCATAGTTGCAGGTGATGGTGCCGGCGCCGACGTTGACCCCGGCGCCGATCTCGGCGTCGCCGAGGTATGTCAGGTGATTGGCCTTGCTGCCGACGCCGAGGCGCGCGTTCTTGGTCTCGACGAAGTTGCCCACGTGCACCCCGTCTGCGAGCACCGTGCCCGGGCGCAGCCGCGCGAACGGGCCGACCTGCACCGCGCCCTCGGTGCGCGCGCCGTCGATATCGCAATGTGCGCGCACTTCGGTCCCGGCGGCGAGGTCGGCGTTGCGGACACGGCAGAAGGGTCCGATGCGCACGCCCTCGCCAAGCGACACACGGCCTTCAAGCACGACGTCGACGTCGATCTCCACGTCGCGTTCGACAGTGACCTCGCCGCGGATGTCCACCCGCGCCGGGTCGGCGAAGCGCACGCCCTGCACGCACAGCGCCTGTACCAGACGGCGCTGGAACGCGCGCTCGAGCTGGGCCAGCTGCCAGGGATCGTTGGCGCCCTCGGTCTCAATCGGATCGGCGACCGCGACCATCTCCGCGGCGGTGTACTCGGCCGCGGCCATCGCGAACACGTCGGTCAGGTAGTACTCGCCCTGCGCGTTGTCGCTCGACAGGCGCTGCAGCCAGCCCTTCAGCGCCACCGCGTCGGCGGCAAGAATGCCGGTATTGACCGTGCGGATATGGCGCTGCTCCTCATTGGCGTCCTTGTGTTCGACGATGGCGCCGACGCGGCCTTCGGAATCGCGCACGATGCGGCCATAGCCCGTCGGGTCGTCGAGGTCGGCGACCAGCACCGCGATGCGGCCTTCCGCCGCCAGCAGGCGCTGCAGCGTGGCGGTGGTGATCAGCGGCACGTCGCCATACAGCACCAGCACCTGTGCTTCGTCGGGCACGTCCGGCATCGCCTGCAGGACCGCATGGCCGGTGCCCAGCTGGCGCGCCTGTTCCACCCAGTACAGATCGGGCTGGTCGACGAAGGCCTCGCGCACCTGCTCGCCCCCATGTCCATGCACGACGTGGATGCCGGCCGGCTGCAGTCCGCGCGCGGCGGCGATGACGTGGGCCAGCATCGGCCGCCCGGCCACCTTCTGCAGCACCTTGGGCAGCGTGGACTTCATGCGCTTGCCCTCGCCGGCGGCGAGGATCACGACGTGCAGTGGCGCGGTCATGCGATGTTCCCGGATTGAATCGCTGAATTCTAACGGCGCGGGCATTACGATGCCGGCCACGCCCGCTTTTCCGACGCCCGCATGCCCGACGCCGTCCCCGCCGCGCCCGCCCAGACCTTTCCGTTTGCTGCCGGCACCCCGCGCGCATGAGCCTGGGTCGCCAGGGCCGCCACTACCTGATCATCGGTGGCATCCAGTGGCTGGTGGACTGGGGCGTGATGGTCGCGCTGAGCCACTTCGGCATGCGCGTCGCCCCGGCCAACATCGCCGGCCGCATCAGCGGCGCGCTGCTGGGCTACTGGCTCAACGGCAAACTGACTTTCGCCGGCGAGGACACGGCGGTCGGGCGCACCCAGTTGCTGCGCTTCCTGGCGATGTGGCTGGTCACCACCGCGATCAGCACCTGGTCGATGACCCACATCGACGAGTTGTTCGGCCTGGGTTGGGCGTGGCTGGCCAAGCCCGGCATCGAACTGGCACTGGGCGTGTTCGGGTTCGTGCTGTCGCGGCATTGGATCTACAAGCGTTGAGCGAGGAAGGCTGACCTGCAGGGAGCTGCTCCCACAAAGAAAAACGCCGGCTTGCGCCGGCGTTCTCGGGATGGATCGAACCTCGATCTCAGTGCTTGAGGTTCTTGCGCAGCCGCTCCAGCGCGCTGAGTTGGGCGATGCTCATCGCCAGCTGGGTCTGCGCTTCCTCGGCCGACATCTTCGGGTCCTTGTTGGCCAGCGCGCGCTCGGCCTCTTCCTTGGCGGCGCGGACCGCGGCCTCGTCGATGTCCTGCGCGCGTACCGCGGTGTCGGCCAGGATCGTGACCAGCTGCGGCTGGACTTCGAGAATGCCGCCGGAGATGGCGAAGTCGAGCGTCTCGCCACCCGGCTGCGTCACCACCACCTTGCCCGGCTTGAGCCGCGTGATCAGCGGCGCATGGCGCGGCGCGATGCCCAGTTCGCCCATCTCGCCGGTAGCCACGATCATCTCGGCCTCGCCGTGGAAGATCTCATGCTCGGCGCTGACGATGTCGCAACGGATGGTGGATGCCATGTCTGTATTCCTGCGTAGGGCGGGCCCAGGCCCGCCGCCTTGTCACATTGGATTCCGCAACGGCGGGCCAAGGCCCGCCGCACGTCAAGCCGCGACCTTCTTCGCCTTCTCGATCGCCTCGTCGATGCCGCCGACCATGTAGAACGCCTGCTCCGGCAGGTGGTCGCATTCGCCGTCGACGATCATCTTGAAGCCGCGGATGGTGTCCTTCAGCGACACGTACTTGCCCGGCGAACCGGTGAACACTTCGGCGACGTGGAACGGCTGCGAGAAGAAGCGCTCGATCTTGCGCGCGCGGCCGACGGCCAGCTTGTCCTCTTCGCTCAACTCGTCCATGCCGAGGATCGCGATGATGTCCTTCAGTTCCTTGTACTTCTGCAGCGTCGACTGCACGCGGCGCGCGGTGTCGTAGTGCTCGTTGCCGATCACGTTCGGGTCGAGCTGGCGCGAGGTCGAGTCGAGCGGATCGACCGCCGGATAGATGCCCAGCGAGGCGATGTTGCGGCTCAGCACGACGGTGGCGTCGAGGTGGGCGAACGTGGTCGCCGGAGACGGGTCGGTCAGGTCGTCCGCGGGCACGTACACGGCCTGGATCGAGGTGATCGAACCGGTCTTGGTCGAGGTGATGCGTTCCTGCAGCACGCCCATTTCCTCGGCCAGGGTCGGCTGGTAACCCACCGCCGACGGCATGCGGCCAAGCAGCGCCGAGACTTCGGTGCCGGCCAGGGTGTAGCGGTAGATGTTGTCGACGAAGAACAGCACGTCGCGGCCCTTGCCGGTCTCGTCCTTCTCGTCGCGGAAGTATTCGGCCATGGTCAGGCCGGTGAGCGCGACGCGCAGGCGGTTGCCCGGCGGCTCGTTCATCTGGCCGTACACCATCGCCACCTTCGACTCCTTCATGTTCTCCAGCTTGATGACGCCTGCCTCGGCCATCTCGTGGTAGAAGTCGTTGCCTTCGCGGGTGCGCTCACCGACGCCGGCGAACACCGACAGGCCGGCGTGCTCGGTAGCGATGTTGTTGATCAGCTCGAGCATGTTCACGGTCTTGCCCACGCCGGCGCCGCCGAACAGGCCGACCTTGCCGCCCTTGGCGAACGGGCACATCAGGTCGATCACCTTGATGCCGGTTTCCAGCAGCTCGTTGGTCGCGGCCTGGTCCTCGTAGGACGGCGCGGTGCGATGGATTTCCCAGTGCTCGGTCGCCTCGACCGGACCGGCTTCGTCGATCGGCTCGCCGAGCACGTTCATGATGCGGCCCAGGGTGCCGACGCCGACCGGCACCGACACGGCCTTGCCGGTGTTTTCGGCCACCAAGTTGCGCTTCAGGCCGTCGGTGGAGCCGAGCGCGATGGTGCGCACGACGCCGTCGCCAAGCTGCTGCTGCACTTCCAGCGTGATCGCGGTGTCCTTGACCTTCAGCGCGTCGTACACGCGCGGCACGCTCTCGCGCGGGAACTCGACGTCGACGACGGCGCCGATGATCTGGACGATCTTGCCCTGGTTGCTCATCACTCTAGTCCTCTGGAACTCGGTATCTGTTTTTTGTAGGAGCGGCTTCAGCCGCGAGCTCTTGATTTTTCTTGTAAGAGCTCGCGGCTGAAGCCGCTCCTACAGGAATGATTTGTTCGCTGAATCAAACCGCCGCGGCACCACCGACGATCTCGGAAATTTCCTGCGTGATCGCCGCCTGCCGGGCCTTGTTGTAGACCAGGTTCAGGGTATCGATCAGCTTGTTGGCGTTGTCGCTGGCCGCCTTCATCGCCACCATGCGCGCGGCGTGTTCGGAAGCCACGTTCTCCATCACCGCCTGGTACACCAGCGACTCGATGTAGCGCGTCAGCACATGTTCGAGCACCGCCTGCGCGTCGGGTTCGTAGATGTAGTCCCAGTCGTGGCGGGCGACGACTTCGTCCGAGGCCGGCAGCGGCAGCAGCTGGTCGAACGCCGCGCGCTGGGTCATCGTGTTGACGAAGTCGTTGTAGGCCAGGAACACCTTGTCGACCTTGCCGCTGCCGTAGGCATCGAGCATCACCTTGATCACGCCGATCAGCTGGTCGACGCGCGGCTGGTCGCCCAGGTGGGTGACGGTGGCCAGCATCTCGACCTTGATCCGGCGGAAGAACACCGAAGCCTTCTGGCCGATGGTGACCACGTCGACCTCGACCCCCTGCTGCTGCCAGTTGCGGATCTCGCCGAGCAGCTTACGGAACAGGTTGTTGTTGAGGCCACCGGCCAGGCCACGGTCGGACGACACGATCACGTAACCGACGCGCTTGATGTCCTGGCGCTCGACGAGATACGGGTGCTGGAACTCCGAGTTCGCCTGCGCCAGGTGGCCGATGACCTGCTTCATCGCGCGCGCATACGGGCGCGAGGCCTTCATCCGGTCCTGCGCCTTGCGGATCTTGGAAGCCGAGACCATCTCGAGCGCGCGCGTCACCTTGCGGGTGTTCTGCACGCTCTTGATCTTGGTTTTGATTTCTCTGCCGCCGGCCATTGCTCTGCTCGCTATTCCGTCACGTAGGGTGGGCCGTGGCCCACCGTTGCCGCGGAAGGTGGGCCTGGGCCCACCCTACGCATTGCTTACCAGGAACCCGTCGCCTTGAAATCCTCGATGCCCTTCTTGAAACCGGCCTCGATGCTGTCGTTCCAGTCGCCGCTGTCGTTGATCTGCTTCAGCAGGTCGCCGGCGGTGTTGGCGAAGTGGGCGTGCAGGGCTTCTTCGAACGCACCGATCTTGCTGACCGGCACCTCGTCCATGTAGCCCTTGTCGACCGCATAGATCGACAGCGCCTGCTCGGCCACCGACATCGGGGCGTACTGCTTCTGCTTCATCAACTCGGTGACGCGCTGGCCGCGCTCGAGCTGCTTGCGGGTCGCTTCGTCCAGGTCGGATGCGAACTGCGCGAACGCGGCGAGCTCGCGGTACTGGGCGAGCGCGATGCGGATGCCGCCCGACAGCTTCTTCATGATCTTGGTCTGCGCCGCGCCACCGACGCGCGACACCGAGATGCCGGCGTTCACGGCCGGGCGGATGCCGGCGTTGAACAGGTCGGTCTCGAGAAAGATCTGGCCGTCGGTGATCGAGATCACGTTGGTCGGCACGAACGCGGACACGTCGCCGGCCTGGGTCTCGATGATCGGCAGTGCGGTCAGCGAACCGGTCTTGCCCTTGACGGCGCCGTTGGTGAACTTCTCGACGTAGTCCTCGTTGACGCGCGCGGCGCGCTCGAGCAGACGGCTGTGCAGGTAGAACACGTCGCCCGGGTAGGCTTCGCGGCCCGGCGGGCGGCGCAGCAGCAGCGAGATCTGGCGGTAGGCCACGGCCTGCTTGGACAGGTCGTCGTAGATGATCAGCGCGTCTTCGCCGCGGTCGCGGTAGAACTCGCCCATGGTGCAGCCGGAGTACGGCGCGATGTACTGCATCGCGGCCGATTCGGCGGCGGCGGCGGCGACCACGATCGTGTGCGCCATCGCGCCGTGTTCTTCGAGCTTGCGCACGACGTTGGCGATCGAGCTGTTCTTCTGGCCGATGGCGACGTAGATGCACTTAACGCCGGTGCCCTTCTGGTTGATGATCGCGTCGATCGCTACCGCGGTCTTGCCGGTCTGGCGGTCGCCGATGATCAGCTCGCGCTGGCCACGGCCGATCGGGATCATCGAGTCGATGGCCTTGTAGCCGGTCTGCACCGGCTGCGACACGCTCTTGCGCGCGATCACGCCCGGGGCGATGGTCTCCACCGGCGCGGTCTGCGCGGCGGCGATCGGGCCCTTGCCGTCGATCGGCTCGCCCAGCGCGTTGACCACGCGGCCCAGCAGCTCGGGGCCGGTCGGCACTTCGAGGATGCGGCCGGTGGTCTTGGCCACGTCGCCCTCGCGCAGGTGCTCGTAGTCGCCCAGGACCACGGCGCCGACCGAGTCGCGCTCCAGGTTCAGCGCGAGCGCATAGGTATCCGCGCCGCTTTCGGAGGCGGGCAGCTGGATCATTTCGCCCTGCATCACGTCGGCCAGGCCGTAGATGCGCACGATGCCGTCGGACACGCTGGTCACGGTGCCTTCGTTGCGCGCCTCGGCGCTGAGCTTGACCTTCTCGATGCGGGTCTTGATCAGTTCGCTGATTTCGGACGGGTTGAGCGTGCTGGTTGCCATTGCTGTTTCCTGTAGGGCGGGCCCAGGCCCGCCATCACGGTTTGCATTGCGGCGGGCCAACGGGCCCGCCTACGATTCAAATCAACTTGCCAGAGCGGTCTGCAGGCGCTCGAGCTTGCCCTTGAGCGAGCCGTCGATGACCACGTCGCCGGCGTCGATGACCGCACCGCCGATCAACGAGGCATCGACCGCCGATTCGACCTCGACCTCGCGGCCGAAGCGCTTCTTCAGCGCCGCCTTGATGGTGTCGAGCTCGCCGGCGGGAAGCGCCGTCGCCGACGTCACCCGGGCCTTGACCACGCGCTCGGCCTCGGCGCGCAGGTCCTCGTACAGACCGGCGATTTCCGGCAGCAGCACGAGGCGGCGGTTGTCCGCCAGCAGCGCGAGGAAGTCGCCGAACAGCGGCTCGGCGCCGTCAGGCGACAGCAGCGCCACCGCGTCGGTGTCGGCCAGCCGTGGGTTGCCGAGCAGGCCGGCAACCTGCGGATCGGCCGCCACGCGCGCGGCGAAACCGAGCGCGTTGGACCATTCCGCGAACTTGCCGCCGTCGCGTGCGATGGAGAACGCGGCGCGGGCGTAGGGACGGGCGAGGGTGAGGGCCTGGCTCATCGATCAGGCCGCTTCGGACGACAGCTGGGCTGCGAGTTCGTCAAGCAGCACCTTGTGGGCGCTGGCGTCGATCTCGCGGCGCAGCAGCTTCTCGGCGCCGGTCACCGCCAGCGCGGACACCTGCTTGCGCAGATCCTCGCGGGCGCGGTTGGAAGCCGCGGCGATCTCGCTCTCGGCCAGTGCCTTCTGGCGCGTGCCTTCGGCGATCGCCTCGGTCTTGGCGGCGTCGACGATCTGGTTGGCGCGCTGGTGGGCCTGCTCGATGATCTCGTTGGCCTTGGCGCGGGCCTGCTTCAACTCTTCGTTGATCTGGTCCTGCGCCTGGGCCAGCGCCTTCTGGCTGTTGTCAGCCGCGGCGAGGCCTTCGGCGATCTTCTGCTGGCGCTCCTCGATGGCCGCGATGATGTGCGGCCAGCCGAATTTCATCACCAGCCAGGCGACCGCGAAGAACGCGATGCCCTGAATGACCAAAGTGAGGTTGGGTAGCATGATGCTGTGCTCCTGGTGCCGGCGGCCCTGCCGCCGGCTGTGCCTGAATCGCTTGCCTGGTCAGCGCGGCGGTCAGCCGGCGATCGAACCCAGCAGCGGGTTGGCGAACAGCAACAGCAGCGCGATGGCGACGCCGATCATCGGCACGGCGTCGAGCAGGCCGGCGACGATGAACATCTTGGTCTGCAGCATCGGGGTCAGCTCCGGCTGGCGCGCCGAACCTTCGAGGAACTTGCCACCGAGGATGGCGAAACCGATCGCGGTGCCGAGGGCGCCGAGGCCGATCAGGAGGCCGGCTGCGATGACGGTGAACTTCAGCACTTCAGCATTGAGGACTGCGATATCCATGGTGTACTCCGGTTGGATCGTTTGACTGTTGCGTAGGGTGGATGGGAGGAACGAAAGCGGGGCGCCGCCGGCTCAGTGGCTCTCGGCCGACATGCTGAGGTAGACGATCGTCAGCATCATGAAGATGAAGGCCTGCAGGGTGATGATCAGCACGTGGAACGCGGTCCAGGCGAAGCCCGAGATGAACTGCATGATGCCCATGGCGTAGGTGCTGAAATGCGACAGCGACGAATTCAGCGTCATCAGCGCGATCAGGACGAAGATCAGCTCGCCGGCATACATGTTGCCGAACAGTCGCAGGCTCAGGCTCAGCGGGCGCACGCCTTCCTCGATCAGGCGCAGCAGCAGGTTGGCCGGCGCCAGCAGTATCTTCATCAGCGTGCCTTCGGCGTGGAACGGCGCGGTGAAGATTTCCTTGGTGAAGCCACCGACGCCCTTGTGGCTGATGCCGAACACCTGGATCAACAGGAACACGGCGATCGACAGGCCGAACGTGGTGTTGAGGTCGGCGGTGGGCACGGCGCGCAGGTAGGCGTGCGCGGGGTCGTGGCCGGCGGCGATGTAGCCGTTGGCCCAGGCCCAGGGCAACAGGTCCACCGGCAGCATGTCCATGAAGTTCATCAGGAACACGAGCAGGAAGATGGTGATCGACAGCGGCGCAATCAGCTTGCTGCGGCCGTGGAAGGTCTCGCGCACCAGCCCGTCGACGAAGCCGACGATGATCTCCACCAGCGCCTGGAACTTGCCCGGCACGCCGGCGGTGGCGCGGCGCGCGGTCAGCAGGAAGGTGACCACGAACAGCAGCGACAGCAGCGCGGTGAAGAACAGGGTGTCGACGTTCAGGGTCATGAACTGACCCTCGCCCACGCTCACCTGCAGGTGGTGCAGGTGGTGGTTGATGTACTCGGTGGATCCGCCGGTTTCGGCGGCCGGGCCGTTGTTTTCAGCGATCACGCGTTCAACCCTTGCTGTTTGCGTCTTGCTTCAGGAAATTGAGTGACAACAGGTAGGCCAGCAATCCCGCCACCAGGCCCGCCAGCATCGGCAACGGCGGCAAGCGCCAGATCGCCAACCCAGTCGCGAGAACCACGATCGCGACCAACCACTTGCCCATCGCAGCCAGCAGCAACCTGCCGAATGCGACCGGTGCCGGGACGATGCCGCCCAACGCCACGACGGCGGAAAGCGCATTGCCCAGCACCAGTGCGAGCCCCCCCACCCCCACCGCCAGCGCTTCCCGCGCGTCCCGCGCGAGGAAGACCGCTGCCAGCAGCGCGACGACCAGTCCCTGGACGGCCACCGCGCGCAGCGCTGCCCGGCGACCGGCGGCGATGGGATCGTGCACGCGAATCACCTGTTCAGCTTGCGGGACTTGCCGCGGAGGGCCGCATGATCTGCCTTGTGCAAACCCCTCCTGCGAAGCCGCAGAAGTATAGCAGGGGCCCAATTTGGACGGCAACCGCCAGAAGCCCTGATTCTTCAGGGCTTTGCATGGGCGCCGGGGCTGCCGGGCGGAAGCGGTCGATGGAACCTTTCGCGGCGGGCAGGGTCAATGATCCCGAGGCCTGTGTCCCAATTCCTCGTCGGATCCGCTGCAGGCCCCGAAGCCCCGGTTATCTCCATGGCCGGGGCTTCCTTTTTTTCGTGGCGCGGGACCGGCCTGGGCGGGGCCCGTCGGCCGTCGGCCGTCGTGCGAAGGGCACCCGGCAAGGCCGGGTGCCCCATTCTTCCGTCAATTGATCAGTTGCACGTTGTCGATATAGGTATTGACCGTGTAGCTGGTATTGGCGTGGTACAGCCAGATCGCATCGAGCTTGACCGTGCTGGCGGTGATCGCGCCGTTGGCGCCGCCGGCCCAGGCGTTCCACTGCGCGGAGTCGGACAGCTTCCATTCCACGTAGGTCCACGTGTTGGCGGGCAGCGCGCGCGAAACCGAGCGCTCGGTGCCATCGCTGTCGTCGATCCCGACCGCCACGCTCACGCCGCTGCCGGCCGCGAACGCCCAGAACCCGATCCGCCCGTTGCGCGACAACCCGGTGTTGCTGCCGGGATTGCCGCTGCCCGAGAGCAACCGCACCGCCCACGAGGCCGACGAGGACGTGTTGTCGACCAGCCGCACCTGCAGCGAGCACGAGCCGTTGTGGCGGATGCTGCAGTTGCGCGCAGCGGTGGATGCGGTCGAGATGCCGGTGGTGCTGCCGGAGTACGTCGGGCTGGTCACGAAGTGGCCGACGCTGCTCTCGAAGCTGTCGAGGATGGTCGTGGTGCTGGATGTCGGGTTGATCAGGCTGTAGTACTTCGACCAGTTCCAGTACTTGCCCGGGTCGGTGTGCGAGTTGTCAGTCAGGTTCTGGTGGCCAATGATGTCGTAGGTGGTATCGCTCAGTTTCGACGAGGTGTAGCTCTTCATGGCCCGGGTGCAGACGATGCCCGCATAGCGCGCGCAGGACTGGCGGGTGATCGCCGCGGACTTGTTGTACATCGCGCTGGTGTACCAGTCGGGGTTGCTGATGTAGCCCTCATGCTCGATGCCGATCGAGTGCGAGTTGTGCGAGCCCACATGCCAAGCTCTCTGGCTCTCGCGCACCATCTGCGTGACCTGGCCATCGGAGCTGCGAATCAGGTAGTGCGCGCTGACCTGCGAGCTCGGGTTCTTGAACCACGAAATCGAACCGGCGTAGCTGCCCTGCATCGTGTGGATGGCCACCTCGCGTACTGCGGTGCCGCTGCGCGAGTTGTAGTTGGGCGAGGCCACCCAGAGCGCGCCGGGGAAATCGACCGTGGCAAGGCTGGCGTTGCCGGACTTGGCCACGAGGCCGGCATCCGCGCCGTCGGGCGACCGCGCAACCAGCTGCTCGCTGCGCGGGTCGATCGCGAATGCATCGGTTTCGACGACGTCGCGATCCAGGTCCAGGCGCACCATCGGCGCGTTCAGCCGGACCAGCATGTCGGCGGGGAACGCCCGTTCCCACTGCACTGCGCGCTCGGGCACGCGGATACCGTTGTCGTCCACGCCGCGGTCCGCGCCCAGCAGCACGTCGAAGGCGAAGCTGGCGCGCGCGTAATCGTCGACGGCGCCGCTGCCCTTGCCGAAGCCGGCGTAGCGCTGCAGGGCCTGGGCGAGGGCTTCGTCATCGCGCCCGGTGCCGCGCAGTTCGCGGTCGAGCAGGACGGCCGCGGCAAGGATGTTCGTGGACGGGTTCTGCTTGACCTGCTCCGACGAGACGCCCAGCAGCGCGGCGGCCTCACCGACCTGGTCTGCGAAGCCTTCTCCGGCGTACAGACCCATCACGCCCCAGGCGCGCGGCATGTCGCTGTGTGGCGATTCGCCGTTACGGTCCGGTCGCAGCTGGTGCCAGCGGCTCTGGCTGTATGCCAGCGCCTCCAGCGTGCCCGCGGGAATGCGCGGATAACGCGCGTAGGCGGCGCGGAACATCGCCGGATAATAGGAACGCTCGTTTTGCAGGCGTTTCTCCTGCGCCTGCAGGTTCCGTGCGAAATCGCCGGTGGCGCCGGCCTCGGCCAGCGCCCTGGCCTCGTCTGCCGCGTGCGCCCCTTCGCCCGCGACTGCCATGCCGCATCCTGTTGCGCAGGCCAAGGCCAGCGCCGTCCAGATAACGTGCTTCATCGTGTCTTCTCTCCCTGGATGGATCCCCTGTCCCCACTGGATACCGGTAGCAGCGACATTCCGGCATCTGGGGCAAACCCCTGGCTACCCGGCGTGCGTCACAGTTCGACGCGCCGGCCACGTTGCGCGGGCCCGTGGCCGGGTTGCGCGACTGCAGTCCGGTGAGAAGGAACGGTTCTTCTCTCGATGGAGGGAAGGCGCGATGGCGGCCAGATGGCTGGACACGGGCACGAATGGCCTTGGGTGCGAATGTCCCCCGGCGCCGGCCCATGGCCGACGCCTCCTCCTTTATTTCGCACCCAAGGCCATTCGCGCCCGGTGTTCCGATCTGGGTGGTGGCGACACGCGCGCAAGGCGGGAGCCCGGCTTTCCGGCAAGCCTGCGATCCGGCAAGGAACAGGACCCCCTCACGGGAATCGGGCGAAGAACCAAAAGAAAACCCCCGCAATGCGGGGGTTTTTTCGGCGGCTTGCGATCACTTCCGCTTCGGGATGTACAGGTCGGTGATGGTGCCGTCGTAGACTTCGGCCGCCATGCCCACCGACTCGCTGAGGGTCGGATGCGGATGGATGGTGTGGCCGATGTCGGCGACCTCGCAGCCCATCTCGATCGCCAGCGCCGCCTCGGCGATCAGGTCGCCAGCGTGCACGCCGACGATGCCGGCACCGACGATGCGCTGGCTGGCCTCGTCGAACACCAGCTTGGTGAAGCCCTCGGTGCGGCCCAGGCCGATCGCGCGGCCCGAGGCGGCCCACGGGAACTTGCCGACGCCTACCTTCAACCCCTTCGCCTTCGCCTCGGTCTCGGTGACGCCGACCCAGGCGATTTCGGGATCGGTATAGGCCACGCTCGGGATCACCCGCGCGACCCACTCGCGCTTCTTGCCGGCGGCGACTTCCGCCGCAAGCTTGCCCTCGTGCGTCGCCTTGTGCGCCAGCATCGGCTGGCCGACGAGGTCGCCGATGGCGAAGATGTGCGGCACGTTGGTGCGCATCTGCGCGTCGACATCGATGAAACCGCGCTCGGAAACGCGCACGCCGGCCTTCTGCGCGTCGAGCTTGCCGCCGTTGGGCACCCGCCCGACCGCGACCAGCACGCGGTCGAACGTCTTCGTTTCGGGAATGCTCTTGCCGTCGAAGCTGCAGGCGATGCCGGCCTTGCCCGCCTTGGCCTCGACCACCTTCGTCTCCAGGTGCACGGCCACGCCCTGCTTCTTCAACCGGTCGGCGAGCGGCTTGACCAGGTCGGGGTCGGCGCCGGGCATCAGCTGCGTGGCGAGTTCGACCACCGTGACCTCGCTGCCGAGCGCCTTGTACACCGTGGCCATTTCCAGGCCGATGATGCCGCCGCCGACGACCAGGAGCTTCTTCGGGATGTCGGCCAGTTCGAGCGCGTCGGTCGAGTCCATCACCCGCGGGTCGTCCCACGGGAAGCCGGGCAGCTTCATCGCCTGCGAACCGGCGGCGATGATGCACTGCCCGAACTTCAGCAGCTGCGTCTTGCCGTCGTCGCCGGCGAGCTCGATCTCGTTGGCGGACACGAACTTCGCGTGCCCGGTCGCCACGCGCACCTTGCGCTGCTTCGACATCGCGGCCAGGCCGCCGGTCAGCTGGCCGACCACCTTGTCCTTGTAGCCGCGCAGCTTGTCGAGCGCGATCTTCGGCTTGCCGAAGTCGACGCCGTAGTCGGTCGCATGCTGCGCCTCGTCGATCACCGCGGCCGCGTGCAGCAGCGCCTTGGACGGAATGCAGCCGACATTGAGGCAGACGCCGCCGAGCTTGGGGTACCGCTCGATCATCACCGTGTCGAGGCCGAGATCGGCAGCGCGGAACGCGGCCGTGTAGCCGCCGGGGCCGGCGCCGAGCACGACGACGGCGCATTCGATGTCGGGCTTGCGGCCGGTGGACGCGGCCGCCTGGGGGGCCGGCGCTTCGCTGCTGCTTCTCTCGCTTGCGGGAGAGGGCTCGGCTTTTGGAGCAGCACCCTCACCCGGCGCGCTGCGCGCGCGTCCCTTACCCGCAGGCGGGAGAGGGGCTTTCTCTTCCCCTTCCCCGGTTGTCGCATCGGCACCGCCGGACGGTTTCTTTTCGGCGCCTGCGTCGTCCTGCGCCTCCACCACCGCCACCACGCTGCCTTCCGACAACGTGTCGCCAACCTTCACCCGCAGTTCCTTCACCACGCCCGCCACCGGCGACGGCACTTCCATCGTCGCCTTGGCCGACTCCAGCGTCACCAGCCCCTGGTCCTTGGCTATCGTGTCGCCGACCGCGACCAGCACCTCGATCACCGGCACGTCGTCGAATCCGCCGATATCGGGAACCTTCACTTCAAGCGTCGCCATGTCTTACTCCTCGGGATGCTGGCGGCCGCGCGCGGGGCCGGCCTTGGATTGTGGGGAAAGGGCCGCTTCGCGCTCGGCCTGCAGGCGCATCGCCTCGTCTTCGGCGATCCGGCGCTGGGTGTCTTCGGAGGCATCATTGCCGGCCAATGCGCGGCGCTCGGCGGGCGCCACCGCCTCGGGCCCGGTGGCGACGGGCTCGGGCTCGACGCGTTCGTGCAGCAGGCGTTGCATCGCGCGTTCGCCTTCCAGGCCGAAGGCCGAGCGCATGCGCAGGTCGCGCTGCGGCACCGGCACCTCGATGCCGTGTTCCTTCAGCGAGCTGTCCAGCTCCCACAGGTAGGCGGCCTGGATCGCAACGTTGCGCCGCGCCGCGGCACCGGTCAGCCACACCACCAGCAGGAACTCCACGCCGCTCTCGCCGTAGTTCACCAGCCACACCTGCGGACGCTGCTCGCCCTCGATGGCGAGCGTGAACGGCACCCGCGCGGCGGCTTCCAGCGCGGCCTTCTTGACCAACTCCTTGTCGACGCCGAACGCGACCCGGAACGGCACCCGGATGCGGCGATTGACGCTGCGGTGGGTCCAGTTGACGACGCGGCCGTTGACGAACTCGGAGTTGGGCACCAGCACGCCGATGTTGTCGTTGGTGATGATGCGGGTGGCGCGGATGTTGATCGCGTGCACGGTGCCGCGGGTGTCGTTGTCGAGCTCGACGAAGTCGCCGACCTTCAGCGAGCGGTCGAACAGCAGCACCAGGCCTGCGATGAAGTTGCCGAAGATCGCCTGCAGGCCGAAGCCCAGGCCCACGCCCACCGCGCTGGCGAACAGCGCGAACTTGCCCAGCGATATCCCGGCAAAGTCCATGGCCAGCAGGATGCCGGCGAGCAGCAGGACGTAGTGGATCAGCCGCGACACCGCGTACAGCGCGGCCCGGTTCACGCCTTCGTGGCGATCGCCGAACCGGCGCACCGCGCGTCGCACCAGAGCGGAAACCAGCCAGGTCAGCCCGATCACCAGCACCGCGGCGATCAGCCCGCCGACGGTGACGTCCAGGCCGGAGGTGCGCAGCAGGTGGAAGTCGAGCACCGTGCCCAGGTCGTTCCAGCCGCGGTTCACGGCGGCGCCGGCCGCGTCGCGCACCCGCTCGCCGGCGGTGCCGGGTGCAGCCTGGGCGACCATCGCCAGCATCGGCCAGCGCCTACAGCAGCGCGCGCCGCATGTCGCCGAGCAGCTGCGCCAGGTACGCGGTGAAGCGCGCCGCGGCCGCGCCGTCGATGACGCGGTGGTCGTAGGACAGCGACAACGGCAGCATCAGCCGCGGCTCGAATTCCTTGCCGTTCCACACCGGCTTCATCGCCGACCGCGACACGCCGAGGATGGCCACTTCCGGTGCGTTGACGATCGGCGTGAACGACGTGCCGCCGATGCCGCCCAACGAGCTGATCGAGAAGCAGCCGCCGCTCATCTCGGCCGGGCCGAGCTTGCCGTCGCGGGCCTTCTTCGCCAGCTCGCCGGTCTCGCGCGCGATCTCCAGCACGCCCTTGCGGTCGCAATCGCGCACCACCGGCACCACCAGCCCGTTGGGCGTGTCGGCGGCGAAGCCGATGTGGAAATATTTCTTCAGCGTCAGGTTCTCGCCGCTGGCATCGAGCGAGGCGTTGAAGTCCGGGTACTTCTGCAGCGCGATCACGCTGACCTTCATCAGGAAGGCGAGCATGGTCAGCTTGATGCCGGCCTTCTCGTTTTCCTTGTTGAGCGCGACCCGCAGCGCCTCGAGCTCGGTGACGTCGGCATCGTCATGCTGGGTGACGTGCGGGATCATTGCCCAGTTGCGGGCGAGGTTGGCGCCGGAGATCTTCCCGATCTTCGACAGCGGCCTGACCTCGATCTCGCCGAACCTGGAGAAATCCACCTTCGGCCACGGCAGCAGGTTGAGGCCACCACCGCCGGCCACTGCACCACCGCCGGCCAGCGCGCCCTTGACGAACTGCTGCACGTCGTCCTTCGTGATGCGGCCGCCGCGGGCGCTGCCCTGCACGAGGCCGAGATCAACGCCGAGCTCGCGTGCGAACAGGCGCACCGCCGGGCTGGCGTAGGGCACCTTGTCCGGCATCAGGCCATCGGCATCGAGGCGTCGCGCCGGCGTCGGCACGGCGTCGCCGGATTTGGCCACGTCGCCGCGCGCGATGTTGTCGCGCTGCCCGGCAATCGCCACCGGCTCGACCTTGGCGGTCGTTTCGGTGGTGCGGGTGGCCGGCGGCGCCTCGGTCTTTGCCGCGTCCGGCTGCACGGCTGATCCGGTTGCCTCAGCCTTGGCCGGGGCATCGTCGCCGGCGGCCTCGATCATCGCCACCACGCCGCCTTCCGACAGCGTGTCGCCGACCTTGACCTTCAGCTCCCGGACGACGCCGGCGAACGGCGACGGCACTTCCATCGTCGCCTTGGCCGATTCCAGCGTCACCAGCCCCTGGTCCTTGGCGATCGTGTCGCCGACCGCGACCAGCACCTCGATCACCGGCACGTCGTCGAAACCGCCGATGTCGGGGACTCGTGCTTCCTTCAAATCGGCCATGCGACGCTCCGGGGATGCCAGGGGAACGGCCATTGTCGCCCGCCGCGCGGTCAGCGCCAACTCCGCGGCGCGCGCAGGGCCCGGAAAAAGTGCGCCCCCCGTGGGGGCACGGAGGGCGCGGTGCCCACGCCGCAGGGGAGAAATCGGCGTGAACGCGAGGCGACAGGCTCAGTCGAGGGGCTTGGCGCGGTCCCTCGCCTCGACCCGCAGTAGATCCAGCGGCTTGCCGTCGTGGCGGTATTCGAGCGCATCGTCGATCCGGTCGAGCGACTGCATCGCGCGACACAGCGTTTCAGCATTGCGCTCAAGCGCCTTGGCGCGCGGCTCGACCACGGCTTCGATGCGGGCGTCGAGGTTGTCCAACTGCTCCAGTTGCGCGGTATCGCCGGTCAATGCGGCGCGCAATGCACCGCCGACGATGTCGCCGACCACGCGCGGCACCACGCCGGCCACCGCCTCGCCGATGCCCTTGCCCAGCTCACTGCTGTTGAAGTGCGTGGCGCTGACCGAGCGCGCCAGGCTGCGGTCGAGTTCGACGCGTGCCTGCTGCAGTTTCGCCTCGGTCGCCTCCGGATCGCGGCTGAATCCCTTGGCCACCTCGCCCAGCGCGGTAAAGGCAATGGTGGCGGCGTCCCGGCCGATCTGCGCGGCCAGCGGCATCGCCGCCCTGGCCTCGCGTTCGTAATCGACCAGGCGGTCGCGGTCGGCGGCGCCGATCCCGACCCACCGGTCGTCGATGAACAGCCGCCCCTGACGCATGAGCACAGTCTTCGGCGCGCCGTCCTTGCGGGTCAGGATGACGCTCTTCTTCGTAAGCGCGAAGTCGTAGTCGCTGTCCACGTCGCAATTGACGTTGACGCTGCTTCCGGCGGCGGCCGCGCCACCGCAAACAAGCAGGAGCACGCAACCCATGGCCACGATCCGCATCTGTCTTTCCCCTCGATCCATCCTGCATTCAGTTTCGCGCCATGGCCACCCTGCGACGCGTGCCGGTGGAGGGAGTGACCTTCGTCATGCCACGACGCGCATGTGCATCCGCTCGCTTAATCGGACGTCAAAGTTCCCTGAATGCTTCCAACGCAAACAAGGCCGGTTCATGCGCGTCTCGTTAGGTTGTCCGCGCCCCTCTCCCTGGGGCATAGAACAATCAAGAGGAGACTCCCCCATGTTGTCCATTCGCACACTGACCCTGGCCCTTGCCGCCACCGCCGCCTTCGCTCCCGCTGCGTTCGCGCAGGATGGCTCGGGCGACACCGCAGCCGGCAAGCGCTTCAGCGTGGTCGGTGGCTATTCGCTCACCGAACCGACCCGCAATCCCGTCATCGACGGCAACCTGACCAAGGCCGAGGGCGAAGGCACGCCGACGCTCAGCGCGGCCTGGAACATCACCGACAACATCTCGGTCGAAGCCTGGGGCGCCGACAAGGCCGGCTACCGCGTGTCCACCGGCGGCAACAAGACCGCCAGCATCGACGGGCAGGCGTATTCGCTCAGCGGCCAGTACCGCTTCGGCGCCGCCGACAACATCGTGCGTCCGTTCGTGGGCCTCGGTTATCACGAGACCAACTACAGCAACGAGAAGGCGGCCGATACCGGCGCGCTGGCCGGCAACCGCATCGGCGTGGAAACCGCCAAGGGCGCGGTGGCGACGGTCGGCGTGGACGTCAACATCAACCCGACCTGGTTCGCCCGCGCCGACGCGCGCTATTTCGACGGCGATGGCGACATCAAGGTCAACGGCGCGAAGGCCGGCACCACCGAGTTCAACCCGGTGATGGTCGGCGTCGGCATCGGCGCGCGCTTCTGAACGCGCGCGCGGCGCCGCCGCGCATCCGGTGCAACACGGCAGGACGGGCTTCGGCCCGTCCTGCTTTTTTTTCAGCGCGCTTTCGATCGATCAATCGCCGACGATGCGCAGCCCGAACGTCAGCGACGCCTCGGGTACATATCGGGCTTGGCCGCTGACATCCAGGCGGATCGTCATCGGCTTCCGGAACATCTCCTGCGCCTGGGCCTCGCTCAGGCCGTACATGTCGACAAGGCTGCGCCTGGTCAGGAAGCCGGCGATGCAGACATTCGAGTCACGCTGGGCCTCGTACCTCTGCTCGGATCCCAGCAATGTCGCATTGATTTGCTCGTTCGAACTCATGGCCGTGCTCAGGCTGCCGCCGAAGGGTTGGCCCGTTCTCGGATTGATCAGGGAGGGATCACGCAGCACTTCGCTCTCGATCGTCAACCGCGGCCGGTAGATCAGCGACGCGGTCACCGGCTCCGTGCCCGGATTCTCGTAGGCAAGCGCCAGAAGCGGCGAGAACCAGTAGCACAGCAGCGAGTGCGCGGCGTTGCCCGGCAGGGTGATGCTGCCGGTGTCCTGGAAGCTGAAGAACGTCGTCTGCGCTGGCAACGTCTGCTGGCAGTGCGAGCCCTCGTACTGGTGCTCCGGCAGCGAGCAGTCCTCGCTCAGGTGGATGTCAGCCTGCGTCACACCCAGCCATTTCAGCGGGCGGCCGAACGAGTCGGGATCGCCCACGTCCTCCCGGGTGGGCGTTCCGGGCACCGGCAGCGGAAATGGAATCGGATTCCCGACCGGGGGCCTCGCCGTGCCCGGCCTGGCTGGCAACCGCGACTGTGGGCGATCCGTCGCGGCCGCCGCGGCCTGCGGGGTCGAAAGGACACGCTGCAGGGACGGCTGCGCCGCATAGGCGACCAGCGAGGCGAGTGCGGCGGACAGGGCGCCGATGGCGAGGTAACGACGTGGCTTGCGCATGGGGGAGCGACTCCGGGGGTGAGGGACCCTGGAGGATTCGCGAAAACCGGCGCGCGACTGACAGCCTGGGGCCAGGCCTTCAGGCTCAGGGATGCTCGACCGGCTGCCCGTGCTCCACGTTGCGCACGCGCTCGCGCCGGATCATGTACAGCCCGCTGGCAATGATGATTCCCGCCCCGACCCAGGTCATGCCGTCGGGCAACACCTGCCACAGCGCCAGGTCGAGCATCACGCCCCAGACCAGCGCGGTGTACTCGAGCGGCGCGATCATCGACGCCTCGCCGCGGCGGAACGCCTCGGTCAGCAGCACCTGCGCGAGCGTCCCGACCACGCCGATGCCTGCGATCACCCACCCGTGCCGGGCCTGGATCGGCGTCCACTCGTGCCACGACAGCGCGCCACCGCCAACCACCAGGATCACCATCAGCCAGAACACCATCGCCTGGGTGCTGTCGCGCTGCGCCAGCATGCGCACGGTGATCGCCGAGGCCGCATAGCACACCGCCGCCAGCAGGATCGCCAGCCCGCCCAGCGTCATCATCCCCTGCCCGGTCGGACGCAGCACCACCAGCACGCCGATCAGGCCGATGAAGATCGCGCCCCAACGCCGCGGCCCGACCTTCTCGCGCAGGATCGGCACCGCCATCGCCGTGACCAGCAGCGGCGCGACGAAGGTGATCGCATAGACCGTCGACAGCGGCAGCGTGCGCAGGCCGTAGACGAAGCCGGCCATCATCGCCACGCCCAGCACGCCGCGCAGCAGGTGCAGCGGCCAATGCACGCGCAGCAGCCCGCGCACGCCGACCGAGGCCATGGACCACGCCAGCACCAGCGGCAGCGCCGAGGCGCCGCGCAGGGTGGCCACCTGCAGCGCCGGATAGTGCGGCGACAGCAGCTTGAGCCCGGCATCCATCAGCGCGAACAGCGCCACCGCCGCGAGCATGTAGAGCGCCGGGCCGGCGCGGCGCGCGGACGGCGCCGGGTGACCTGGCGGGGGCGGAGCGGGAGTGGGCTGCGGCATCGCGCGACGTTGCCTGCGCCACGCGCGCCGCGCAAGTGCGCTCGGTTCGTCGCACCCCGGCTTGCGGAGTCGATCATGAAGTGATGCCGCACGCCGCCGCGCGGCATCCGCTTGCACGCGGCGTTGGCGTCGGCGCAGGCAGTGCGGCCCGCGCGCGAGGCGCTCCGTCGGCAGCGGACGGCGCGATCCCGCAACAGGCCGTGCCGCCGCACATGCGCTAACCTGCACTGCCCTTATTCCGTTACAGCCAACGCCATGCCCTCTTTCGATATCGTCTCCGAAGTCGACACCCACGAGCTCACCAATGCCGTCGACCAGGCCAACCGCGAACTGACCACCCGCTTCGACTTCAAGGGCGTGGAGGCCAGCTTCGAGCGCAACGACAACATCATCAGCCAGTCGGCACCGAGCGAGTTCCAGCTGCAGCAGATGACCGACATCCTGCGCGCGCGGCTCGCAGCACGGAAAATCGACGCCCGCTGCCTGGAGTTCGGCGACATCGACACCAACCTGGCCGGCGCGCGACAGAAGGTCACCGTCCGCCAGGGCATCGAGCGCGAGCTGGCGAAGAAGATCCAGGGCGAGCTCAAGGACGCCAAGCTCAAGGTCGACAGCCAGATCAACGGCGACAAGCTGCGCGTGACCGGCAAGAAGCGCGACGACCTGCAGGCGGCGATGGCGCTGCTGCGCGGCAAGGAGTTCGAACTGCCGCTGCAGTTCGACAATTTCCGCGACTGACCGCTTGTTTTTCTCCTTCTCCTTCAAGGGGAAGGCGGGATGGGGATGGGCTTGGGATAAGGTTTCGCCGATGCCGTCGGCCCACCCCATCCCCACCCAACCCTCCCCTTGAAGGGGAGGGCCAGAAAATGCAGGTTTCGAGGATTCCGATGACCGACCCCATCGCCGACACCCGCCGCTGGATCGAACGCGCCGTCGTCGGCTTGAACCTGTGCCCATTCGCCAAGGCCGTGGTCGCCAAGGGCCAGGTGCGCTACGTGCTCAGCGACGCCACCACGCCCGAAGCGCTGCTGGAAACGCTCGGCGAGGAGCTGTTGCGGCTGCGCGACACGCCCGCGGAGGACATCGATACGACGCTGATCGTCCACCCGCAGGTGCTGGCCGACTTCCTCGACTACAACGACTTCCTCGACGACGCCGACGCGCTGGTCGAGCAGCTCGGCCTCGACGGCGAACTGCAGGTCGCCAGCTTCCATCCGCAGTACCAGTTCGCGGGCAGCGCGCCGGACGACATCGCCAATGCCACCAACCGTTCGCCGTGGCCCACGCTGCACCTGCTGCGCGAGGACAGCGTGGCGCGCGCGGTGGCGGCGTTTCCGGATCCGGATGCGATCGTCGAGCGCAACGTCGAGACGCTGGAGAAGCTGGGCCGCGAGGGGTGGGAGCGGCTGCTCGCCCGCGAGGATTGAGGCCAGCTGCCTTTTTTGTAGGAGCGGGGGGGGGGGGGGGGGGGGGGGGGGGGGGGGGGGGGGGGGGGGGGGGGGGGG